>NZ_JBXAJS010000035.1:0-554 GCF_058797535.1 Pseudomonas sp. GW823-FHT02E01 | reverse complement strand
CCGGTCACCGCGCAAAACGGTCCGGTCACCGTGACCCTCGACAGTGGCAAAGTGATCACCATTGCCGAAGGCCAGAGTTCCGGCACCCTGCCGGTGACGGTCGGCAACGACCTCTACAAGGGCCCGACCACCGTCACCGAATCCATCAAGGACGCGGTGGGTGGCAACCTCGAGTCCATCGATCCGATCAAGGCCCCGGTCAGCACCACGGTTACCGATGTCAACGACACCACTACGGTGACCTTGACCGCGACCCCGAGCGTGGACGAAAACGGCACCATCACTTACACCGCCACGCTGACCGACAAGAACGGCACCCCGGTCACCGCGCAAAACGGTCCGGTGACCGTGACCCTCGACAGCGGCAAGGTCATCACCATCGCCGAAGGCCAGAGTTCCGGCACCCTGCCGGTGACGGTCGGCAACGACGTCTACAAAGGTCCGACCACCGTGACCGAGTCGATTAAGTCGGCCGACGGTGGCAACCTGGAGCTGGTGTCACCAAACACAACGCCAGTAACCACCACGGTCAATGACGTCAACGACACCTCCAC
>NZ_JBXAJS010000034.1:0-559 GCF_058797535.1 Pseudomonas sp. GW823-FHT02E01 | reverse complement strand
AGGTGCAGCATCATGTCCAGCGGCGCGGTGCCGCCGGAGCTGGTGAAGCGGTTACGGTCGAGGGTGAACAAGCGGGTACTCATTACTATCCGCGGGAAAGCCTCCTGCATCGCCGCCAGGCACTCCCAGTGCACACTGCAATCGAAACCATCGAGCAGTCCGGCGCAAGCCAGGGCCCAACTGCCGGTGCAGACCGCACCGAGTCGGCAGGCCTTGCGGGCCTGGCCTTGCAGCCAGGATACGTGTTCACGGGTAACGGTGCGCTGGATGCCGATACCACCGCAAACGATGACGGTGTCCATCGGCGGGGCTTTGTGCATGGAGGCGTCAGGGGTGATTTGCAGGCCATCACTGGCCCAGACCTGGCCGCCATCGACGGTGAGGGTGGTCCAGCGATACAGCTCGCGACCGGACAACTGGTTGGCCATCCGCAGCGGTTCTACAGCGGACGCCAGAGAAATCAGCGTGAAATTGTCCAGCAACAGAAAGCCGATGGATTGAGGCGCACGGTTCTGGGGTTGGGCCCCGGAGTTGAACGTCGTCATCGCGGTATCTCCTC
>NZ_JBXAJS010000033.1:0-577 GCF_058797535.1 Pseudomonas sp. GW823-FHT02E01 | reverse complement strand
CCCGATCACCCCCGGTACCTTCACCGGCACCTACGGCACCCTGGTACTGAATGCCAACGGCACTTACACCTACACCCTCAACACCAGCGATGCGGATTTCAAAGCCCTGCACGGTGGTGGCGACGGCACCGAAACCTTCACCTACACAATCACCGATTCGGACGGCGACAGCAGCACCGCCAACCTGGTGCTCAACGTCTACAACAACGACGATCCGGTGACCCTCAACGGCCTCAACGTGTATGGCGGTGAGCTGACGGTTTACGAAAAAAATCTCGGCGACGGCAGTAACCCCAACGCGTCGGCCCTGACCCAGAGCGGCACCTTCACCGTCACCGCACTGGACGGCGTGACGACCCTGACCGTGGGCGGCATCACTGTCGTCAGCGGAGGCGTGGCCGCCAGCTTCCCGCAAACGGCCGTTACGCTACTGGGCAGCACCCTGACCATCACCGATTACAACCCGGCGACCGGGGTAATCAGCTACAGCTACACCCTCAACGATAACGAAGCCCATCCAACCGCCAACGGCACCAACAGCCTGACCGAGAACTTCAACGTCGTCGCTACCGACAGC
>NZ_JBXAJS010000032.1:0-624 GCF_058797535.1 Pseudomonas sp. GW823-FHT02E01 | reverse complement strand
CGGTTTGCCCTGGGCATCGGTCAAGGTCGCGGTGTAAGTGATGGTGCCGTTTTCGTCCACGCTCGGGGTGGCGGTCAAGGTCACGGTGGTGGTGTCGTTGACATCGGTAACCGTGGTTTCCACGGGGGACTTGATCGGATCGATGGACTCGAGGTTGCCGCCCACCGCGTCCTTGATGGATTCGGTGACGGTGGTCGGGCCCTTGTAGAGGTCGTTGCCCACCGTTACCGGCAAGCTGCCGGAGCTCTGGCCTTCAGCGATGGTGATCACCTTGCCGCTGTCGAGGGTCACAGTCACCGGACCGTTCTGCGCGGTGACCGGTTTGCCTTGGGCATCGGTCAACGTGGCGGTGTAGGTGATGGTGCCGTTTTCGTCCACGCTCGGGGTCGCGGTCAGGGTCACCGTTGTGGTGTCAATCGAGTCAGTGATGGTGGTCACAGCCGGCGTGGTGTTCGGCACCAGGTTTTCGAAGTTGCCGCCAGTGGTGCCGGTGATGGTGGTGCTGACGGTGCTGCCGTTGTTATAGACGTCGTTGGCCGCAGTCGGCACGTTCACGCTGCCGCTGGTCTGGCCCGCGTCGATGGTAATGACCGAGCCGTTGCTCAAGGTCACGATCATCGGCGT
>NZ_JBXAJS010000031.1:0-696 GCF_058797535.1 Pseudomonas sp. GW823-FHT02E01 | reverse complement strand
TTCCCGCAATCGATCACCACCCCGCTGGGTAGCACCCTGACCATCACCGGGTTCAACGCGGCGACCGGCGTGGTCAGCTACAGCTACACGCAGGTCGATAACGAAGCCCACCCAACTGCCAACGGCGCCAACACATTGCCCGAGCAGTTCGCCGTGACCGTGGTCGACGACAACGGCACCACTGCCACCGGTTCTCTCGACGTGAACATCGTCGACGACCTGCCCAACGCCGTGGGCGACAACAATGGCACCGCCTCGGAAACCCTGCTGACGCTCAACGGCAACGTGCTGAGCAACGACGTGCAAGGTGCTGACCGCGTGACGCTCGGCGAAAACGCCGGCCCGATCACCCCCGGCACCTTCACCGGCACCTACGGCACCCTGGTGCTGAATGCCAACGGCACTTACACCTACACCCTCAACACCAGCGATGCCGACTTCAAGGCGTTGCACGGTGGCGGCAATGGCACCGAAACCTTCGCCTATACGCTGACAGACGCCGATGGCGACAGCAGCACCGCCAACCTGGTGCTGCAAATCCACAACAACGATGACCCGATCACGATTGGCGGTTTGAATACCGGGGACGGTGAGTTGACCGTCTTCGAGAAAAACCTCAGCGACGGCAGCAACCCCAACGCGTCGGCCCTGACCCAGAGCGGCACCTTCACCGTCACTGCACTCGACGGTGTAACG
>NZ_JBXAJS010000030.1:0-714 GCF_058797535.1 Pseudomonas sp. GW823-FHT02E01 | reverse complement strand
GAACTTGAACAGCGGATTGCTCGTGAGTCTTTGTCCGTCCGTCTATTGCCGATTCTCGGTTCCGTGCGCAATCCGGAGAAGTTGCTCGACGTGATGAAAACGTGGCGTGTAGACACTGTCTACCATGCCGCCGCGTATAAACACGTGCCGATGGTTGAGCACAACATTGCTGAAGGCGTGCTGAACAACGTGGTGGGTACGCTCAATACGGCCGAGGCTGCCTTGAAGGCAGGTGTTGCCAACTTCGTCCTGATCTCGACAGACAAGGCCGTGCGCCCGACCAATGTTATGGGCAGCACCAAGCGGCTGGCCGAGTTGATGTTGCAGGCGCTCAGTCGGGAGTTGGCGCCGGTGTTGTTCGGAGATACGAGCAACGTTTCGCGGGTAAACAAGACGCGCTTCACCATGGTACGTTTTGGCAATGTTCTGGGGTCTTCTGGTTCGGTCATTCCGTTGTTTCACAAACAGATCAAGTCCGGCGGGCCATTGACGGTTACCCATCCGAAGATCACTCGTTACTTCATGACCATCCCTGAAGCGGCGCAGCTGGTGATTCAGGCGGGCTCCATGGGGCAGGGCGGTGATGTTTTTGTCCTGGACATGGGCGAGCCCGTGAAAATCGTCGAGCTGGCCGAGAAGATGATCCATTTGTCCGGCCTGAGCGTCCGCTCGGAAAAAAACCTGAATGGTGACATCGCTATCGAATTCACCGGG
>NZ_JBXAJS010000029.1:0-1242 GCF_058797535.1 Pseudomonas sp. GW823-FHT02E01 | reverse complement strand
TGAACTGGTCAAGTAATCCCGGACACCGGTTACGGTGTTTATGCCGCTTTTTGCTCCATGGCTATTGGCGACAGATAGTTGTTGTAGCTGTGGAGCCTGGTGCGGTTGTAGTACATGAAGAAGCGTACCATATCGGTTTTGGCTTCCTCGATCTTGCTGTAGCCACTACGAGGCACCCATTCTGATTTCAGCGTGCCGAAAAATCGCTCTGTTGGAGCGTTGTCCCAGCACTGCCCGCGATGGCTCATGCTTTGCAATATGTCACGACGCTTCAGTTCTTCTTGAAACTTGCGGCTGGTGTACTGACAGCCCTGATCCGAGTGAAACATCAGCCCCGCAGGGCACGCTCGAACCTCTGTCGCCATGCGTAGCGCCTTGCTGACCAAGTTGGCGTCATTGACCAGCGAAAATGCCCAACCGATGACCCGGCGAGCAAACAAATCGATGACGATGGCCAGATGAACCCAGCGCTCGCCCACCATCAAGCTGGTCACGTCACCACACCAGACCTGATCGACTGCAGCCGGTTTGAAGTTGCGCTTGAGCCGATTGGGCGCGACAAACGCTTCCACTCCCTTGGATCTGAATGGGTGCGGCTGGCGTTGTTTACTGACAATGTTGGCCTCCCTCATCAGCGCTCGGACAAGGCCTCTTCCAACTGCAATGTTTTGGGACTTCAGGCCCTTGCTGATCATTCTGGAGCCCATGGATTCGCGGCTTTCGCTGTGCAGTTCAACCACTTTGAGCTTGAGCTCTTCGCGCCTGATCCGCGGTTTGGCTCGCCGCTGAAGCCACTCGTAAAAGCTGCTGCGCTTCACATCGAAAACACGACACACGACAGCTGTCGGGAACGACTCTCTTAGTTCCGCAATCATCGAAAACGATCGGGATCCGACATCAAGAGAGCGGTAGCCTTTTTTAAGATCTCGGCTTCCATTTCCATGCGCTTGATCTTGGCCTTTAGTTCCTGGATCTGGCGCTGATCTTCGGTAATCGCCTTGGTGCCTTTGACTGGCTGCCCCTCGCGCTCCTTGCGAACCTGATCGACCCAACGCCGTAAAGCGGTGGGCCCGATATCCAGCGATGCACAAACGTCTGGAACCGGGCAGTTATCATCAAGCACCATGCTGGCAGCATGCAGCTTGAACTCGCGTGTATAGACCTTTCTTTCGTTCATGGAACCTCCAAGTTGGCGAAATCATATCGCCCTTAAGAGGTGTCCGGGATTATTAGGCCAGTTCA
>NZ_JBXAJS010000028.1:0-1694 GCF_058797535.1 Pseudomonas sp. GW823-FHT02E01 | reverse complement strand
TGGATCACCTCCTTAATCGACGACTCAGCTGCTCCATAAGTTCCCACACGAATTGCTTGATTCATTGAAGAAGACGATAGAAGCAGCTTTAAGCTCCAAGCTGATAGCTCCAAGCTAACAGTTACGCGCTCGAAATTGGGTCTGTAGCTCAGTTGGTTAGAGCGCACCCCTGATAAGGGTGAGGTCGGCAGTTCGAATCTGCCCAGACCCACCAATTTTGTTATGGGGCCATAGCTCAGCTGGGAGAGCGCCTGCCTTGCACGCAGGAGGTCAACGGTTCGATCCCGTTTGGCTCCACCATATAACTGCTTCTGAAAGTTTAGAAATGAATATTCCAGCGTGAATGTTGATTTCTAGTCTTTGACTAGTTCGTTCTTTAAAAATTTGGGTATGTGATAGAAAGATAGACTGAACGTTACTTTCACTGGTAACGGATCAGGCTAAGGTAAAATTTGTGAGTTCTCTTAGTTGAGAAATTCGAATTTTCGGCGAATGTCGTCTTCATAGTATAACCAGATTGCTTGGGGTTATATGGTCAAGTGAAGAAGCGCATACGGTGGATGCCTTGGCAGTCAGAGGCGATGAAAGACGTGGTAGCCTGCGAAAAGCTTCGGGGAGTCGGCAAACAGACTTTGATCCGGAGATGTCTGAATGGGGGAACCCAGCCATCATAAGATGGTTATCTTGTACTGAATACATAGGTGCAAGAGGCGAACCAGGGGAACTGAAACATCTAAGTACCCTGAGGAAAAGAAATCAACCGAGATTCCCTTAGTAGTGGCGAGCGAACGGGGACTAGCCCTTAAGTGGCTTTGAGATTAGCGGAACGCTCTGGAAAGTGCGGCCATAGTGGGTGATAGCCCTGTACGCGAAAATCTCTTGGTCATGAAATCGAGTAGGACGGAGCACGAGAAACTTTGTCTGAATATGGGGGGACCATCCTCCAAGGCTAAATACTACTGACTGACCGATAGTGAACTAGTACCGTGAGGGAAAGGCGAAAAGAACCCCGGAGAGGGGAGTGAAATAGATCCTGAAACCGTATGCGTACAAGCAGTGGGAGCCCACTTTGTTGGGTGACTGCGTACCTTTTGTATAATGGGTCAGCGACTTATTTTCAGTGGCGAGCTTAACCGAATAGGGGAGGCGTAGCGAAAGCGAGTCTTAATAGGGCGTCTAGTCGCTGGGAATAGACCCGAAACCGGGCGATCTATCCATGGGCAGGTTGAAGGTTAGGTAACACTGACTGGAGGACCGAACCGACTACCGTTGAAAAGTTAGCGGATGACCTGTGGATCGGAGTGAAAGGCTAATCAAGCTCGGAGATAGCTGGTTCTCCTCGAAAGCTATTTAGGTAGCGCCTCATGTATCACTGTAGGGGGTAGAGCACTGTTTCGGCTAGGGGGTCATCCCGACTTACCAAACCGATGCAAACTCCGAATACCTACAAGTGCCGAGCATGGGAGACACACGGCGGGTGCTAACGTCCGTCGTGAAAAGGGAAACAACCCAGACCGTCAGCTAAGGTCCCAAAGTTATGGTTAAGTGGGAAACGATGTGGGAAGGCTTAGACAGCTAGGAGGTTGGCTTAGAAGCAGCCACCCTTTAAAGAAAGCGTAATAGCTCACTAGTCGAGTCGGCCTGCGCGGAAGATGTAACGGGGCTCAAACCATACACCGAAGCTACGGGTATCA
>NZ_JBXAJS010000027.1:0-1759 GCF_058797535.1 Pseudomonas sp. GW823-FHT02E01 | reverse complement strand
ACGATAACGAAGCCCATCCAACCGCCAACGGCACCAACAGCCTGACCGAGAACTTCAACGTCGTCGCTACCGACA
This sequence comes from Pseudomonas sp. GW823-FHT02E01, assembly GCF_058797535.1. Taxonomy (NCBI): domain Bacteria; kingdom Pseudomonadati; phylum Pseudomonadota; class Gammaproteobacteria; order Pseudomonadales; family Pseudomonadaceae; genus Pseudomonas; species Pseudomonas sp. GW823-FHT02E01. Next base: position 1,684 of record NZ_JBXAJS010000027.1, on the reverse strand, counting down.
GCGATGGCGACAGTGCAACCGGGCAGATCAACGTCAACATCGTCGACGACCTGCCGAAGGGCGTGGACGACAGCAATGCATCAACGGCTTCGGAAACCCTGCTGACCCTCAACGGCAACGTGCTGAGCAACGACGTGCAAGGCGCCGACCGCGTACCGCTCGGCGAAAACGCCGGGCCGATCACCCCCGGCACCTTCACCGGCACCTACGGCACCCTGGTGCTGAATGCCAATGGTACTTACACCTACACCCTCAACACCAGCGATGCCGACTTCAAAGCCCTGCACGGTGGTGGCGACGGCAGCGAAACCTTCACCTACACAATCACCGATTCGGACGGCGACAGCCGTACCGCCTACCTGGTGCTCAACGTCTCCAACAACGACAATCCGGTGACCCTCGACGGCCTCAACGTGTATGGCGGTGAGCTGACGGTCTACGAAAAAAATCTCGGCGACGGCAGCAACCCCAACGCATCGGCCCTGACCCAGAGCGGCACCTTCACCGTCACTGCTCTCGACGGTGTAACGACCCTGACTGTCGGCGGCATCGCCGTGGTCACCGCTGGCGTGGCCGCCGGCTTCCCGCAATCGATCACCACCCCGCTGGGCAGCACTCTGACCATTACCGGGTTCAACGCGGCGAGCGGCGTGGTGAGCTACAGCTACACCCTGAACGATAACGAAGCGCACCCAACCGCCAACGGTGCCAACAGCCTGCCTGAGCAGTTCGCCGTGACCGTGGTCGACGACAACGGCACTACTGCCACCGGTTCTCTCGACGTGAACATCGTCGATGACTTGCCGAAGGGCGTGGACGACAGCAATGCATCAACGGCTTCGGAAACCCTGCTGACCCTCAACGGCAACGTGCTGAGCAACGACGTGCAAGGCGCCGACCGCGTGCCGCTCGGCGAAAACGCCGGCCCGATTACTCCCGGTACCTTCACCGGCACCTACGGCACTCTGGTACTGAATGCCAATGGCACTTACACCTACACCCTCAACACCAGCGATGCCGACTTCAAAGCCCTGCACGGCGGTGGCGACGGCACCGAAACCTTCACCTACACAATCACCGATTCGGACGGCGACAGCCGTACCGCCTACCTGGTGCTCAACGTCTCCAACAACGACAATCCGGTGACCCTCGACGGCCTCAACGTGTATGGCGGTGAGCTGACGGTCTACGAAAAAAATCTCGGCGACGGCAGCAACCCCAACGCGTCGGCCCTGACCCAGAGCGGCACCTTCACCGTCACTGCACTCGACGGTGTAACGACCCTGACTGTCGGCGGCATCGCCGTGGTCACCGCTGGCGTGGCTGCCGGCTTCCCGCAATCAATCACCACCCCACTGGGCAGCACCCTGACCATTACCGGGTTCAACGCGGCGACCGGCATGGTGAGCTACAGCTACACCCTGAACGATAACGAAGCCCACCCAACCGCCAACGGTGCCAACACCCTGCCTGAGCAGTTCGCCGTGACTGTGGTCGACGACAACGGCACCACTGCCACCGGTTCACTCGACGTGAACATCGTCGACGACCTGCCCAACGGTGTGAACGACAGCAATGCATCAACGGCTTCGGAAACCCTGCTGATCCTCAACGGCAACGTGCTGAGCAACGACGTGCAAGGTGCTGACCGCGTGACGCTCGGCGAAAACGCCGGCCCGATCAC
>NZ_JBXAJS010000025.1:0-1799 GCF_058797535.1 Pseudomonas sp. GW823-FHT02E01 | reverse complement strand
GTGGCGGCATTGGTCTCGGTGAGGTTGGCGATGTCGGCGGACAGCACGGCCGCATCGTTGGTGCCGAGGATATGCACGGTAACCGAAGTGAGGGTGCCATCGGCACTGCTCACCGCGAAGGTGTCGGTGTAGGTGGTGCCGGCGGCGAACTCGTTGTGGGCGGAACTGGCGACGTAGGTCCAGGCACCGCCGGTGCCGATGGAGAACTGGCCGTAGCTGCCGGCGGTGTTGGTTTGGGCGACGAAGGTCGCGGCGCTGTCGACGTCGCTGATGGTCAGGGTGCCACTGGTGGAGATGTCGGTGGCGGCATTGGTCTCGGTGAGGTTGGCGATGTCGGCGGACAGCACGGCCGCATCGTTGGTGCCGAGGATATGCACGGTAACCGAAGTGAGGGTGCCATCGGCACTGCTCACCGCAAAGGTGTCGGTGTAGGTGGTACCGGCGGCGAACTCGTTGTGGGCGGAGCTGGCGACATAGGTCCAGGCACCGCCGGTGCCGATGGAGAACTGGCCGTAGCTGCCGGCGGTGTTGGTTTGCGCCTGGAAGCTTTCCGGGCTGTCGATATCGCTAATGGTCAGGCTGCCGCCGGTGGTCAGCGGAGCATTGGTTTCGCTTAGCGTAACGCTGGCCGAGGACAGCACGGCGGCGTCGTTGCTGCCGGTGACGGTGACGGTCACCAGCTGGGTGTCGACGCCGCCGAGGCCGTCGCTAACCTGCACGCTGAACACTTCGTTGTGACTCTCGCCCGCCTTCAGCGACTGCACCGCACTGGCGACACCATTGGTGCCGTTGGCCAGGGTGTAGGTCCACTGGCCGCTGTTGTCCACGGCGATCGAGCCATAGGTGCCGGTATTTGACCCGGCAATACTCCAGGTGGCGGTGGCATCGTGGTCGATGTCGACCGAGCTGAACTGGCCGCTGACGCTGAGCGTGCTGTCTTCCTGCACCGCGCCCGCATCATGGCCGGTCGCGAAGCTGAGCACTGGCGCGTCATTGCTGCCGGTGACGGTGACGGTCACCAGCTGGGTGTCGACGCCGCCGAGGCCATCGCTGACCTGCACGCTGAACACTTCGTTGTGACTCTCGCCCGCCTTCAGCGACTGCACCGCACTGGCGACACCATCGGTGCCATTGGCCAGGGTGTAGGTCCATTGGCCGCTGTTGTTCACGGCGATCGAGCCATAGGCGCCGGTATTTGACCCGGCAATGCTCCAAGTGGCGGTGGCATCGTGGTCGATGTCGACCGAGCTGAACTGGCCGCTGACGCTGAGCGTGGTGTCTTCCTGCACCGTGCCAACATCATGGCCGGTCGCGAAGCTGAGCACCGGCGCATCGTTGCTGCCGGTAATGGTGACGGTCACCAGCTGGGTGTCCACGCCGCCCAGGCCGTCGCTGACCTGCACCGTAAACACGTCATCATGACTCTCGCCAGCCTTCAGCGACTGCACCGCACTGGCGACACCATTGGCGCCATTGGCCAGCGTGTAGGTCCACTGGCCGCTGTTGTCCACGGCGATCGAGCCGTAAGTGCCGGCTGGCGAGCCATTGATGGTCCAGCTGCTCGTGGCATCGTGATCGATGTCGGTCGAACTGAACTGGCCGCTGACGCTAAGGATGGTGTCTTCCTGCACGGTGCCAACATCGTTGCCCGTCGCGAAACTGAGCACCGGTGCGTCGTTATTACCGGTGACGGTGATGGTCACCAACTGGGTGTCGACGCCACCGAGGCCATCGCTGACTTGCACGCTGAACACTTCGTTGTGACTCTCGCCCGCCTTCAGCGACTGCACCGCACTGGC
>NZ_JBXAJS010000024.1:0-2978 GCF_058797535.1 Pseudomonas sp. GW823-FHT02E01 | reverse complement strand
CGCAGAGGGTTACTCGACGGCTTTGACCATGTCTTCGATGACCTTTTTAGCGTCGCCGAACACCATCATGGTCTTGTCCAGGTAGAACAGTTCGTTGTCCAGGCCGGCGTAGCCGCTGGCCATCGAGCGCTTGTTGACGATGATGGTCTTGGCCTTGAACGCTTCGAGGATCGGCATGCCGGCAATCGGCGATTTCGGATCGTTCTTCGCGGCCGGGTTGACCACGTCGTTGGCGCCCAGCACCAGTACCACGTCGGCCTGGCCGAACTCGGAGTTGATGTCGTCCATCTCGAACACCTGGTCGTAAGGCACTTCGGCCTCGGCCAGCAACACGTTCATGTGGCCGGGCATACGGCCGGCAACCGGGTGGATCGCATACTTCACGGTCACGCCGCGATGGGTCAGCTTCTCGGTCAGCTCTTTCAGCGCGTGCTGCGCACGTGCCACCGCCAGACCGTAGCCCGGCACGATGATCACGGTGTCGGCGTTGGTCAGCAGGAAGGTCGCGTCGTCGGCCGAACCGGACTTCACCGGACGGGCTTCCTTCGAACCCGCCGGGCCGGCCGCGTCTGCCGTATTGCCGAAGCCCCCGAGCAGCACATTAAAGAAGGAGCGGTTCATCGCCTTGCACATGATGTACGAGAGGATTGCACCGGACGAACCTACCAGCGAGCCGGCGATGATCAGCATCGAGTTGTTCAGCGAGAAACCGATGCCCGCCGCTGCCCAGCCGGAGTAGCTGTTGAGCATCGACACGACCACGGGCATGTCCGCGCCGCCGATCGGGATGATGATCAGCACGCCGAGCACGAAGGCCAACGCCAGCATCACGCCGAAAGCGGTGTAGTCGCCGGTGAGCATGAACGTCACGCCCAGGCCCAGTGTGGCCAGGCCCAGCAGCAGGTTCAGCTTGTGCTGGCCACTGAACTGTACCGGTGCCCCCTGGAACAGGCGGAACTTGTACTTGCCGGACAGCTTGCCGAAGGCGATCACCGAACCGGAGAAGGTGATTGCACCGATGGCGGCACCGAGGAACAGTTCCAGGCGGTTGCCGGCCGGGATCGCGTCACCGAGTTGCTTGACGATGCCCAGCGACTGCGGCTCGACCACGGCAGCCACGGCGATGAACACCGCGGCCAGGCCGATCATGCTGTGCATGAAGGCGACCAGCTCCGGCATCTTGGTCATTTCAACGCGTTTGGCCATGATCGAACCGGCAGTGCCGCCGATCAGCAGGCCGACGATCACGTAGACGATACCGTCCTGGGCCAGTTCGGAGCCCAACTTATAGATCAGGCCGACCGTGGTGAGGATCGCCAGGCCCATGCCGAGCATGCCGAACAGGTTGCCGCGGCGCGACGTGGTGGGGTGCGAGAGGCCCTTGAGCGCCTGGATGAAGCAGACCGAGGCGATCAAATACAGGGAAGTAACCAGGTTCATGCTCATGCTTGCTGCACCTCAGCCTTGACTGCTTCAGCTTTGGCGGCCGGAGCTTTTGCCGGCGCTTTCTTCTTGAACATTTCCAGCATGCGGCGGGTGACCAAAAAGCCACCGAATACGTTCACCGCGGCCAGGGCCACGGCCAGGGTGCCCATGGTCTTGCCCAGTGGCGTCACGGTCAAAGCCGCTGCCAGCATGGCGCCGACGATCACGATCGCCGAGATCGCGTTGGTCACCGCCATCAACGGGGTGTGCAGCGCAGGCGTGACGTTCCAGACCACGTGGTAACCGACATAGATCGCCAGCACGAAGATGATCAGGTTGTAGATACCGTCAGAGATCAGCATGTCTTCCATTGTTTTTATCCTCAGCCGTTCTTGCGCACGATCTGGCCGTCGCGGCACATCAGGCACGCGGCGACGATATCGTCTTCAAGGTTGATCACCAGTTGTCCTTCTTTATCGAACAACAGTTTCATGAAGTCCAGCAGGTTGCGGGCGTACAGCGCCGAAGCGTCAGCCGCCACGGCGCTGGCCAGGTTGGTCGGGCCCACGATGGTCACGCCGTTTTCGACGACCACCTGGTCGGCCACGGTCAGCGGGCAGTTGCCGCCCTGGGCTGCCGCGAGATCGATGACCACCGAACCCGGTTTCATCTGGGCCACGGTTTGCGCGCTGAGCAGCGTCGGTGCCTTGCGGCCGGGAATCAGCGCGGTGGTGATAACGATGTCCGCCTGCTTGGCGCGTTCGTGCACGGCCGCGGCCTGGCGCTGCATCCAGCTGGCCGGCATCGGGCGGGCGTAACCGCCGACACCGACGGCGCATTCACGCTCTTCATCGGTCTCGTAGGGCACGTCGACGAACTTGGCGCCGAGGGATTCGATCTGCTCTTTTACCGCAGGACGCACGTCAGACGCTTCGATCACCGCCCCCAGGCGCTTGGCGGTAGCGATGGCCTGCAAGCCGGCCACACCGGCACCAAGGATCAGCACGCGCGCCGCTTTCACGGTGCCCGCAGCGGTCATCAGCATTGGCATGAAACGCGGGTAGTAGTGCGCGGCCAGCAACACAGCCTTGTAGCCGGCGATGTTGGCTTGCGACGACAGTACGTCCAGGCTCTGGGCGCGGGAGGTGCGCGGCGCGGCTTCCAGGGCAAAGGCGGTAATGCCGCATTCGGCCATTTTGGTGATGGTTTCATTGCTGAACGGATTGAGCATGCCCACCACTACGGTGCCGCTCTTGATCAGGGCGAGCTCGCTGTCGCTGGGGGCGACGACTTTGAGAATCAGCTCGGCACCAAACGCATCGTTGGCGCTGCCAATGCTTGCGCCTGCCGCTTCATAGGCACTGTCGACAACGCTGGCATTAATGCCGGCGCCGCTTTGTACAGTGACCTTATGGCCCTGGCCGATCAGCTTCTTGATGGTTTCCGGGGTTGCAGCAACCCGTGTTTCACCGGTCTGGGTTTCGAGAGGAACACCAATGTGCACGTCAAATCTCCTGCGTGATCTTATTGAGTAAACCCATGCACTACGGATG
>NZ_JBXAJS010000023.1:0-4112 GCF_058797535.1 Pseudomonas sp. GW823-FHT02E01 | reverse complement strand
GTTTACCAAGGAGTTTTCCGTTTCGACTGCGCCGGAAGTGGGGCGAATTATAGACACCTGGAATCTGCCGTCAAGCACTGATTTAGGTTTTCTATCAATAAGCTGCAGAAAGCAGCAAAACGCCCTAAAGGGTGCCTATATAGAGGAGCCGAAACACCCTCTATATAGAAGAGACCTATCAGAGAACGCCAGAAGCCTTGAATGCGGACACCGCCCCGGCATCCAGACCCAACACACGCTGCAAAACTTCAAGCGTGTGCTCACCCAGCAGAGGAGGTGCAAAACGATACTCAACCGGCGTCTCCGACAATCGAATCGGGCTCGCCACCTGAGGCACCATCCCGGCCAGCGCATGCGGCAGTTCGATAGCCAACCCACGTGCCTTGACCTGAGGATCGGCAAACATCTGGGCCACGTCATTGATAGGCCCGCATGGCACGCCAGCCTGTTCCAGTTGCGCCACCCATTCAGCGGTAGTCTTGAACACCGTCGCCTGGCGGATCAGCGGAATCAGTATTGCCCTGTTTGCCACCCGCAGCTTGTTAGTGGCAAAACGCGGATCGTCCGCCCACTGCGGCTGCCCGGCCACTTCCGCAAACTTGCGGAACTGACCATCGTTCCCGACGGTAAGGATGAAATCGCCATCCGCCGTAGGAAAATCCTGATAAGGCACGATGTTCGGGTGAGCATTACCCAAGCGTTTTGGCGCATTGCCTGTCGTCAGGTAGTTCATTGCCTGATTGGCCAGACAAGCCACCTGTACGTCCAACAGTGCCATATCGATATGCTGACCACCGCCGTCGTGATCCCGATGCGCAAGCGCAGCCAGGATCGCGACAGTCGAATACAGCCCGGTGAGGATGTCCGTCAGCGCCACGCCAACCTTCACCGGCCCCGCACCCTCTTCGCCCTCAGGTCGCCCCGTCAGACTCATGAGGCCGCCGAGCCCCTGGATCATGAAGTCATAACCCGCACGCTTGGCATAAGGACCGGTCTGGCCGAACCCGGTGATCGAGCAATAGATCAGATCCGGATTGATCGTCTTCAGCGTTTCATAGTCCAGGCCATAAGCCGCCAGACCGCCGACCTTGAAGTTCTCGATCAAGATGTCCGACTTGGCCGCCAGTTCACGCACCAGCTTCTGCCCTTCAGGGCGAGTGAAGTCGATGGTGACAGATTGCTTGTTGCGATTGGCCGACAAGTAATAAGCAGCCTCGCTGGTATTCTCGCCATAAGCGTCTTTAAGGAACGGCGGTCCCCAGGCGCGCGTGTCATCGCCGTTACCCGGACGCTCGACCTTGATCACTTCAGCGCCAAGGTCGGCCAGGATCTGCCCGGCCCAAGGCCCGGCCAGCACCCGCGATAAATCCAGTACCCGTAGATGCGATAGCGCGCCCATGGACGTTCTCCTTAATAGAACGCCTGGAGGCCGGTTTGCGCACGACCGAGGATCAGTGCATGGACGTCGTGAGTACCTTCATAGGTGTTCACCACTTCCAGGTTGACCAGGTGACGCGCCACACCGAATTCATCGGAGATGCCGTTGCCGCCCAACATATCGCGAGCCATGCGCGCGATATCCAGGGACTTGCCGCAAGAGTTGCGCTTCATCATCGAGGTAATTTCGACCGCAGCGGTACCTTCGTCCTTCATACGACCCAGTCGCAGGCAGCCTTGCAGCGCCATGGTGATTTCAGTCTGCATGTCGGCCAGCTTCTTCTGGATCAACTGGGTAGCAGCCAGTGGGCGACCGAACTGTTGACGATCCAGGGTGTACTGGCGAGCAGTGTGCCAGCAGAACTCGGCTGCACCCAGCGCACCCCAGGAGATGCCGTAACGTGCCGAGTTGAGGCAAGTGAAAGGACCTTTCAGACCACGGACGTCCGGAAAGATGTTCTCTTCCGGAACGAACACGTTGTCCATCACGATTTCACCGGTGATCGATGCCCGCAGGCCCACCTTGCCGTGAATCGCCGGAGCGCTCAGACCTTTCCAGCCTTTCTCCAGAACGAAGCCGCGAATGTCACCGGCATCGTCCTTGGCCCAGACCACGAACACATCGGCGATCGGGCTGTTGGTGATCCACATCTTGCTGCCGGTAAGGCTGTAGCCGCCTTCCACTTTGCGCGCACGACTGATCATCGCGCCCGGGTCGGAGCCGTGGTTAGGCTCGGTCAGGCCGAAGCAGCCGATCCACTCGCCCGACGCCAGTTTCGGCAGGTACTTCTGCTTCTGCGCTTCGGTACCGAATTCATTGATTGGCACCATCACCAGCGAGGACTGCACGCTCATCATCGAGCGATAGCCGGAGTCGATGCGCTCGACTTCACGGGCGATCAGGCCATAGCTGACATAGTTCAGGCCGCTGCCACCGTATTGCTCGGGGATGGTTGCGCCCAACAGGCCGACCTCGCCCATTTCGCGGAAGATCGCCGGATCGGTCTTCTCATGACGGAAAGCTTCGAGGATGCGCGGCGCAAGGCTTTGCTGAGCGAATTGCGCAGCCGTGTCGCGAATCATTCGTTCTTCTTCAGTGAGCTGTTGATCCAGCAGCAGGGGATCGATCCAGTTGAAGCTAGCTTTACCGCCCATGAGTGTGTCCTCTCGAATCGGGTCAAATAACGTAGGCTGATCCTAGGCCCGGATCGGCGCGACGGCAAACGAGGATTTTGCATACTGTTGTGCTAATTTCTCACTCCGAAACGTCGCAAAAGAGCTTTTATGCGATGTATTAGTGAGGTTGACGTACATGCGCAGAAAGATACCCAGCACCACCGCCCTGATCAGCTTCGAGGCCGCGGCGCGCCACGAGAGCTTCACCAAGGCCGCCCAGGAGCTTTCGCTGACCCAGGGAGCGATTTGCCGACAGATTGCCAGCCTTGAAGAGTTCCTCAGTGTGGAACTGTTCCGACGCTCGCGGCGCGGGGTCAAGCTGACGGAAGCCGGACTCTCCTACAGCCGTCGGGTGGCCACTCAGCTCGATGCCGTTGAGCGCGACACCTTGTCCGTGATGGGCCAGCAGGGCACCAACGTGATCGAACTGGCCGTAGTTCCGACCTTCGGCACCCAATGGCTGCTGCCGCGACTCAAGGATTTCCAGCAGAAACACCCGGAAGTGACGGTCAACCTGACCAACCGCACGCGGCCGTTCCTGTTCGCCGACACGGATTTTGATGCCGCCATCTACTTCGGCGACGCGGATTGGTCGGGTACAGAATCCCACAGGCTGATGGGTGAAAATCCGATGCCCGTTTGCAGCCCCAACCTGCTCGGAAACAAGACCAGTCTGACGCCCGGGGAAATCGCCGACTTGCCTCTTCTGCAACAAACCACTCGCCCCTATGCCTGGCGCCAATGGTTCGACTCCCAACACCTGAATGTCCCGCGAGACATGACGGGCCCCCGCTACGAGCTATTCTCCATGCTCGCCCAGGCAGCCATGCACGACATGGGCATTGCCCTGATTCCGCCGTTCCTGATTCAAAGGGAGTTGAAAGAGAAACGCCTGGTGATCGCCAACCCCCAAGCACTGTCCAGTATCAAGGCTTACTACCTGATGATTCCTGAGCGAAAGGTCGAATCCGCGTCTTTAAGGGCATTTCGTGACTGGCTGGTAAATCAGGCGTATAGCTACAGCCTAGAGGGCTAAAGGCTCTACAAGGTTACTTGACCCCGTAGTCAGCAAAACAAAAGCCCTACAGATATACGTATTTGTCGCATAGCAGCAAACTGTATCGACAAGTCGTACAAACGTCCCACAAGCGCCTGATGACGCGGCTTTGCGCCACTATTTCGAGGCAATGCCGCATCATTCATACGGCCGATGTGTAAATTCTTCAATTTCGGCCAGAATCCTTGAAAAGCACGGTCTGCAAGGGATTGAGCCAGTTGGTTGCGACATTCGGTCACGGGGTGACTTGTAGTTAATTTTCCGTCACCCGTCATAATCCCTTGAAGGGCACAAAGTTCGCCTGCAAAATGCCGCGCCCCGCCCTGATTTGGCGGGATCGTGCTGATCGGCCGCCCCAGCCGCACCATCCGTAGTGCATGGGTTTACTCAATAAGATCACGCAGGAGATTTGACGTGCACATTGGTGTTCCTCTCGAAACCC
>NZ_JBXAJS010000022.1:0-4294 GCF_058797535.1 Pseudomonas sp. GW823-FHT02E01 | reverse complement strand
AGATGATCCATTTGTCCGGCCTGAGCGTCCGCTCGGAAAAAAACCTGAATGGTGACATCGCTATCGAATTCACCGGGTTGCGTCCTGGCGAAAAGCTCTACGAAGAGCTGTTGATCGGTGACAATGTCAGCGCGACTCAGCACCCGATGATCATGAGTGCAAACGAGGATCATCTGCCGTGGGAGGTGCTCAAGCTGAAGCTGGCCGAGTTGCTTGGGGCTGTTGAACAGGATGATTATTCGCGCGTAAGGCAGCTCCTTCGCGAAACGGTCAGCGGCTACACACCTGATGGCGATATCGTTGACTGGATCTACCAGCAGCGCCGCCTCGAACCATGATTGTTTCACATTCCGAAACAGACATATTTTTGACAGGCTCCACACATCGTCTAGCTTGGGGGGGTAGCTTGGGAAAAACTGCTTTCTCAAATCGTTGTCATGGAGCTCCGATTTTGCGTAATGGCTACGGTCGCTGAGTACCGCATGCCGAATATTGCCGATAAAGTAATTGGGATTGTTTGCAATAGCTTGATTGTATAAACGGATAAATGCTGAGTTGAGCTGCAGGAATGAATGAAAATAAATTAAAGATCCTGATAGTTACACAGTATTTTTGGCCGGAGAATATGCGTATCAATGACCTGGTTCGTGCCTTCTCGGAAAATGGTCATGAGGTCAGTGTGTTGACCGGATGGCCAAATTACCCTGAGGGTTCGGTTTATTCGGAATTTAGTGCCAGTCCTGAGCGTTTCAAAAACTACTTCGGCGCGCGCATAGTTAGAGTTCCATTAGTTTCGCGTGGAAAGCGCAGTGTCAGCCTGATTTTCAATTACGTTTCTTTTTTTCTCAGCGCTTCCATACTCGGCGTTTTCAAGCTTCGAAATGAAAAGTTTGATGCGGTTTTCGTATACGCAGTTTCTCCTATTATGGCTGCGATTCCCGCAGTTGTGTTAGGACGGATAAAAAAGGTCCCAGTATTTGTCTGGGTCCTTGATCTTTGGCCGGAAACTCTGAGGGCTGTAGGGGTACTCCGTCAGCCTGCCTTGTTGGCTTTGGTCGGACGCGTGGTCAGTGCGATCTACAATCGTGCTGATTATTTGCTTTTACAATCCAAAGGTTTTGCCGACAACGTAAAACAATATTGCACCAAGGAAATCACCCCGGAGCGTTTGATTTATTTCCCAAGTTGGGCTGAGGATGACTTTTCAGCCTCCACTCCACTCACTTCAAATTTGCTAGAGCGAGATGACTCGGTCTTCACCATTGTTTTTGCAGGAAATTTAGGTGAGGCGCAGGATTTCCCTGCGATCCTGGAGGCCGCAGAGGCATTGAAGAACAAAGTGGCAGTGCGTTGGGTGATCGTGGGGGATGGGCGTATGAGCAAATGGTTGCATGAACAAGTCACGACAAGAAACTTGAGCAACGTATTGCTGCTGGGACGACACCCTCTGAGCGAGATGCCAGGGGTGTTTGCTTGTGCCGATGCGTTGCTGGTTTCATTGAAAACCAATGATGTATTCGAGAAAACGATTCCCGGGAAGGTCCAGGCTTATATGGCTTCGAGCAAGCCGATCCTGGGCATGATCAATGGGGAAGCTGCACGGGTAATCGAAGAGTCAGGCGGGGGGGTTTCCTGCCCCTCAGGTGATATCCAGGGGCTTGTGCGGATTACTCTGCAGTTGGCCACCACATCCCCTGCTCAACGTGAAATTATGGGGCGTGCCGGTCGGTCCTACTATTTGAGCCACTTTTCCAAACCTGCACTTATGGGGCGTCTGGAAGAGTTGTTTCGCGTTGCTACTTTGCGAAGGACCACCCAATAATGTCGAAGACCGTATTTTTAACCGGTGCAACAGGGTTTGTTGGTGGCGCGACGCTAAAGTGTCTGGTCGCAAGAAACTACACTGTCATTGCCGCGCTACGTAATGGGTCGCAATTACTTCAGAGTAAAGTCTCGACGATCCACGTTGACAGTATCGATGGTGCTACGTCCTGGAAAAAAGGTCTCACCGGCGTAGACGTTGTCATACATGCCGCGGCTCGCGTCCATGTGATGAATGATACCGAAACCGATCCCTTGGCGGCATTCAGGCGAGTCAATGTTGAAGGTACAGTGAATCTCGCGCGCCAGGCTGCGTCTGCAGGCGTCCGACGCTTCATATTCATCAGTTCCATCAAGGTGAACGGCGAAAGTACCGATTTTGGTATCACGTATTCTCCCGAGGACACGCCAGCCCCGGCAGATCCCTATGGAGTATCCAAGATGGAAGCCGAAGAGCGGTTGCGTGAATTGGCTGTGGAGACCGGGATGGAGGTCGTGATCATAAGGCCAGTGTTGGTTTACGGCCCCGGGGTCAAGGCAAACTTTCAAAGCATGATACGATGGCTCGATAAAGGTATTCCCCTGCCATTTGGGGCAATTCACAACAGCCGCAGTCTCGTAGCATTGGACAATCTGGTGGATTTGATTGTTACCTGTATCAGTCATCCGGCGGCCGCTAATCAGACCTTTCTGGTCAGTGATGGTGAGGATCTTTCCACCACTCAATTGCTGCGCAAGATAGCGCTTGCCCTTGGGCGTACGGCTCGGCTTGTACCAATACCTGCCGGCGTCCTGCGCGGCGTGGCTACATTGCTCGGAAGGAAAGCCCTGTCAAACCGGTTATGCGGATCCTTGCAGGTAGACATCAGCAAAACTCGCTCATTGCTGGGGTGGACACCTCCGGTCTCGGCAGATGATGCACTGAAGGCTACAGCACAACATTTTCAAGAAAGTAAGTAACAATGATCTATTGGTGGTTAATTCCGGCAGTGGCGAGTGTTTCCTTGATATTGACAGCTGTATTACGTCGTTATGCATTAGCGCGAAGTATTGTCGACGTCCCCAATGCTCGCAGTTCTCATTCAGTACCCACTCCCAGGGGGGGCGGTGTCGCGATCGTCATCGCATTTTTGTTGGCGCTGCCATTTCTGGCATGGGCGCAGTTGGCAACCATGCCAGTGTTGATCGCTATCGGGGGGGCGGGTGGTCTGATCGCAATTGTCGGCTTCATAGATGATCATGGTCATATAGCAGCACGTTGGCGCTTGTTAGGCCATTTCTGTGCGGCCGCCTGGGCCTTGTTCTGTCTGGGAGGTCTGCCTCCGATTACCTTGTTTGGATGGGTTGTGGATCTTGGTTGGCTGGGATGCATCCTGGCGGCGGTCTATCTTGTCTGGATGCTCAATCTTTACAATTTCATGGACGGAATCGATGGTATAGCCAGTGTTGAAGCGATTTCGGCGTGCCTGGGTGCTTGTGTGCTTTATTGGCTGAATGGATTCGAAAGCCAGATGTGGGTTCCTGGACTGTTGGCGATGGCGGTTGGAGGATTTCTGTTCTGGAATTTTCCCCCTGCACGCATCTTCATGGGAGACGCTGGAAGCGGATTCATCGGCATGGTGCTCGGTGTCATCTCGATTCAGGCTGCCTGGATTGCACCGCAGTTGCTCTGGGCCTGGCTGATTTTGTTGGGGGTGTTTGTTGTAGACGCAACCTTTACCTTGATTCGTCGCCTGGTTCGCGGTGACAAAGTTTATGAAGCTCATCGTAGTCACGCCTATCAGTTTGCATCACGCCGGTATCGCAAGCATTTGCCAGTCACTCTTGCTGTCGGAGCAATCAATCTCGGCTGGTTGTTACCCGTTGCGGTTTGCGTGACTTCCTTTGGAGTAGATGGTGTGCTGGGGCTGATAGTCGCCTACCTCCCTCTCGTGATTCTGGCGATCAAGTTTCACGCGGGTGAAATCGAAAAAAACCAGGCCCTCAATAGCTGATTTATGATTATTTGAGTTAACTGGTGCGTCTGGAGATGTACACTGATCAAGCAAGGTCATGGGGAGCGGTTCGAGGTGTACGACGGGGTTATGGATAAATTGCGCAAACTGTTGCTTGAGCTGTCACGCCGTCAAAAACGGCTCATTCAGGTTACGGCCGACGTCGTTCTCGTGTGGGCAGCGTTGTGGTTGGCTTTTCTGGTTCGCCTCGGCATTGATGATATGGTCAATCCACTGATCGTCCATTCCTGGCTTTTTTTGAGTGCCCCGGTAGTTGCAATCCCGTTGTTCATCCGATTTGGCATGTATCGCGCAGTCATGCGCTACTTCGGCAACGATGCGTTGATTGCGATCATCAAGGCGGTCAGCTTGTCGTCGCTGATTCTTGGCGTAGTTGTTTATTGGTACAGCAATCACCAAAACGTCGTCCCACGCTCAATCATTTTCAACTACTGGTGGTTGAGTTTGATCATGATCGG
>NZ_JBXAJS010000021.1:0-14485 GCF_058797535.1 Pseudomonas sp. GW823-FHT02E01 | reverse complement strand
ATCTGTCGCCAATAGCCATGGAGCAAAAAGCGGCATAAACACCGTAACCGGTGTCCGGGATTACTTGACCAGTTCAGCTTGCTCGCGATGAGGCCAGCACAACAAACATCTTTGCTGACTGAAAGTCCGCCATCGCGAGCAAGCTCGCTCCCACAGGGACGGTGTTTCAGCATTGGAGAATTACTTCGGAATCTCGGCCTTCATGCCTTCCACGTAGTAATTCATCGACGCCAGTTCCGCCGTGGTCGCACTCTCGCCCGCCGGGATTTTCTCGACCCCGGCCTGATCCTTGATCGGCCCGGTGAACAGTTGCAGCGCACCGCTCTTGATGTCGGCGATGAGCTGCTCGGCTTCGCTCTTCACCGTCGCCGGTACCAGGTCGCTGATCGGTAGTTCAACGGTGCCCTCCTTCAAACCGCCCCAGTAGTCCCGGGATTTCCAGTCATGGTCGAGCACGCTTTGGGTTGCTTGAACGTAGTGCGGCCCCCAGTCATTGACGATGGAGGTCAGCACCGCTTTCGGCCCGAAGTGCGCCATGTCCGAAGCGTAGCCCACGGCATACACGCCGCGACGTTCGGCGGCCTGGATCGGCGCGGGGCTGTCGGTGTGCTGGAACACCACGTCCACGCCCTGATCGATCAACGCGTTGGCGGCGTCCGCTTCCTTGCCCGGATCGAACCATGAGTTGACCCACACCACCTTGATCTCGGTGCCGGGATTGTATTTGTTCAGGGCCAACTGGATGGCGTTGATGTCGCGGATCACTTCCGGGATCGGGAAGGAGGCGACGTAGCCGACCTTCTTGGTCTTGGTCATCTTCGCCGCGAGGAAGCCGCCGACGTAGCGGCCCTCGTAAGTGCGCGCCAGGTAAGTGCCGAGGTTCTTGTCCTGCTTGTAGCCGGTGGCGTGTTCGAAGGTCACCTTGGGAAACTGTTTGGCAACTTTCACCGTCGGGTTCATGTAGCCGAAGGAGGTGGTGAAGATCAGGTCGTAGTTGTCCTTGGCCATGTTGCGGATCACCCGCTCGGCGTCGGCGCCTTCGGCGACGTTTTCCACGTAGTTGGTGGTGATCTGCGAGCCGAATTTTTCCGCGAGTTCCTTGCGCCCCTGTTCATGCTGATACGTCCAGCCGTGGTCACCGATCGGACCGATATAGACGAAGCCGACTTTCAGCGGATCGGCGGCTACGGCGGTCAGGCTGGCGCTCAAACCAATGGCCGCCGCAACGGCGCAAAGCAGCTTCTTCAACGGGCGTTTGTGCATGAATTGAAACTCCATTTTGTTGTGAGGTTGGCTGAGCTCTCGGGCTTGCACAGGGCAATGCAAGTTGCTGACCAACAAGACAACAAAATTGGAATCCACGGTGATGCCATCGCGAGCGGGCTCGCGACAGGTCCTTCAAGTCCGATAACAGTGCGTGTCCTTGCACAGCTGCCACCCACTGGTGCGCCAATCCACAAAACCAATGTGGGAGCGAGCCTGCTCGCGAAGGCGGTGTGTCAGTCGACATCGTCAGTGACTGAAATACCGCCATCGCAAGCAGGCTCGCTCCCACAGTTTTAATCGGTGTTGTATCAGGTCCCGGCGATCAGTTGCCGTGCCGCCTGGCTGTGATCAGCAATCAACCCCTTCAGATCCAGCCCCTCGACCTGTCCGTCGATCACCCGCCACTTGCCACCGACCATCACTCGATCCGCGCGATCAGCACCACACAGCAGCAACGCCGACACCGGATCATGACTGCCGGAGAAACGCAGTTCATCGAGCTTGAACATCGCCAGGTCAGCCTGCTTGCCCACGGCCAACTCGCCGATATCGCTACGACCCAGCAGGCTCGCCGAACCCTTGGTCGCCCAGCCCAACACGCGCTCCGGGGTGATCTTCTCGGCGCCGTAGCGCAGGCGCTGGATGTACAGGGCCTGACGCGCTTCGAGCATCATGTTCGAGGCATCGTTGGATGCCGAACCGTCCACACCCAAACCAAGCAAGGCACCCGCATCGGTCAACTCGATGCTCGGACAGATGCCCGAGGCCAGGCGCATGTTCGAACTCGGGCAATGGCAAATACCGGTGCCGGCGGCGCCGAGGCGGGCGATTTCATCCGGGTTGAAATGGATGCCATGGGCCAGCCAGGTGCGCGGGCCGAGCCAGCCAACACTGTCCAGATAGTCCACGGTGCGCAGGCCGAAGCGTTGCAGGCAGAAATCTTCTTCATCGAGGGTTTCTGCCAGGTGGGTGTGCAGGCGCACGTCGAGTTTGTTCGCCAGCTCGGCACTGGCCGACATGATTTCCGGCGTCACCGAGAACGGCGAGCATGGTGCCAGGGCGATCTGGATTTGCGCGCCGTCACCGCGTTCATGGTACTCGGCGATCAACCGCTGACTGTCGGCGAGGATCACTTCGCCTTCCTGCACGGTCTGTTGCGGCGGCAGGCCACCGTCCTTTTCACCGAGGCTCATGGATCCACGGGTGAGCATGGCGCGCATGCCCAGTTCACGAACGCTCTCGACTTGCACGTCGATCGCGTTTTCCAGACCTTCAGGGAACAGGTAGTGATGGTCGGCGGCGGTGGTGCAACCGGACAGCAGCAATTCAGCCAGCGCGACCTTGGTGGCGAGAGCGAGTTTTTCCGGGGTCAGGCGTGCCCAGACCGGGTACAGGGTTTTCAGCCACGGGAACAGCGGCTGATTGACCACCGGCGCCCAGGCGCGGGTCAGGGTTTGATAGAAGTGGTGATGGGTGTTGATCAGGCCCGGCAGGATCACATGCTCGCGGGCATCGAACACTTGATTGCACGGTGCGGACGGTTGTTGACCGGCGCCGAGCACTTCGACGATCAAACCGTCTTGCAGCACCAGACCGCCACGGGCATCGAGACCATTGGACGTGAAAATGGCGAGGGGATTCTTTAACCAGGTACGGGTCGCAGGCATGTTGGCCGGCTCCTCTGAAAGTTGGGTTCAGGGTTGCCAGCTCAGTGTTGCCCTGTCTGCTGATCCAGGTTCGCCGGGGAGGCGAGGTGCGAAGTGTCGATCAAAACGACCCGGCGGGCAAGCCCAACCCGACAGGCCGATGCAGCCCGGCGGTATTACCAGGGAATGGTTTCGCCCCGGTAATTGATGAAGTGATGCCCACCCTTGCCGACATACGCATTCACCTGATCGACCAGGCCACGGGTGCTGGTTTCCACGTCGATGTCCGCGCCTTCACCACCCATGTCGGTTTTCACCCAGCCCGGGTGCAGCGACAGCACGGTGAGCCTGGTTTCGCCCAACTGAGTGACGAAGCTGTTGGTCATGGAGTTCAGCGCCGCCTTGCTGGCCTTGTACAGTGCCAGTTCCGGCGCATCGGGCATGGTCACGCTGCCCAGCACCGAACTCATGAACGCCAGCACGCCGGTGTCCGGTCGCAGTTGCTCGACAAAACTCTGGGCCAGGTTGATCGGCGCCACGGCGTTGGTGAAAAACAGCTGACCGACTTCGGCCATTGTCGCGCCACCGTTCGGCGTCTGGACATCCGGCCCCTTAACCCCGGCATTGACGAACAACAGGTCAAACACGTCGCCCTTGAGTTGTTGGCTCAGGGCGGACACCGCTTGCTGATCGTCCATGTCGAGCTTTTCGATCCGCACCTTGCCCAAGGCCTGCAAGGCTTCGGCTTTTTGCGGATCGCGCACGGTGGCGGTGACTTGCCAGCCATCGGCCAACAGGGTTTTCACCAGCCCGAGGCCAAGCCCCCGGGAGGCGCCGATGATGAGCGCGGTTTTTGCCTTGGACATGAGTGGCTTCCTTGAAAATTCAGAGTCGTGGATTCAATGGACACTGTTGCCCGAGCCGTTGTTGCAACTCATCGCGCAGCGCGCCGAGTTCGGCCATGCGGGCTTCGATCAGTTTGAGTTTGTCTTGCAGCAGTTGCGTGACGGCACTGTCGGGATCGGGCGACTGCCAGATTGTAGCGACGCTGTTGCCGATCTCGCCGAGGGTAAAGCCCAGCCGTTGCGCGGTCTTGATGTACTGCACCAGTTGCACCATGTCTGGCGGATAGTCGCGATACCCGTTGGCGCTGCGTTGCGCCGCAATCAATCCGCGCTGCTCGTAAAAGCGCAGCGTGTCGCGGCTGACGGCGCTGGCCTGGGCTAATTCACCGATGCGCATCATGACGTCTCGAGGGGGCTTGACCCTGGAGCATACTCCAGGCTTTAGCCTTATTGCTCCCTGAATTGATGGAGCAATGTCGATGTGGACTACAACGCAATATCGCCGGTTGGTGCAAGGCAGTGCCTGGTATGACCTGATCGTGACGGTCGCGTTTGTCACGCCGTGGAGTTTTGCGGCGTTGCATGGGGTTTTGACGTGGGTGAGTCAGGCGTTGAGTTTGCCCGGTGAGCTGCCACCGTTCGAGCCGGTGCACATGTTGATGGCGAATTTGTTGGGCTCGATTGTGTGCGTATGGGCGGTGTTGCGGATTCGTGATCCGCAGCAGGTTTATGGGCGGTATGACGCCGTGGGCAGATTCCTGTTCTCGGCCTGGCAGGCTTATGCCCTGATCCATGGCGCGAGTTCGCTGCTGGTGGTTTTTCTGGTGTTTGAATTGGCGTGGGGCATTGCTCAAGTGTTGCCTGTTCGGCAGCCATCGCGAGCAAGCTCGCTCCCACAGGGTCTGCGCCAGACACATTAATTACGCAAGATGCGGTTATGTGGGAGTGAGCTTGCTCGCGATGAGGCCAGACCAGACAACCACTAATGCCCGGCCTGCCAAGGCTGTCCCAGCGACACCGGCGCATACAACCGTGTGCGCACCGCATCCCGGGACAGCAGCACCAGCACCCCAATGGTCGCGACATACGGCAACATCGCCAGCAGACTCGACGGAATCGCCAGCCCCAGTCCCTGCGCCACCAGGTGCAGGATGCTGGCGAGCCCGAACAGGTACGCGCCGAGCAGCAGGCGCCACACCCGCCAACTGGCGAACACCACCAGCGCCAGGGCAATCCAGCCGCGCCCGGCGCTCATGTTCTCCGCCCACATCGGCGTGTAAGCCAGGGACAGGTAAGCCCCGGCCAACCCGGCCATCGCACCGCCGAACAACACCGCCAAGGTCCGCACGGCCAACACCGGCAAGCCCATGGCGCTGGCCGCATCCGGGTTTTCCCCGACCGCCTGAATGATCAGCCCGACGCGGCTTTTCAGAATCACCCAGGCCACTAATGCAAACAACGCGAACGACAGATACACCAGCAGATCCTGGGCAAACAGCATCCGCCCGATCAGTGGGATTTCACTCAGATAGGGAATCGCCACCGGCTCGAATCCCGCCAGCGGCTTGCCGACCCACGCCGCACCGACGAAGGTCGACAGGCCCACGCCGAAAATCGTCAGGGCAAGACCTGTGGCCACCTGATTGGCGTTGAACACCAGTGCCACCAGGGCAAACAGCGACGACAACAGCATCCCGGCGAGCATTGCCAGCAACACGCCGAGCCACAGGTGACCGGTATTGAACGCGACGATGAAACCGATCACCGCACCAAACAGCATCATGCCTTCCTGGCCCAGGTTGAGGACGCCGCTTTTCTCGCAGATCAGTTCCCCCAGCGCCACCAGCAACAACGGCGTACCGCAGCGGACCATGGCATAGAAAATATTGCTCAGCAGATCGATATCCATCACATCGCTCCTGTTTGTACGACGGTGGATTGCGCGCGGCGGGCCCAGCGCAGGTTCAAACGCGGTCGGTAGAGGATCAGCACATCACTGGCCAGCAGGAAAAACAGCATCATGCCCTGGAACAATTGGGTGATCGCTTGCGGCAGGTTCAGGCTCATTTGTGCGCTTTCGCCACCGATGTACAGCAGCGCCATCAACAGGCTGGAAAACAGGATGCCGACAGGGTTCAGACGACCGAGAAATGCCACGGTGATCGCCGCATAGCCGTAGCCCGGCGAGACCTGCGGCACCAGCTGGCCGATGGGACCGGTGACTTCGCACACACCGGCAAGCCCCGCCAGGCCGCCGCTGATCAACAGCGCGAGCCAGATCAGGCGCTTCTCGCGAAAGCCGACGAAGCCGGCGGCACGCTTGTCCAGCCCCAGCACTTTGATCTGGAACCCGACAAAGCTTTTCTGCAACAGCACCCATACCGCCACCAACGCGAGCAGGGCGAAGTAAACTCCGGCGTGGACCCGGCCATCGTCCATCAGCAGCGGCAGGCGGCTGGCGTCACCGAACATCGCTGACTCGGGGAAGTTGAACCCGGCGGGATCTTTCAAAGGGCCGTGAACGCAGAACAGCAGCAGGTTCAGTGCGATGTAGTTGAGCATGATGCTGGTCAGGATCTCATTGGCGTTGAAGCGCGTACGCAGCCACGCCGTCAGCCCGGCCCACGCAGCGCCCGCCAGGGTGCCGGTAAGCAGGATCAACACCAGCGCCCAGCGGCTTTGCATATCGATGATGTTCACCGCCAGCGCACTGCCGGCCAACGCACCGAGCAGCAGTTGACCTTCGGCACCGATGTTCCAGATGCGCGCCTGATAGGCGACGGCCAGGCCCAATGCGCAGAGCAGAATCGGCAGGGCTTTGACCAGCAGTTCGGAGACGCCGTACAGGTCGCTGACCGGTGCGATCAGCAAGGTGTGCAAGGTCAGCAACGGGTCATGCCCGAGCGCGATAAACAACAACGATCCACAGCCCAGGGTCAGTGCAGCCGCCAGCAACGGCGAGCACCACAGCATCAGGCGCGATTGCTGGCCGCGAGGTTCAAGAGAAAGCAGCATGTGACACTCCGTTAGCGCGTGGCGGATGCGAGTGATTGAGGGGCACCGAACTGGCCGGCCATCCAGCCGCCGACATCGCTCAGGCGGGTGTCGACGGTGGCGTGGAGCGCCGACAGCCGACCGCCGCACAAGGCGCCGAGCCGGTCGCTGATCTGGAACAGTTCGTCCAGGTCTTCGGAGATCACCAGGATCGCCGCGCCGGCATCGCGCAAGGCAATCAAGGCGCGGTGAATGGTGGCGGCGGCACCGACGTCCACGCCCCAGGTCGGGTGTGCGGCGACCAGCAGTCTGGGTTGCTGAAGGAATTCCCGACCGAGGATGAATTTCTGCAAGTTGCCGCCGGACAGGCTGCGGGCCGGCGCCTGGCTATCGGGTGTCTTGACCCCGAAACGGCGGATGATTTCCTCGGCCAGTGCTTCGACTTTGCCGCGCTGGATCAGGCCGTTACTCACCAAGCCGTGCTGGAACGCAGTCAGCAGCGCGTTGTCCGCCAGGCTCAGTTCCGGCACTGCACCATGACCCAGGCGTTCGGCGGGGACGAACGCCAGACCAAGTTGGCGGCGAGCATCGGGACGCAAATGGGCGACTGGCTCCTTGCCAAAACGGATCGTCGCGCTGGCGTTGCGGGGCAGCAGTGCTTCGCCGCTGAGCAAGGCCAGTAACTCATCCTGGCCATTGCCGGCGACACCGGCGATGCCGACAATTTCACCGCGGCGCACTTCAAGGTCGATGTTGGCAAGCGAGCAGCCGAATGGGTCCGGGTTGTGCCAGGACAATCCACGGACATCAAGGCACGCATCACCTCCGGTAACCTTCGGATAGTCAGCGATCAACTCCGCCGCTTCACCGACCATCAAGCGCGCCAGTTGCTGGTTCGAACACTCGGCCGGCACGCAATGCCCGGCCACCCGACCGCCTCGTAAAACCGTTGCGCTGTGGCACAACGCACGCACTTCCCCGAGCTTGTGGCTGATGAACAAAATGCTGCAGCCTTCGGCGGCGAGTCGGCGCAGGGTAACGAACAAGTCATCGGCCTCTTGCGGCGTCAGCACCGAAGTCGGTTCATCGAGAATCAACAGGCGGATGTCCTGCATCAGGCAGCGAATGATTTCCACCCGCTGCCGTTCACCGATCGACAGGCTGTGGACAAGTCGCTCCGGTTCCAGCGTCATGCCGTAGCGTCGGGACACTTCGCGAATCTTCGGCTCAAGCTGTTTGGGTGTGCCTGCCGCCGCGCCCATGGCCAGGGCGATGTTCTGTGCCACGCTCAGGGTTTCGAACAGCGAAAAATGCTGGAATACCATGCCGATTCCCAAACCCCGGGCCTGGGCCGGGTTGCGCAGGCTCACCCGCTGACCTTGCCAGATCACCTCGCCGGAATCGGCGTGGGTAACGCCGTAGATGATCTTCATCAGCGTGCTTTTGCCCGCACCGTTTTCGCCGAGCAGGGCATGGATCTCGCCAGGGGCAATGGTCAGGTCGATGGCATCGTTGGCCAGGCAGCCGGGGTAGCGTTTTGTGATTCTGCGCAGTTGCAGGCGCGGAACTGGATCAGGGATTGGAGCGTGATTGGGCATGACAGGCTCAGTGCTGTTGGACTTGTGCCTGTGGATAAAGCAATTTTCTGGCCACTAGGTCAGGAAAATCTCGAAGTCCTGCGACCAGAGGCGTTCAGTACGCAGCTTTCAAATGTGCCACGCACAACCCGGCACCACATGGGGGCAATGGCGCAAATCAAGCCCCGATTTTGCTCGTGCGGTTTTGCTCAAAAAATGAGCAATCGACCACAAGCCATACCGTACACGGCGCCGAGACGGCCATGAACGGGTTATCCACAGATTGCTCCACAGTATTTGTGTGCAAGCTCACAGCACGGGCATAAGCACTGAGTGGCTACTTCTAAAGGCGATAAACCGCTGTAACTATTTGTTTTTATTTGAATTTGACGTGCTTGATGGCAGATTGGACGAAAATTGAGCAAAGTCCGCAAAGCCGCATGACAAAAGGGTTACAGCGGTATGTGCTCAGGTTATCCACAGGCGGGTGCACAGCAGATGTGGGCAAATATGGAATAAGTGAAAAAACGGCGTGCCCCAAAAAATTGCAGCCGGTGCTGAAGCCTTTTAGCGCCGTAACAAAATTCGCCCGCGACTCAAATCGGCCAGTTGTGACTGCAAGGTGTCGATTTGCGCATCGCCTACGGCCAACTGCAACTCGACACCATTGGCGGTGAAGCTTTCATCCACAACCAATCCACCTGCCTCCGCCACCCGCAGCTTGACCAGAGCCAACTCGGCAAATCCGCAAGCGCAATGCAGTGGCACCCGGCTGATCAGCTCGAGCTTTGGCGCCGCTTGCAGGCATTTGTTTGCACCTCCGCCATAGGCTCGGGCTAGCCCCCCGGTGCCCAGTTGGATGCCGCCATACCAGCGAATCACCAGCACCGCGACCTGATCGCAATCCTGTGCCTCGATCGCCGCCAGAATCGGCCGGCCGGCCGTACCGCCGGGCTCACCATCATCGGTGCTGCGGTACTGATCACCGAGCTTCCAGGCCCAGCAGTTGTGCGAGGCATTCAAGTCGCTGTGCTGTTCAATGAACGCCTGGGCCTCGGCGGGGCTGGAGATCGGCGCGGCGAAGGTAATGAAGCGGCTCTTGCGAATCTCTTCGCGGTATTCGCAAAAACCGCTGAGGGTAAATGGCATAAGTGCTTAGATGGCAGGTTTCAGGCCGCAGCCCTTGAGAATGATGCGGATCAGGTTATCCCCGGCGTCTTCCATGTCCTGTTTGGTCAACTTGGTACGTCCGGTGACGCGGCAGATCTGCGTGGCGAAGTCGGCGTAGTGCTGGGTGCTGCCCCACAACAGGAAGATCAGGTGCACCGGATCGACCGGGTCCATTTTACCGGCGTCGATCCAGGCCTGGAACACGCCCGCACGACCCTGGAACCAGGCGCGATAGTCCTGGTTGAAATACTCGGTCAGGCACTCGCCGCCGCTGATGACTTCCATGGCGAAAATCCGCGAGGCTTGCGGCTGGCGCCGGGAGAACTCCATTTTGGCGCGGATGTAGCGGGTCAAGGCTTCGCTCGGATCGTCCTCGGCGGTGAGGGTGTTGAACGTGCTGTCCCACAGCTCGATGATGTTGCTCAGCACCGCCACGTACAAACCGAGCTTGTTGGTGAAGTAGTAATGCAGGTTTGCCTTAGGCAACCCGGCGTTCTGGGCGATGGTGTTCATGCTCGTGCCTTTGTACCCGTGACGGGCGAACTCGTCTTCGGCGGCCTTGATGATGGTCTCTTCGTTTTTTTGACGAATGCGGCTGACAGATTTTGCGCCGTGGGCTGGGACTTCAAAGGTCATAAGCACTTCCGAACGGGTGGGTGGGACGGCCAGTGCGTTGATAACGTACCCACCGGCTTCAGACAAGACCTCACACAATAAAACCTTACTCCGCTCCCACAGTTTTCAACGCGTCGCGGCCAGGCTCTCGAGAAAACTCTCCAGCACCAGATGCGGTCGGCGTCCCTTGCGTGTGACCGACGCCAGGCTGAGGTCATAGAAGCGTGTTTTTTCTTTCAGCGCTCGCAACCGGCCTTGCTGTACCCAAAGACTCGCGTAGTGATCCGGCAGGTAACCGATATAGCGTCCGGTCAGGATCAGGAAGGCCATGCCTTCGCGGTCCGAGGCGCTGGCGGTGCAATTGAGCGCCTGATAATGGGCCTGGATTTCCGCCGGCAAACGAAAGGTCGGGGCGATGGCGTCCTGGCTATTCAGACGCGTGTCGTCCAGTTGTTTGTCGTCGACATAAAACAGCGGGTGACCGACCGCGCAGTACAACAGCGATCGCTCGCTATACAGCGGTTGATACTCCAGCCCCGACAATGCGCTGGCCTGCGGTACCACGCCGACGTGCAGGCGACCGTCGAGCACGCCTTGTTCGACTTCATTGGGCGCGATCATGCGGATCTGGATCTGCACGTCCGGGCCGCGTTCTTTCAATTGCGCGAGGGCATGGGTGATGCGCATGTGGGGCAGGGTGACCAGGTTGTCCGTCAAACCGATGATCAATTCGCCGCGCAGGTGCTGGTGCAGGCCATTGACCTCGGTGCGGAAGCTTTCCAGCGCACTTAACAGCTGCAATGCCGATTGATAGACCTCGCGGCCTTCTTCGGTCAGGGAAAACCCGGCACGTCCCCGTTGGCACAGGCGCAGGCCGAGGCGTTGCTCCAGATCGCTCATCTGTTGGCTGATCGCCGAGCGACCGATGCCCAGTACGGTCTCCGCCGCGGAGAAGCCGCCGCATTCCACCACGCTGCGGAAAATCCTCAGCAGGCGAATATCAAAGTCGCTGACCTGGGCTAGCGGATCGGGACGGCGAGTACTCATGCGGGTTACTCAAAGTTTAGTAGTTGGCTGACTGAACATTAGAAAAGTTGGATTTCACCGACTTTATCCCCGTGGCAATTTAGCTGCAACAACGGTTTTCAATCCTTATGCCGCTTATTGCCTTGCGAGGTTACGCCCATGAACCAGCCTGAAAACGCACCGACTTCCCTGGCCAGCCAGCTCAAGCTCGATGCTCACTGGATGCCTTACACCGCCAACCGCAACTTCCAGCGCGACCCACGGCTGATCGTTGGCGCCGAAGGCAGTTGGCTGATCGACGACAAAGGCCGCAAGGTATATGACTCGCTCTCCGGTCTGTGGACCTGTGGCGCCGGGCACACTCGTAAGGAAATCCAGGAAGCGGTCGCCAAGCAACTGGGTACCCTCGATTACTCGCCAGGTTTCCAGTACGGCCATCCGCTGTCCTTCCAGTTGGCTGAAAAAATCACCGACCTGACCCCGGGCAACCTCAACCACGTGTTCTTCACCGACTCGGGTTCCGAGTGCGCTGACACCGCTGTAAAAATGGTCCGTGCTTACTGGCGCCTGAAGGGCCAGTCGACCAAGACCAAAATGATCGGCCGTGCCCGTGGCTACCACGGTGTGAACATCGCCGGCACCAGCCTCGGTGGCGTGAACGGCAACCGCAAGCTGTTCGGCCAGGCGATGATGGACGTCGATCACCTGCCGCACACTTTGCTGGCAAGCAACGCTTACTCCCGTGGCATGCCGGAGCAGGGCGGTATCGCCCTGGCTGACGAGCTGTTGAAGCTGATCGAACTGCATGATGCGTCGAACATCGCGGCGGTATTCGTCGAGCCATTGGCCGGTTCCGCTGGCGTGCTGGTGCCGCCACAGGGTTACCTCAAGCGTCTGCGTGAAATCTGCGACCAGCACAACATCCTGCTGGTGTTTGATGAAGTAATCACCGGTTTCGGCCGTACCGGCACCATGTTCGGTGCTACCACCTTCGGTGTGACACCGGACCTGATGTGCATCGCCAAGCAAGTCACCAACGGTGCGATCCCGATGGGCGCGGTGATTGCCAGCTCCGAGATCTACCAGACTTTCATGAATCAGCCGACGCCTGAATACGCGGTTGAATTCCCCCATGGCTACACCTATTCCGCGCACCCGGTGGCTTGCGCCGCTGGCCTGGCAGCACTCGACCTGCTGCAAAAGGAAAACCTGGTACAGAGCGTGGCCGAAGTCGCACCGCATTTCGAAAATGCGCTGCACGGCCTCAAGGGGACCAAGAACATCATCGACATCCGCAACTACGGCCTGGCCGGCGCGATCCAGATCGCTCCACGTGACGGCGACGCGATCGTGCGTCCGTTCGAAGCCGGCATGGCGCTGTGGAAAGCCGGGTTCTACGTACGCTTCGGCGGCGACACCCTGCAGTTCGGCCCAACCTTCAACAGCAAGCCGCAGGACCTGGATCGTCTGTTCGACGCGGTCGGCGAAGTGCTGAGCAAGATCGACTGATTTGACAACACACCTGTAGGAGCGAGCTTGCTCGCGATGGACGTTAACGATGATGTGGGCTGCCTGGATGAACACAGCGCCCTCACCATCTTCGCGAGCAAGCTCGCTCCTACAAAAAACATCTATATAGCAGGCGCTCTTTAACGGACGCCTGTGGACAACTTTTCAGGAGCTTCCATGAGCGTTATTCCGCATTTGATCAATGGCGAACTGGTGACCGAGAACGGTCGCGCGGTTGATGTGTTCAACCCGTCTACCGGCCAGGCTATTCACAAGTTGCCACTGGCGACCCGCGAAACCATCCAGAGCGCCATCGACGCGGCCAAGGCTGCATTCCCGGCCTGGCGCAACACGCCGCCGGCCAAGCGTGCCCAAGTGATGTTCCGCTTCAAGCAACTGCTGGAGCAGAACGAAGCGCGTATCGCCCAACTGATCAGCGAAGAGCACGGCAAGACCCTGGAAGATGCTGCCGGTGAATTGAAGCGCGGCATCGAGAACGTCGAGTTCGCTTGCGCGGCTCCGGAAATCCTCAAGGGCGAGTACAGCCGTAACGTCGGACCGAACATCGATGCCTGGTCTGACTTCCAGCCGCTGGGCGTGGTGGCCGGTATCACTCCGTTCAACTTCCCGGCCATGGTGCCGTTGTGGATGTACCCGCTGGCGATCGTCTGCGGTAACTGCTTTATCCTCAAGCCTTCCGAGCGTGACCCGAGCTCGACGCTGCTGATTGCACAGCTTCTGCTGGAGGCTGGCCTGCCCAAAGGCGTGCTGAGCGTGGTACACGGTGACAAGACTGCGGTGGACGCATTGATCGAAGCGCCGGAAGTCAAAGCGCTGAGCTTTGTGGGTTCGACGCCGATTGCCGAATACATCTATTCCGAAGGCACCAAGCGTGGCAAGCGCGTCCAGGCCCTGGGCGGTGCGAAGAACCACGCCGTGCTGATGCCGGATGCAGACCTGGACAACGCCGTCAGCGCACTGATGGGCGCGGCTTACGGT
This sequence comes from Pseudomonas sp. GW823-FHT02E01, assembly GCF_058797535.1. NCBI lineage: Bacteria > Pseudomonadati > Pseudomonadota > Gammaproteobacteria > Pseudomonadales > Pseudomonadaceae > Pseudomonas > Pseudomonas sp. GW823-FHT02E01. The sequence goes on along the minus strand of NZ_JBXAJS010000021.1, from coordinate 838 downwards.
TCTTGCGGCGAGCGTTGCATGGCAATCTCGGTAGCGGTGTGCGTGGGTGACCAGGTGGCCGATGCACTGGTGGCCAAATTGGTTCCGCAAATCAAGGCGCTGAAAATCGGTGCCGGTACCAACTGCGGCCTGGACATGGGTCCACTGGTGACTGGCCAGGCGCGCGACAAGGTCAGCGGTTATGTAGAAGACGGCGTAGCTGCCGGCGCGACACTGGTGGTGGACGGCCGAGGCCTGACCGTCGCTGGTCACGAGGAAGGCTTCTTCCTGGGTGGTTGCCTGTTCGACAACGTCACGCCAGAAATGCGCATCTATAAAGAAGAGATCTTCGGGCCGGTGCTGTGCGTTGTTCGGGTCAACAGCCTGGAAGAAGCCATGCAACTGATCAACGATCACGAATATGGCAACGGCACCTGCATCTTCACCCGTGACGGCGAAGCCGCGCGGTTGTTCTGCGACGAAATCGAAGTCGGCATGGTCGGTGTCAATGTACCGCTGCCGGTGCCGGTGGCTTATCACAGCTTTGGCGGCTGGAAGCGTTCGCTGTTCGGCGATCTGCATGCCTACGGCCCGGATGGCGTGCGCTTCTACACCCGTCGCAAGGCCATCACCCAGCGCTGGCCACAGCGTGCGAGCCACGAGGCTTCGCAATTCGCGTTCCCTAGCTTGTAAGTAGAAGGGCGCAGAAGGCCGACCCATTGGGTCGGCCTTTTTGTTTTCGGGGCTTTTTTGCCCTATATGACAGAATTGTGAAAATAGCTGTTGACGGCAGATTCCAGGTGTCTATAATTCGCCCCACTTCCGGCGCAGTCGAAACGGAAAACTCCTTGATAAACAA
>NZ_JBXAJS010000020.1:0-15717 GCF_058797535.1 Pseudomonas sp. GW823-FHT02E01 | reverse complement strand
CCCCATGTGAGAGTAGGTCATCGTCAAGATTAAATTCCGAAACCCCTATCTGCGTATGCAGGTAGGGGTTTTGTTTTAGTAGAAGTCACCAGTTTTCACTGGCACGTTAAAGTTCTAACGGGCTGGTTACAGAATTTCTTGACGACCATAGAGCGTTGGAACCACCTGATCCCATCCCGAACTCAGAAGTGAAACGATGCATCGCCGATGGTAGTGTGGGGTTTCCCCATGTGAGAGTAGGTCATCGTCAAGATTGAATTCCGAAACCCCTGTCTGCTAACGCAGACAGGGGTTTTGTCGTTTCAGGGGTACTGAAAAGCCCGTTGTGGAGCCTCTCCACAACGGGCTTTTTCACGTCTTACGCAAACAGCTTCAGCACATTGTTCATCGCATCATCGGCAAAACCCTGTACGAAGTCCTTGAAGCCCGGCAGTGCCTCGGCGGTGCCCTGCGCCGGTTCGGCGATGATGGTCCAGGTGGCTCTGGACTTGTCCGCATCCAGTGGTTCAACGCTCATCGCGGCCCACAGATTGGCCACACCCAGGGTGTTGTAGATAGTGGTCCAGGTCATGTGCCGTGCCTGGTCGTCCCGGGAGTTGAGCTGCTCGACCACCAGGTTGCCGTCCTTGAAAAACTTTTTGCGTAGCGATGACACGCCTTCGCCGGTCATCTCTATATGCGACAGTGCCGGGATGAAGCGATCGAAGCCGGCAAAGTTACCGACTACGGCCCATACCCGAGTGGCATCGGCGGGCACGTCCACAGAGGACACCACGTGGCAGCCTTGAGGGTTTTTGATCAGGGTGTCGGGTTGCAGAATACTCATGGTTTTGCTCCGTTTGGTTGCGTCAGATGAAATTGATTTCTTTGAGGTAATCGCAGCCGCGACGCAGCAGCGCCGGGGACTTTTGCGGGTAGTGCGCGCCCATTAGCCGAACACCGGCCTGGGCGTTGTCGTGGCCGATCATCGAGATATCGCCGATGTCCTCCTCGAAGCCGTTGAGGTAGAACCCCAGCACGCCGAACAACGCGTTGTCGCTGTCGACCCGACCCAGTTGCTGCTGCCAGTCGGCGACGCTGACCATCGTGAATTCGCGGCCTGCCTCGCGGAAGGACGCCACGTAGTTGTCCCAGCTCAAGGGCTCGGGGTTGTGCAGGTTGAATACCGCTTGTTCCGGTTGATAACGACTGGCGTGGAAGGCGATGAATCGGGCGAGAAAGTCCACCGGCATCAAGTCGAAATTCAAGGCGAACTCCGGTACTTGGCCAAGCTGGATCGAGCCCTTGAGCATCAGCATCAGGCGATTCTTGTGCGGCTGACACACGCCCGTGAGGCTGTTGAAGCTGATGTTGCCGGGACGGTAGAGATTGACCCGCACACCAAGCTCCCGTGCCCGTTCGAGGATTCGCTCGCCGACCCATTTGGACAGGTTGTAGCCGTTCTTGATGTAGATCGGTGGTGTGAGTGCGGCCGGCAACTCGAGCACTCGGCCATCGGCGGATATCGTGCTGGAGGCCGAGAGCGTCGAGACGAAGTTGAAGATTTTTTTGCTGCGTCCTTCGCACAGACGCAAACATTCGAAAATCGGCTCGACGTTGTCCCGGACGAGCGACTCGTAATCGAGGACGTGATTGACGTTGGCCGCATTGTGCACCAGAGCGCCAAACTCCTGATCCAGCCGCTGGTAAACCTCGGGCGCCAAACCGAGTTCCGGCCGTGTGACGTCTGCCGTGTGAACCCGCACCCGGCTCATATCCAGATGCTCCAGACGGTTCTCCCGTAACGCCTGGGCAAAGCGCTCGTTCGCCGATTGCCCGTTGCCGTCGCGAACCAGGCAGGCGACTTCACTGGCGCCCCAGGCCAGCAATGCCTCGACGATGTGTACACCGACAAAACTGTTGGCACCGGTGACGATCACCTTGTGCACATCGCCCATGCGGCTGACGGGCATTGGCTGAATATCCAGCTCGCGGAAGGCATCGCGCATGGCCTGTTCGCTCAGCACTTCTTCGCTGCCGAAGCCGCGTACCAGTGTCGCCAGTTTCTCGAGGGTGGGCATTTCGATGAAGCGGTTGATCGAGATGCTGCGCCCGAACTCCTCGCGCAGTCGCAGGAGCATGCGGGACAGGAGGATCGAGTGCCCGCCCAGATTGAAGAAGCTTTCGTCGGTGGAAATGTCGCTCGCCGGCAGCTCCAGCAACTGCGCCCAGATTTCCAGCAGCAGGGCCTCATCGGCGTTGACGGGCAGGCGCCGTGAAGGGTTCTCGGTGACGCTTACCGGCAGATCCAGCAACGCCTTGCGGTCGACCTTGCCATTGCTGGCGTAAGGCATGCTTGCCAGCTCGGTCCATGCAACAGGGCGCATGTAGTCCGGCAGGTGCTGTGTCGCGTGGGCCTTCAACGCCTGGCGAGCGCTGCCGGGAAGGTCCTCTCGGGGCTGGGCAAGGAAAGCCAGAATCCGCCGCTGGCTATCGATGATCACGGTAACCTGGCGGTACAACTGGCTGTCGCGCAGGCAGCGCTCAATCTCTTCCGGCTCGACCCGGAAGCCGCGAATCTTCACCTGATTATCACGCCGACCGCACAGCTCGATCCCTTCAGCCGTCCACTTCGCCATGTCCCCGGTGCGATAGACGCGCAGGGTCCGGCCATCAGGCAAGTTCAGTTCCAGATAACGCTCAGCGGTTTGCTGCGGGTTGTTCAGGTATCCCAGGCACACGCCCGGGCCGGCGATGTACAACTCGCCGACGGTCTGTTCGGCCACTGGTTGAAAATCGTCATCGAGAATCAACACCTGGCTGTTGGCGATTGGAGCGCCCAGCGAGCGGTTGTGGTCGCCTGGCTGGAGTTTGCGCGCGGTAATCAGCACCGTGGCCTCGGTGGGCCCGTAGAGGTTGTAGAGCTTGCCCTGACGGCTCAGCTGCTCGATGACCCACGGTTCGCAGACATCGCCGCCGGTCATCACACGGTCCAGACATTGCAACTGCTCCAGCGGCAGGATGCTCAACAAGGCGGGCGGTAAAAAGGCGTGGCTCAGCTGCCGATGACGAATCAGCTCCACCAGTTGCAGCGGATCGCGACGTTGGTCCTCGTCGGGCACGATCAGCTCGGCGCCTTTCAGCAGGGTCGGGAAGATGTCGATCAGCGATGAGTCGAAGCTCAACGAAGAAAACTGCAGCACCCGGCTCTGGCTGGTCAGCTGAACATAGTCGGCGTACCAGTGGGTGAAGTGCGCGAGGTTGGCCTGGCTGAGCAGCACGCCCTTCGGATGGCCGGTGGTGCCCGAGGTGTAGAGGGCCATGCATGGCGTATCGAGGTCGGGGCGTTGGCGCATCAACGGTTGAGAGAGATCTGCTGCATGGGCGTCGATGCTGCTGATGTCCAGCCCTGGCATCTCGTTCGCCAGGGGATGCTCGCCGTCATGCAGCAACAACACCGCGCCGGCATTCGACAGGATGTACTGCTGACGTTGCAACGGATGGCTCGGCTCCAGCGGCAAGTACACCGCGCCGCTGCCCAGGATCGCCAGGATTCCCGCATACAACGCGCTGCATTTGGGCAGGCAGATCCCGACGACTGTCGGGCCTTGATGCTGATCCAGCAGCGGTCGAAGGCGTTGCTGGATGGCGCGGCTGTGGGCGTGCAACTGGCGATAGTCGAGGGTGGTGCCATCGATGCTCAAGGCCGGACGGTCAGCATTCTGGATGCACTGTTGCTCCAGCCTTTCGATCATCGGCGTTTGCGCAAGTTGCTGCAGTCGTGGGTCGGCGGTGGCATTGAGGCGATGCACGAACGCGAGGCTGTCCAGGAACCGCAAACTCTCGATGCGCTCGAAGCGAACAGGTTCGGCGGGTTCGGCGGGTTCGGCGAACCGAAAATAGTCGACATCGCGCGAGTAGCGGCTGACCAGCAGCGCCACGTGGTCAACCAGTGCTGTCATGGCCTGCCTACGCAACGCCTGGCCGTTACCCGACGGCTCATCGGCGATGGGTACACGGGTCAGCAGCGTTGAGCCATGACTGCACAACAGGTCCAGCGAAGGCAGGCCGGACGCCTGCGGCAAGCCGAGCCCCAATTGAAATGTCAGCCGTGGCGCCTGAGCAGTGAACTGAAGCGACGTGCCATCGTCGATCAGCAGATCCACAGGCCCCGGCATTTCGTCGCGTGCGGATACCCGCGTCAGTGAGTGACCGTGTTGTTCGAGTTCCAATGCCAGCTCGGTCAGCGCCTGGCTTTGTCCGATGAGCAAGATGTCGAGACGTCTCATGATGGGCTCCTCGTCAAACCAGGTAGTCGCTGAGGGCGGTTTGTACGCACGGCGAATCGAGCAACGAACTGCTGTGGAAAAACCGCACAATGTTGGCCACCAGCGGGTGATGGCGACTTATCGGGAAGGCCAGTGCCGATACTTCGTTCCTGAGGGCGTGGCGCGCCGAGTCGTTGATCTGCAGTGCGTCGATCAGGCAGAAGTCGAAGGATTTCTGGATGTCGTTGGTCAGGTAATGAGCAATGAACACCGGCAAGATCTGGGCGATGCACTGGCGGTCGTCTGCACTTGCGGCATGCCAGTAGATGCGTACCAGCCGTGCCCAAAAACCGGAGTGACGCCCCTCGTCCAGCAAGTGATCGGCCATCAGGCCCTTGATCGATTGCTTGACCGTGTCGTCCTTGGCAAACGCGGCGACATCACCGGTCACCGTGTTTTCGGCGATGGCCACGCAGATCAGTTCTACAGCGCTACGCAGGTGCTCCGGTGCGAGTGCCACGGCCGCTGGTATTGCTCGGCTCAGTTCGATTTCATCCGGCAATTCAATGGGGGTGATGCCGGTCAACGCGATGGTCTGTTGCATGAAATCCATCGCCACCAGTGCGTGATAATCCTCGTCCACCACGACAGTCATGGCGTCGTAGCGGCAGGCGAACGGGAACTCGACCGCGAAGCGATTCTTGGCGATGCTGCGGGCGGTTTTGTCGACGATCTCGGTTTCGAAGATCACCACATCGTTGATGAACTTGTAGAGGGTCTGCACCAGGGCGAAGTCGCGTTGTTCCGGGCATTGGCGCACAAAGGTTTCGCTCAGCACCAGCGGTTGGCGGCTCAACGGGTAGATCAGTTTGTCGTCGTTTTCCAGCACACGGCGCGGGCGGGTGCGGATGGTCGCGCGCCTCTCCCAGGCATCAGCGAAGGATTGGTAGTCTGCAGCGTTCATGCGCTCACCTCCGTGACGGATACGTTCATGCTCAGGCGCAACCCGTCCCACAGGGCGATACGACTTTCCACGGCTGCGATGGCGCTGGCGTACACGTCTTCCTGCCGTTGCGGGTCGCTATCGACCAGTCGCGCCAGAAGCGTTTCCGCTGCGGGGCCGTGGTCCTCGGAATCGACCTCAATGTGCCGTTCGAGGTAGTAACGGAAGGTCGGCGCCAGCTCGATGCCGATGCCCCAATCGTCGAGGATGCGCTGGAACATCTGCGGGATAACGCTCTCGCGACCGTGCAGAAACGCCGCCGCCACACTGTGACCCGGTGCATGCAGTGCGGTGTGTAGCGTATGGCGAACGAAATCCGCGGCCGCCGGATCGACCTTGATGCTCTGCAAGGCCACGTCGTAGCTCACACCCTCTTGCTGCAGAGCCACGAAGCGTTCGATGGCAACGGTACAGGCGCCGACCTCGCGCATTGCATCCAGGTACAACTCGAAGTGGCTGTAATGACCCCGGGCCGGACGATCATCCGACTCCTCACCCAGTACGATCTCGTTGATCAACCGCGCGGCCTGGGGATCCTGCGGTGGCAGCCAGGGCAGTCGCACGCAGGTCAATTCCTGTTGCAGGCGCTTGGTCAGCGACATGAAGTCCCATACGGCAAACACGTGGGTTTCCATGAAGCGTCGCAGGACCGGCAGCGAATGTATTTCAGAGAAGATCGGGTGTTCGCTAAGTTCTGATTTTTTTTGAAGCAGACGTTCTTTAGTTGGTTTCATGGATGAGCCTGTAAATGATCCGGGGTGAGAAGTAATCAAGCACTGAAGTTCGCTGGAAGTTTTCTCCTGGCGAACGGGTACCTCAAACGTATTGATCTTTTTCAGTGCTATTGATGCCGAGTAGCTGAGGTGTTACTGCCGTTTGTGGTTGGCGGCGAAGAAAAACTAATACACATATAAAGTCTTGATCAAGTTGTTTTGTTATTATTTCAATATTCAACTTTTTCGAAGATGACAAGTTCCAATAAAACTTTTTATATTGGTTTTATTTTGGCGTAGTTACTCCTTCCGGCTTATGTAAGTCAGAATTAAATAAAGAGTGAATGCCTCACTCGAAGTAACTTTTTACGGGCGTCGTTGTGGGTGTCTGAGGGGGTGGAAGTGGGTCGCGAGTGATGCCGATCCTTCCGTTCCCGTGATGAGGCTCCTTCCTTCGCTTCTGGGGGCAGAGACTGCTCCATTCGCACGGAGCGTCACCCGTTTTTTGTCCTGGTTATCCAGAGTGGGCGTAAATCGAGGTGGCCGCCATTACTGAGGCATCACGCAAACGTTGCAATGGTCGGGTTTTACGGCGGCGGGGCGTTGGGGCGCGGTATGGCGCCGCAAGGGCGGTGTGGTATGGGGGCGGGGGATTTGTAATCAAATCATTCGCGGAGCATTTGGGGGGGGGGGAATGCGCGGCAAGCGAGGATAACCCTTCGGTACATTCCCCGGGCTCGCCGCCGCAGGCTACTTCGACTTGTTCCTGGCCTGTACTTCAGGGCTGTTGAGGTAGCGCGTAATGACCTCGACCCCTCGGTTCAGGTGATGCTCGAGCAGCTGCACGGAGTGTTCGACGTCCCGGGCTTTGGCTGCCTGCAACAGTGCCTTGTGGTCATCCTGGGAGAGTTTGCCAAGGCCCATGGCTTCTAGGTTGAAACGCAGGAACCGTTCTTCTTCGATCAGGCCGTCTTCGACCAGTTTCAACAGCCGGCGATTCGGCGCCCGGGTGTAAAGCGCCATGTGGAACAGGCGATTGAGCCGACCGATTTCGGTGTAGTCGCTTTCCGTTTCCAGTGCATCGATGTAGCGGGCAGCCTGTTCGAGATCTTCGTCCTGGAGCAGTGGTACCGAGAGACGCAGGGCTTCGGATTCCAGCAGGATGCGCAGCGCGTAGGTTTCCACGGCATCGCCCTGTACCAGCGGCGCGACCACGGCGCCCTTATGGGCAACCACATTGAGCAACGATTGTGCTTCGAGTTGGCGCAAGGCTTCGCGTACAGGCATGCGGCTGACGCCGAACAGGTCGGCGAGGTCTTGCTGGCGCAAGGCCGCACCGCAAGGAATGCGCCCGTCGAGTATGGCCGCGCGCAGGGTTTCTTCGATCACCGAGCGTGCCATGTGTGCAGGAATCGGCCCGTTGACCTTGATACTGCTGAGAGGGTTGGGCTTTTGTGTCACTAAACGCACCCTGATTGATGGAATATTTTTGGATCCAAATGACACTAGTGACTGGCTGACTGCTTGTCAAACAAGCTCTGGAGTGCCTTTCTTCCAGTTTAGCGCGCCGCCAGTGATCTCACCGTGCCATTGTCTTTTTCCGGGCTAACCTTCACCATTCGAACGACTCCCTCCTGCCTATCCAGGATGCCTCGCATTGGTGGCAAGTTTAACGATCCCCCGGGTTTTACGCTGGCTGTGCAGCGCATTGCTGCTGACTGGCGTGATGCTGGGCAGCTTGAGCGCCGATTGGGATTTTTCCCTGATCAGCCGGCGAGCGCAGGCATTGTACGGACCTTTGGGAGAAGGTCAGCAGCGCATTAATGATTGGCAATACTTGTTGACCAGCCAGAAGCAGCTCGGCGAGCTGGAGCAACTCAATGTGGTCAATCGCTTCTTCAACAAACAGCTGCGATACGTCGAAGACATGGATCTGTGGCATGAAGTCGACTACTGGGAAACCCCGATCGAAGCCCTCTGGAAAGGCGCCGGCGACTGTGAAGACTACGCTATTGCCAAGTACTTCAGCCTGCGACACCTCGGTGTAGCCAGTGAAAAGCTGCGTATCACCTATGTCAAGGCACTGACCCAGAACCGTGCGCACATGGTGCTGACCTACTACTCGAGTCCGGAGGCCGAGCCCCTGGTGCTCGACAGCCTGATTGATGCAATCAAGCCGGCCAGCCAGCGAAAGGATTTGCTGCCGGTCTACTCTTTCAACGCGGAAGGGATGTGGTTACCGGGTGCCAAGGGCAATAAAAAGGTTGGCGATACCAAACGTCTTTCGCGTTGGCAGGATGTGTTGAAAAAAATGCAGGCCGAAGGATTCCCGGTCGAGACGACTAACTAGGAGCACGTGCTCAGATGTCTTTGTTCAAACAGCTGTTGATTGCTATCTGTCTGTTCCTGGTGGTCGCCTTCACCGGCAGTTTCATGGTCAGTCTGGAGAGCTCGCGTACTCAGTACGTCAACCAGTTACGCTCCCATGCCCAGGACGCCGCGACGGCGCTGGCGCTGTCCCTGACACCGAACATCGACGACCCGGCGATGGTCGAGTTGCTGGTCAGCTCGATTTTCGACAGCGGTTACTACGCGAGCATCCGCGTGGTCGATGTGAAGACCAATCAGACCCTGGTCGAGCGCATGGGCATTCCGGCGGTCAACAATGTTCCGGACTGGTTCGTCAAACTGATCGGCCTGGAGCCCGCCGGTGGTGATGCGATCGTCAGCCGTGGCTGGGAGCAGGCTGCCCGGGTCGAGGTGGTCAGCCACCCGATGTTCGCGCTGGCCAAGCTATGGCAAAGCGCTTTGGGCAGCCTGGGCTGGTTGCTGCTGTGTGGCGCGGTCAGTGCGGTACTGGGCGCATTGTTGCTGCGTCAGCAATTGAGACCGCTGGATTACATGGTCAAGCAATCCCACGCTATCGCCCGGCGGGAATTCCTCAGCCTGCCAGAACTGCCGCGCACCCCCGAACTTCGCCGGGTAGTGCAGGCCATGAACCAGATGGTCGAGAAGCTCAAGGCACTCTTCCAGGAGCAGGCCGAACGCAGTGAAAAACTTCGGGTCGAGTCCTATCAGGACTCGTTGACCGGGTTGGCCAACCGGCGTTATTTCGAGATGCAATTGAATGCGCGGGTAAGCAACCCGGAGCAGGCCAGTTCCGGTTACCTGCTGTTGTTGCGGGTCAAGGATCTGGCCGGTCTCAACCAGCGCCTTGGTGGTCAGCGCACCGATGAAGTGCTCAAGGCCGTCGGCGAGCAATTGTCCCGCGAGTGCGCCAAATACCCGGAAACCCAAAACCTGGTCACCCGTATCCGTGGTGGTGAATTTGCCGTACTGGCACCGGGACTGGTGCGCACAGAAGCGCTGCAATTGGCACAGAACCTCGACAGCGCCTTGGCCAGTCTTCACGCTACCGGCGCCACCGATGTGGCTGCCGTAGCCTCTATCGGCCTGGCGCCTTTTGCTCACGGCGACTCGCCGCAAGCCGTGCTCAGCCTCGGCGATCAGGCACTGGCGCAGGCCGAAGGCCAAGGCGAACAAAACTGGGCCTGTATCGAGCACAGCCTTGCGGCCAGTGTCGGCGACGATCACCACGCCTGGCACCTCATGCTCGACCAGGCGCTGACGCAGCAACGTTTCGAGCTGTATTTCCAACCGGTCGTGGCCGCCCAGGACACGCAACTGGTGCTGCATTACAAAGTGTTGTCGCGACTGCTCGACGAACACGGCCAGACCATCCCCGCCGGGCGTTTTCTGCCTTGGCTGGAGCGCTTCGGCTGGACTGCACGTCTGGATCGGCTGATGCTCGAGCGGGTATTGGAGCAAATGAGCGGGCATGAGGAATCGCTGGCGCTGAACCTGTCGTCGGCTACCCTGGCCGATCCACAGGCGCAAAACAAAATCTTCGAGATACTGCGCTCGCACTCCAACCTCGGCCCGCGTCTGACCCTGGAAATTGGCGAAGAGCAACTGCCTGATCAGGCAGTGCTGGAGCAACTGACCCGGCGCCTGCGCGAACTGGGGTTCTCCCTGAGCCTGCAACGTTTCGGTGGCCGCTTCAGCATGATCGGCAACCTGGCCCGGTTGGGTCTGGCGTACCTGAAAATCGATGGCAGCTACATTCGGTCGATTGATCTGGAGAGTGACAAACGCCTGTTCATCGAGGCGATCCAGCGAGCGGCGCACAGCATTGACTTGCCCCTGATTGCCGAGCGGGTCGAGACAGAAGGGGAGTTGTCGGTGATTCGCGAGATGGGGTTATACGGTGTACAGGGTCAGTTGTTCGGCGAGCCAAAACCCTGGGCCTGATGTGATCGCTCCCACGCCGTGCGTGGGAATGATCGCAGGGGCGCGTCAGATCAGCCCGGTCTCCTCATCATCGATCAATTGGCTCAAGCCACCCAAGGCTTCACGGGCCTGGTTCCGGTCCATGAGCTTGGCCTGGGCCGCCGTCGGCAGGTCGGTGACGCGGATCACGCCTTTCTGGGTCAGCACCTGAATCAAGTCGTCGAGTACCCGGATCATTTCCAGGTCACTTTGCTTGAGCTGTTTGAGGCTGATTTCCACAGCCGCGTTGGCAAACCAGGCCTGGATCTCATGATTGTCGGCCGCCAGCGTTTCCGTGGCCTCAGCGTAGGCGGCGGGTTCCACGCGTACCAACAGGCCCTGCGCATCGCGTTGCACGTAAAACATTGAGCATCCCTCAGAATTGAACCAGCGTCATGCTGTCAGCAGCATAGGTCAACTGCATACCAGTATGTGGCGCAGCGACGAAATCGTCACTGGGCAGTGGATGCAAACGTGACGGCCGCCCCATAGGGAGCGGCCGTCATCACGCATCAGCTGTTGTTGTGATCGATCTTGATGGTCGGGTCGCTGCCGGCAATCAGGTTGTGCAGGTTGGCGCTGGACCAGTTGTTGCCTTCCAGTTTGATTGTCACGTCCGGTGTGGCGGCGGCCGCATTGCCCGAGTTGAACTGGCCGGTTGTGCTGACTTGCAGCGACGACACGCCATCGACCGTGGAGATCTTCAGAAAGTTGTCGATGGTGCTGCCGGTTTCACCCTGCAACAGATCGCGCAGGTCGATCCGGTCGCCTTCGCTGGCCTTGAAGTCCTTGATCACGTCGTTGCCGGTGTCGCCCGCTTTCCAGACGAAGGTATCACCACCGGAACCACCGATCAGGATGTCGTTGCCCTGTCCACCCATCAACGTGTCGTTGCCGGTACCCCCGAGCAGGATGTCATTGCCCTTGCCTCCGTCGAGGGTGTCGTTACCGCCCAAACCGAACAGGATGTCATTGCCCGCCCCGCCCAGCAGGGTGTCGTTGCCGTCATGGGCACCGGACACATCGAACGCGTTGTAATGCTCGGTGATGTACTGGTGCACATTGCTGGTGGTGACGTTGCTGACGTCCACACCGGATTGCTGCGCCACGAAGGCTTGCATTGCCTGGTAACCCTCGCCGGCAATGCCGTTGAAGCTCACCAGATCGCCGAACAGAAGGTCGTTGCCGTCGCCACCGCTGACGGTATCGTGACCCGGCATCGTCGCTTCAGTGTGGCCGATGATCGAGTTGGCCAGGTCCTTCGGATCAATGTTGGTTTGTGGCGATTGATTCGAGTCGTACGGCTTCAGGTCGTTGAGGCTCACTCCGCTGTTGAGGCCAATCGCCTCGACATTCGACAGGTTGCTCAGCAACGTAAAGCTGCCGGTGGAGTTGCTGGTGGTGTCCCCGTCGGTGCTGTTGCCGTCGCCGTCACGACCCGAGAACTCGTAGGTACCGTCACCCTGGGCATGCAGATAGCCGAAGTCCTTGGATGACCAGCTACTTCCGTTGCCATTGCCATTGCCATTGCCATTGCCGTTGCCGTTGTTGCCGTTGCTGCTCTTGGTCCAGACCGTCACATAGCCCGAGGCGGTAATGTCGATCTGGTGCGTGCTGTCGGGGAACAGGCTGATCGCTGTGCCCAGCTGATAGTTGCTGGTGGTGATCAGGCTATCGAGTGTTGTGCTGCCATACAGAGTCGGGTTGGTCGACTCGCCGCTCTGGTAGTAAGTCGGCTTGCCGTCAGTAATGAAATACGTGAGGTTCTTCGCCCCGATGTTGGCCACGGCGTCCGCACTCTGGAACCAGTTGGCCGTGGTTTTGAACACGTCCTCGTAGTTGGTGCCGCCACCGGATGACATCGAGTCCAGAGTCGCCTTCAACTGAGTCAGCGCATTCGGGTCTTTGAGGTTCACCGATACCGACTTGTTGACCTGGGTGTCGAAGTCCACCAGGAAGATGTTCACCGTACCCGAGTTGCTGCCCAGGCTTTGCTTGAGGGTGTTGAACACCGACGTCAGCTGGTCCTTGGCCGAGTTGATCGACGAGGAACTCATACTGCCGGAGCTGTCGACCATGAACGCGATGTTGTAGTTGGTGCCCGGCACCACGGTCAGGCCGCCGATGTCGGCGACGATGATGTCATTGCCGTCGGTGCCGGTGATGGTGTCATCGGCCGCCGTGGCGGTGACGGCGTTGTAGACCGCCGGGTACACAGTCACGGGGATCTGCGAAGTGCTGCTGGCCGAACCACCCAGGGCCTCGGTGGAGGTCGAGGTCACGGTCAGGTTGAACTGGCCGTTGTAGTACGGTGGTGGAGTGACAGTCAGAGAGCCGAGGCTCCAGCCCGTCACGTTGGCCTCGCCATTGGTCGCGGTGACCGTGAAGGTATGTCCCGCGCCGTCGGTGAGCACCGAGCCGACCGGCATGCCGCTGATCTTCAGGCTCAGGCTTTCCGAGCCGTCGGTGTCGGTCAGCGCGGTGGTGATGGCGGACAATTTCACACTGGTGCCTTCGGCGCCGGTGTTGAGTTTGTAACCGTCGTAGTAGCCTTCGCCATTGGAGCCGTGCAAGTCGGACACGGTCACGCCGGCATTCACCAGATCTGACACACCAGTGTAAATCGGTACGCCGGCACTGCTCAGGTCGATCGGCGTGCTGCCATTGACCGACAGGTTGACGTCATAGCTGCCCGGGCCGCTCTGGTTGTGGTGGTAGATGTCCAGGGTGTAGTAGCCGCTGGTGGTCGGGGTGTACGAACCATTGAGGTTGCCGCCCGCGCCCCACGTGATCGCAGCCACGTTCTTGCCTCCGATAGTCACCAGCAGGCTGTCATCGCCAACACCGCTGAAGGTATAGGTCTTGCCGGCTTCGAGGTAGATCAGTCCGGAGGTTTTCGACGCCGTACCGGCGGTCACGCTACCGTCGGACTGCACGTTGGTCACGGTGCCTTTGGAGTTCGGTGTGCCAGCGGCATCGATCACATTTTTCAGCGTGGTCGAGTCCGCGCCGTTGCCGCTGGTGCCCAGGCCCGACAGACCGGTCCAGACTTCCTTGATCAGCCCGGTGGACCTCACGCTGTTGTCGGCAACGCTCAGGGTCGGGGCATCCGCCACTGGGGCGATGTCGATCTTGATCGTGCCGGTGTTGCCCAGCGCCTGGCCGTCGGTTGGCTGGAACTTGATCTGTGCGTAGTCGGCCTGGTTGTTGCCCAGGTTGGTACCACCGTATCCGTCCACGCCCGATTCGTTGGCATCCGGCATGAAGCGCAGTTTGCCAGCGTCGATGTCGGCTTTGCTGAAGGTCTGGTCGGCGGCGACATCTTTCCAGGTCGAGCCGTCCAGGTACTGCAGTTTACCCTCGCCCGGCAGCTGGGTGATTTTCACGCCCTGGCTGGTGGCCGGACTGTCGACGTCGCTGACGCCGAAGGTCGACCAGCCGAGGATCAGTGGCGTGTCTTCGGTGCCGGTGACGTTGACCGGTGCTGCGACCGGTGCGTCATTGACCGCCACCACGTTGACCGTGGTGGTCGCGGTGTTTGAGTAGTTGCTGCCATCGGTCACCGTCACGGTGATGATGCGCGGCACTGTGCTCGGATCTTCACTGTTGTTGGTGAAGGTGATGTTCTTGATCTGCTGCATGTAGTCGGCCAGCGTTGCGCTACCCGACAAGGTCAGCGTGACGGTGCCATTGGTGCTGTTGGCATTGATGGTGATGCCGTTGACGCTGTTGCCCAGGTTCAGCGCATCGCCGTCCTGACGATTGGTCAGCACGATGGTCGCGCCGGTCAGCAAGGTGCTGTCCGGGTCGGCGATGCTCAGGTCGGTATCGCCGATCGACACGCCAGGGCCGGCAGTGTTCTCGGTGAACGTCACCTTGTAGTCGGCCCCGGTGGCGCCACTGGAGTTGTTGGCGTCGAGGTCCAGTAATGGTGGTGCATCGTTGTCGATGATCGAAGTGCTGACGCTGCCGTTGGACGCGCTGATCGCCAGGCTCTCGAAGTTGCCACCGGTGGCCGAGTCGATCTTGACCACGAAGTTTTCGGTGCCTTCGGTGATCTTGTCATCGATGGTCGAAATGTCGAACGGCACGCTGCTGACACCCGCCGGGATCTTCACGGTGTACACACCGGTGAAGTCAGAACCGTCGGCGGCGGTACCGCTGTAGACGATATTCAGCGTCACTTCGGTCTGGGCCGGGTGAGTCAGGCTGACGGTGTAACTGGCGGTCTGGCCTTCGGTTACCGAGGTGCTGCCGCTGATGCTGACAGTGGTGGTGTCCTGGAAGTCACTGACGCTGGTCGACGCGGGAGTCTTATCCGTGCCGATGGCTTCAAGGTTGCCGCCGCTGGCGGTCTTGATGGATTCGCTAACGGTTGGCGCGCCGATGTAGACGTCGTTGCCGACCGTCACCGGCAGGGTGCCGGAGCTCTGGCCTTCGGCGATGGTGATGACCTTGCCGCTGTCCAACGTCACGGTGACCGGACCGTTCTGCGCGGTGACCGGTTTGCCCTGGGCATCGGTCAGCGTGGCGGTGTAGGTGATGGTGCCGTTTTCGTCCACGCTCGGGGTCGCGGTCAAGGTCACGGTGGTGGTGTCGTTGACATCGGTAACCGTGGTGCTGACCGGGGCCTTGATCGGGTTGATCGCTTCGAGGTTGCCGCCGTCAGCCGATTTAATCGACTCGGTCACGGTGGTCGGACCTTTGTAAACGTCGTTGCCCACGATGACCGGCAAGCTGCCGGAGCTCTGGCCTTCGGCGATGGTGATGACCTTGCCGCTGTCCAACGTCACGGTGACCGGACCGTTTTGTGCGGTGACCGGTTTGCCCTGGGCATCGGTCAACGTGGCGGTGTAAGTGATGGTGCCGTTCTCGTCCACGCTCGGGGTGGCGGTCAGGGTCACGGTGGTGGTGTCGTTGACGTCATTGACCGTGATGGTTACTGGCGTTGTGTTTGGCGACACCAATTCCAGGTTGCCGCCCACCGCGTCCTTGATGGATTCAGTGACGGTGGTTGGACCTTTGTAAACGTCGTTGCCCACCGTCACCGGCAGGGTGCCGGAGCTCTGGCCTTCGGCGATGGTGATCACCTTGCCGCTGTCGAGGGTCACGGTGACCGGACCGTTTTGCGCGGTGACCGGTTTGCCGTTCTTGTCGGTCAAAGTCGCGGTGTAAGTGATGGTGCCGTTTTCGTCCACGCTAGGGGTCGCGGTCAAGGTCACCGTAGTGGTGTCGTTGACATCGGTAACCGTGGTTTCCACGGGGGTCTTGATCGGATCGATGGACTCGAGGTTGCCGCCCACCGCGTTCTTGATGGATTCGGTGACGGTGGTCGGGCCCTTGTAGACGTCGTTGCCGACCGTCACCGGCAGGGTGCCGGAGCTCTGGCCTTCGGCGATGGTGATGACCTTGCCGCTGTCCAACG
>NZ_JBXAJS010000019.1:0-42913 GCF_058797535.1 Pseudomonas sp. GW823-FHT02E01 | reverse complement strand
TCTTTCGTTCATGGAACCTCCAAGTTGGCGAAATCATATCGCCCTTAAGAGGTGTCCGGGATTATTAGGCCAGTTCAAGCTCGCTCCCACAGGGTGTGCGTTGTACACAAATCCTGTAGGAGCGAGCTTGCTCGCGATGACTGACTCAAGATCACTGAAAAATCAGAGCACAGTCGGCGCATTCGGCACCACCATCTCCCCGGCACAGGCACCGCGCAACTGTCCCTCGAACTGCTCGATAATCGTCGCCCAACCCTGGCGACTGGCATGCTGGCGCGCATTGAGCCTGACATTGCGCAAGGCTTCCCTTTCCTCCAGCAGCCATGCCGCTGCATCGCAGAACGCTTCTTCATCCCCCGGCATCGCCAATACGCCGTTGTAGCCATGACGAATATGCTGGGCCGCCGCCGCCTGGTCGTAGGCCACCACGCCGAGCCCCGAGGCAAGTGCTTCAAGCACCACATTGCCAAAGGTTTCGGTCAGGCTCGGAAACAGAAACACGTCGCCTGACGCGTAGTGACACGCCAGGGCTTCACCCCGTTGGGTGCCGCAGAAAATCGCCTCGGGCATTTCGTTTTCCAGTTCCTGGCGCTGCGGGCCATCGCCGACCACGACCAGTTTCAGCGTGCGCTGGGGATAACTCGCCTTGAGGGTATTGAAGGTGCGCTTGAGCAGGCCGAGATTCTTTTCCGGGGCCAGGCGTCCGACATGAATGACGGCGATGTCTGCCTCGGCCAGCCCCCATTGCTCGCGCAGGGCATTCAAGCGTTTGGCCGGGTGAAACAATTCGCTGTCGACCCCTCGGGACAGCAACGCCAGGCGCTCGAAATGCCGCCGCTCCAGTTCCATGCGTTGGCTGACGCTGGGCACCAGGGTCATGGTCGAGCGGTTGTGGAACCAGCGCAGGTAGTGAGTCAGCAGGCGCGTGAGCAAACCAAGCCCGTACTGGTTGGAGTACTGTTGGAAATTGGTGTGGAAACCGCTGACCACGGAAATTCCCAGTCGCCGTGCCGCACGCAACGCAGAGAGCCCCAGCGGGCCCTCGGTGGCGATGTAGAGCACATCCGGGCGGTGACGCGTCCAGCGCCGCAGCAGCTTGTGCATCGACGACTGACCCCATTGCAGGCCGGGATAGCCCGGCAGTGGCCAGCCGCGGCACAGCAGCAATTCATCGTCGCTGCCCAGTTGCTGGTCGCAGCCCTGACGCGGCCGCACCAGCTCCACTTGATGCCCGCGCGCGCGCAAACCGTCGCACAAGCGACCAAGGGTATTGGCCACGCCGTTGATTTCCGGTGGGAAGGTTTCGGTGATCAGGGTGATATGCAGAGCTGTCGTCATGACCCCAGTGTCGGCTGGGGCCATGTCGTCAGTGTGACGTCGGGATGATGGATTTGTGACTCAGCGCTGGGTCACCAGGTTTTCTGCCCCGCGCTCACGCACCCAGAACAGCGTCGCCCCGGCCACGGCAGCCGGCATCATCAGAATGTTCACCACAGGGATCAGCAGCACCAGGTACACGCTGCCGCCGAAGCTCATGCTCTGCCAGCGCTTCTCGCGCAGCCAGGCGAGCATCTCGTTCCAGCCCAGCTTGTGGTTGTCCGCCGGGTAGTCGATGTACTGGATCGCCATCATCCACACCCCGAACAACAGCCACAGCGGCGCGGCGATGATGTTCACCACCGGGATGAACGAGAGGATGAACAACCCGATCGCCCGGGGCAGAAAATAGCCAAGCTTGCGCATTTCCCGGGCCAGGGTACGCGGAATCATGGCGATCAACTCGCCCCAACTGAAGGCCGGGAAGTCGTCGGTGCCGCGTACCACCACTTCGACTTTTTCTGCGAGGAAGCCGTTGAACGGCGCGGCAATGACGTTGGCGAGCATGGTGAAGGTGAAGAACACCATCAACACCACCAGCACCACGAACAATGGCCAGAGGATGTAGCTGAGAAAACTCAGCCAGTCGGGCAGCGATGGCATCAAGGTGTCGACCCACAGGCTGAATTGATGGCTGGCCAGGTAGATCAATCCGACGAACAGCACCAGGTTGATTGCCAACGGCAACAGCACAAACAAACGCAGGCTGGGGCTCAACACCAGCTTGAGGCCTTCGCGCAGGTATTGCGGGCCGGACAGTACAGGGGCGGGCATAAGGTGCTCCGAGCAGAGGGAAAACGCGCCGACCTTACCGGCTTTGCCTTGCAGGCGAAAGCGCGGTGGCGGTATCGACATTCACTGTAACAAAGACGTCGATATCGTCGGTCAGATGCCATAGAGACCACCTATGAGCTGGATTGTTAAACCGTATTTCCTTAATCTTCGCCCCCTCGATACGCTGCACCCAATCTTTTTACAGGACGGTCGGGTCAAGCCTTCCCCAAGTGCTTTCAACCGTTCTTTTTTATTCCAGCCGGCAATCCGGCGTTCCGTGCCAGGTAATCCGGGCCGGTCAACAGGAGCAGGTCATGTCTGAAGTCCGTCATTCGCGAGTGATTATTCTCGGTTCCGGCCCTGCCGGTTACAGCGCCGCGGTCTATGCCGCCCGTGCCAACCTCAAGCCACTGCTGATCACCGGCATGCAGGCCGGCGGTCAACTGACCACCACCACCGAAGTCGACAACTGGCCGGGCGACGTCCACGGCCTGACCGGCCCGGCGCTGATGGAGCGGATGCGTGAGCACGCCGAGCGCTTTGAAACCGAGATCGTTTTCGATCACATCAATGCCGTCGACTTCGCCGCCAAGCCATACACCCTGACCGGCGACAGCGCGACTTACACCTGTGACGCCCTGATCATCGCCACCGGCGCCAGCGCTCGTTACCTGGGCCTGCCATCGGAAGACGCGTTCATGGGCAAAGGCGTTTCGGCCTGTGCGACCTGCGACGGTTTCTTCTATCGCAACAAGCCGGTGGCCGTGGTCGGCGGCGGCAACACCGCTGTTGAGGAAGCCCTGTACCTGGCCAACATCGCCAGCAAAGTCACCCTGATCCACCGTCGTGAAACTTTCCGCGCCGAGAAGATCCTGATCGACAAGCTGAACGCCCGTGTCGCCGAAGGCAAGATCGAGCTGAAGCTGAACGCGACCCTGGACGAAGTGCTGGGCGACAACATGGGCGTGACCGGTGCCCGCCTGAAGAACAACGACGGCAGTTTCGACGAAGTGAAAGTCGACGGCGTGTTCATCGCCATCGGCCACACCCCGAACACTTCGCTGTTCGAAGGCCAGTTGACCCTCAAAGACGGCTACCTGGTTGTGCAGGGCGGCCGTGACGGCAACGCCACTGCCACCAGCCTCGAAGGTATCTTCGCCGCTGGTGACGTGGCTGACCACGTGTACCGTCAGGCCATCACCTCGGCTGGCGCAGGTTGCATGGCGGCACTGGATGCCGAGCGTTACCTGGATAATCTGCAGAACGCTTGATTCTGTAGAAACGAAAAACCGGCTTCGGCCGGTTTTTTTGTGCCTTCGGAAAATACACATGTCCCTGTAGGAGCGAGCGCGCTCGCGATGGTCGTCAACGATAACGCTGGGAGCCTGACACCCCGCAGGGCTCTCAGGTTCTTCGCGAGCATGCTCGCTCCTACAGTGGGCGCTGGATCAGGCCAATTTCTTCAGACACGCCTCAAGGATATCCAGCCCTTCCTCCAGCACCGCAGCCTCGATGGTCAGCGGCGCCAGCAAGCGAATGATGTGCCGCGACTTGCCGCTGGGCATCAGCAGCAAACCGGCGTCGCGCGCCAGTGCCAGCAGTTGGGTCAATTGTGTCGGTGCGGGCGAGCCATCGGCGTTGATCAGCTCGATACCACGCATGGCGCCGACGCCGGTCAGGCGTCCCAGGTACGGCGTCAGGTTGTTCGCGCGCCAGGTTGCATGGCGACCGACAATCGCTTCTTCCTGTTGGGTGCCCCAGGCATGCAGGTTGGCATCGGTCATTTCGTCCAGGGTTGCCAGTGCCGCTGCACAGGCGATGGGATTGCCGGAGTAAGTGCCACCGAGTCCGCCCTTGGGCAAATTGTCGAGCAGTGACTTGCGCCCGACCACCGCACCCAGCGGCACGCCGCCGGCGATGCTTTTGCCGAGCAGGATCAGATCGGGCTCGATGCCCAGTCGCGAGAACGCGAAGCGCTGGCCGGTACGGCCGAAACCGGACTGGATTTCATCGGCGATCAGCACAATGCCCTTGTCGTCGCAGAACTTGCGCAGCGCCTGGGCGAACTCGACGTCCATGGCCAGGAAACCCGCTTCACCCTGCACCGGTTCGACGATAAAGCAGGCGACGTCTTCGACATCGATCTCGACGCTGAACAGGCGCTCCATGGCCTTGAGGGCCTCGGCACAGGTGACGCCGTTGTCCCGGCTGGGGAAGGGCAAGTGAAACACCGGCCCCGGCAACACGCCGACTTTTTGTTTGTACGGCGCGACTTTGCCATTGAGGTTGAGGGTGGCCAGTGTGCGGCCGTGGAAAGCGCCGTCGAAGGCGATGACCGCGCTGCGGCCGGTGGCGCCACGGACGATCTTCAGGGCGTTTTCCGCCGCTTCCGCGCCGCTGTTGGTGAGCATGCCGCTGACCGGGTAAGCCACAGGCATGAATGCGCTGAGGCAATCCATCAGTTCGAGGTAAGGCTCATGGGGTGCAGCGTTGAACGCGTAGTGGGTCAGACGGGTGGCTTGTTCGCGAATGGCTTCGACGATGCGCGGATGGCAATGGCCGAGGTTCAACACGCCGATGCCGCCGACAAAGTCGATGTAGCGTTTGCCATCGGTGTCCCAGACCTCGGCATTCTTGCCGTGGCTGAGCGTGACAGGGTGAACGATGTTGATCGACTGGCTGATGGTTTCGCTGCGCATGAATGACCGGCTCGGAAGAAGGAGGACTTCTTTTTATCTAAGCCGTGAGCGGTGGTACGGGGCAAACGAAATAAAGTTGCCGGGTCAATCTTAAAAGTCGGGTTGTGCTTGTGATCAATTGCGCGCCATGAACGCAAAACCTGTAGGAGCGAGCTTGCTCGCGATGGTGGTGAACGATGACGCTGGGAGCCTGACACCCCGTGGCGTTCTTCAGTCCATCGCGAGCGGGCTCGCTCCTACAAATCAAATCAGCGGCGTGTCAGCGGCTGTTGAGCGAACTTCACACCGGCCAGACCATGGGCGATCAGCGCGCGGATGTTGCCGTGGTCGCTGCCTTCCGGCGTTGCCAGCACCGAGCGGTAATGCTCGCCGAAAGCCAGCAGGGCTTCTTCATCGCTCAAGCCTTCGAGCAGCGCCAGGCCCAGGGTCTTGCACGAGCCTTCGTTCTGCCCGGCCGCGTTTTCCACACCACCGTTGTTGAAGGCCTGAGGCTGGTAGTCGTATCCGGCGGCAATGAACGCCAGGGTGTCGGCGAAGGCGTGTTCGCCGGTCTTGAGGCTGGCGCGCAGGGTGTTCAAATCACTCATTGGGTTTTCCTTTGGCGAACGCCGCTTGCTGGTCGGCGCTGGCTTCTTGCTGATATTGGGCTTTCCATTCGGCGTACGGCATGCCGTAAACCACTTCGCGGGCTTCGTCGAGGCTGACCTCGATCTGGCGGTCGTCGGCCGCGGCCTTGTACCACTTGGACAGGCAGTTGCGGCAAAAGCCCGAGAGGTTCATCAGGTCGATGTTCTGCACATCCTTGCGGCTGTCCAGGTGGGCCACCAGCCGACGAAAGGCGGCGGCTTCGAGTTCCAGGCGTTGTTGATCGGTCATGGCGGTCTCTGCGAGACAGCTTCAAGCGGCAGGCTTGAAGCTGCAAGTTGGATGGCGGTGGCTTGAAGTCTACCGCTTGCGGCTTGAAGCTTGAAGCTCAGCGGCTTGCCGCGAGTGTGATCGACACCGACTCGGCGAATCGCAGCGCGTGGGGCTTGTCGACCTCGACCTCGGCGTACAGCACCGATGCATTGGCCATCACCAGGTCGAGAATTTCCTGGGTCAGGCGTTCGAGCAGCGCAAAGCGGTTGCCTTCCACATGGGCGATGATTGCCTTGGTAATGGTCCGGTAGTTCAACGCGTGATCGATGTCGTTGTCCCGTACCGCTTCCTGGGCTGCGTACAGAATGGTGAGGTTGATCAGCACATCCTGCTTGTTGAGGATTTCATCCTCGTTGATGCCGATGAAGGTACGCAGGCACAGGTCTTTGACCCGGATGCGTGCCATGCCTGGCTGAAGTTGTGGCATTGCTACTTGCTCCGTCCAATCAATTGCAGGAACTCCTGGCGGGTATTGCTCGACTCGCGGAAGGCACCGAGCATCACCGAGGTGTTCATGGTCGAATTCTGTTTCTCGACGCCGCGCATCATCATGCACATGTGCTGCGCCTCGATGACCACTGCGACGCCTGCCGCGCCGGTCACTTGCTGCACCGCGTCGGCGATTTGCCGGGTGAGGTTTTCCTGGATTTGCAGGCGCCGGGCGAACATGTCCACCAGCCGCGCGATCTTCGACAGGCCCAGCACCTTGCCGGTTGGAATATAAGCCACATGCGCCTTGCCGATGAAGGGCAGTATGTGGTGTTCGCACAGCGAGTACAGCTCGATGTTGTCGACGATTACCATTTCATCGTTGTCGGAGGCGAACAGCGCGCCATTGACGATCTCTTCGACACTTTGCTCATAGCCATGGCAAAGGTACTGCATGGCTTTGGCTGCACGCGTCGGCGTATCGAGCAAGCCCTCGCGGTCGGGGTTTTCACCGAGACCGATGAGGATCTCTCGATAATTCTGGGGCAGGGATAACGTCATGGAAAATCCTCGCGGGACACTATTTGATGTGCCTTCCGCCATTGACGGTCAGGGTGGTGCCGGTGACATAAGGGTTGTCGAGCAGATAGCGCAGGCTCTGGTAGATCACTTCGCAACCGGGTTCGATGCCCAGCGCGGACTTGGCCAGCGCCTTGGCGCGGTAGGCCGCGTCGTCTTCAGGGTTGAACAGTAGCAGGGCCGGCGCGATCCCGTTGACCTTGATGGCCGGCGCGTACCGGGCGGCGAAGGACAGGGTCAGGCTGTCGAGCCCGGCTTTGCTGGCGCAATAGCCGATATGCCTGCTGCTGCCCTTGCGGGTCACGTCATCGCTGATGTGCACGATGTCGGCGGGGCTCGAGCGTTGCAGCAGGTCGGCGCAATGCAGGTTGATCAGGTAGGGCGCCAGCATGTGCACGCTGAACATGCGGGTGAATGCCGCGGCGTCGGTGTCCGGCGTTTCAGCCAGCCATTCGGAAGCGTTGTGGACGATTGCCCGCAGGCTGTCGGTATGGGTTTTCAGCTCGTTGATGAAGGCGAAGATCCCGGCCTCGCTGGCGAAGTCCGCGAACACAGCGGTGGCCCCCAGGTCGCGCAGGGCTTGTACGCCGGGACGCTCGCTGCGGTAGCTGAAAATCACCCGATGGCCATCTTCCAGCAATCGCCGGGCGCAGTGCAGGCCGACACGCTGGCCGGCGCCGGTAATGAGGACAGGGGCTGCGGAAGAAGTCATGAACGGCTCGCATCGCGGTGAGAGCAAAACTATACCAGCGACGGGAGCGCTCTACCTATTGCGAGGGAAACAAGTGTGGGAGCGAGCTTGCTCGCGATTGCGGACTGTCAGACGACACATATGTTGACTGACACGCCCTCATCGCAAGCAAGCTCGCTCCCACAGAAGGGATCAATGATTCTGTGTGGAGGGTTCGGCACGCAATGGGCGTGCCGGCGTGCTGTTCAGCCAGCCGGCCAGCAAACGGGTCGACAATGGAATGAACAGGTAAACCATCAGCGGCGTCAGGCACAGGGTGCTGATGAAAACCCGCGGCAGCAGGCTCATGTCACTCAACAGCGGCCCCAGCACAAAGTTGAACAGCAGCGAGACCGGAAAGAACGCCAGCCAGATCGCCACGGCCTGTTTCCAGCGTGGCGGGCGTTGACCGACGGCACCGAACCAGCCCTCGATGCCGCTGACCCGGTGTTCTGTCGGGTGGGCGAACAAGTCGCCGCCACGTCCGAGCCAGGCGCTGCGCGAAGCGGAATGTTCCCAGGCCTGCAGGGTCTGCTCGTCGGCGAAGCGGAAAATGATCTGGAATTCGTCATCGCCGGGCGGCGGAGCGAGCACACCGGAGCCGAGATAACCGGGAAAATCGGTGGCCAGTTGTTCGCCTTCGCGCAGCCAGGCGATCAGGTCCTGGTAGCGTCCATTGGCAACGCGGCGTGCAACCATCAGCGTGACGGGAGGGCTAGACATTGTGTATCTCCGTAAGGCATTTGCGTCGCTCCGGATAGGAACTTCGCCAGGCACAGCGCCGGGGTGGTGGGCTGCGACTCGAAACAAGCAAGGATTATTCCTGATTCAGTCAATCGCGTCTGCGGCGTTTTTCGCTCGTTCGCGGCATGGAATTTTTTTACGGAAACTTTACGGGGCAGGGGCGTTAGAATACGCCTTGGACGATACAAGGATGTTTCAACAGGATGCCCATGTTCACAGACGTCGCTTCAGGCTCCACGCAGGCCGTCGCTCTCGAACAGGAAGAGCTCTTTCCCATTCGTGAGGTGGCGCGACTGACAGGTGTAAACCCGGTCACGCTTCGAGCCTGGGAGCGACGATATGGCCTGATTGTTCCAACGCGCACCGACAGTGGGCATCGACTGTATTCGATGTCCGATATTGAGCGTGTCCATAGCATTCTCGGCTGGATCGAGCGCGGGGTTGCCGTCAGCAGGATCGGCAAGATCCTGGCCAGGACCGAGCCACTCCAGGCGTTGTCGCATATCATCCCCAACAACCTCGTGGAAGCCGATTACGCGCAGTGGCGGCAGCAGATTCATGTTGCGGTCAACGGGTTTGACGAGCTTCGGCTGGAGGAGCTCTACGGGCAAGTCTTTTCCAGCTACTCCCTGCCGGTGGTGTTCCAGGGCATTCTGATGCCCGTCTGGAAGCGGTTGTTGCAACGCCAGGACCAGTTCGGCGGCACCAGCGAGTGGCTGTTCCTGGATGGTTTTTTGCGTTCCCGGGTGTTGCAGCGTCTGTTGTTGATGCGCGAAAAACAGCCGCGTCGCGTGGTCATCTGTGCCCTGGATGGCAATTGCCGGGAACTGGAACTATTGGTCGCCGCCCTGTTCCTGAGTTCCGGGCCATTGGCCGTTCGCGTACTGAACATGGGCCAGCCATTCGAGGAACTGGCGCTGATGTGTGAAAGGATCAAGCCCCTGGCTCTGGTGCTGTTTTCCAATCATGTGCCGGCTCCCGAGTTGCCGCGGCGTCTGAATCGCCTGGCCATGAGTCTGGAGTGCCGATTGTTGTTGGCCGGCGATGCTTCTGATCTGGCACAGGAAAGCCTGGCCGGGTCATCGATCGGTTGCCTGGGCAATGAAGGGGAGGTCATGAGCCAGCGTCTGAAGCAGTTCCTGGCGGGTACTCTGGATACTTGACGTTCAGAGATGCAGCGCGGGATGAGTCAAACGATGCTGTTGCAGGATGAACTGGCGCAGACGCTCGGCTTCATCGGTATCGCTCAGGCTCAGTTGATAGGCGTAGAAGCCCTGTTCGTTTTCTTTCTCGAAAGTACCGCGCAAGGCAATCCGCTCGTAGCCTGAGGGGCTGAACCACAAGGCGAAATGCTTCGGTGGTTTGGTCCTGTTGCGAGCTTCCAGCAAAACCCCTTTGCACGACACTTCGTGTACCCACAGGGTGCCGGGTTGACCCTTGGCGTTTTCCAGCGCTACCGGTTCGTCCAGTACCAGGCGCCAAGGCCGGACCATCGGCCCGTCTTCATAGATGCTGGGCACGCCGAGGCGCAAATGCAGCGCATGGAACTCGTCTTCCACCAAGTGCAGGGGAAAGGTCATTTGCTGGTTTTCGAAGCTGGCTTGAATGGTGACCTGCTCATGGGCCGCCAGGCGGGTGAGCAGGTCACGGATTTGCGACCCACCGTTGACGAGCAGGCTCGACGTCGCGTCCCGCACATTGAGTTGCGGGTTGTGTTGCATTGTCTGGATGAAATCCAGCTCATCCTGGGTCAGGAGCGCGTCGCGTTGCATGGCCAACTCGAAAGATGTAGTTACAAAGTCATTGGTGATTGTAATTACTGACCATTAATTCTGAGTTTCGTTTGCGCCGTTCGTCGCCTTGAGCGCAGCAAGCTCGGCCTGGAGTTCAGCCAACTGCCTCTCCAGCTGTGCCACGCGCTGTTGCGCCTTGATCTGCACAGTGACGTCTTTCTGTACGCCGACAAAATAGGTTTGCCCGTCCGCTGGATTTTTCACCGTTGAAAGGGACAGCTCGTTCCAGAACGGCGTGCCGTCCTTGCGGTAGTTGCGCAGTATTTCCCGGCAGGATCCTTCACGGTTCAATGCATCGCGAATCAGCGGCAGCGCTTGCTGATCGCGGTCCCCCGACTGCAGGAAGCGACAATCCTGATAGAGGATTTCTTCACTGGAGTACCCCGTCAGGCGTTCGAACGCGGGGTTGACGTAAATGAGGATCTTGTCCTGATCGCCTTCCTTTTCGGCAATCACGATACCGTCGTTGGAGGCGTTGATCACCATTTGCAGCAGTTGTGCATTAATCATCGGAGTATCCTTTCCTGATTGATTGTCAATTGCATTCTAAAAGAATAATCACAACCGTGGTGTTAATATCCGGGTCTTTCACTCGGATTCAGGATCAGCTCGATGAAAGTCGCCATCATTTCCGGCTCGGTGTACGGCACGGCCGAAGAAGTTGCCCGCCACGCAGCCAACCTGTTGAACGCCGCCGGTTTCGAAACCTGGCACAACCCGCGTGCGACCCTCGCCGACATCCAGGCGTTTGGCCCTGAAGCCTTTCTGGCGGTGACCTCGACCACCGGCATGGGTGAGCTGCCGGACAACCTGCAGCCGCTGTATTCGACCATTCGTGATCAATTGCCAGCAGCCTGGCGCGGTTTGCCGGGCGCGGTGATCGGATTGGGCGATGCGAGTTATGGCGATACTTTTTGTGGCGGCGGCGAGCAGATGCGCGAATTGTTCGCTGAGCTTGGCATTCGCGAAGTGCTGCCGATGCTGCGCCTGGATGCCAGCGAAACGGTGACCCCAGAGACGGACGCCGAGCCTTGGCTGGCGGACCTGATCAGTGCACTGCGCGACTGAGCGTTGCCCCGGCCCTATGCCTGTCAGACCCCTGCTGGCGCCGGTCGTTTGACATGGAACCAGGACGGCAGGGCGGCTGACTCGCTGGGCCATCAAGCTGGCTGCCAATGCAACTACACGAACCTCAAGGGCTGACTAGACTCGGTGGACATAGGAAACACTCCATAATAAAAACACCGAGGCTCCTTGCCGTGACTGTCCCTCCCGTCCAATCGCCACCCAGTGTCAAAGACCAGGTCAGTGCTGCCGAGTGGCAGACCCGCGTCGACCTGGCAGCCTGTTATCGCCTGGTCGCCCAACATGGCTGGGATGACCTGATCTTCACCCATATCTCCGCCAAGGTGCCTGGCACCGAAGATTTCCTGATCAACCCGTTCGGGTTGATGTTTCACGAAATTACCGCGTCGAGCCTGGTCAAGGTGGATCAGGCCGGCAACAAGTTGATGGACAGTCCTTACGAGATCAATCCGGCGGGTTACACCATCCACAGTGCCGTGCATGAAGCCCGTCACGATGTCGTCTGCGTGCTCCACACCCACACGGCTTCGGGGGTGGCGGTGTCGGCGCAGAAGCAGGGTGTTTTGCCGATCAGCCAACAGTCGTTGTTCGTGCTTTCCAGTCTGGCCTACCACGCCTACGAAGGCGTGGCGCTCAACCATGAAGAGAAAGTGCGGCTACAGGCCGACCTCGGTGAAAACAATTTCCTGATGTTGCATAACCACGGTCTGCTGACCTGCGGCAGCACCATCGCCGATACGTTCCTGATGATGTTCACCTTTCAGCGTGCCTGCGACATTCAGGTCATGGCGCAAAACGGTGCCGCTGAACTGATCGCCATCGAACCGCAGATTCTGGCCGGCGCCAAAGCCATGATCGCGGGTGTCACCCGAAGTGCTCAAGGAATGGGCGGAGCGCTGGCCTGGCCGGCACTGCTGCGCAAACTCGATAAACTGGACCCGGGTTATAAACTCTGATGGAGCTCGCCGAGATCCCCTTGTGTGTCTGGCGCAAACGCAGCCAGACGTTCGTATTCCGTGGCCAGAGCATCCGCTACTGGGCAGCAGGCCAGGGTGAGCCGCTGTTGCTCATTCACGGCTTTCCATCCGCCAGTTGGGACTGGCATTACCTGTGGCAGCCATTGGCCCAGCGCTTTCGCGTGATCGCTTGCGACATGCTGGGCTTCGGCGATTCGGCCAAACCGGCGAATCACGAATACAGCCTGCTGGAACAAGCGGATCTGCAACAGGCACTGCTTGAACACCTGAATGTCGAGCAGCCAGTGCACCTGCTCGCCCACGATTACGGCGACAGCGTGGCTCAGGAACTGCTGGCCCGGCATTACGAATCGCGGGTGGAGCTGGCCAGTTGCGTGTTTCTCAATGGCGGGTTGTTTCCGGAAACCCACCGCCCGGTACTGATGCAAAAACTCTTGCTCAGCCCTTTGGGCTGGATGATCGGCCGCGCCTTCAGCCGTGATGGCCTGGTAAGAAGCTTTCGGCAGATTTTCGGTCCGCAAACCCGTCCCAGTGAAAGCCAGATGGATGATTTCTGGAGTCTGGTCGAAAGCCATCAGGGGCCACGGATCATGCACAAATTGATCGGCTACATCCCGGAGCGACGCGTCTGGCGCGACCGCTGGGTGAGCGCGATGCAACGCGGTGAAGTGCCGCTGCGAGTGATCGATGGCGGGGTCGATCCAGTCTCCGGCGTGCACATGGTCGAGCGTTACCGGGAGTTGATCCCGGAGGCGGACACGGTAGTGTTGCCCGACATTGGCCACTACCCGCAGATCGAGGCGCCCTGCGAGGTGCTCAAGCACTACCTGGCGTTTCGCGATCAATTGCTCTTGCCGCCGCGCAAGGTGGCGTGTTCCTGAACCTTAAGATGAACTGTTGTGGCGAGGGGGCTTGCCCCCGTTGGGCTGCGCAGTGGCCCCAAACCATACGGCGCAGTGATTCAGGTATAACGCGTTTAGCCGGTTTACGACTGCTTCGCAGCCGAACGGGGCGATGCGGCGATCCGACAAGCCCCCTCGCCACAGGGTTCGTGTCCATTTCTCTATCAATCATCCCCCAGCCTTATCGCGCACCATTCAGCCTCTCCCGTGTTCATTGTGACCCGCTGCGCCGTGCCTGAAACTCGGACTCACTGTCCCTTGGCCTGCTGGAGTCCCCCCATGAATGAGTCTGTGCGCTTCGAAGATAAAGTCGTGATCATCACCGGAGCCGGTGGCGGCCTGGGACGGACGCATGCACTGTTGTTCGCCAAACAGGGCGCCAGGGTGCTGGTCAACGATCTTGGCGGCTCGGCCCAGGGCGAAGGCGCCAATGCCTCGGCCGCCGACCGCGTGGTCGCGGAGATTCGCGAGGCCGGCGGCCTTGCCGAAGCCAACCACGACTCGGTCACTGACGGTGACAAACTGGTCCAGCACGCCCTGGACGTCTTCGGTCGCGTCGACGTGGTGGTCAACAATGCCGGGATCCTGCGGGACAAGACCTTCCACAAAATGGATGACGCCGACTGGGACCTGGTTTACCGCGTCCACGTCGAAGGTGCCTACAAAGTCACCCGCGCCGCCTGGCCGCACATGCGCGAGCAGAATTACGGCCGGGTGGTTTTCACCGCGTCGACCTCGGGCATCTATGGCAACTTCGGCCAGTCCAACTACGGCATGGCCAAGCTCGGTCTCTATGGCCTGACCCGCACCCTGGCCATCGAAGGCCGCAAGAACAACATCCTGGTCAACGCCATCGCCCCCACCGGCGGCACGCGCATGACCGAAGGCCTGATCCCGCCGCAAGTCTTCGAACAGCTCAAACCCGAACTGGTCAGCCCGCTGGTGGTGTACCTGGCCAGCGAGAACTGTCAGGAAACCTCCGGTCTGTTCGAAGTCGGCGGCGGCTGGATGGGCAAGGTCCGCTGGGAGCGCAGCCTCGGCATCGGTTTCGATCCACGGGCCGGCTTCTCCCCGGAAGACGTGGCGGCGCACTGGCAGCAGATCTGCGACTTCGAGGGCGCAGCGCATCCGAAGGACAACATCGAAGCGCTGAAGGAAATGATGGGGAATTTGCAGAAATATACGCTTTGATACCACCGGCAAGGTCACATTGACTGACCTTGCCGGTTGTTGCATTTGTCGGCTGCAAAGCGGTTTGCCAATGGTCAGCCGGGAAAGTATTTGACGACCAGCGCCTTCAGGTTGGCGGCTGTTTGCGCGTCCATTTTTCCATCGAAGTTTTCCGGGCGAAAATGCATCTGGAATGCCCGCACCAATTGTTGAAAACCGCCTTCCGTGGAAGCCCCCGAAACATCGTATCCATAGGATTTGAACAGCCCCAGCAACGCGCTTCGGGCTGGAACCCCCGATGTGTTGTATTGGTGCAGATACTCGTCCCGAGTGGCTTCATCGAACCAGGCGCCGACACCTTTCAAGTAAAGCTCCCGCCAGGGAAACATCGGCCCCGGGTCACTTTTGCGGCCGATCGAAACATCGGAGTGGCCCAGAACCTGCGTCGGCGTGATATCCGGGTAGCGCATGAGGATATTCAGTGCCAGTTGTTCAATCGCAGCAATCTGCTCGGGGTGATACGGCGGAAAGGTGAATTCGCCCTTGTTGTCGGTCGCCAGGTTGACGATTTCAATGCCGATGGACGTATCGTTCAGATTGCTGCGGCTACCCCACTGACTGACACCTGCGTGCCACGCGCGATAGGTTTCATCCACCAGGCTGAAAACTTCCTGCCCGGTATGGCCGGCTTTCAGGTAACTGGGGTCCGTGATATCCGGAACCAGATAGTGCGCGCTGACATTGGGGCCGGTCAGGGCACTGACAGAACTCGCAAAGTCAGCGGCCGTGTAGTGAAGAATCAGAAAGCGTATTCGACTGTTGAAACTTCTGGTTGAGCGATACCGGTTGTAGTTGATGGATTTCATGGTTGCACTCGCAATAAGTAGGTTTGAAGTCGGACGAAGATAAAAGTCGTTCGCCGACTTGCTGTTCAACTTAAAGACTTGAGTGCTTTTGGTGTTTACCTATGCTTGTAGGTACTTTCTGAAAGAAAAGTAGGTATGCGAAGCTTTGCCTGGATACTCCGGGGTCACTGACTGGCAGCTGTTAATTATCAAAAACCATCGCCCATAAAAAAGGCCGCTGCAAACGCAGCGGCCAAAGTAAGACGTTGGATCAGGAGCTACAAATCAACGTCAGTGAACACAGGGTGACGAACCGAATCCTCGATTCATCTGAAGTCTCTCAGTCACGGCGCAGGCGGGTACAGGGTGCCTGCGGTGGTTTACTGTGACAGTGAGGTAAGAATAAGCCCTCGGCGCTGTAGGAAAAATACCAATTCCCGACATGCACTGTTGCAGCCCCGGCAACAGTCGGGATTCGGGTGCTCGTCGTCTGTGCCAGTCATCCTTTAGAGGTACACCACGAATACCTCCTTGGTGCGCTTATCGACCCCCGGTGCCCGGCAGTAGGGTGAGGCCTTCTGTCACTCACCGGGGAAGACGCATGACAAAAACAACAATGCGCGCCATCTTCACACCGCAGGCGCTGGCGGTTGCGGTCGCATTAGGCTGTTGCGCCCAGGCGCAGGCCCTTTCATTCAACATCGGGGAGATCGAGGGGACGTTCGACTCCTCGTTGTCGGTCGGCGCGAGCTGGGGCATGCGTGACGCGGATAAATCCCTGGTGGGCATCGTCAACGGCGGCTCCGGCCAGTCTTCGACCGGTGACGACGGGCGATTGAATTTCAAGAAAGGTGAAACCTTCTCGAAGATCTTCAAGGGTATTCACGACCTCGAACTGAAGTACGGCGACACCGGTGCGTTTGTGCGTGGCAAGTACTGGTACGACTTTGAACTCAAGGATGAAAGCCGCCCCTTCAAGGACATCAGCGATCACAATCGCAAAGAAGGCGCCAAGTCTTCAGGCGGACAAATCCTCGACGCTTTCGTCTATCACAACTACTCCCTCGCCGATTTGCCGGGCACGGTCCGCGCTGGCAAGCAGGTGGTCAGTTGGGGGGAGAGCACGTTCATCGGCAACTCGATCAACAGCATCAATCCGGTCGACGTGTCCGCGTTCCGTCGTCCTGGCGCCGAGATCAAGGAAGGCCTGATCCCGGTCAACATGTTGTTCGCCTCCCAGGGGCTGACGGAAAAGCTCACCGTGGAAGGCTTCTATCAACTGGAGTGGGACCAGACGGTCGTCGATAACTGCGGCACTTTCTTTGGTGTCGATGTGGTGGCGGACGGCTGCAACAAGGGCTACACCGTCGCCAACCCGGCCATTGCACCCTTACAGCCGATTGCGGCTGCCTTTGGCCAGGGCTTCGAGGTCAGCAAGGAGGGAGTGATCGTTCCCCGTGGCGGTGACCGCGATGCCCGGGATTCCGGGCAGTGGGGTACGGCGCTGCGCTGGCTGGGGGACGACACCGAGTACGGCCTGTACTTCATGAACTACCACAGTCGTTCACCGAATGTCGGGACCACCACCGCCGGCCCCGGTACGCTGGCAAGCATTCCGGGAATCGTTGCCACCGCCAACCGCATCGCGCCCGGCACCGGTTCAGGCCTGGCCCAAAGTGTGATGCTCGGTCGCGGCCAGTATTACCTCGAATACCCTGAGGACATCCGCCTCTACGGCGCCAGCTTCGCCACCACGTTATCCACCGGCACCGCGTGGAGCGGGGAAATCAGCTACCGTCCCAACGCCCCGGTGCAGGTCAACACCAATGACCTGACCCTGGCCTTGCTCAACCCTATCGCGGGCGGAGCAGCATCGCCCATTGCCACGTCACCGGGGGCCGACAACAAAGGCTACCGCCGCAAGGAGGTGACGCAGATCCAGAGCACCCTGACGCACTTCATCGATCAGGTCGCGGGTGCAGATCG
This sequence comes from Pseudomonas sp. GW823-FHT02E01, assembly GCF_058797535.1. Lineage (NCBI taxonomy): Bacteria > Pseudomonadati > Pseudomonadota > Gammaproteobacteria > Pseudomonadales > Pseudomonadaceae > Pseudomonas > Pseudomonas sp. GW823-FHT02E01. The sequence continues at coordinate 25,904 of NZ_JBXAJS010000019.1, read as the reverse complement.
CCTGACCCTGGTAGGCGAGGCGGCGGTGGTTCGGGTCGGTGGTCTGGAAGCACGCACCAAACTGCGCTACGGCCGCGACTCGGTGTATGGCCAGTATGGATTCGGCGGCGATACCGACGGCTTCGTGACCTCGACTTCATGGGGTTATCGCGCCCGGGCCATCCTCGACTACAACAACCTCATCGCCGGGATCAACGTCAGGCCCAACCTCTCGTGGTCCCACGACGTCGCAGGCTTTGGTCCCAACGGTCTGTTCAACGAAGGCGCCAAGGCCATCAGCCTCGGTGTCGATGCGGACTATCGCAACACCTATACCGCCAGCCTCAGTTACACCGACTTTTTCGGCGGCGACTACAACGTCCTCACCGACCGTGACTTCGTGGCGTTGAGCTTTGGTGTGAACTTCTGATCTGGCTGAAAAGGATGAATTCAATGCGCAAGATGATTCTGCAATTGGGCACCGTTCTGGCCCTGAGTCTGCTGGCCGCCAACGTGATGGCGGCGGTGTCGCCGCAAGAAGCCAACACGCTCGGCACCAGCCTTACACCGCTCGGTGCCGAGAAGGCCGGCAATGCCGATGGCTCGATTCCGGCCTGGACCGGCGGTATCCCGAAAAACGCTGGCGCGGTGGACAGCAAAGGTTTCCTGGCCGACCCGTTCGCCAGCGAAAAGCCGTTGTTCGTGATCACCGCGGCGACTGTCGACAAGTACAAGGACAAGCTCTCCGACGGCCAGATCGCAATGTTCAAGCGCTATCCAGAGACCTACAAGATTCCGGTCTACCCGAGCCATCGCACCGTGGCGTTACCGGCAGAAATCTATGAGTCGGCCAAGCGCAGTGCGCTGAACGTAACACCGATCAACGAGGGTAACGGTCTGGCCAACTTCACTGGTAATCGCTACTACGCATTCCCGATTCCGAAGAATGGCGTGGAAGTGATCTGGAACCATGTCACTCGTTACCACGGCGGCAATCTGCGCCGCACCATCACCCAGGCGACACCGCAGTCCAATGGCGACTTCACGGTGATCCGCTTCAAGGACGAAGTCGCCGTGCCGTCGTTGCTCAGCGATCTGAAACCGGGCAGCGACGATAACGTCCTCAACTACTTCAAGCAGGAAGTGACCGCGCCGGCGCGGCTGGCGGGCAACGTGTTGCTGGTCCACGAGACCCTCGACCAGGTCAAGGAACCGCGCAAGGCCTGGATCTACAACGCTGGCCAGCGCCGGGTACGGCGTGCGCCGCAGGTCGCTTATGACGGTGTCGGCACCTCATCCGACGGCCTGCGCACTACCGATAACTTCGACATGTTTTCCGGCGCGCCGGATCGCTACGATTGGAAACTGATCGGCAAGAAGGAGATGTACATTCCCTACAACAGCTACAAGCTCGACTCGCCCAACCTCAAGTACACCGATGTGATCAAGGCCGGGCACATCAATCAGGACCTGACCCGCTACGAGTTGCACCGTGTCTGGGAAGTCGTCGCCACGGTCAAGCCGAGCGAGCGTCACGTGTACGCCAAGCGCCACATGTACATCGACGAAGACAGCTGGCAAGTGGCGCTGGCCGACCACTACGACGGGCGTGGTCAACTCTGGCGCGTCGCCGAAGGGCATGCCCAGTTCTACTACGATCACCAGGTGCCGGCCTACACCGTCGAAGCGCTCTATGACCTGATCGCCGGTCGCTATATCGCCCTGGGAATGAAGAACGAAGAGAAGCGCAGCTTCGAATTCAACATCGATGCAAAAGCGGGGGACTACACGCCAGCAGCCTTGCGGAGCACGGGAGTCAGGTAGGTTTCCTACAGGGCCTTACACAAAAGGGTGACTTTGCGGTCACCTTTTTTATAGCGGTCGATCAGTGTGTTGAATACTTCTTCAACAAGCGCTCGGGAGGGGGCTAGGGTGGCGCCAGAATTATAAAAAAGGCGCACCACAATGACTGCAATGACGCACTGTCTGGACCGCCCTGGCTTCCTGCCCCGACTGTCGTCCCATCATCTGTCCCGCGAGCGACTGATCGAGCCCATGCTGGTTTCGACCGCGCGGGTGAAGTTGCTTTGCGCACCGGCCGGTAGTGGCAAGAGCGCGTTGCTTACCGAATGCCTGCTGCGGGCGCCGGAGCACGCTCGGATCTGTTGGCTGCCGCTGGCGGGGGCGTCGTTGAGTGCAGCCGATTTACTATTGCGCCTGACGCAAGCGCTGGGTCTGCCCTCGACGGATGAGCCCGGGCTGTTGGCGCATCTGGCCCGATTACAGTCACCGACCTGGCTGTTTATCGATGATTACTGTCGAGCACCCAATCCGGAACTCGACCGGATGCTCGATCGCCTGTTGGCCGTCGACAGCCCGGCGCTGACCTGGTGGCTGAGCTCCCGTCGACGACCACCCTGCAACTGGCCGCGGCTGCTGCTCGATGATGAGTTGTACGAGTGCGAAGGCCGGACGCTGGCGTTTACCGAGTCCGAGGTCGGGCAGTTGCTCGGTCATGTCGAGCCGATCCTGGCGGCACAAACCGCCAAAAGGGTGGTTCAGCGCAGTGGTGGCTGGTGCGCTGGCGTGCGGATCGCATTGCTCAATGGTTGTCCGTGGTCGGGTGAGCAGGGGCGTTCGGCGACATTGCTCGATTATCTGCAACACGAGTTGTTCAACACCTTGCCGTCGGAGTTGGTTGAGGTCTGGAAGGTGTTGGTTCATCTGCCACGCTTCAACGCCAGCTTGTGCGAGCATCTTTTCGGTACGGGTGAGGGCGCGCAGTGGTTGCACGCGTTGCAGGACATGGGCTGCTTCATTGAACCCTGGGAAGACTCCGTCGAGTGGTTGCGGGTCTTCGAGCCACTGGCCCGGGAGATGCGTGAAGAACCGACCCCGGCCGGGCGGTCCTGGCATCGCCGCGCGTGCCAATGGTTCAGCGCCGAAGAAGACTGGCAGGGCGCCTTCGAGCAGGCGTTGCTGGCGCAAGAGCACGAGGTCGCGGTCAGCCTGTTGCAACACTTCAGTTTTGAGCATCTGTTCAAGCGTCAGAACGTCAGCTGGTTACTCAAGCTGCACGAGCAGCTGGGTGAACAGTTGACCCTGGGCACGCCGCAACGGGTGGGGTTGATCACCGCGGCGTTGCTGTTTGCCGGGCGTTTCGAGCAGGCGGCTGCCTGCATTGGGCAACTGTCCCGATTTGCCCCGCAACCGACGGCGTCCTTGCAACGCCAACTGCTGGCGCGTTGGCAGGCGCAACAGGGTTGGTTGCTGCATTTGCAGGGACGCCTGCCGGCGGCACGGGCGCATTTTATCGAGGCGCTGGACGAACTGGCGGCCGAGGCGTGGCCCGCCCGGTTGTTGTGTCTGTCCGGGCTGACCCAGCAAGCGCTGCTCAACGCCGACCTCGATGCCGCCCAGGCCTTCAATCGTGATGCCCTGTGCCTGGCGCGGGCGCAAGGCTCGTTGCTGTTTGAAGGCTTGCTCGAACTCGATCATGCGCAGTTGCTGGAGCAGCGTGGCGCACCGCGGCGAGCAGGGCAGTTGCTGGCCGACATCCATGAAATGCTCGGACGGCAGGCTGATCGACCGACGCCGCTGCTGGGACGAATCGCCCTGCGGCGTGGGCGCTTGGCCTTGTGCCAGGGCCAGGATGAATTGGCCGGTGAATGTTTTCAGGCGGGCCTCGATGACTGCCTCCACAGTCAGGACAAGCATGTCCTGTACGGGTTTCTCGGGCAGGCGCAACTGGCGGCCAACCAACGTGATTACGCCCATGCATTTGATCGTCTGCGCGAGGCCGAACGGTTGATGCAGCAACGGCAGATCCCCGACACGGTTTATCGCGGCGTGCTGCTGCAAATCAGCAGTCATTTCTGGCTGCAACAAGGGCGCCCGGAGCTGGCCCGGGAAGCGCTGACCCGGGTCTTGCGTCATTATCGTGGGGCCAACGCGCGCCAGGCACCGCCGGCCACGCTGCAACTGATTGCGCGTATCGAATACCAGTTGGTGTTGGCCGAGACTCAACTGCAACTGGTGCAACGTCCACTGGATCGACTCAGGGCGTTACTCGAACACGCGCAACAACACGCCATGCTGGCGCTGGAAACGGAGCTGCAATTGGCAATCTGCGAAGTGGCGGACCTGACGGGTGAGCCGGACACGGCTCACGCAGCGCTGGAGGCCGGGCTGGCGTTGGTCAAGCGTTGTCAGGGACAACAGGCATTGCGTGATTTGAACTTGCGACAGCCGAACCTGATCTGTCGTTTGCAAGGAGAGGAGACGGTGACCGCACTGACCCTGGATGCCAGCCTGCTAAGTTGTCGGGAGCTGGAAGTGCTCGGCCTGATTGCCCAGGGTAATTCCAATCAGCAAATTGCCGAGCAGCTGTTCATTTCGCTGCATACGGTGAAAACCCATGCCCGGAGAATCCATAGCAAATTAGGTGTTGAACGTCGAACGCAAGCGGTGGCGATGGTCAAGAAGTTGGGCCTGATCCTGCCCGCCTGATCATCGCCGCTGCGTTCAGGCTGTCGATGAGTCGGGCTCAAAGCCCATGCGCCAGCTCACGGCGCGGGTGGCGGCTAACAAACGCTGCGCCGCCGGGCCGTTTTCATCGGCATGAAACAGCGAGGTCGGCCCGACCACGGTCAGTACTGCCGTGATCCTGCCCATGGCGTTGAACACTGGTGCCGACAAGGCATCCACTCCGGGCATCAAGAGACCATGCACATGATGCAGGCCCCGATGGCGGATCTGTTCGCACATCGTTGTGTAGGCCTGATCATCCGCCAAGGCGTGGGCGGTAACGTTTTGCAGTTCCTGTTCACGCAGATCCACGGTTTCACGCGCAGGCAGGTAGGCGCCAAACACCAGTCCCGTCGAAGAGCTGAGCAATGGCAACACCGAGCCCAGTTGTGTCACCACGGTCACCGCACGCACCGCCGGTTCGATATGCACCACGGTCGCGCCCTGATTGCCCCACACCGCCAGGAAACAGGTTTCGTTCAAGTCATCGCGCAGTTCAGCCAGGGGCAGGGCGGCGACTTTCAGCACGTCCATACTGTTGAGTGCCGCCAACCCTACGCGCAGGGCTTCGCGGCCCAGGCCGTAATGGTTGGTGGCGGCGTTCTGTTCGGCGAATCCGCTGGCGATCAAGGCCTGCAAATAGCGGTGAACCTTGCTCGCCGGCATCTGCACGTGTTCGGCCAGGCGCGACAGCGAAGTCGAAGGCGACAACTCGGCCAGGGCCTTGAGGATGTCGGTGCCAACCTCGGCCGAGCGGACTTTCTGTTTACCGTTGTTGTCGCTGGTTTTTTCCATGGTGGCTGGGATCCCGGGACGAATGGGCGTCTTTATAGCTTGACGGTCAATACCAATCAAATTACGTTATGCGTAATCAAATTACGATAAAAACAACCCAGGCGTGCCTCGACCTCTGCAACAGAGCGAGCGGCCACTGCCGACTCCCTGTTCAGGAGGCTCCATGAACCCCGATTCAACGACGCCAGCGCTGGCCTACCTGTCAGGCTTCGGCAACGAATTCAGCAGCGAAGCGTTGCCCGGCGCATTGCCTGTCGGCCAGAACTCCCCGCAAAAAGCCCCGTACGGCCTTTACACCGAACTGTTCTCCGGCACGGCGTTCACCATGGCGCGCAGTGAAGCGCGGCGGACCTGGATGTACCGCATTCAGCCGTCGGCCAATCATCCGGCATTCGTCAAACTGGATCGGCAACTGGCCGGTGGCCCGCTGGGTGAGGTGACCCCCAACCGCCTGCGCTGGAACCCGCTGGACATTCCCGCCGAGCCGACCGATTTCATCGACGGCCTGGTGAGCATGGCCGCCAACTCGGGCGCAGAAAAACCGGCCGGGATCAGCATCTACAACTACCGCGCCAACCGTTCCATGGAACGCGTGTTCTTCAACGCGGACGGCGAAATGTTGCTGGTGCCTGAACTGGGGCGCCTGCGCATTGCCAGCGAACTGGGCGTGCTTGAACTCGAGCCGCTGGAAATTGCCGTACTGCCACGTGGCCTTAAATTCCGCATCGAACTGCTCGACCCGCAAGCTCGCGGTTACGTCGCCGAAAACCATGGCGCACCGCTGCGTCTGCCGGACCTGGGACCGATTGGCAGCAATGGCCTGGCCAATCCGAGGGACTTTTTGACCCCGGTGGCGGCCTACGAAAACCTGCAACAACCCACTACGCTGGTGCAGAAATTCCTCGGCCAGTTGTGGGCCTGCGAGCTCAATCATTCGCCGCTGAACGTGGTCGCCTGGCACGGTAACAACGTGCCGTACAAATATGACCTGCGCCGATTCAACACTATCGGCACCGTCAGTTTCGATCACCCCGATCCGTCGATCTTCACCGTGCTGACGTCGCCGACCAGCGTTCACGGCCTGGCCAACCTCGACTTCGTGATCTTCCCGCCGCGCTGGATGGTGGCCGAGAAAACCTTCCGTCCGCCGTGGTTCCATCGCAACCTGATGAACGAATTCATGGGGTTGATCCAGGGCGAATACGACGCCAAGGCCGAAGGCTTTGTGCCCGGCGGTGCTTCGTTGCACAGCTGCATGAGCGCCCACGGTCCCGACGGAGAGACTTGCACCAAAGCGATCAACGCTGAGCTAAAGCCGGCGAAAATCGACAACACCATGGCGTTCATGTTCGAGACCAGCCAGGTGTTGCGCCCAAGCAGTTTCGCCCTTGATTGCCCGCAACTGCAAAACACCTACGACGCCTGCTGGGCTACGCTGCCCGCCACTTTCGACCCGACCCGGAGATAACCCATGACGCAGACTTCCATCACTCGCAGCTGGGTTGCATCCGCCAACGGCCACGCGGACTTTCCCCTGCAAAACCTGCCGCTGGGCGTGTTCAGCCTCAACGGCTCGGCACCGCGCAGTGGCGTGGCGATTGGCGAGCATATCTTTGATCTGCAAGCGGCCCTGGAGGCCGGATTGTTCGATGGCGCCGCGAAGGCTGCCGTCGAGGCCACCTGTGGCGGCCAGTTGAATGCGTTCTTCGAACTGGGCCGCGAGGCTCGCGTCGCGTTGCGCGAGCGTTTGCTGGAACTGTTCGCCGAGGGCAGCACCCTGCACGGCAAGATCGAAGCCCAGGGCGCAAAACTGCTGCCACTGGCGGCGGATTGCGAGATGCACCTGCCGGCGAAAATCAACGATTACACCGACTTCTATGTCGGTATCGAACACGCGCAGAACGTCGGCAAACTGTTCCGCCCGGACAACCCGTTGCTGCCGAACTACAAGTACGTGCCAATCGGCTACCACGGTCGTGCGTCGACCATTCGCCCGTCCGGTACCGATGTGCGCCGCCCGAAAGGCCAGACGCTGCCGGCCGGTCAGAGCGAACCGACGTTCGGCCCTTGCGCGCGCCTGGACTACGAACTGGAACTGGGCATCTGGATCGGCCAGGGCAACGACATGGGCGACTCGATTGCCATTGGCGACGCTGCCGATCACATCGCCGGTTTCTGCCTGCTCAACGACTGGTCGGCACGGGACATCCAGGCCTGGGAGTACCAGCCGCTGGGGCCGTTCCTGTCGAAAAGCTTCATCACCAGCATCTCGCCGTGGGTGGTCACCGCCGAAGCGCTGGAGCCGTTCCGTCGTGCCCAGCCTGCACGTCCCCAAGGCGATCCGCAGCCGCTGCCGTACCTGCTCGACAAGCGCGACCAGGCCGCTGGCGCGTTCGACATCGAACTGGAAGTATTGCTGCTCACCGAGGCCATGCGTGAACAGAACCTGCCAGCTCATCGCCTGACCCTGAGCAACACCGGGCACATGTACTGGACCGTGGCACAAATGGTCGCGCACCACAGCGTCAATGGTTGCCAATTGCAGGCTGGTGACTTGTTCGGCTCGGGCACGTTGTCGGGGCCGCAGAGCGGTCAGTTCGGCAGCCTGCTGGAAATCACCGAAGGCGGTAAAAAGCCGATCGAACTGGCCTCGGGCGAGGTGCGTAAATTCCTTGAGGACGGTGACGAAATCATCCTGCGCGGCCGTTGCCGCCGCGACGGTTTTGCTTCCATCGGTTTCGGCGAATGCCGCGGCAAAGTGCTGCCGGCGCGCTAACAGGAGCGGGGCATGGAACTCTATACCTACTACCGTTCGACATCTTCGTACCGGGTGCGTATCGCGTTGGCGCTCAAGGGCCTGGATTATCAATCCTTGCCAGTCAACCTGATCGCACCGCAGGGTGGAGAGCATCGTCAGCCGCCTTATCTGGGCATCAACCCGCAGGGCCGCGTGCCGGCCTTGCGCACCGATGAAGGCGAGTTGCTGATCCAGTCTCCCGCGATCATCGAGTACCTGGAGGAACGTTATCCACAGGTCCCGCTGCTGTCCAAAGACCTGGCTGCCCGTGCTCACGAGCGCGGCGTGGCGGCAGTGATCGGCTGCGATGTACACCCGCTGCACAATGTCAGCGTGCTCAATCGGCTGCGCCAGTCGGGCCACGACGAACCGCAGGTGGTGGAGTGGATCGGTCACTGGATCGGCCAGGGGCTGGCCACGGTGGAGCAGTTGATCGGTGATGACGGTTACTGCTTCGGCCCCGAACCCGGGCTGGCGGACGTCTACCTGATCCCGCAGCTGTACGCGGCCGAGCGTTTCAATGTTTCTCTTGAGGCTTATCCACGCATCCGGCGAGTGGCGGCATTGGCGGCGACGCACCCGGCGTTCATCAAGGCGCATCCGGCGAACCAGCCAGACACGCCCTGAAACCTCACACCGTTCCAATGTGGGAGCGAGCAGGCTCGCTCCCACAATGATTTGTGATCAGTGAACGATGGAGTTCGGCGGCAAATGCCCCAGCCGCTCCGTCAGGCGAATCCGCTGGATCGGATCGTCGCTGAGCAGCAGCGCATGCTCCAGGTCAAAACGCTCGGCGTTCGGACAGTCCAGCCGTTGGTACAGGCTGGCCCGGGCCAGATAGTCGGCGGCGCTGGCGTTGCCCAGTTCCAGGACGCGTTCGGCGTCGATCAAGGCATTGATGACGTCGTCGTGGGACAGGTACAACTGGCGCAGGTTGCGCGACAGCCGTTGCAGCATCTGCACTGGCTCGGCGGTTTCCAGGTGCTCGGCGCTGAGCTTGATGTTCGGGCCGTACTGGCGGAGCAACAACTCCCGACAATCGTTGGGATAAAGGCGACGGCCGCCGCAGGGGTCGAGCAAATGATCGGCGCCCGGCACCCGCAGCAGGAAATGCCCGGGGAAGTTGACCCCGACCATGGGAATTTCCAGGCCCTTGGCCAACTCCAGCGCAATCAGCCCCAGCGTCAAGGGTTGTCCTCGTCGGCGCTCCAGTACCTTGTCGAGCAGTGCCACTTGCGGGCGCAATGGCGTGAAGTCGTCCTGGGCGAAGCCAAGGTCATTCATGCGCCGCAGCAGCGGTTGGGCCAGTTCACTGACCGGCAGCATCGGCAAGCCACCGCTGACCCGTTGTTGCAACGCCTGGAAATCGGCCAGCAGCGCTTGCGGTTCCACCTCGCTGTCGTGCTCGGCCGCAATCCACAGTGCCGCCTCGAACAGCGCGGGCGGTGAACGTTGCAGACAGGCGAAGAACGATTGGCGCGGGGTCATCAAAATCTCCGGGCAATGCCTCGTTTTAGCCCCCTCTCCGGCATTCGTCCAGTACCGTACAAGAGCGACCGCGGGTTATTTCCGAAAGCCTGCATCGGGGCCGTGCTTATTCCGGTGCGCTTCTGCAATTTTTGGGCGCAAGCCTATACTGGCGTCTACAAGAAGTGATTCGGGAGCCCTACGATGTTCGCTCTCATGCAAAGCACTCGCCTTGAATCGCTGCATCTGAGCGTTGACTCGGTCACCGGGTTGAAGGCGGTCATTGCCATTCATAACAGCCGGCTGGGGCCTGCCCTGGGTGGTTGTCGTTACCTTGCCTATCCCAGCGACGAGTCTGCGGTCGAGGATGCGGTGCGCCTTGCCCAAGGCATGAGTTACAAGGCGGCACTGGCCGGCCTGGCCCAGGGCGGCGGCGTGGCGGTGATCATTCGCCCCGTTCATGTGGCCAACCGCGCGGCGCTGTTCGAAGCCTTCGGGCGCTGTATCAATCAGCTCGACGGGCGCTACATCACGGCCATCGACAGTGGCACCTCAGTGGCGGACATGGATTGCATCGCCCAGCAGACCCAGCATGTCACCAGCACCACCGCGGCGGGCGACCCTGCGCCACACGCGGCGATGGGCGTATTCACCGGCATTCGCGCCACAGCGATGGCGCGACTGGGCAGCGATAACCTCGAAGGCCTGCGCGTTGCCATTCAAGGCCTGGGCAACGTTGGTTATGCCCTGGCAGAACAGTTGCACGCTGCCGGGGCCGAACTGCTGGTCAGCGATATCGATCACGGCAAGGTGCAACTGGCAATGGAGCAACTCGGGGCTCACCCCATCGCCAACGACGCACTGCTCAGCACGCCTTGCGATATTCTTGCGCCATGCGGTTTGGGCGGGGTGCTCAACAGCCACAGCGTGACGCAACTGCGCTGCTCGGCAGTGGCCGGTTCGGCGAACAATCAGCTGACCCATCTGGATGTTGCCGACCAACTGGAACGTCGCGGCATCCTGTATGCACCGGATTACGTGATCAACGCCGGCGGACTGATTTACGTGTCGCTCAAGCACCGCGGCGAAGAACTGTCGACCATCACCGCGCACCTGTCGAAAATCAGCTCGCGCCTGACTGAAGTGTTCGCCCACGCCCAGGCGGAAAAACGCTCCCCCGCACGGGTGGCCGACGAGTTGGCGGAGAAGGTGTTGTACCGGTGAAACTGGCATGAGTTTTCCACAGGCATGAAAAAGGCCCTGGGTCATTCGACTCAGGGCCTGTTCAATTCGGGCTTTGCCTATTTAGCGGCTTTGGGGGCCTTGGCAGGCTTGGCCGGGGTGACCGGCTCAGCGGCCTCAACGACCTCGGTTGCCGCAACAGGTTGTGCGACTTCAACCGGTGCGCTGAGCAGTTCGGACAGGGCGTCCGGCTGGCTCTTGAACGCCTTGGCGAACACGTCGCGATTTTTCGCCATGTAGATCCCGGCTTCTTCCACTTGCTGCTCGGTCAGGGACGGAACGGCTTTTTGCAACACTTCAGCCAGCAATTCGGCCAGTTCGAGCATTTTGTCATGACGGTCAGCTTCGGCTTTATCCATGAACAAGCGCTCCAGATCTCGGCTGCTGCGGTATACCACTTCGACGGCCATTCACCACCTCACATGCCTTCACATTGGTTGTCGATTTCGACTACTGTATCTATATACAGCTAAAGGATAAGCGAATCCCTGCCTTTTGGGTAGTGGCTTTTTAATGTAGACCGGATTCGAGATTTGTCAGGCGAGGCGCTGCACAGGTGCGACCAAACGCCACGGCGCACAATCCCGAGTGGCTCGCCATCATGGGCTGGCCTTTTTTCTGCATGCAGAAAAACCGTCACGTCCAACCCGCATCATCCGGTCGAGCCGACCTAAGGAAGCATCATCGTGAAAATCAACTGGGCCGAAAAACTGCGGCAGAACGTGCATGAACTGGCCGAGTCCCTGGGCAATCTCTTTGTCGAAACCTTTCACTACCTGGCGCTGTTCGCCATTGGTGCGGTGACCGCATGGGCGGCGGTGATGGAGTTTCTCGGGATGATCGAAGAAGGGCACATCAAGATCGATGACATCTTGCTGCTGTTCATCTACCTGGAACTGGGGGCGATGGTCGGGATTTACTTCAAGACCAACCACATGCCCGTGCGCTTCCTGATCTACGTGGCGATCACCGCGCTGACGCGGCTGCTGATTTCCAACGTATCGCACCACAACCCGCCGGACCTGGGGATCATCTACCTGTGCGGCGGGATTCTGCTGTTGGCGTTTGCGATTCTGGTGGTGCGTTACGCTTCGTCGCAATTTCCTTCGGTGAAGATTGAGAACCCGCACCGCAAAACAGGTACGGGCTCCAGTGAACATCCGGAAGTAGAAAAGGGCGAGCTTTAAAGCCCCATGGCGGGTCGGTGGCGGTCACTGGCTGGTGGGGGCAGGTTGCGCGTGCCGCCGTCGGTCATTGATTCGAGGATGGCCACGGCGCAGTGGCCCTGCTCGATGGCAATGCCGAACTGAATGCTTTGCACCAATCGTTTCAGGCGCTCGGGGTCATTGCGTTGTTCGGCGCTGATCATGCGTTTGGCCACCACGCGGCCACTGTTGGACAGGGTCAGCATGATGCGGCCGTCCAGGCCCTGAATGCTCAGGTTGATTTGGTAATCCGCTGCAAAGGCATCGGTAATGAGCTGGAAAGGGTTGTCCATGATGCGTCACCGCCTGATTGAACGTGCAGTTGTTGACCGGCCATGATCGGGTTGGTTCGCAACGCCAGACCACCGGCCATCTCGCCATCATTGTTCCTGCATGGAAGTAGCAAGGCCCATGCCGGAAAATTGTCGGACAAAAAACACGTTCTGTAGGAGCGAGCCTGCTCGCGATGGTCGTGAGCGATAACGCGTCAAACCAGATGGTTTGCGGCGCCTGGGGGTTTTTCGCGAGCAAGCTCGCTCCTACGGGGGGCCGCGTTTTCTGCACGTTTCAGGGCAATTAACCTCGACGTGCCTCCAAAACGGTCAACATTCCACCCAGTTCACCGCCAGTCCGCCCCGCGACGTCTCTTTGTACTTGTCGTGCATGTCGGCCCCGGTGTCGCGCATGGTGCGGATCACCCGGTCCAGGGAAATGAAGTGTTTGCCGTCGCCGCGCAAGGCCATTTGCGTGGCATTGATGGCCTTGACCGCGGCGATCGCGTTGCGCTCGATACACGGCACTTGCACCAGTCCGCCAACCGGGTCGCAGGTGAGGCCGAGGTTGTGTTCCAGGCCGATTTCGGCGGCGTTTTCCAGCTGCTCCGGGGTGGCGCCAAGCACCTCTGCCAGGCCTGCGGCGGCCATGGCGCAAGCGGAGCCGACTTCGCCCTGGCAGCCGACTTCGGCCCCGGAGATCGAAGCGTTTTTCTTGCACAGGATGCCGACGGCAGCTGCACCCAGGAAAAATGCGACCACGTCATCGTCAGACGCATCGGCATTGAATTTCATGTAGTAGTGCAGCACCGCCGGAATGATCCCCGCCGCGCCGTTGGTCGGCGCCGTGACCATGCGCCCGCCGGCCGCGTTTTCTTCGTTCACGGCAAGGGCGTACAGGTTGACCCATTCCATCGCTGACAAGGTGGACGTAATGACATTCGGCTTGCCGATTTCCTGCAGGCTGCGATGCAGTTTCGCCGCTCGACGCGGAACACTCAGGCCGCCGGGCAAGATGCCTTCGTGGCGCAAACCCTGCTCGACGCATTCGCGCATCACCGACCAGATATGCAACAGGCCCTGGCGGATTTCTGCGTCACTGCGCCATGCCCGTTCGTTGGCCATCATCAGTTCGCCCACCCGCAGCCCGTGCTCGTTGCAGAGTTTGAGCAGTTCGGCGGCGCTGGAGAAATCGTAAGGCAGCACCACGTCGCCGGCCGGCGCGATCCCGGATTCGGCTTCGGCTGCTTCGATGATAAAACCACCGCCCACCGAGTAGTAGGTCTGCTCGAACAGTTCGCCGGTTTCACCGAAGGCTGTCAGGGACATGGCGTTGGGGTGGTAGGGCAGGCTTTCGTCCAGCAGCAGGAGATCGCGTTGCCAGTCGAAGGCAATTTGCGCAACGCCTGCCAGGCACAGTTTGCCGGTTTCGCGCAGGGTGTGAATGCGGCTGTCGATGGTGGTTGGATCGATGCGGTCGGGCCATTCGCCCATCAGGCCCATGACGCAGGCGCGATCCGTCGCGTGGCCGACGCCGGTCGCTGAAAGAGAACCATAGAGACGGATTTCCACGCGTCGCACGTCGGCCAGAAAACCGTGATCGACCAGCGCTTGGGCAAAGGTTGCGGCAGCGCGCATCGGACCGACGGTATGGGAACTGGACGGGCCGATACCCACTTTGAAGAGATCGAAAACACTGATAGCCATGCTAAAGCCTGTACACGCAATGGAAGGGAAATCGCTGCCATTTCTGTAGGACAAGCGCAATTTGGGCGATACTGCCTGTCACGAGCCTGCGTGACCAACGAAAATTCCTAAGACATCCTTTAGCAGGACTAAACGATGAGCCGTCAATTACACGCCCAGACGTATGTCTGGCTGAACGTGTTTGCCTGTGCCGCGCGGCACCTGTCGTTCACCCGCTGCGCCGAAGAACTGCACATCACACCGGGGGCGGTCAGCCAGCAGATCCGCCAGCTGGAAGAACGCCTGGGCTTTCGCCTGTTTCACCGTCGCGCCCGCGGAGTGGAGCTGAGCGCAGAGGGTCAGCGCCTGGCCATTACCGTCAACGAGGCCTTTGGCAGCATCGACTCGGAATTGCGGCGACTGGACGCGGGCATGATCAGCGGGATTCTGCGGGTGCGTTCGATTCCGTCGTTCCTGAGCAAATGGCTGACGCCGCGACTGCCGCGTTTGCAGCAGCGTTTTCCGGACATCCAGTTGCGCCTGGTGGCCGAGGACAGCAGCGTGCCGTTGCATGAAGGTGACTTCGACCTGGCGATCGACCTGAACGACGGCAGTTATCCGGGCCTGTTATCCACAGCCTTGCTTGATGAACAGATTTTTCCGGTGTGCGCGCCGAGCCTGTTGCGTGGTCGTCCACCGCTGCATGGTCCGGCGGACCTGATGCACTTTCCCTTGCTGCACGACATCACCGCCTGGCGCGGCAGCTACGAGTACGCGGAATGGGAGTTTTACCTCAATGCCATCGGCTTCGAGGGGGCGGATGTGCGACGCGGGCATACCTTCAATCGCAATCACCTGACCATCGAAGCGGCAATCGCCGGGATGGGCGTGGCGATTGCGCGCCGAACCTTGCTCAATGATGAGTTGGAACGTGGTGCCTTGATCGTGCCGTTCGGCCTGGCGGTGCCCAATCACAAGCGCTACATGCTGCTTTACGCACCGGGGGCGTTGAGCCATCCGGGTGTGCGCGCGGTGCACGATTGGTTGGTGGAGGAGGCGGGTGCTTTTCGCAGCCTGCACCCGCTGGGGGAGCGGCAAATGTGAGCAATTATTACGTAAGAGCAGGGCGACCCAACTCCCGACCTTAACAGCGCTTTTACCGGTTGTCCGGCTTTTTTTGCGATTGAAAATTTATCTTTTTTAGGGGGTTGAATTGTTCAGCGTACAGACCGATTGTGTAAGTAAGAGGTCACGGTGATGACGCCCAAGGGCTTAGCTGACCGGCCTCTCGCGAGCTAGCTGAAATAAGGGATGAACTATGCAAATCCAAGTCAATAGCGATAACCATATTCAAGGCAGTAAACGACTGGAGGAGTGGGTACGTACGACCATTGAGAGCACGCTCGAACGCTACGAAGAGGACCTGACACGAGTCGAGGTTCACCTGCGGGACGAGAACGGCGACAAGCCGGGTCCCCACGACATGCGCTGCCAGCTGGAGGCGAGGCCAAAAGGCCATCAACCGATTTCCGTCACCCATAAAGCCTCCACCATGGAGCAGGCGATCGACGGAGCGGCTACCAAACTTGAACATGCGCTGGAGCATATGTTCGGCAAATTACGCGGCAAACGAGCCAATGTGGTGCCCATCGAGAGTGCCGCCCATGCCGACCATCTGCTGGAAGAAGAGTTTCTTGAGAACGAACAGGCAGCGCTTAACGGCTGACACCTGATTCACTTTTTTACCTTCCCATGAAAACGGGCCTGCATTGCAGGCCCGTTTTGTTTTCGGTGGCTTTTGGATTCCATGGCCATGCCATTGGTGCAACCAACGGGCGTAATAAAGGGCTGCACCCGATCCTTTTGCATATGAGAATATTTATCATTAATATTGCGGCCTTTCCGGTCCCCTGACGCTGTCGTGGCCTCCCCGGTTTTCAGGTCGAAACATGAACGATGATCACTCCGCCCCCGAACCCCGCGATATCGAGCGCGATCCACTGCGCGGGGACCGTGCGCATTTTCTCCAGGTGTTTCTCTCCCAGCGTTCGCAAATGGAAGCACTGGTGAGCCGGCGTGTCGGTTGTCGGGCGACGGCGGCTGACCTGATACAGGATTTGTTCCTGCGATTCTGGCGGCGGCCGTTGGTGCAAGTCGAGGAACTCAGCACCTACCTGCTGCGCTGCGCCGGCAACATCGCCATCGATCACTTGCGCAGTGAAGGCACGCGGGTCCGGGCCAGCGAAGGTTTGATGGTGGAATCACCAGACAGCCATGGCAGCGGACCGCAAGCGGCGCTGGAGGCGGGCAACGATCTGCGCCATGTCGAAGCCGCGTTGCGCGCCTTGCCGGAGCGTACGCGGCAGATCTTCTTGCTCAATCGCATTCACGGCCGCAAATACGCCGAGATCGCCAAGGCCATGGGCTTGTCCCAAAGTGCCGTGGAAAAACATATGATGCGCGCCCTCGAAGCCTGCAAGGCCAGCCTTCGGGAACCCGAACCGCGTACGCCAGGGACAGCACCGTGAACGACTTCAAACGCGTCACCCCGACGCCGGCGCAGGAGCAGGCCGCGCTGGCCTGGCTGAGCCTGTTGCATGACCAGCCCAATAGCGGTGACCAAGCGACGTTCAGCCAGTGGTTGCAGGCCGACCCCGCCCATGCCGAGGCCTATGCCCGGGCGCAGGTCCTGTGGGAGTTGAGCGAAGGACCGGCGCGCACACTCGCCGATGAAGACGCTTTTGCCTTGCAGGGCTATCTCAACGCCATGGACAAGCCGCGGCGCAGCACGCTCGGGCGCTGGTCCGGTATGCTGGCGATGGCCGCGTGTCTGCTGTTGATGATCAGTGTCGGTACAGGCTGGCAGCCTATGCGTTGGATTGATGACCTGGGGGCGGATTACGTCTCGGCACCGGGGGAAATTCGCACCGTTACCCTGGCCGATCAGTCGCAGGTGACACTGGATGCCGACAGCGCCATCGCCGTGGATTTCAGTCGCGGTGAGCGGCATGTGCAACTGCGCCGCGGCGCCGGCTTTTTCAGCGTTACCCATACCGGCGAGCCGTTTGTGGTGGACGCCGAGAAAGGCCAGACGCGGGTCCTGGGCACGCAGTTCGAAGTCCGTTTGCAGCCCCACGGTGCACAGGTCACGGTGCTGTCGGGACGGGTTGGCGTGACGGCGCACCAGAAAGCCGATCAGCAAGTGCTCACCGCCGGCCAGCAAGTGGCCTATGGCGAAGGCTCGGCGCAAACACTCCACTCGGTGGACAGCGAAGCGCAGTTGGCATGGCGCCAGGGCTGGCTCAATTACTACAAGGCGACGTTGGCCGATGTGGTACAGGATTTGGCGCGCTATTACCCCGGACGGATCGTGTTGCTCAATGATGAACTGGCGAGGCGTCGGGTCAGTGGCAGCTTTCCGAGCAGGAACCCGCAGGCGGTGTTGAGTTCGTTGCAGGGGGTGTTGGGGTTTGAGCAGCATCAGGTTTTGGGGCATCTGATTATTCTGCGCTAAAGCTGCTGGCCTCTTCGCGGGCAAGCCCGCTCCCACAGGGTTACGTGTTGCCCCAATATTGTGACCGACTCAATACCTGTGGGAGCGAGCTTGCTCGCGATGACGGCAGATCAGACAACCAACCACTCAAATAAAAATATTTTCAGTTTTTGCTGAGGTAAACCCGATTGCCATCCGTGTAGTGACTGAAACTGCGAGTCATTCGCATCCGTTGCGGTTCTACACAGGTCATGAGTCATGAAGTCCAGGGCAAAATCGGGTTCGGTCAAACAATGGTTGGGTGTGTCTGCGTTGAGCTTTTCGGCATTGGCCTTGTTGCCGCTGAGCGTAGCGCTGGCCGCAGAGGCAGGCAGCAGTCAGTCGCGTGGGCAATTCAATTTCGCGCTGGCCGCCAAACCGTTGCCCCAGGCCCTGAGCGATTTCAGCCGAGTGACCGGCATCAGCGTCGTCTACACCGATGAGGCACCGTACGGTCTCAATGCGCCGGCCATCAATGGCCAGATGAGCGCCGAACAGGCTCTGCAACGTCTGCTCACCGGTTCGGGCTTGACGTTCCGTCGCACCGACGGCCACACCATTGCACTGGAACCACGGCCGACTGAAGGGGCGTTGAACCTGGGCGCGACCACCATCACCTCGGTGATGGATGACTCCATGAGCTATCAACCGCCACCCATCACTTCAGTGATGCGCTCCTCGGCCCCCGTACAGGAGATCCCGCAGACGATCAACGTCGTTCCGGCCCAGGTCATCCGCGACCAGGCGCCGCGCAATCTCGATGACGCGCTGGCCAATGTCAGCGGCATCACCCAGGCCAACACCCTGGGCAGCACCCAGGACTCGGTGATGGTCCGTGGCTTTGGCGACAACCGTAACGGCTCGATCATGCGCGACGGCATGCCGATCGTGCAGGGTCGTGGCCTCAACGCCAGCGTGGACCGGGTCGAAGTGCTCAAGGGCCCGGCCTCGTTGCTCTATGGCATCCAGGATCCGGGTGGCGTGGTCAATATGGTCAGCAAGAAGCCCCAGCTTGAGCGGTACAACGCGCTGACCGCGCGCGGTTCGAGCTATGACGACGGCAAGAACGGCAGCGGTGGCAGCCTCGACAGCACTGGGGCCCTCGGCGATTCAGGACTGGCCTACCGCATGGTGCTGGACTACGAAGACGAAGATTACTGGCGTAACTTCGGTGTGCATCGCGAGAGCCTGATCGCGCCGTCGCTGGCCTGGTACGGCGAAAGCACCAAGCTGCTGTTCTCCTATGAGCACCGCGAATTCCTCACACCCTTCGACCGCGGCACGCTGATCGATCCAAGGACCAACCATCCGCTGGACATCTCGCGCAACGAGCGTCTCGACGAACCGTTCAACAACATGGAAGGGCGCTCGGACCTCTATCACTTCGAGGCCGATCACGAACTCAACGACAACTGGAAAGCCCATTTCGGCTACAGCTATAACCGCGAAACCTACGATGCCAGCCAGGTGCGCGTGACCGCCATCGACACCAAAAAGGGCACCCTGACCCGCAACATGGACGGCACCCAGAATGCGATCAGCACCGACCGTTTCACCACCGCCAGCCTCGAAGGCAACGTGAATGTGCTCGGCATGCAGCATGACCTGCTGTTCGGTATCGACGATGAGTACCGCAAGATCTACCGCGAAGACCTGATCCGCCAGAAAAGCCTGACCACATTCAGTTACGTCAATCCGGTTTATGGTCGGGAAGTGCCGGGCACCACCGTCAGTGCGCCCGACAGCGCACAGACCGATGAACTGCGCAGCGATTCGGTCTTCCTGCAAGACTCCATCCACCTCACCGACCAGTGGATTCTGGTGGCCGGCGCGCGTTTTCAGGCGTACGACCAGTACGCTGGCAAAGGCGTACCGTTCCACGCCAACACCGACAGCAACGGGCAGAAATGGGTGCCGCGCGCGGGCCTTGTGTACAAATACACCGATGCCTTGTCGTTCTACGGCAGCTACACCGAGTCGTTCAAACCCAACTCGACCATCGCACCATTGAGCGGCAGCAGTACCGTGCTTGACGGCGGTATCGCTCCGGAAGAAGCCAAGTCCTGGGAGCTGGGTGCCAAGCTTGATCTGCCGGGCCGCGTTACCGGCAACATCGCACTGTTCGACATCAAGAAGCGCAATGTGCTGGTGGCCAACGCCGAAGGTCCGACCACGATTTACAGTGCCGCCGGTGAAGTGCGTTCCCGTGGCCTGGAGGTGGACCTGAGCGGTCGGCTCACCGATCGCTGGAGCATGATCGGCAGCTACGCCTATACCGATGCCGAAGTCACCGAAGACCCGGATTACAAAGGCAATCAGTTGCAGAACGTGGCGAAGAACAGCGGCTCGTTGTCGGCCGTCTATGACTTCGGCAGCGTCATTGGCGGTGATCAACTGCGGGTCGGCGCCGGGGCGCGTTATGTGGGTGAGCGCGCGGGCAACGCGGTGAACGATTTCGACCTGCCGAGCTACACCGTGGCCGATGCGTTTGCCACCTACGACACCAGGGTCGAAGGGCAGAAGGTCAAGTTCCAGCTCAACGTGAAGAACCTGTTCGATCGCACCTACTACACCTCGGCGGCGAGTCGGTTCTTTGTGTCGATGGGGGATTCGCGGCAGGTGACGTTGTCGAGCACCTTGGAGTTCTGACGATAGACCGTGTCATCGTTCATCGCGAGCAAGCTCGCTCCCACAGGGGAATAGGGTAGCCACAAAACAGGTAAGCACCACCAAACCTTGTGGGAGCGGGCTTGCTCGCGAAGGCGGCAGTACAGGCGATAAAAAATCGGGTCTAGCGCAAAAACGCCTGTCGATATTCGCCGGGCGTCCCGCCAAGTGACTGGCGAAACCGGTTGGTGAAATGGCTGGCGCTGGAAAAACCACAAGCCAGTGCAATCTCCCCCAGTGGCTGCGAGGTCGTGCGCAGCAACTCCCGCGCCCGGTCAAGGCGCCGCGCCAGCACGTACTGGTGGGGTGGCAAGCCGAAGCTTTCGCGGAACATCCGCGCGAAGTGGTATTCGGACAACGCACACAACGCCGCCAATTGACCGAGGCTGATGGCCTCGTCCAGATGGCTGTTGATGAACTCCACCAGATGCCGGCGCTGGTGCGCGGCCAGCCCGCCTTTAAGGCGTAAGCCCTGACGCACGTTAACCTGGCTGAGCAGGGCATGGCTGAGCAATTCGTGAGCCAGGCTGCTGGTGAGCAGGCGCTCGCCCGGCTCGTCCCAGTTCAAGGCGACCAACTGCCGAAAGCGCAGCGCCTGCTGCGGATCATCGAGAAAGGTCTGCTCGCGCAGCTGCATTTCCCGTGGCTCGCGATCGAGCAGGGTGACGCAGCCAAGGGCAAATTGTTCGGGGCTGAAATACAGGTGTGCCAGGCGAATATCGCCATTGATCACCCATCCTGACTGGTGATCGGCGGGGAGGATGCACAGTTTGTCCGGACCACCCTTGTTGCCGGGCTGGTCGCGGCGAAAGGTGCCGGTGCCGCCGGCGAGGTAACAGGACAACGTGTGGTGGCTGGGCGCTTCGTATTCCTGAGCGTCATGGTGATTGCTCCACAAGGCTGCAGACAAGCCGTCACCGAGCTCGGCGCTGTGCTCAAGGCGAGCATTCGGCGAGCGGTTGAGGGCTTGAAAGACTTGTAGGGTATCCAGTGCCGCCATGATCGTTGCTCTCTAACACCTGCATCCAACGCCTTGCATCCTACTCCGTAGACGTGCGCCTGCCAGCCTGTCGCCGGACAAAAGCGCAAGTTTATGCAAGTGCGCCCAGGCGTGGCGCCGGACACTGGGCACCTAGCGAGGAGCCTTAGTCATGAATCTTTCTTTGTACCTGCTGACTGTGCTGATCTGGGGTACCACCTGGATTGCCTTGAAATGGCAACTGGGCGTGGTGGCCATTCCCGTGTCGATCGTCTATCGCTTCGGCCTCGCCGCGCTGGTGCTGTTCGTGATCCTGCTGCTCAGCCGACGCCTGCAAGTGATGAACCGTCGCGGGCACCTGATCTGCCTGGCTCAGGGCTTGTGCCTGTTCTGCGTCAACTTCATGTGTTTCCTCACCGCGAGCCAGTGGATCCCCAGCGGTCTGGTGGCCGTGGTGTTTTCCACCGCCACCCTGTGGAATGTCCTCAACGCGCGGGTGTTCTTCGGTCAGAGAATTGCCCGCAATGTGCTGATGGGCGGTGCGTTGGGCCTGCTTGGGTTGGGGCTGCTGTTCTGGCCGGAGCTGGCCGGGCATACCGCCAGCCCGGAAACCTTGCTTGGCCTCGGTCTGGCCCTGTGCGGCACCTTGTGTTTCTCGGCGGGCAACATGCTTTCGAGCCTGCAACAGAAGGCCGGTCTCAAACCGCTGACCACCAATGCCTGGGGCATGGCTTACGGGGCGGCGATGCTCACCGTGTGGTGCCTGGTCAAAGGCATTCCCTTCGACATGGAGATGAGCACGCGTTACATCGGGTCACTGTTGTACCTGGTGATTCCGGGATCGGTGATCGGTTTCACCGCCTACCTGACCCTGGTCGGCCGCATGGGGCCAGAGCGGGCTGCGTACTGCACAGTGCTGTTTCCGGTGGTGGCACTCAACGTGTCAGCGTTCGCCGAGGGTTATCAGTGGACGATGCCGGCGCTGTTGGGGCTGGTATTGGTGATGTCGGGTAACGTACTGGTGTTTCGCAAGCCCAAACCACGCTTGGTACAAGGGAGTAGCAAGCTCGCTTGAGATGACGTTCATCGAGCGCTTGAAGTCCTCAGCGCTCGACTTTGATCGCAATATAAATCAGCAGCGGTAGTATGAAGTCGACAATATGCCGGGTCCAGTCTTTGTAATTCCAGGCTTGTGATTGGTCCATGTTGAACCATTCCACGCCGATAACTTGAAAGCCGACATAGTAAAGCAAGAGCGCAATGAGTAATCCTATGATCGCGGGCTTTTTGGCCTCGTGAAACTCTTCAGCGCTGCTACTCATGTTTTTATAAAGATAACAGGTTCCGATCATGAAGAAGAGCGTGTAGATAACCTCGAGCGTAATGATGAGCCAGTAGATGCGGTGATGGAGTATCTGCGAGGTAATGGCCCTGTAGCTGTACTTCTCGTCGTCACCTGTGCTCTCCATGCTCAGGATGTTGCTGATGTTTTCGTAGTTGGTTGCGTAGTCCGTAACGTTGCTGTACATCACCAGCAATCCAAAAATACTTATGAATAACATTAGTGTGGCTTTGCTGAAGCGTATGACTTGATTTGTCGTAAGTTGATTCAAGGTGGTGATCTCCTTTGTTGTTTCCGTTGTGTCTGGAAAAGTAAGGAGAGTCTAGCGGGTGGTTTTGTTATTTGTTTATTGACTGAATTGCAGGGTGTGTATTCAGACAGTTTTTTTACAGGTTTAGAGTGATATTGTTTTTATTTTTTGCATTTAAGGGCAGGCGCTTTTAACGCCTGCCCTTTTTTCAACCCTTCCAGACTTGCGGGTTGACCAGATCCTGTGGGCGTTCCCCCAACAGCGCACTGCGCAGGTTGGCCAGGGCACGGTTGGCCATGGCATCGCGGGTCTCATGGGTGGCCGAGCCAATGTGCGGCAAGGTCACGGCATTTTTCAACTGGAACAGTGGGGACTCGGCCAGCGGTTCTTTTTCGTAAACGTCCAGCCCGGCACCACGAATGCGGTTGTTTTGCAGTGCTTCGATCAGTGCCGGCTCATCCACCACCGGGCCACGGGAAATGTTCACCAGAATGGCACTTGGTTTCATCAGCGCCAGTTCGCGATGGCTGATCAAGTGTTTGGTTTTCTCGCTGAGCGGCACCACCAAACACACGAAATCGGCCTCGGCCAGCAGTTGATCAAGGCTGCGGAACTGCGCGCCGAGCTCCTGTTCCAGTTCGGTCTTGCGGCTGTTGCCGCTGTAGATGACCGGCATGTTGAACCCCAGGCGACCACGTCGGGCGATGGCGGCGCCGATGTTGCCCATGCCGACAATGCCCAGGGTTTTGCCATGCACATCGCAACCGAACAGCTGCGCACCGACAGTGGCCTGCCATTGCCCGGCCTTGGTCCAGGCATCCAGTTCGGCGACGCGGCGCGCGCTGCTCATCAACAGGGCAAACGCCAGATCGGCGGTGCTTTCGGTGAGCACATCCGGCGTGTTGGTCAGCATGATCCCGCGTTCGTTGAAGTAGGCCAGGTCATAGTTGTCGTAGCCCACCGAGACACTGGATACCACCTCCAGCGTGGTGGCGTTTTCCAATTGAGCGCGGCCGAGTTTGCGACCGACGCCGATCAAGCCGTGAGCGTGGGGCAGGGCTTCGTTGAATTGGGCGTTGATGTCGCCGTTTTTCGGATTCGGCACGATGACGTCGAAATCCTGTTGCAGACGTTCGATCATTGGTGGAGTGACGCGGCTGAATGCAAGGACGGTCTTTTTCATGGGTGGGCGGGCTCGTCGGGCGGTGAAGAATGATGAGCACGCTAACATTCTTCACGGGATTTGTGCGAGTCGTCAGGCGGTCTATGCAAGCTTGCAGCTTGTCGTGCTCCATCCAGTTATACTGCCGCACTTCTTATACTGTGGCATGCGGCCCGCTCACCGGGCCCGACATTTCATGCACCACCCGGAGCTTTCATGACTTCCCCGAAACAACCGCCGGTCGCCGACGCCCTGAACGACGTGCAGGCAGAGCTGCCAGACAGCGTCGACTCCAGCGCCGACAGCGAATCCAAAGCCGAGATCCCGGCCTTCAAATTCCCGTTCAAGCCGGGTGAGCTGGCGGCCGCCAAGGGTTCCAACCAGCCGTGGTACAAGAACGGAGCCAAGAACGGCCACACCAAGACGCCGGGCATGGCACCGCCGGGGACTCGTCGGTCGATGGGTAAGCGCTGAGTTCTTAAGTCTGCGGTGACTGATCTGCCGTCTTCGCGAGCAAGCCCGCTCCCACATTTGGAATGCATTCCTCCAGTGGGAGCGGGCTTGCTCGCGAAGGGGCCGGCACAAACACTGCAAATCCCGGATCAAACCGCCCGCAACGAAATAAACGAGTAATTCGTCGACGCATCCGCCGCCACTTGCGCACCTGCGGCCAGCACTTGCCCGGCAATATCATCCCCCGACACATGAAACCGCCATTCGCTGCCCCACTGCGGCAACGTTTGCCCGGCCAGGTCGTCGATGATCGCGGCAAATTCCGCCATATCCGGAAGATAAGCGGTATACCCGTCGCCCTTCAGGGCCGTGGTGCGAATCCCCAGCAACGCACAAATTGCATCCTTAATCGGAATGTCATCACGATCCGCCTGACGGGAGCGCTGGATCAGTTCCGACAATTCCCGGTCGACCAGATCACCACCGACAATCAGCTCCGGTCCTTTTTCCCACGACTCAGGCGGACATTCCTTCATGGCGGTGTTCAGAGGTATGTGCGGATTGATTTCCATCGGATAGATACGGCACACCAGCGGCCGGCGTTCGTAGATGCGACAGAGGTTGTCTTCGTCAAGATTTCGGCAGGGGCCGACATTGTAGGCGGCGAAGGTGATAGCCACGTACGCCTCGGATTCACCGCTGCGCACTGCCGCCGAACGGCGTTCGGCGTGTTCCCGTTGGTGCACCGGCAGACCCAGGCCATTGCCCAGAAACGCTTCCACCAGCACGATCACCTGACCGCCATCGGCTGCCCACATCCGGGCTTCGCCCAGGGTCAGGGGCACATGGTGGTCGTTACAGCATTTGCCGCAGCCTACACAGGAAAACGTTGTATTCATCGAGCGTTCGTTCGCGTCACAGGGCATGAAACGGCGACAGAATGCCGCCGCAAAGGCCGCTATCGAAGCAAATTATGCGCCACTCAGTTTGCCTTGCCGGCCGGGCGGATGGAGTCCCATTCGGTGACGTACGCGGATTTGCTCTTTTTGTTGTACAGGCACAACTCGGTGCCTTGTGCGCCTTTCATGTGCTTTTGCGGGTACTGGCCCTGGAGCAGGAGCGCGGTGTAACCGACCCGGTCATCGAACTGCGCGGCGTTGCCGACCGGTTTGCTGTCCTTCAGGCCACTGGCCTTGGTGCAACTGGTGAGTACGGCTTTGTCGTAGGTGGCCCAGGCGTCGGGGCTGGAGGCGTGGGCCTGGGAGGCGAGGGCGGTGAGGCAGAACAGAATCAGGGGCGCAGCTTTCATGGTTCAGGCTTCCTTGGGCTGAGTGGCCAAGGCAGGAGTATGCCTGAAAGGTAGATGGAGACTTTGCTGACCTCTTCGCGAGCAAGCCCGCTCCCACATTGGACGGTGTACACACATCAACTGTGGGAGCGAGCCTGCTCGCGATGGCGGCATCAGAGCGGAACTGAACTGGCCTAATAATCCCGGACACCTCTTAAGGGCGATATGATTTCGCCAACTTGGAGGTTCCATGAACGAAAG
>NZ_JBXAJS010000018.1:0-65743 GCF_058797535.1 Pseudomonas sp. GW823-FHT02E01 | reverse complement strand
ACGCCAATCCTGCGGTTGGCCACCATCCCTGTGGGAGCGGGCTTGCCCGCGAAGAGGCCGGCACATCCAACAGAGATATTGGCTGACCCACCGCTATCGCGAGCAAGCTCGCTCCCACAGTTTTGATCTTCAGTGAACGCTAATCCAACGACCGGCCACCATCCCTGTGGGAGCGGGCTTGCCCGCGAAGAGGCCGGCACATCCAACAGAGATACTGGCTGACCCACCGCTATCGCGAGCAAGTTCGCTCCCACAGTTTGACCTGATTACTTCAAGTACCACCCCCAAGGCTGGTCGCTGACGTACTCGGTCACCTGTTTGACCTCCAGGTAATTGTGTAACCCCCATTGGCCCAGTTCGCGGCCGATGCCGCTGTGTTTTATGCCGCCCCAGGGGGCTTCGACGAAGGTCGGTTGCGAGCAGTTGACCCAGACGATCCCTGCACGCAACTGGTTGGCGACCCGGGCGGTGCGCTGCAAGTCCGTGCTCATCACGGCGGCGGCCAGGCCGAAACGACTGGCGTTGGCCATTTGCAGTGCTTGCTCTTCGGTCTTGAAGCGCTTGATGCTCAGCACCGGGCCGAACACTTCTTCGCGCCACAAAATACTGCTGTGGCCAGGCTCGTCGAAAATCGCTGGCTCGACGAAGTAACCTTCGCGCAAGTGCGCCGGTCGCCGTCCGCCCGTGAGCAAACGGGCGCCACTGGCCAGTCCCTGGTCGATGAAGCCGAGCACCTTGTCGTACTGGCCCTGGCTGACCAGCGGACCGAGCAGCACGCCGGGCTGCATGCCTGGGCCAATGCTGATCTTGCGGGTTTCCTCCACCAGCCGTTCGATCAGGCGCGCAGCGATGGTTTCCTGCACCAGCAGACGAGACGTGGCGCTGCACACCTGGCCCTGGTTCCAGAAAATCCCGAACAAAATCCACTCCACGGCGGCTTCGACATCGGCGTCATCGAACACGATAAAGGCAGACTTGCCGCCCAGTTCCAGGCTGATGTTCTTGATGTCGCGGGCCGCCGCCGACATGATTTTCGCGCCGGTGGGCACGCTGCCGGTGAAGGCCAGTTTGTCCACCCCCGGATGCTCGGTGAGCGGGCTGCCGGCATCGGCGCCTAGGCCGGTGACCAGGTTCAAGACCCCGGCGGGCAAGCCGATACGATCGGCGGCAGCGGCCAGTTCCAGGGCGGTCAGCGGCGTCAGTTCCGACGGCTTCAACACCACAGTGGCCCCGGCTGCCAAAGCCGGCGCAACCTTCCACGCGGCCATCAGCAGCGGGTAGTTCCAGGGAATGATCTGCCCGGCCACGCCAATCGGCTCGTGGCGGATGCGGCAGCAGAAACGCGCGTCCGGCAAGGCCAGCGGCTGATCCTGTTGCTGATCCAGTTCGCGGGCCAACCCGGCGTAGTAGCGAAAACAGGCGATGGCGTCACCAATGTCCCACTGCGCTTCGGGCAAGGGTTTGCCGTTGTCGCGCACTTCCAGTTCCGCCAGCGCCTGCTGGCCACTTTCCAGTTCATCGGCCAGCGCCTCCAGCCATTGCCCGCGCTCGGCGCCGCTGGTCTGGCCCCAGCCATTGTCGAAGGCACGCCGGGCCGCACGCACGGCATGATCGACGTCTTCTTCGGTGCCCGCCGCCACGCGGTGGAAGGCCTGTTCGGTAGCCGGATCAATCACGTCCAGATAGCCGCCCAGGTCCGGGCTGACCCATTCGCCGTTGATATAGAGCTGATCACGCATGGTGCGACTCCTGGACGCCGGTACGGCGGTTTTGCAGATGGCGGGAAGTGAACAGCAGGGCCAGCGATACGCAGATGATTACCGTGGAAATTGCGTTGATCTCCGGCGTCACGCCACGGCGGATGGAGGAAAAGATGTAGATCGGCAACGTCGTTTCGGAACCGGCAACGAAGAACGCGATGATGAAATCGTCGAAGCTGAAGGTGAACGCCAACAGGAACCCGGCCATGATCGCAGGACTGATCTGCGGCAGGGTCACCCGCCAGAAGGTGTCCATCGGTGGCGCGTACAGGTCCGCCGAGGCTTCCAGCAAGGCCTTGTCCAGGGAATCGACGCGGCTGCGCACGATCACCATCACCAGTGCCATGGTGAAAAGCGAATGCGCGGCAATCACGGTGAAGAACCCCATGTTCAACTTCGGTACCGTCGGCAACCAGCTCGCCAGCAACGGGTTGATCAGGTCGAACAGGCTGATGAAGGCAATCAGCGTCGAGATGCCGATGACGATGCCCGGCACGATGATCGCGCAATAGGTCAGCGCATCGAACAGCATCCGTACCTTGGCGCCGCAGCGCTGCAAGCCGAACACCGCCAGGGTGCCGAACAGCGTGGCGATCACCGCCGAACTGAAGGCGATCAGCGCGCTGTTGCCCAGGGCTTCCATGATGAACGGGTTGCCGAATGCGGTGCCGAACCATTGCACCGAGCAGCACTGGAACGCCAGGCCACTGCGCCCGGCGTTGAAGCTGAACAGCACGATCAAGGCAATCGGCGCGTAGAGAAACAGGTACAGCGAGGTTGAATAGCTGCGCAGCCACATGTCACAGGCCTCCGTCGGCAGGGCGGCCGCCGTAGCGCGCCACCAGTTTCAGATACACGCCGATGATCAGCAGCATCATCGCCACCAACGTCATGGCCAGCGCACTGCCGAACGGCCAGTTGCGCGATTGCAGGAACAGGTCGACCAACGCGTTGCCGACAAAGAACACCTTGCCGCCGCCGAGAATGGCCGGGATCAGGAACTCGCCCATCAGCAGGATGAACACCAGCATCACCCCGGTGATGATCCCCGGCGCGGACAGCGGCAGGGTGATTCGGCGGAAGCTTTCGAAGGCGCTGGCACCCAGGTCCGCCGAGGCTTCGAGCAGGCGCTTGTCGAGTTTTTCAAGGCTGACGTAGATCGGGAACACCATCAGCGGCAGGTAGCCGTAGACGATGCCGATCAGCACCGCCCACGGCGTGTTGATCAGCCGTACATCCTCAAGACCCAGGCTGGCCAGCAGCGCCGGGATGCCCTTGCCGCTGAGGATGAAAATCCACGCGTAGGTGCGAATCAGGAAACTGGTCCAGAACGGCACGATCACCAGGGTCAGCAACAGCGAGCGGTTCCTTGTGACCTTGACCGCAAGGAAGTACGCCAATGGATAAGCCGCCACCAGGCACACCAGGGTGCCCAGCGGCGCCAACATCAGCGTGTTGCTGAACGCCGCGCCGCGAGAACCGAGGTTCAGGTAGTTGGCCAGTGTGAAGCCACCGGCGTAACCGCCCACGGCGCTGCGCTCGCCGAAACTGAAGACCAGGATGATCACCAGCGGCATCAACAACAGCAGCAGGAACCACAGAGTCGAAGGCAAGAGCATCAGCAGGGTAATGCGCCGGCCGAGGGTGCGCCGTTGGCGAACCTCGACCGACAGGGCATGGCCCGGCTGCACCGTTTGCGGGTGGGCGGCGGCATTCATGGGTGACTCCTCATTGGCCATGGTCAAGCGATCAGGCAGACTTGAATCGCGCCATCAGTTCGGCGCGCGCCGGGCTGGTCAGCGTGGCGGCAGCCCCGAACTCCAGCGGGCTCAGGGCCTCGGCGGCCGGGTACATGATCGGATCGTCGAGCATCGCCACAGGCAGCAGCGCGTCGACACGCTTGTCGCCGCTCGGGTAGCCGTGGCTCAGCACTTCCAGCTTGTTGTGCTGCGGATCGAGCAGGTAGTTGATGAACGCGTAGGCGGCATCCTTGTGCTCCGAGCTTTTGGGAATCGCGAAGAAGTCGCTCCACAACTCGCCACCTTCCTTGCCCAGTTCGAACTGCATTTGCGCGTTGTCGCGGTGCAGTTGCGAGGCGTCGCCGGTCCACGACATCGCCAGCCAGGCATCGCCGCTGCGCATCGACGGCTGGATGTCGGAGTTGATCGCGAACAGGTGTGGCTTGACCTCGATCAGCAGCTTTTCGGCATCGGCCAGTTCTTTCGGGTCCAGGGAGTTGAAGCTGTAGCCAAAGCTTTTCAGCGCGTTGCCGATGGCGGTCAACTGGTAGTCGTGGACAATTGTCCGGCCACTGGCCGGGCCTTGGGCGGCGGCCCAGAATTCCTTCCAGCTGGCTGGGCCGTTTTTCAGTTTGCCGGCGTCGTAGAGCATGCCGGTGGTGCCCCAGTTTTTCGGTACCGCGTAGACCTTGCCGTCCACCGTGCCCTGGGCCATGAACTTTTGCTGGAACGCCGAGGCGTCGAAGTTGGGGATGCGCGACAGGTCCAGCGGCTCGATCAGGCCCAGGCCGACGTAGGTGCTGATGGTGTAGTTGGTCGGCACCAGCACGTCCCAGCCACTGCCGCCGGCCTGTAATTTGGCGAGCATTTCCTCGTTGGAACCGAACACGCTCATCGACACCCGGGCGCCTGTGGTCTTGCCGAAGGCGTCGAGGTTTTCCTGGCTGTGGTAGTTCGGCCAGGTCGCCAGCGACAGGCGATCACCGAGCCTGGTTTGCTCGGCGGCTTCTGCGGTGGAGGTCAGCAGGCCGGGCATGTTGGTCGCGACCACAGCGGCGGCGATCCCAAGGCCCGTGCGGCCAAGGAACTCACGGCGGCTGATCGAGCCGTTCTGCCAGCTGCGCAGGGTTTTTATAAAAGTCTTCTGGTCCATAGCACGCTCCACATCCGGTTGATGAAACGAATCGATGATTTACAACGCCATGGCCAGGCCATTGGCGTGATCCCAGCCGACGCGCACTGCCGCGCCGTGTTCGAATGCATTGGCGCCGTGATCCTGCTGGCGCGGCACCCGCACGCAAACCACGCCAAAGGCCTGGGTGCGGACGCGGTACTCGGTGGAATTGCCCAGATAAATGCGATCTTCAACGCAGCCCGGCAGCTTCACTTCCCGGGTCATCTCGGCGTTGACCCCGGCGATGCTGATCAGCTCCGGCCGCACCGCAATGCAACCGGCGGTGTTGGCGCTCAGGGCTTTGCCGGTGGGGGTGAGGGGGCTGGTCAGTTCCAGCCCTTGCTCGGTGCGCAGCACCACGGAGTTGCCGTTGAGCTGGCGCACGGTGCCGTCGAACAGATTGGACTCACCGATAAAATCCGCCACGTAGCGGCTGGCCGGGGCTTCATAGAGTTGTTCCGGAGTGGCGGTCTGGATGATCGAACCGTTGTGCATCACGCTGATGCTGTCACTCATCGACAGGGCTTCTTCCTGGTCGTGGGTGACCAGCACGAAGGTGATGCCGACCTCGCGCTGCAAACGCAGCAATTCCGATTGCATCTCCTTGCGCAGCTTGCGGTCCAGTGCGGCCAGCGGCTCGTCGAGCAGCAACACCGTCGGCTTGTTGACCAAGGCGCGGGCGAGGGCGACACGCTGTTGCTGGCCGCCGGACAGTTCGCTCGGCTTGCGCTGGCCGAAGCCGCTCAGGCGTACCATCTCCAGCGCTTCGTCGGCCATGCGCAGTTGCTGTTTTTTGTCAGGGCGCGGGGTGCGATAGCGCAGGCCATAGGCAATGTTCTGCGCCACGGTCAGGTGCGGGAACAGCGCGTAATGCTGGAACACCATGTTCACCGGCCGCTCGAAGGCCGGCACGCCGGCAACGCTCTTGCCGGCCAGACGAACCTCGCCGCTGGTGGGTTGTTCGAAGCCGGCAATCATGCGCAGGGTGGTGGTCTTGCCGCAGCCCGAGCCGCCGAGGAAGGAATGAAACGAGCCACGGCGCACCGCGAAATTCAGACCGCCGACGGCCTGCACCTCGCCATAGCGTTTGACCACATTGCAGAATTCGATATCGCTTGGCGGGGTGTTGTTCACGAGACGGGCTCCCTTGCAGTGATGAATCAGTGCGTTGGGGGCCAAACTAGCAATCGGGGTTTTGCGGTGTATATATCCCTTGGGGGATAGAAGCGGATTGTTGTAGGAGCGAGCTCGCTCGCGATGAACTCAAGAGCACTGTGTTGAGCCAGTCATCACGCGTAATCGTTAACGACCATCGCGAGCGGGCTCGCTCCTACAGGGATTTGAGGTGAATACAAATTTTGTTTACACCGCCGACCATTGTGGAAGCGAGCTTGCTCGCGATGGCGGTGTGTCAGACACATGGATGTTGAATGTAAGGCCGCAATCGCGAGCGAGCTCGCTCCCACAGGGGGGGCTGCTAGCCGACAGGTATCAGGCTTGCAGCTTGAGGCCGGGCGCCTGCAACGGATCCTCCGTCAGCTCCCGAATAAACAACCCCAGCAACTCCGACTGGCTGCCAATGCCCAGCTTGGCGTAGATGTTCTTGCGGTGAATCTTCACCGTGCCGGGGCTGATGTTCAGTTGTTCGGCCACTGAGGCGCTGGAGTGGCCGCGCAGCAACAGTTGAACGATTTCCTGCTCGCGCCCGGTGAGGATGTGCGCACCGAACTGGTCGAAGGCTTCGCGGATCTTGAAGTCCAGGTCCTGCGCCGGTCGCGGTTCCTGAGCCTGACGCAAGCGCCAGGCCTCATTGATGACCTGCTCGACCACCGCTTGCGCGCACTCGACCAGTTGCATTTCGTCCCGGCTGAACGCACAACTGGCGCTGGAGCGCATCAACGACAACACTGCCATGGCGCCACCACCGAGGTTGACGAAGAACGCCACTTCCTCGGCCAGTCCGGTTTGCTGGTAATAGGTCAGGAAGTACTCGCCGAGGTAGAAGTGGTCGGGGGCGAACTGGCGCAGACGCCACAGCCCCGGCGCCTGCCCGCGTGTACAGGCCAGGTAGAAGGGATCCAGCAGGTAAGGCCCGCACTGATAGTCATCGACATACACCGCCCGCTTGTCCGCCGAGAACGTATCGAACAACGCCAGTGGCCGGTGATTGCCTTCGTAGACAAACAACACGAAATGATCGACCGGGCAGATTTGCCGAAGCCAATGGCTCAGCCCCGACAACCGCCCATGCCCGGCAGGCAGGTCGAGCAGGTGGGCGACACCGGTGGTCCAGAGTTTCAGTTCCTTGGGGCGCATGGCGGCTACAGGCAGAAGAGGATGGCCTTTGGATGCACAAAGTACGCCATGGCGGTATTGCCCGTGTGAAGCGCGGCGGTTGGCGGTGCGTCGTGGCGAAGACGCACCGCAACAGGGCTTGGTGTTACCGAGTGCTACAGGGCAGGTATCAAAAATGATCGGCTGAATCCTTTAGCGAGCACTCCGGGTCGAAGGCAACAGGATCGTCAGAATCCCCAGCAACGGCAGGAACGAACACAGCGTGTACACGTACTCGATGCCATGGATGTCCGCCAGGTGCCCCAGCAGCGCGGCACCGATCCCGCCGAAACCGAACATCAGGCCGAAGAACACCCCGGCGATCATGCCGACGTTGCCGGGCACCAGTTCCTGGGCGAAGACCACGATGGCCGAGAACGCCGAGGCGAGGATGAAGCCGATGAGCATACTCAGCACGCCGGTCCAGAACAGGTCGACGTAGGGCAGGGCGAGGGTGAACGGCGCGGCGCCGAGGATGGAAAACCAGATCACCTGCTTGCGGCCGATCCGGTCGCCGATCGGGCCACCAAAGAACGTGCCCGCCGCGACGGCGCCAAGAAACAGGAACAGGTACAGCTGCGAACTGGCCACCGACAGGTCGAACTTCTCGATCAGGTAGAAGGTGAAGTAACTGGTGAAGCTGGCCATGTAGAAGTATTTGGAGAACACCAGCAGCGCCAGCACCACCAGGGCGAATGTCACCCGCCGTTTCGACAGGCCGTGGGTGGCCTTGCTGCCTTGCTTGAGCTTGAACAGGTTCAGGTGATTGCGATACCAGCGGCTCAGGCCGTACTGCACGAGGATGGCAAACACTGCGAACAGGCCAAACCAGGCGACGTTGCCCTGGCCATAGGGAATGATGATCGCGGCGGCCAACAGCGGACCGAAGGCGCTACCGGCGTTGCCACCAACCTGGAAGGTCGATTGCGCCAGGCCGTAGCGACCGCCCGAAGCCAGGCGCGCCACCCGCGAGGTCTCCGGGTGAAAGGTCGACGAACCAACCCCCACCAGTGCCGAGGCCACGAGAATGGCCGGGAAGCTGCCGACCATCGACAGCATCAGAATACCGATCAGGGTGCAGACCATGCCGGCCGGCAACAGCCACGGTTTGGGATGACGGTCGGTGTAGAAACCGATCCACGGTTGCAGCAGCGAGGCGGTGAGCTGGAAGGTCAGGGTGATCAGGCCGACCTGGGTGAAACTCAGGCCATAACTGGCCTTGAGCATCGGGTAGATCGACGGCAGCACGGCCTGGATCAGGTCGTTGATCAGGTGCGCCAGCGCACAGGCGCCGATGACGCGCATGACCAGGGGGCTGGCCTGGCTGGCCACCGAAGCGGTGGGTGAGGGAGAGCTCAGGGTAGTGGTCGACATAGGCGAGTTTCCGGATAAAAACGCGAACTGCGAACGCAAGGCGCAGCCAATTTCAGGGTTCGGCGTTATCCTAGGGGCCTCAACGGCGCCCGTCTCGCGCAACTCGGGCGTGGACCATCGCAAAAAGGGCGTCATGATCAAACCATTGCAGACATTTCTCGCGGAGATCGACCAGGGCGGCTGGAGCGTACGCAGCAGTGCGACCGACTACCCGGAAAACTGGTTCATCCCGCCGCACTCCCATGAAAAGCATCAACTGATCTATGCCATCGAAGGTGTGATGGTGGTGCACGCGGCCACCAGCCAATGGACGGTGCCGCCGAGCCGTGGCATCTGGATGCCGAGCGGTGAAGTGCATTCGATTCGCTGTGTGGGGGCGATCAAGATGCGCAGCGTTTTCGTGCGCCCAGACCCGAGCCTGGATCTGCCCGCCGAAACCCGGGCGGTGAGTGTTTCCGCGTTGCTGAGCGAGCTGATCAAGGTCTCGGTCGATTTCGACTTCGCCTGCAATCCGGACTCGCGGGAAGCCCGGGTGCTGCGGCTGATCCTGGATGAGCTGACGATCCTGCCGACCTTGCCATTGAACCTGCCGCAGCCCGCCGACCAACGTATCAACCTGATCTGTAATGCGTTGCAGCGTGACCCTGGGGATGGCTCGACGTTGTCGGACTGGAGCGCCCGGTTGAGCCTCGACGCCAAAACCATCCAGCGCAGGTTTCGCAAGGAAACCGGCATGACTTTCGGCCAATGGCGCCAGCAAGCGCGACTGCTGTTGGCGCTGGAGCGAATAGCCGTCGGGGAGAAGATCATCGACATCGCCGGGGAGCTGGGATACGACAGCCCAAGCGCATTCACGACCATGTTCAAGAAGCAGTTCGGCAAGACGCCGAGTGATTTTTTCAAGTGATGGAAAGGGTGTTCTCTCGCACAAGAGAACACCCTCGGGTCACCGGCACCGCGTCAAACAAAAAGCCGCAACAGTATCGTCGCCAGAATCACCGTCGAGGCACCGCCAATGCGCGTGGAGATTTGCGCGAACGGCATCAGCGACATGCGGTTGGAAGCCGAGAGGATCGCCACGTCTCCGGTGCCGCCCAGGCCGCTGTGACAGCAGGTCACGATGGCCGATTCGATGGGGTACATCTTCATCAGGTTGCCGATGAAGAAGCCGGCTACGGTCATCGACACCACCACCGAGACGCATACCAGCACGTAGCCGACCGAGAACACTTTCACCACACTGTCCAGCGGCACGTAGAGCATGCCCAGGCCGATCATCACCGGCCAGATGAACGCCGATGACACCAGTTTGTAAAAGCTGTTGGCGCCTTTCTCGAGTTTTTCCGGCAGCACCCGAAGGTACTTAAACAGCACCGCCGCGAGGATCATCATCACCGGGCCGGGAATGCCCACGACTTTTTCCAGCAGGCCGCCGAGGACGAAGAACGCGCAGATTACCAGCACCCCTGCACCCATGACGCGGAAGTCGACAATAGTGCCTGTGTCTTCCTTGACCAGGAATTGGTCATTCTCGTCCTTGGCGCGAATCAGCGAGCCTTCGCCATTGATGGTCGGGCGCTTGAGGGCCAGGCGCGCCAGGTAACCGGCACAGATGATCGCCACGATGTTGCCGACCACGGCGGCGGGCGCCAGTTGAGCCACGTAGATATCCGGGGTGCCGCCGAGGATTGCCGAGTAGGCCAGCGACAGGGGCAGTATCCCTTCGCCGATCCCGCCGCCAATGATCGGCACGATGATGAAAAAGAACGTGTGGTGGAAGCTGTAGCCGACCAACTTGCCAACGATCAACCCGCTGGCAACGGCGGCCAGGGTGCCGACGAGCAAGGGAATGAACATCCGCAGCATGCCCTGGACCAGAATGAAACGGCTCATGCCCAGAATGCTGCCGACCACCAGGCTGGCGATCACGAAGTAAAGGAAGTTGGCTTCTTTCATCAGCATTTTGGTGGCGTCGATCGTCGCCGGTCCGAAGAA
Organism: Pseudomonas sp. GW823-FHT02E01; assembly: GCF_058797535.1. Taxonomy (NCBI): domain Bacteria; kingdom Pseudomonadati; phylum Pseudomonadota; class Gammaproteobacteria; order Pseudomonadales; family Pseudomonadaceae; genus Pseudomonas; species Pseudomonas sp. GW823-FHT02E01. The sequence goes on along the minus strand of NZ_JBXAJS010000018.1, from coordinate 55,367 downwards.
GCCGTAGAACACCAGGATCGATGGCAGCATCAGGCACAGGATGGCACCGCCGCCGATTTCCTTGAGGATCGGCAGGCGCGAGCCCATTTGGCCGAAAAACACGCCCATGGTCATGATGACGGCGAGCCCGCCGATCATGTTCTTGGGCAGGAAGCCCAGATGGGCCGAGAGATAAACGATGACCGCGATGCCGAGAAAGATCGGCAGCGGGATGACGCCGATTTCGTAGGCGCACAGGCTGCGCAGGCGTTGCACAAATCCGCCGTCGGAGGCGGTTTCGATTTTCAGGGATTGTTCATAGGGCTTGTTCATGTCGCGCTTTCCTCATGTTGTTTTTATCGAGGATTCAGAAACCACGGTTGGCCGGGGATGGATTGCCACTCGGTAGATCGATGGTATCCTTCGCTAATAACGCAATAAACAGCGAAAGTATGAGGCGTATGAACACGAATCGTGATCAATTTCCCTTGCCTGAAGACCTCAAGGTGTTCCTCACCGTCGTTCGAAAAAACGGCTTCGCCAGCGCTGCCGAGGAGCTGGGGTATTCCCCGGCGTACATCAGCAAACGCATCTCCGTGCTGGAAACCACGCTCTCGACTCGGCTGCTGCACCGCACCACACGGCGCATCGCGCTGACTGACGACGGCGAGCGGGTGCGGGTGTGGGCGGAGAAGTTGCTGGGTGACTTCGATGACTTCGTCGGCGAAATATCACAGGCGCGGCAACAGCCGATGGGTTCGCTGCACATCTGCAGCAGCTTCGGTTTCGGGCGCAACCATGTGGCACCGGCGATCTGCGAGCTGTCGCAAACCTATCCCAGGCTTGAATTGCGCCTGGACGTGTTTGATCGCGTGGTCGACATCGTCGGCGAGGGCTTCGATCTGGAAATCCGCGTGGGTGATGACCTGCCGGGCCAGCACCTGGGACGCAAACTGGTGAGCAACCGGCGGGTGCTGTGTGCGACGCCCGAATACCTGGAGCGCAGGGGGGTGCCGCAATCGCTGGCGGACTTGAAAGACCACGATTGCCTGGTGCTCAAGGAGCGCAACAACGCGTTCGGCGTGTGGAGCCTGACGAAGGACGGGCAGGAAGAATCGGTACGCGTCAGCGGGCCGTTATCGTCCAACAACGGTGAGATCGTGTTGCAGTGGGCCCTGAGTGGCGGCGGGATCCTGTTGCGCTCGATGTGGGATGTGAAGCCGATGCTGGAGCAGGGGCGACTGGTGCAGGTGCTGCACGATTACACCCAGAGCGCCAACGTCTGGGCGGTGTACCCGACGCGGTTGAGCCAGTCGGCCAAGCTGCGGGTTTGCGTCGAGTTTCTCGAGGAATACTTTCGTCATCTTTCGGTTGAATGAACCACCGGCATCTCTGTAGGAGCGAGCTCGCTCGCGATGGTCGTTAACGATAACGCGTGTTTACTGGTTAAACGCGGTGCCGTTGAGTCCATCGCGAGCGAGCTCGCTCCTACAGAGCATTAGATCCGCCGCCGGGGTTTTGCATCAGCCCAACCAGGGATTTTCCGCCAGATGCCGGGCCTCGAAGCTGCGAATCTGTTCGGCGCGTTGCAACGTGGTGCCAATGGCATCCAGCCCCAGCAGCAATGATTGCTTGCGCAGTTCATCGATCCCGAACGGGATCACGTTGCCGTCTGCCAGTTCGATGGTTTGTTCCGGCAGATTGACGCTGATTCGAGCCGTTGCCGGGTTGCTGGTCAACGCGGCAATTTGATTGAGTTGAACCTCGGTCAGCTGGATCGCCAACACGCCATTGCGTTGGCAATTGTCGTAGAAAATACCGGCGAAGCTGGTGCCGATCAGGGCGCGTATGCCGACCTGTTTCAGCCCCCAGACCGCATGTTCGCGGCTCGAACCACAGCCGAAATTGGGACCCACCACCAGGAACGCAGCGTCGTTCCAGGCCGGCTGGTTGAGGATGAACCCGGGATCGGGTTCGCCGGACTCAAGGAACCTCAAGTCAAAGAACAGACCCTTGTCCAGCCCCTTGCGATCAATCCCTTTGAGGAACTGCTTGGGCATGATCACGTCGGTGTCGATGTTGGAGGCCAGGAGCGGGGCGGCGCTGCCGCTGACGAAATCGAAAGGTTGCATGGTTCAAGCCTCCAGCGCGAAGGTGCGCACGTCGGTCAGGTGCCCGGTAATCGCTGCGGCGGCGACCATGGCCGGGCTCATCAAATGGGTGCGCGCACCGGCGCCTTGGCGGCCTTCGAAGTTGCGGTTGGTGCTTGAGGCGCAGCGATCACCGGGGGCGAGCACGTCGTCATTCATCGCCAGGCACATCGAACAGCCCGACTGGCGCCATTCAAACCCGGCGTCGAGGAAGATCTGCGCCAGTCCTTCGTCTTCGGCCTGATGACGTACCAGGGTCGAACCGGGCACGATCATCGCCCGCACGTGCGACGCCACCCGTTTGCCGCGCACGACGCGGGCGACGTCGCGCAGGTCTTCGATGCGCGCGTTGGTGCATGAGCCGATGAAGGCGTGGCTGATCACCACGTCGCTGAGCGGCATGCCCGGTGTCAGGCCCATGTAGTTCAGGGCGCGTTGCATGCCCTGACGCAGGATCAAGTCAGGTTGCGCGGCCGGGTCCGGCACATGCCCGCCCACCGATGCGGCCTGATCGGGGCTGGTGCCCCAGGTGACCATGGGTTCGAGCGCCGCGACATCCAGGGTGACTTCGCGATCGAACACCGCACCTTCGTCGCTGTGCAGGCCGCGCCATTTTGCGACGGCCTGTTCCCACAGTTGGCCTTGGGGGGCACGGGGTTTGTGTTGCAGATAAGCAAAGACCTTGTCATCCGGGGCCATGAACGCGCCTCGGGCGCCCGCTTCGACGGCCATGTTGCAGATGGTCATGCGCGCTTCGACGCTGAGGTCGCTGATCGCCGGGCCGGCGAACTCGATGGCATAGCCGGTGGCACCGGAAGCGCCGATTTTTTCGATCAGGGCCATGATGATGTCCTTGGACGTCACGCCCGTACCGAGTACACCGTTAACCGTCACGCGCATTGTCTTCAGGCGCTTGTAGACCAAGGTTTGCGAGGCCAGCAGGTGTTCGATTTCCGAAGTGCCAATGCCGAAACCGAAGGCACCGAGGGCACCGTAGGTAGTGGTGTGGCTGTCGCCGGCGGCAACGACCATGCCGGGCAGGATAAAGCCTTGTTCGGGGGCCACGACGTGCTCGATGCCCTGGCGCTTGTCCAGCACGTCGAACAGTTCGATACCGAAGTCGCGGCAGTTTTCTTCGAAGTAAGACACCTGACGAGCGCCGCCAGCGTCCGGCATGGCGGCAGTGCGTGTCGGCGCCGTGGGATTGACGTGGTCGACGACCGCCAGGGTCGCGCCCGGGCGCCAGGCTTTGCGACCGGCTTCGCGCATGCCACTGAATGCTTGCGGGCTGGTGTATTCGTTGGCGACCTGGCGGTCGATGTACAGCAGCACGTGGCCCTGATCGTCGAGGGCGCATACGGTGTGGCTGTCGATGTGTTTTTGGTAAAGCGTTCTGGGGCTGTGCATGGTGTGGGCTCTTGTTGTCATGCGAGATCACGGAAATGTACCCACAGCATATTCGTCGCCATTCCTGCATCAAGCGCCATTAAGTGAAGGCATTGAACACGATATGTGAATTACCGGGCGCTGCTCAACGTAAAGAAACTACCTAGAACACTGCGGCAAATGCCGTTACCAATGGGGTTCGTCTCAATATCCCGCTGGTGGCGGCTGCCCTAGGCTGTGTGCTTTTGGCAAACCGGTGGGCGAAGTTGTTATGCGTTTATTTGAACTGATCACTTTTACCGTGCGGGTGCGCACGGTTGCGCAAGCGTTGGCGCAGATCGAGGCGGCGCTGGACGACCCGAAAGTCGGCGGCACGTTGATAGGCTGCTGGGCTTCGGAGATCGGCCAGTTGAACCAGCTTGCCGTGCTGCGTGGCTACGCCGACGAACACCTGAGGCAAGCCGAGCGCGAGCGTTTCCTGCTGGGGGGTGGGGCGTTTGGCATCAACGAGTTCATCACCGATCTACGCATCGAAAACTACACGCTGTTCCCCTTTCTCGAACCCTTGAGCGCCGGTCAGCACGGTCCGTTCTATGAGTTACGCGTCTACGACCTGATCAGCAGCGGCTTGCAGCCCACCCTCGACGGCTGGAGCAAAGCGATCGAAGCGCGGACCGCCGAACAGTATTCACCGGTGTACGCGGCGTTTTATGCCACTGACGGTTCGCTGCCGCGCTATTTGCACATCTGGCCGTGGACCACTTTGGAACAGCGCCTGCAAGTACGCACCCAAGCGGTTGCCGACGGCGTCTGGCCGCCGGAAAACTCCGGCCCGCAACTGGGTGACATGCGCTCGACGATCTACCTGCCCGCGAAGTTCTCGCCCTTGCAATGACCCGGGCTCGGCGCGACCGGGGTCCTCAGAAACGATCCAGCCTGTACGGCGCAGTCGCCGGCAGGCTGTAGGGCAGGGCTCCAGTCAAGGGCGAGGCCATTTGCGCGATCATTTCCGCCGTGACCGCCGCCTGGGTCAACCCCAGATGCTGATGACCGAAGGCGAGCAGGACCTTGCCGTCGCACACCCGGTCGATGATCGGCAGGGAGTCGGGCAAGGACGGCCGGAAACCCATCCACGGCGTGGCGGCTTCGGCACTCAGGTCGCGTTTGAACAGGCCTTTGCTCAGGCGGTGCAACTGCCAGGCGCGTTCCATGGTCGGTGGGCAGTCGAGACCGGCGAACTCGACGGTGCCGGCCAGGCGCAGCCCGTCTGCCATCGGCGTCATGATGAACTTGCGCTCCAGTGAAGTGACGGCAAACGGCAAGCGTTCGTGCTCGTGGGGCAGCATCAGGTGATAGCCGCGCTCGGTGTCCAGCGGTACCTTCTTGCCGGTCAATGCAGTGGTGAGTTTGGCGGAATGGGCGCCACAGGCAACCAGCACGTGTCGACTGCTGACGCGTCCTTGATTGGTGATCAACGACACGCCGCTTTCATTCAATTGCCCGCCCTCGACCCGCTGCTTGAGGAACTGCACGCCGCTGCTTTTGGCCGCGTGCACCAGTTCGCCAACCACCTGGAAGGGATCGAGAAAATGCCCGGTGCGCGGGAAGAATAATCCGCCCCGGAGCTGCTCGCTGAGTTGCGGCGCCGCATCGCGTACCGCCTTGGCCCGCCAGAAATCCACCGGCACTTGCTGCTGGCGCATGCGCGCCTGTAGCGCTTCGATGGCCTGTTGCGAGTCGGCGCGCTCGAACACCAGCAACGAGCCGTCTTCCTTCAGCAACTGGGGACGTTCGATGGTCTCCAGCAACCGGTGCCAGGCCCCCAGGCTGCTTTCATTGAGCGCGCGGATGCCGGCCACGGTGCGCTGGAACGGCGCCGGTCGCAGGTTGAGCAACAGGCGTGCGAACCAGGGCAGGGCCCGGGGCATGTATTTCCAGTCCAGGCGCAGCGGGCCCATCGGGTCCATGAGCATGGCGGGCAGGCGTTTGAGGATCGACAGGTCGGCGATGGGGAACACCTGCTCGGTGGCCAGGTGCCCGGCATTGCCGAACGAGGCGCCACGACCGGGCTCCTGCTGATCGATGACCACCACCCGCCGGCCCTGGCGCGCCAGGCGCAGGGCGCAGGCGACGCCGATGATCCCGGCGCCGATCACGGCAACGTCCGACACTGTATTGGGGCTGTTGAAAAGGGAGTCGTTGGACATGGCCTAGGCTTCTCTCTGGCCGTCGAGCAGGCGACGCAACTGCAATGGGTTGCCGTGCTTGAGCGCGGCCGGCAACAGGGCGTCGGGGAAGTCCTGATAGCAGACCGGGCGCAGGAAACGCAGGATGGCGGCGGTGCCGACCGAGGTGGTGCGCGCATCGGACGTCGCCGGGAACGGGCCGCCATGGACCATGGCATCGCACACCTCGACCCCGGTCGGCCAGCCATTGACCAACAGGCGCCCGGCCTTGCGCTCCAGAGTCGGCAGCAAGGCCCTGGCGCTCTCCACGTCGGCATCGTCCAGGTGCAGGGTGGCGGTCAACTGGCCTTCCAGGTGTTCGATGACCTGGCGGATTTGCTCGTCGTTGGCGCATTGCACGATCAGCGACGCAGCGCCGAACATTTCTGCCTGCAACGCCGGGTCGACGAGAAATTCACTGGCCTGGGTGACGAACAGGTGGGTCTGGCACTGGTTCGGGGTTTCGCCCTTCAAGCCGACGGCCACAGTTTTCGCGTGGGCATGCTCGGCCAGCGCGCCGACGCCGGCCTCGTAGGCCTTGAAAATACCGGGGGTGAGCATGGTCTGCGCCGGGCTGCGCTGTAGCAGTTGCGCGGCCGACTGGATGAAGCGCTCTAGGTCCGGGCCCTGGCGGGCAATCACCAGACCCGGGTTGGTGCAGAACTGGCCGGCGCCTTGGGTGAGGGAGGCGACGAAGCCTTGCGCCAGGGCTTCGGCTCGCGATTGCAGGGCTGCCGGGAACAGCAAGACCGGGTTGATCGAGCTCATTTCCGCATACACCGGGATCGGCTCGGGACGCGCCTGGGCCGCGTTGCACAAGGCGATGCCACCGCTGCGCGAGCCGGTGAAACCCACGGCCTTGATGCGCGGATCGGTGACCAGGGCGATACCCACTTCGCGGCCGGAGCCGAACAACAGCGAAAACACGCCTTCGTGCAGCCCGCACAGTTTGACCGCACGGGCCAGGGCTCGGCCCACCAACTCGCTGGTGCCGGGGTGCGCGCCATGGGCCTTGACGATCACCGGGCAACCGGCGGCCAGCGCCGACGCGGTGTCACCGCCGGCGACGGAGAAGGCCAGGGGAAAGTTGCTGGCGCCGAACACCGCCACCGGGCCGAGCGGCACCTGACGCTGACGCAGGTCCGGGCGGGGCAGGGGCTGACGCTCCGGCAGCGCGCTGTCGACCCGTACATCCAGCCACTCACCGGCACGCACGGTGCGGGCAAAGGTTCGCAACTGCTGGCAAGTGCGGCCCCGTTCACCCTGGATGCGCGGGCGTGGCAGGCCGGTCTCGGCCACGGCGCGGTCGATCAATTCATCGCCGAGGGCTTCGATTTCGCTGGCGATGGTTTCGAGGAATTCGGCGCGGGCGTCCAGGGATGTCGCGCGATAGCTGTCCAGGGCACTCCACGCCAGGGCGCAGGCCTGTTCGACGTGTTCGCCGCTGCCACCGTGATAGGGCGGTTCAAGAGGTAGATCCGTGGCGGGATCGATGCCGCGGATCGCTTCGCGGTTGCCGGCGATGGCCTGCTGGCCGATCAACATGTTGCCTGTCAGAGTCATGGTCTTTCCTGAAACAAAGAGGGGGGGCGTTGCGAAAAAAACGCCGTACCGCCGTGGGCGAAAATAAAGGCGGCGCACCTTGGCACGCCGCTGTACAGGCTGAATGTCAGGCGAAGTTCTGCTCGGCCGACCACTGCTCGTACCACTGGCGGAACAGCGCGTACTGGTTCTCGGCATAACGACGCTGGGCATCGCTGAGCGCATCGGTCTCGTTGAAGTGCAGGGTGTATTCCTTGTCGCCATTGAGCACCATCAGGTGCTTGTAGTAGAGCACCAGGTCGCAACCCTCATCGAAGGACGACAGCACCGCCAGTGCCGATTCCAGTTCCCGCGCCTGACGACGCGCCTTGGCATCGCCCTTGGCCGCTAGTTTGCTCAAGGCCACCAGGCGCAACACTTCGCGCGGCAGCGCGTTACCGATGCCGGTGATGGCGCCGGTGGCGTTGCAGTTGACGAAGCCATGGACCACCTGGGTGTCGACACCGACCATCAGGGTCACGTCATCGTCCTTGGAGGTGATGTGTTCGGCGGCGTAGCGCAGGTCGGCGGCACCGCCGAACTCCTTGAAGCCGATCAGGTTCGGATACTCGCGGCGCAGTTCGAAGAACAGGTCGGCGCGGGTGGCGAAGCCGTAGTAAGGGCTGTTGTAGATCACCGCCGGCAGGCCTGGAGCAGCTTTGAGGATCGCGGCGAAGTGGGATTTTTGCGCGGTGGCCGAAGCGCCGCGAGACAGCACGCGAGGGATGACCATCAAGCCATGGGCACCGACTTTGGCCGCGTGTGCCGCATGGGACACCGCTTCGCGGCTGTTGACGGCACCGGTGCCGACGATGGTCGGAACACCGGCGGCCACCAGGCGCGCCACGCCTTCCTGACGCTCGGCTTCGGTCAGCAGCGGCCAGTCGCCCATGGAACCGCAATACACCACGGCGCTCATGCCAATGTCGATCAGCTCGCGACCCTTGGCCACCAGCGCGTCGAAGTCCGGCTTGCGCTCGGCGGTGCATGGGGTCATCAGTGCAGGGATGCAGCCAGTGAAAATGTTGTCGCTCATTTTGTTGTTACTCCTTGAGGCGTTCATTCAGATTTGGTCAGGGAAAAGGCGTGGGGCTCAAATGCCCCACGCAAAGGGGTCCTGTTCGTCGATCAGCAAGGTGCTGTCAGCGGTCATGTAGGCGCGGCCGGTGATGAAAGGGATGATGTGTTCGCCTTCCCATTCGTAGCTGCCGACAAATTGGCTGGCGGTGATGCTGGCCTGGACCCAGCGTTCACCGGCGGCCAGCTTCCCGTCGGCCGCCAGGCACGCCAGTTTTGCGCTGGTACCGGTCCCGCAGGGCGAGCGGTCGTAGGCCTTGCCCGGGCACATGACAAAGTTGCGGCTGTCGGCGTGATCGTCGTCGGCAAACAGTTCGATGTGGTCGATCAGCGCGCCGTCTTCACCGTGGATGCCCTGGGCCTCGAGGGCCTTGAGCATTGCCCAGGTGTACTCGGTGAGGAACTCGACGTTGTCCATCTGCAAGGCCTGACCGTGATCGGACACCAGGAAAAACCAGTTGCCGCCCCAGGCGATGTCGCCGTACACGCGGCCATGTCCTGGTACTTCGACCGGCACCTGTTGGCGGTAGCGGTAGGCGGGCACGTTGCGCAGGGTGACGTTGCCGTCCTCATGCAGCGTGGCGATGACCGGGCCGACCGGCGTATCGATCTTGTGCTCGCCGGGCTGGATATGCCCCAGGTAATGCAGCGAGTTGACCAGGCCGATGGTGCCGTGACCGCACATGCCGAGGTAGCCGGCGTTGTTGAAGAAGATCACGCCGCAGGTGGCATCCGGCGACACCGGTTCGCAGTACAGCGCCCCCACCAGCACATCGTTGCCACGGGGCTCCAGCAGGCAGGCGCGACGCCATTGGTCATGCTGCTCGCGCAGGGCATCGCGCTTCTCGGCCATGGTCCGGCCGGGCAACTGGGGCAGGCCCGACATCACCAGGCGAGTCGGCTCGCCGCCGGTGTGGGAATCAATGACATGTACTTTTTTCATAAACCTTTCCATTTGAGGAACACGCAGGCTTTGCTGGCCTGAATTTCAGCGAGAGGTCTGGGCGGATACACCAATCGGACGCTGGCCTGTGGTCGTGCCGGTGTGAGCAGGATCGGCTTGGCTTTCTCCGTCCTCGTCTTCCAGGCGAACCAGATGCGCCGGCACCCCGGTGGCCGCGCCCCAGTAGTAGATGCCCATCGCGCAGGCCGCCACGACCACGGTGTCGAAGGGATGGGTGAGTACGCCCATGCCGCCGAAGCTGCCGAGCCAGGACAGCACGATGGTCACGGCATAGAAGCCGATCAGCCACGCCGAAGAACGCACTTGTTGGGCCAGGCTCAGGTGTTGGGTCGGCACGAAACGTCCGCACAGCAGGTACACCACGAACATCAGGATTTGCAGGCCGAGCAACCAGGACACGGTGCTCCAGCCGGACCAGTAGACGATCAGCGCGGCGATGATGAATGACACCGGGCCCAGGACGCCCATGCGCTTGACCTTGAACGGGCGCGGCATGTCCGGCGCATTGCGGCGCAGGGCAGCCACCGACACCGGGGCCACGGCGTAGCTCAACACCAGCGCGGCGGAGACCACATTGATCAGCGCTTCCCAGGAGGGGAAGGGCAGGGTCCAGAACACCGACAGGGCGAAGGTCAGCCACAGCGCCGGACGCGGGATGCCGGACTTTTCGTCAATGCGGGTGAAGACCTTGAAGAAGGTGCCGGTCTGCGCCCAGCCGTAGATCACTCGCGGTGTCGCGTTCATGTAGATGTTGCCGCAACCGCTGGGAGAGATCACCGCGTCGGCCACCACCAGATAAGCCAACCAGCCCACACCCAATGCCAGGGCGATGTCGCGGTAGGGCAGGGCCAGTTCCTTGGCCACGCCGGCCCAACCGTTGGCGAGCATTTCGGTAGGCACGCCGCCGAGGAACGCCACTTGCAACAACACATAGATGGCGGTGGACAGCAGTACGGAGAGGATCAGTGCAATCGGAATGGTGCGTTGTGGATTCTTCACTTCGCTGGCCACCGAGATGATCGGCGTCAACCCCAGGTAGGCGAAGATAATGCCGCCGGCGGACACCGCCATCTCGACACCTGACAGCCCGAACGGCATGAAGCCCTGGGACTGGAAGTTCTCTGGTTTGAAGAAGGTGAACAGCACGCCGATCACCAGCAGCGGCACGATGAACTTGAACATGCTGATCAAGTTGTTGGCCTTGGCGAACGTTTTCACGCTGTAGTAGTTGAGCATGAAGAACAGGCACAGCAGGCCGAACTGGACCAGCCAGCCAAGCGCCGTTGGATTGCTGGAACCGGCCTGGGTCAATGCGGGAAACCACGCAGCGGCATACTGGCGCGCGGCGACCACCTCGATGGCCACCAGGCTGGAAAACGCGATCAGCGTAATGAAGCCCATCAGGTAACCCAGCAACGGGCCGTGGGAGTAAACCGGGTAGCGAACCACACCGCCGGCACGGGGCAGCGCTGCGCCGAGTTCACAGTAGACGATGCCCAGCAGCAGCACCGCAAAACCGCCCAGCAGCCAGGAAAAGATCCCCGCCGGCCCCGCGATGGCGGACACGTGACTGGCTGCGAACAACCAGCCGGAACCGAAGATGGCCCCCAGTCCGATAAACGTAAGGTCTATCAACGAAAGTTGTTTTTTGAACTTGCCTTGGCCTGACATGGCATCGCCTTCTTGTGAGTTATTGGATAGGCAGGTGTGCACTTCAAGACGCCCCGGTCGGTTTTGCCGAGGAGGGCGGTGGCCATAGAGTGAACTTGGCGGCGTGCCCGCGATTGATGTTTTCCTTGGGTGTCGATGACGAAATCAGCACAATGGGAAATGTCTGATTTTTGCGAGGGACCGGTTGATGACTCAGGATGCGTTTGCGCTGTTGTGCCAGGGCGACGACTCGAATCGCCCCGAATCCATCGAGCAACTGCTGGCGGGCGTTGCGCTTCTGCTGCCCATGCTGGATGTCATTCCGAATGCGGCGATCTTCATCAAGGATGTGCAGGCGCGCTATGTCATGGCCAACCGCACGCTGGTGCAGCGCTGTGGTTTGAAGCAGCTAAAACCGCTGCTGGGGAAAACCAGCGCCGAGGTGTTCCCGGAGCAACTGGGGCCTGGTTACACCGAGCAGGACCGGCGGGTGCTGGAGCAGGGGCGGGTGCTGGAAGACCAGCTGGAGCTGCATCTGTACGGCAGCCGGGAACCCGGCTGGTGCCTGACCCATAAACGACCGTTGTATAACCGCCGCAATGAAATCATCGGTCTGGCGGGCATTTCGGTCGACCTGCAATCGGCCAGTGACACGCACCCGGCGTACCAGCGCCTGGCGGCAGTGGACGAGCATATTCGCGCGCATTTCAACCGTCGCGTCACCCTGGGCGAGTTGACGCGCATCGCCGGTATTTCCGTGGCGCAACTGGAACGCTACTGCAAGCGCGTGTTTCACCTGACGCCACGGCAGATGATCCAGAAGGTTCGCCTGGAACACGCGCATCGACTGCTCCACACCGATATGCCGATCACCGAGGTCGCCCTGCAATGCGGCTATACCGACCACAGTGCGTTCACCCGGCAGTTCAAGGCATTAACCGGTTTCACCCCGCGCCAGTACCGGCAGGCCACCGGTCACCAGCAGCCGTCCGGTCTGGATTAGCGACGCGCCGCCAATGGCCCTGTAAACTGGCCGCGCAAAAGGCGCCTGCCTCACCACCTCAAGCAAGAGAGTCCTCATGGCAAACCACGACCTGACCTTCACCCCTGATCCCGATGCGGATTCGATTTCCTCCGACGTTGTCGGTTTCGGCGGTGTGCTGGTCTCCACCCAGATCCCCACCCGCGCCGACGGCAGCCTGGAACTGGGCGACATCACCCTGCAAAGCGAATGCACCCTGCAAGCGCTGAAGGTCGCGCTGGAGCGAGCCGGCAGTTCCATGGACCGCGTGATGCACCTGACCATCTACCTCACCGACATGGCCGACCGCGCCGCGTTCAACGAGGTCTACAAGCGCTACTTCGCCAAACCCTGGCCAGTGCGCGCTGCTGTCGGGGTTGCCTCGTTGGCGGTTGAAGGCATGCGCGTGGAAGTGACCGCGATGGCGGCCAAGGCCTGATCACGGCAACACACACAATACTGTAGGAGCGAGCTTGCTCGCGATGAACCTGAGAGCGACTCGGGGCATCAGGTTGCCAGCGTTATCGTTGACGGCCATCGCGAGCAAGCTCGCTCCTACAGGGATTGAGGCCTGCTCGAAGCACCACCCGGCAGCATACGGGTGCCGGTCAGGCGTTTCGCCGCTACAATGCACGCCTCGACCGTGACAAGCCTGACTAAAAAAACTATGTCTTTGCCCAAACATCACCTGGAATTGCTCAGCCCTGCCCGCGATGTCGCCATCGCCCGCGAGGCCATCCTGCATGGCGCCGATGCCATCTACATCGGTGGCCCAAGCTTCGGCGCCCGCCACAATGCCTGCAACGAAGTGAGTGATATCGCCCAATTGGTGGAGTTCGCCCGTCGCTACCACGCGCGGGTGTTCACCACTATCAATACCATCCTGCACGACAACGAACTGGAACCGGCCCGCAAGCTGATCCATCAGTTGTACGACGCCGGCGTCGATGCGCTGATCGTCCAGGACCTGGGGGTGATGGAGCTGGACATTCCGCCGATCGAGCTGCACGCCAGTACCCAGACTGACATCCGCACCCTGGAGCGAGCGAAGTTCCTCGATCAGGCCGGTTTCTCACAACTGGTGCTGGCCCGCGAGCTGAATCTCCAGGAGATCCGCGCCATCGCCGACGAAACCGACGCAGCCATCGAGTTCTTTATCCATGGTGCGTTGTGCGTGGCGTTTTCCGGCCAGTGCAACATTTCCCACGCGCAAACCGGGCGCAGCGCCAACCGTGGCGACTGCTCCCAGGCCTGCCGTCTGCCGTACACCCTCAAGGACGAAAAAGGTGGGGTGATCGCCTACGAAAAGCACCTGCTGTCGATGAAGGACAACAACCAGAGCGCCAACATCCGCGCCCTGGTCGAGGCCGGCGTGCGCTCGTTCAAGATTGAAGGCCGCTACAAGGACATGGGCTATGTGAAAAACATCACTGCCTACTATCGTCAGCGCCTCGACGCCGTGCTCGAAGATCGTCCGGACCTGGCCCGTGCCTCCAGCGGCCGCACCGCGCACTTCTTCCTGCCCGACCCGGAAAAAACCTTCCACCGTGGCAGCACCGATTACTTCGTCACTGACCGCAAGATCGACATTGGCGCCTTTGATTCGCCGACCTTCACCGGTCTGCCGGTGGGTGTGGTCGAAAAAGTCGCCAAGCGCGACATGCAGGTCGTGACGCACGAGCCGCTGTCCAACGGCGACGGCCTCAACGTGCTGGTCAAGCGTGAAGTGGTGGGGTTCCGCGCCAACATCGCCGAACCCAAAGGCGAATTCGAAGAGGACGGCGAGAAACGTTATCGCTATCGCGTCGAGCCCAACGAGATGCCGGAGGGGATGTACAAGCTGCGCCCCAATCATCCGCTGAATCGCAACCTTGATCACAACTGGCAACAGGCGCTGCAAAAGACCTCCGCCGAGCGTCGAATTGCCCTGAACTGGGTCGCTTGCCTGCGTGAAGAGCAACTGGAACTGACCGCTACCAGCGAAGAGGGCATCAGCGCCAGCGTCACCCTGGCCGGCCCGTTCGGCGCCGCCAACAAACCGGAACAGGCGCTGGAGCAATTGCAGGATCTGCTCGGCCAACTGGGTACCACGCAGTACCATGCCATCGACATCAAGCTGGACGCGCCGCAGGCGTACTTCATCCCCAACTCGCAGCTCAAGGCCCTGCGCCGTGAAGTGATCGACGCCTTGACCGAAGCGCGGATCGCCGCCCACCCGCGTGGCAGCCGTAAGGCCGAGACCACGCCGCCGCCGGTGTACCCGGAGTCGCACCTGTCCTTCCTGGCCAACGTCTACAACCAGAAGGCCCGCGACTTCTATCACCGCCACGGCGTCAAGCTGATCGACGCGGCCTACGAGGCCCACGAGGAAACCGGCGAGGTGCCGGTGATGATCACCAAGCACTGCCTGCGTTTCTCCTTCAACCTGTGCCCGAAACAGGCCAAGGGCGTGACTGGCGTGCGCACCAAGGTTGCACCGATGCAGCTGATACACGGCGATGAAGTGCTGACGTTGAAGTTCGACTGCAAGCCTTGTGAAATGCACATCATCGGCAAGATGAAAGGCCACATCCTCAACCTGCCGCAACCGGGCAGCGTGGTGGGGCACATCAGCCCCGAAGACCTGCTCAAGACCATCCCGCGCGCGCCGCACTGAGTGACCGGTGAGTGCGCTGCAACAGCGCGCTCACCTGTTCCAGCCTGAAACCTCTTTTGCTGAAATTCCAGACGCTGACGATAAACCTGGAGCTGGCGGTCGACACTATTTACAGGTATCGGCGACGGCCTTTTCAGCTCGTTTGAATTCCTGTTTGACGTCGGTCGGGATGCGTTGCCTTTTCAGTTCCTGACCGAGGAAGGGTTGTTCGCCTCGGGACTGGACCTCAGCCTCCTCGGCCGTTATCTGCGCCTCGATGGCAGCGGCGTGCTTGTCGATGACGGCATCGACCTCGGCTTCATTCCTGGCGGTATCGAGTGCCAGGACCAACTGGCCGGCCTCGGCTTTTTCGGCTTCGGCATAGGCTTCGACCGTCAACCCGGAGGCCAAGGCTCGCGCTTGGGTTTCCAGGTCATTCAGGTGCTCCCGAGCGGCCTTGCAGACCGCTTCCTGTCGCTGGTTCTGGATGTGTTCCCAGGTGTTCAACCCATAAACCGCGGTCCCGAGTACCAGAAGGGTTGCAGCGGCCCCCATTAATTTGCCTTTCACTTTTGGCGCCCTCAAATGGCAAGGGAAGGGTGTTGCATAAACGATTCCCGATTCAATTCGAGTAAAGAAAAGCGTAGCAGAGCTGTTCGGGCTGAATGTGCGCCGATAAATCCCCGAGATCCGGCTCAACACTAAGCGCCTGTTTTAATGAACAATTTTTTTTGTTTGGGCTTCCCAGACGAGGAAAAAGTTGGTAAATTTGCGCCCACTCTTGCAGCGGCCCTCAGGGAACCAGCCGCGAGAGCAGGCAACAGGTCTTGTTGCCACTCAAGAAAGCGAGTGCCAGGCACTCATCGCAACAGATACAGGGGCGTCGCCAAGCGGTAAGGCAGCAGGTTTTGATCCTGCCATGCGTTGGTTCGAATCCAGCCGCCCCTGCCATTTTTTTATTCCTGCATAATCAGATAACACTCGACCGACGGTTATTATTCGTCGACTCGTCGATTCGTTGGTTTTTGCCTCCCGTTCCCCGGTCGCGCTGGCGTCACTACCGAAAGCGCTCCGGGATGGCCTCGGCAAACGGGTACCAGGAAAAATACGGCCTTGCCTCGTCGATGACCTGCTTGACCGAGGACCTTTGGGTCAACCTGTCGAAGTAAGCACTCAAGTGGCGATGATCGCCGGGAAAGGGTACGAGGGTGCTGGCGTAGAACAGTGCCGGGGCGGCGGCACAGTCGGCCATGCTGAACGCGGGGCTGGCGACCCAGGTTCTTGCCGCCAGCTGACGTTCAAGCATGCCGTACGCCGTCATTAGCGCGGCGCGTTCGCGGGTCAGGTCGCCATTTGCGGCATTGATTCTGTCAGCGACGATCTTCTGCATCGGCACCTGGATGTGCAGGTCGAAAAAACGATCCCACAGACGCACCTCCAGCGCGGTTTCCCAGTCGTCCGGAACCAGATGCACCTGGCCGGGATGAAGCCGGTCCAGGTACTCAATGATCACACTCGACTCCGGCACATCCTTTTGCCGGGCGTGATCGCGCAGCACCGGAAACTTGCCGATCGGCCACAGCGCTTGAAGCTCGGCCCGGTCAGCCTCGTTACCCAGGTCTATGACCCTTTTTTCAAACTCGATTCCCAGCTCATAGAGAGCGATCAGCGCTTTGTGGCAGAACGACGAGAGCGGATGGAAATAAAGAGTCAGTGACATCCTGCAATTCCTCGGTGGGATGGAAACCACCTGATTATCCGTCGCTATCGGCCGATGCGCGAGGTGCTCCACCCTGATGCCCGGCGCCTGCTGTTCGGGTTAGAGTACAAGTCTTCTGGCCTGAACATCAGGCATGCCACGTTTAGGGTCATATCGCCATGCACCAGATCGGACTCATTGTTTACCCCGGCTTCCAGGTTCTGGGCCTGGCCATGTGTGCCGCCTTCGAGTTGGCCAATAGCGCCGGCGACGAGCCGTTGTACCGCATTGCATTGCTGTCCGAGCCGGGTGGCCTGGTGCAAACGTCCGCCGGTTTTGCAGTGCAGACCGAAGCGTTTGACCAGCGCGCGTTCGATACGCTACTGGTCCTGGGCGACAACCTGATCCGCCCGACCACGCCGGGCATGTTGGAGTTTCTGCGCCGCGCCAGCCACGGCACCCGGCGTCTGGGCTCGATTTGCACGGGGGCGATTGCCTTGGCCCAGGCCGGTTTGCTTGATGGTCGGCGGGCGACCACCCACTGGGCGCATGTGTCGGCGTTTCGCAAGGCGTACCCGAACGTGAAGGTCGAGGAAGACCGGATCTTCATCAACGACGGCAACGTCTGGACGGCTGCCGGCATGAGCGCATGCGTCGATCTGGCGCTAGCCCTGGTGGAGAACGATCTGGGCGTCGACGTTGCACGCAAGGTAGCGCGGCAATTGGTGGTGTATCACCGGCGTTCCGGCGGGCAGTCGCAGTTTTCGGTGATGCTGGAGCTGGCCCCCAAGACCGATCGCATACAGGCCGCGCTGAATTACGCCAGGCAGAATCTCAAGTCCGCGCTGTCGGTCGAGGAGCTGGCCAGTGCGGCCAATCTCAGCCCTCGGCAATTCAGCCGGGTGTTTCATGCCGAAACCGGCCAGTCTCCGGCCAAGGCCATCGAAAACCTGCGGGTGGAGTCGGCCCGGTTGATGATGGAAACCGGACGGCACTCTATCGATGCGGTAGCGACGGACACCGGCTTTGGTGACCGGGAGCGGATGCGCCGCGCTTTTATTCGTGCGTTCGGGCAGCCGCCGCAGGTGATTCAGCGTGCCAGTCGGGGCTGAATCGTGATGTCCTGAAAGGTGGTGTATACGACATTCAGGTCTTAATATTATTTACGTAATATTTATCTCGTTGAAACCTTTCCCTCAATGAGATCACCGCCATGACCCTCGTCAAAGCCGCCGCCGTACAAATCAGCCCTGTTCTTTACAGCCGAGAAGGCACCGTCGACAAAGTGGTGCAGAAGATTCTCGAACTCGGCGAGCAGGGTGTGCAATTCGCCGTATTCCCGGAAACCGTGGTGCCGTACTACCCGTACTTTTCCTACGTGCAGTCGCCATTCGAAATGGCCGCCGAACACCTCAAGCTGCTGGACCAGGCGGTCACCGTGCCTTCGCACGCCACCGATGCCATCGGCGCTGCGGCCAGGCAAGCGGGGATGGTCGTGTCCATCGGCGTCAACGAGCGCGATGGTGGCACGTTGTACAACACGCAGTTGCTGTTCGATGCCGACGGCTCGCTGATCCAGCGTCGCCGCAAGATTTCCCCGACCTACCACGAGCGCATGATCTGGGGCATGGGCGACGGCTCCGGCCTGCGGGCCGTCGACAGCGCGGTAGGGCGCATCGGGCAACTGGCCTGCTGGGAGCATTTCAACCCGCTGGCCCGTTATGCGTTGATGGCCGATGGCGAACAGATCCATGCGGCCATGTACCCGGGGTCGTTTGCAGGTCCGCTGTTCGCCTCGCAAATGGAAGTCAGCATTCGTCAGCATGCTCTGGAGACCGCATGCTTTGTGGTCAACTCCACGGCGTGGCTGTACCCCGAGCAACAGGCGCAGATCATGGCCGACACCGGTTGCGCCATCGGTCCGATCTCCGGCGGTTGCTACACCGCGATCATCGGCCCGGATGGCTCGGTGCTGGGTTCGTTGCAGGAAGGTGAGGGCGAGGTGATCGCCGACCTCGACATGGGCCTGATCGACAAGCGCAAGCGCATGATGGATTCCCGTGGACACTACAGCCGCCCGGAACTGCTGAGTCTGCTGATCGACCGCACGCCGCAATCCCATGTGCATGAGCGCAGCGCGCATCCGAAACTGACCGAACAGACCGGGCTGGAAGAGGTGATGGGTTAGTTCCGGGGAAAAAAAAACAGGGGACTTCATGGAAGTCCCCTTTTTGTTTGTCGGCGTTGCAGCTGTCGTTTCAGCGTCGCCAGAAGCAACGCGCCAGCAGCGCATCGATGCCGAGCTTACCGCCACCCGACAGCAACAGCGGCGTGAGGGCCACAAGATAGATCAAAGGCAGCTTGAAGTTGCCGTAACCCTTGTTGCTGATGGCATAGCCTTGGGCGAGTTCACTGAGACTGTGCCAGTCGGCGGGCCAATGGACAGCGGCGGTTGCGACGAGGGTCACCACCATCAGGCTCAGCGCCGAAAAACGTGTGCCCAGGCCCACCAGCAAGGTCAGGGCGAAGATCAGTTCGGCCCACATCGACAGTTCCCAGTTCAGCGTCGCTGGAAGGTGGTCGAACGGAAACGGGAAGCGCTCCTGGATATCGGCGAACCAGTTCTGGCCGTTGAATTTTTCCAGGCCGGACTCGAAAAATTCCCAGGCGAGGAACACCCGCAGCGCCAGGGGGGCAACCCAGTCGCCGGCGCGGTCGAGGTTCAGGTGCAGGCCTTTGACGGCCGAAGAAACGGAGGTGTTCATGGGCGTAGTTCTCTTTCAGGTCAGGGCGGCGGGGCAACGGCATACCCCCGAGAGTTGAGCGCTTTGATCGGCTTGGCCAATCGACAGGCGTATTTCATCAAAGGGGTGTATCTGCGGTGTGTCGTTGTGGCGGGGTTTTGAGTGCGAGGTGTGTCTGGGGTGGGGCTGTATACACTGAGATACGTAAACGGCCATCGCTTACCCCCTGTGGGAGCGAGCAGGCTCGCTCCCACAGGGAAATTGCTATACATTTTCTGGCCGCCCCCTGCATGGTGAAACCGCTTCATGTCTCTTGCGCTCGAACGTCTAGTCGCTGGCACGCCAATCCCTTTCGCCGGTAATCGTGTCACTGTCGTCAG
The DNA here is from genome assembly GCF_058797535.1 of Pseudomonas sp. GW823-FHT02E01. Lineage (NCBI taxonomy): Bacteria > Pseudomonadati > Pseudomonadota > Gammaproteobacteria > Pseudomonadales > Pseudomonadaceae > Pseudomonas > Pseudomonas sp. GW823-FHT02E01. Next base: position 35,876 of record NZ_JBXAJS010000018.1, on the reverse strand, counting down.
CCCCGAACTGGCGCAACGCTTCCAGCCCGGTGACCACCTGCTGGTGGAGCAGGTCAGCGGCGAGTTGCTGCTGATTCCCGTGGCGGACCAGCAAGCGGCCAACGTCGCGATCGAGCGCGCCCAGGCGGCATTCACCGCGCTGTCGGCAGTGTCCGATCAAGCCATCAGCGCCTTCTTCGACCTGTTTGCCCAACGCCTGGAAACCGCGCAATGCTGGGCCTTGATCGAAGCCGCCAACCTGGCCGACATCGAACGGGCCAAGGCGCGAGGTCGTTCGACCACCCGGTTGCTGGCCGATGAGCGCATGCGTTGCGACATGATCGCCGGCCTGCGCGCCTGGCGTGATGCACCGGCCAGTCGTGGCAAGGTGATCAGTTGCGTCGAACACGATGGCTGGAAAGTCGAGCAAGTGGTCTCGCCGCTGGGCATCGTCGCGTTCGTCTTCGAAGGCCGGCCGAATGTGTTTGCCGACGCGGCCGGTGTGTTGCGTACCGGCAACACCGCCGTGCTGCGCATTGGCAGTGATGCGTTGGGCACCGCCCAGGCGATCGTCACCCATGCACTGAACCCTGCGCTAAGCGACGCCGGTTTGCCGGCCGGTGCCGTGTCGCTGGTGGAAAGTGTCAACCACGCCGCCGGTTGGGCGATGTTCGCTGACCGACGCCTGTCATTGGCAGTGGCCCGTGGTTCGGGGCGCGCCGTCAGCCAGTTGGGCAGCATCGCGCAGCAGGCTGGCACGGCGGTCAGCCTGCACGGCACCGGTGGCGCCTGGTTGATCGCCAACGCCGATGCCGACGCCCCGCGCTTTGCCGCCGTGGTGCGCAACTCCCTGGACCGCAAGGTCTGCAACACCCTGAACGTCTGCCTGATTCACCGCGACCGCGCCGCTGAACTGGTGCCGCTGTTCCTCGACGCACTCAAGCAGGCCGGCACCGCACGGGGCCAGGGCTGCAAGCTGCATATCGTTGAAGGCAGCGAGTCGCACCTGCTGCAAGACTGGCTGACTGCAATGGTCCAGGTATACCGTGCCGAAGGCTATCAAAGCGAGGCGCAGGCCGAGCCGTTGCCGGAAGATCAATTGGGCCGTGAATGGGAGTGGGAAGAAACCCCGGAAGTCAGCCTGAAGATCGTCGACAACCTGGACGATGCCATTGCCTTGTTCAATCGCTACAGCCCGCAATTCACCGTGTCATTGATCAGTGAAAGTGCCGAGGCTCAGGAGCGCTTCTACAACGCGGTCAACGCGCCTTTTGTCGGCAATGGCATCACCCGTTGGGTCGATGGCCAGTACGCGTTGAACAAGCCGGAACTGGGGCTTTCGAACTGGGATAGCGGGCGCCTGTTTGCTCGCAGTGCGATTCTCTCGGGTGATGGCGTGTTTACCATTCGTAGTCGCATGACCCAAATCGATCTGGGCGTCAAACGCTGAGATGGCGCAATCAGTGACCGCTGCAAGGGCGGTCACTTTCTTCAACAATCGGCGGTGCTGATCACGCGGCCTTGATCACTTTGGCCGATACGGCACAAGTGCTTGGATGCTCGACCAGCGACACGAAGCTTCGGCTGTCGGCATCCAGCGCGTCGATCGAACCGGTCTCGATGTCGTACACCCAGCCATGCAGGTTCAACAGGCCTTTTTCCTGGGCCAGTCGCACGCTCGGGTGCGTCTGGATGTTGGCCAGTTGGGCGATGACGTTTTCCCGAACCATTGAACTGACCTTGGCCGCTTCACTGGCATGTGGCCGGGCCTCGTTGATCACTTTCGCCGACTCAGCGTGTTGCAGCCAGCCGATGACGGCGGGCAGGTGATCCATGCATTTGCACTTGGCTACCGCCGTCATGGCGCCGCAGTCCGAATGACCGCAGATAACGATGTCGGTCACGCCGAGCACGGCGACGGCGTATTCGACCGTGGCCGACACACCACCCGGATGCGGGCTGTAGGACGGCACGATGTTGCCGGCGTTACGGATCACGAACAGTTCACCGGGCTCTTGCTGGGTCAGCAGTTCCGGCACGACACGGCTGTCGGAACAGGTGATGAACAGCGTGCCTGGATGTTGGGTGGTGGCCAGGTGTTTGAACAGGTCGATGCGTTGCGGAAAGGCTTCTTTCTGGAACTTCAAGAAACCGTCGATGAGCGCTTTCATGATCGCTTCCTCATGGCTGAGCAGGGTTCGGCCCGCACGGGGCGTGCGGGCCGCTATCAACTTAGAAAGGACGCAGGGGCAGGAACTTGCCGTCTAGGGTGATGACTGCGCGGGAACCGCCTTCCGGGTCTTCGACTTTTTTCATGTCGAGCTTGAAGTTGATCGCGCTGATGATGCCGTCGCCGAACTGCTCATGAACCAGGGCTTTGAGGGTGGTGCCGTAGATCTGGATCATTTCGTAGAAGCGATAGATGGTCGGGTCGGTCGGCACTCCCGAGAGGCTGCCGCGCAGCGGGATGATCTGCAGTCGCGCCACGGCGTCGGCGTCCAGTTCGAGTTTGTCGCCGACCAATTTGGCCGCGCTTTCCGGTAGCGGATGTTGACCGAGCAGGGCGGCGGTGACGTAGGCCAGGCTCAATCCGGTGCCGTCGGCCAGGTCCTGCCACGACAGGTTTTTACGCGCCTTGGCGTCAAGGACAGAAGTGGTCAGGGCCAGGCTTGGGTCGTTATAGGCATGGGACTGTTGCATGGTGATTCTCCTATCGGAAGGGGAGTTGCTTGGGTGTGGGGCCATCTTCTGCCGATCCATCCATAGCGTCCAAGACCGATATACAATGCAATCCATAAGCACTGCCTATAAATGGAGAATCCCATGTTGCTTCGACATTTGCGTTACCTGCTGGCGGTGGCCGACCACGGTGGTTTCACGCGCGCCGCCGAAGTGCTGCACGTGTCCCAGCCGACCTTGTCGCAGCAGATCCGCCAACTGGAAGACTCCCTGGGCGTGAGCCTGTTCGACCGCACCTCGCGCACGGTCAAGCCGACCGATGCCGGCGAGGCTTATATTGAATGCGCGCGGCGGGTATTGGTGGAGCTGGAAGCGGGCAAGCGTGCGTTGCACGACGTGAAGGATTTGTCCCGCGGGACCTTGCGCCTGGCCATGACGCCGACCTTCATGGCCTATCTGGTAGGGCCGCTGGTGCGCGACTACGTGGCGCGTTACCCGAACATCCACCTGGAGATTTTCGAGTTGTCGATGGACGGGATCGAGGCCGGGCTGGCGGATGATTCGCTGGATATCACGATTGCGTTCGATCAGGTGAGAAGCACCGACATCGAATCGATCCCGGCCTTTACCGAAACCCTGGGGTTGATGGTTGGGCGCGATCATCCGCTATACGAACATCAGGACGCGTTGTCCTTTGAGGAGGTGGCTCAGCTTGAGTTTGCGCTGCTGACCCCGGACTACATCACCCGCACGTGCATCGACGAGTATTTCGCGCAGGTGCAGATCACGCCCAAAGTGGCGATTGAAGTGAACTCGGTCAACACGCTGCTGGAAGTGATCCGGCATTCCACCATCGCCACGATCCTGCCGGAAGCCATCGCCACTCAGGATCGGGCACTGCGCAAACTGTCGATGCTGGGCGCAACACCTGAACGCGGGGCGGCGTTGCTTCGGCGCAAGAACAACTACCACAGTGCGGCGTCGCTGGCGTTTGTGGATCTGGTGTTGGCTACTGATCTTTCATAACCACTACTAAACCCTGTGGAGCGAGTTCTGCTCGCGATGGACGTTAACGAATACGCGTGCTACCTGAATGAACGCGTCGCCCAGGCGTTTTTCGCGAGCAGAGCTCGCTTCTACAGCGGATCTCGAGTGTTCATGCTTTTGCGGTACGCCGGTCTTCTCGTGGGCACCGTGCATATTTCGCCCGATAACTGCGGGTGAAATACGACGGCGATTCAAACCCGCAGGCATTGCTCACTTCCAGCACACTCATGTCGGTCTGACGCAGCAACTGCCGCGCCTTTTCCAGCCGCAAGTGCAGATAGATATTGGCTAATAGCGGTGAAATAGGCGCACCTTGTGGTGTGCCCTGCTTCGCAGGAGTTCGCTTTCCGTTTTCAAGAACACCTGTACGCAGCCATCGGACTATTAACGCTAACACCCGTCGATCCGCGATTCGGTGTTGCAGAAAGCACATCATCCACTCGTGATCGATGGTGTCAAAGAACGCGCGAATAGTTGAGCGGGCTACTCACATTGAAGTCGGTGGTGTGTGTGGAGCGCTTACTCATAACCCAAGGCAGGAGCTGTATGCGGTAATTCCGCACGTACGGATCTGTGCGGGGGTGGCAGTTGGCTGCCATTCCTACCGCGACCAGTTGATCTCGCGTCCTGCAGTTATGAAACGCGCATCCATGAAAGCCGCGCACAGAGTATTGAGTGGGAGCACATTGTCCCAGCCTGGCAGTTTGATCATCAGCGGCAACGCTGGCAAAAACGGGTTAAGAAACCTCCCTCTCGAAAAAGAACGCAGTCTCCCCAAAAGCCGGTTTTAGTTGATCGAACCACGTAGCATCGGGATCAAATCGTGCGAAGAATGGCCTCTGCACCCAATCCGGGTTTCGTGCTTGGATAAAACGTAAAACAAACACCTTTTCTCCTCGAATTTCAGCTAAACCGCAGACCTCAACTTTCCCCGGATCTGCGCTCATCGAAGGTCCTCTGGCAGTCCTGGCAATACCTGAAACTTGTTTGACCGCGTCCCGGTAAATTTCCCACGCACATACAAGAGGGACTTCAAAATACCGGCGGGCGCCGGTGTCACGCTCGATAAACATATAGTAAGGAATAATGCCTAATTGGATTTGCGTCTGCCAAAGTCGCGCCCAGACGTCAGCAGAGTCATTGATATGAGCCAGTAACGGGCCCTGGCTACGTATTTGAGCGCCGGTTTGTCGAACACGAAGAATAGCCTCTCGAGCAATGGCAGGCTCAAGTTCCGCCCAATGATTATAATGAGCCATTAACGCTAAGTGTTTACCGCTGTTGATGATCTTCCTAAATAGATCAAGAAGTTCACCTGCGTCGCTGTCAGTCACAAACCGCTGAGGCCAGAAAGAAAGCGCCTTTGTACCAATTCGGATAGTGTGGATGTACTCGAATTCAGGCGTCAAAAGAGTTTCTAGGTAAGCACGTAGATTGCTTGTCTTCATAACTAGCGGATCTCCGCCAGTAATTAAAACATCAGTCACTTTAGGGTTGGCTCGAAGGTAATCCAATAGCTGGGCGTTTTCCTTAGCAGCAATCTTGAGCGATTGGTCACCCGTGAATTGGGCCCAACGGAAACAAAAAGTACAGTAGCTATGGCAAATCTGACCAGCGCTTGGAAAAAACAGCACAGTTTCACGATATTTGTGCTGGACACCCGTTACTGTCACGCCAGACAGTGAAGGAATATTACGCTCCAGCTGTCCTGCTGGATGGGGATTGAGTCTAGCTCTAACCGCTTTTATCGCGACCTCACAGGATGAGCGGTCGGAATTCCTTAAAAGTAAAGATGCTATTAGATCAAAAGACTCGTTATCCAGCATATCCTTCTGGGGGAAGGTAAGCTGGTATATAGGGTCGTTTGGAATATTATTCCAGTCGATCAATTCTTTGATAACATATTCATTGACTCGAAATGGCAGAACGCTTGCCACCACCTTCATCGCCCAAATAGTCCGGCTGTCTAATTTAGCAAGCTGAGGAATCTGGTCAATTTGATTCAAGGTATAAACCTTGAAACGTTCAATCTCGAATTTTTCTGTGCGATTTTCAACACTTACCGCTATATTTTCAATAGTGTGCATAATTGGTGACCAATAAAATTTTAGACCGGAACATAGGTGGCTATAAGATATGGAGCTGTCTTGACCTAAAATAAATGTCGCGACCAACTATAATATCTGATGAAACCATGGATCCTCCAAGCGACAACGGTTTCCACACTAGTAACACCTGTCGTATGAAAATCAGCGATGGTGGACAAGATCAATAATTCTCCCGCACGCTTCTTTAATTTCAGCTTCATTAACGGAAGCAATAGAGATGCGGATATGGTCCTTCATACCGTAAGAAGACCCTGGCGTGGTCGAAACGGATTTTACATTGAGGAGATCGTCTACAAATTGGGTATCCGAACTCCAAGTAGCACCCAATACTCGGGAAATGTCAGGAAATAGAAAGAAACCACCCTGCGGCCGTACAATGTCAAACGTAGTGCTTAATAATTGATGGCAGTAATAGGCTCGGTGTTGCAACTCATCAACACGTTTTTTAAGAATGCTCTTAGGCAACGCTATAGCTGCCAAGGCACCGTGCTGCGCAAATGTACACGCATTGTCCGTCATGACGCCCTGAAGCGTGGAGCATCGGTCGATGATTTTTCTATCCGCGAACATATAGCCTATTCTAAAACCAGACATAGAGAACAGTTTTGAGAACGTGCGTGTAACCACCAGCAGGCTAGAGTCCGCCATAAGATCCAGAGGGCTGACATATTCACCGCTACCGAAAATGATGCCTTCGTAGGCTTCATCGGAAATGAGTAGAAAGCCAAACTCTTGAGATAACGCCACCAATTCTAGAATATCTTGTCGACTGAGAATCAAGCCAGTGGGGTTGTGAGGTGAGTTAATAATCAACGCCTTGGTTTTGAGAGTCACCAGCTTGCGAACTTCAACTATGTCGAGACCCATATTTCCCATTTCGTAATCGACGGCAATACCCCCGTTAAGTTCTATGTAAGATCTATAGGCGGGCCAGCATGGATTTGGAATCAGAACCTCGTCCGCGTTGGATAATATGCATTTCATCAACATGAACAACGCCTGGCTTGAACCATTAGAAACTAAAGTTTCGGCCGGGTCGCACAACTTACCATGTTGTTGAAAGCATCTCTCGATCAACGCGTTTTTCAAAACATCTATGCCAGTAAGATTACAATAGCCAGTGTGCCCATTTATTAACGCGTCAATCGTCGCGCGAGAAACTTCCTGCGGGACTTCAAGGTTTAGTTCACCGTCGTGCATCTGAATTAAATCACGTATTTTAGGACCTTCACTCAAGACCTTCGATAACTGCTGGCTCGGGTTTGACATGATTTTCACCAACTGTAATTATTTTAAGTGTCGCAGCATCTGCCGCGAGTAGACTTCAGTGAAAAAAGCTTTCGCCGACGGGCTCAGGTCCCCGGGCCAGAAATCAAACATCAGATTTACACGAGTACATTCACTATGGTTCCAAGACTCATGCTGAAAAGTTGTGTCAATGATTGCTATTTCACCCGTTCTCCAACTAACGATCTCTTCCCCGATTCTCAGTCCAGATAATCCATCGTCAGCACAAAGGATAGGAAGATGTAATGTCAGCATAGGATAAACATAATCCAGATGCGGCTCGATGTGACCACCCGGTTCTAGGCTTGAAAGCACAACCTCTCTGATAGTAGCGCCTTGCACAACATCCTCGACAAAGCGAATCGTATTTGGAGCAAGGTCAGCGTATACAGCAACTTTTTGACCTCCTTTATAAAGTGGAACTGATTTCCACAAAGGATCGCCATGAAAGGGATATTTTTCCTGGGTGTTTTTGTGTTTTTCATAGAGCTGGATTAGTTCCTGCGTCATCTCGGCAAGAAGCTTATCAATGCCTGAGAGGAAGCTGAAATCGTCTTTAGACCAAAGAGGCTTTCTGGGTCCGAACGACGACTTAAATCCATTGATATTTATATTCGTAGCATAAGGTATAGGCATGACAGGCTTAAGCAAACCGCTGGATAGGCGGCTAGAGCGTGATAATTCTCTTTCATGAAATTCCGACTCAATTAGATCGAGGATACACTCGCGAGTTTTATCGTCAATATCGCCAAGGTCATCTAATGCCTTGTACCATAATGCGAGCACCGGCTCCCGCCACTTTAGAGCAGACCTGCAGGAAATCACAACCGTCGCATATAACCAGATTATGAGGCAAAGTAGTAATAACTGGCTTGATACTAAAAGTCCAAATCCGACTAATTCAGTTCTGTTATAGAGTCCCGCCACAAACGTAAAAATGGAGAGCGGAACGAGCCAACAGGTGTAGCTACTAAAACGTCGCACGGTGGAATAAGGTACGACGATATTGAGCGTATCAAATTGGGAGCGAAAAATCGGCCAGGCGCTGATGGAATAGAGAAGAAAAAATAACAAGCAGCAGTAAGACACCGAATATATCGACAAAAAACCCTTCGGTACCGCCAGAATAAGCAATATAGATAGTAATACTAAGCAAGCTATCACGAATATACTGTGTTTCAGTATGTAATTTATACCTCGAATGCCGTATAGATTTCTCATGCCGCAACCTGCGCCGGAGCCTTGTATCGGATCCATCTAAATAGAAGTAGAGAGAACAGCGCTATAAGTCCAAGCCCTACGCCACACCATACACCCGCTGCTCCTAGGTCAGTATAAAATGCCAATAAGAGAGCGAGCGGTAGCCCCACTAGCCAAAAACAAATAATCGAAAGCAACATCGGAAAGACGGTCTGTTTCAAGCCCCTAAATATACCGAGCAGTACCATTTGACTTCCATCAAAGAAATGGAAGACTCCTAAAATGCAGACAAAAAGGCTCGAAAGCTTGATGAGCTCGTCATCTCCATCTTCACCCCGAGCAACAAATAGCTGAACAATATCATGGGAAAAAATAATCAAGATAGAAGATATTACAGTGAGTACTATCCAGCCGAGCCATAAAGCACTCCATCCGGCGTCACTCGTCCGCCGCGAATACACACCCAAAGGAGAGCAGAGGCTTATTCTCGTAGTAGAAGCTTGAGAAATGCCATTAGGTATTGTAAATACGACTTGAAGAACTTGCATTGCGATACCATGAGCAGCCAACGCAACGACTCCAAACTTACCCACTATGATTGTGAGGATGAAGAAAAATAGCGTGTCATTTGCCTGCGTTAGAGAGACCGGAATACCATTTCTTAAAATAGGCAGCATCAACCACACTCTCACTACTATCAATTTTATACAGTGCTGCCGCTCCCTGAACTGCGGATTCATTAAGCCTAATATGACCAGCAATATACAAAGCAAAATGTTTGTTAACGTCGTGGCGATACCTGCACCGAACAAACCCAAGGGGGGTATCCACAAAAAACCAAATATTAGAATCAGGTTAGCAACGAAGTTAAAGATCGCTGCTGTAATAATTGCGATAACTGTATATCGCGCTGATCCCATTATTGATAACACATTTCTGAGGTGTACAAATAAAATCGCTGGGCCGATGCTCCACATCAGGCTATTCATGTATCTCTGAGCTTCGAGAGAAACAAGCGGATCCTGGCCAAAAAAAACTAATATTTCTTTCGTAAAATAGAGCATTGCTATGCATATTAAAAACGCAGCTACTATGAGCTGAATGCAGCTGGTCGATACAGATGCATATTGTTCTTCTTTTGCCTTAGATCCCAATGCATCAGTAATAAACGGGATGGTAGAGATGAGTAGCCCGGAGAATAATAAAAACAGAAGATAGTAGAGGCCCTGTGCCAAAGTCGACGCAGCTAACGCCTCGGTACTAATCCATCCAGCCATTATTACATCCGTAGTCGCAATAATCACATGCGCGATATTGCCAGATACAAAGGCTAGCGAGAGCCGAGAACTCTCGCGCATCTCGGATGTATATCTACGGGAAAGCCTCGCGGCACGGTTATATATCAGTGATGATATCAAGACTGTACTCCCGGTCTAGGTGCTTAGACACATCCTTGGAAATCTGTACTCTTTTCAGCCATCGATCCGTTCCATCGTACTTTGGCGTAAATTGTGGCCTGCCATGAGCGCACTTGTAGTTGTTGATAAACAAAACCTGTGCTTCGTTCATTGATAAGTCAAAGGTTGCTGACTCAACCAGCTTGATAAAATCCTTAAAAACTAGTTCTTCGCAATGAGACATTTTGCTGTAGTCAACGTAGACAGGATCATAAATGAAGCTGTAGCCCTCGGTAGGTGATTCTTGCAATACCGCCGTCTCTAGAGACGTTGGCTTATATTCGATCGTAGAGGGTCGGTCGGAAAGAATGGTATAAAGGGTCTCCGTTAACCTGTGCTTGAGTGTTGCATCAACGGCTGAAAAATCTGGGCAAGACAGCAAGTTTGGGACTTTATCGTCGTTTCTTACGCATAAAAAACCTAGTACATCGGCCCTATAAGGTAAAGCGGGGTCTTCAGTATGCAGTTCTAAATGCACAGAGCCACTTCCCAACTGTTTATTTCTATCTTTGAAGATTGGGAATATTTCTTGAACAAGCTTGCCGTTCTGCAGGTCGCTATAACCGAAAACATCACCAACATGTCTTGACAACTGAAGAAATAGATCATCGTAGTTTGAATGACAGTCATCCCTCCAATGTTTCGGCGTCGGTCGCTGTTGATTGGCTTTAGGAAGGTCTAAGATTGTGACATCAGATGAAAAACTAAAGTCCTCTTTAAATTGAGTGACAATAGATTCTGGGCTTAACATTGAGTAGTCTAATTTAGTAAATATCATATCAGTACCGAAGAAATGGTAAATTAGTTAGTTTCAAAGCCACCAGGTAGTGAACCACTCGCGAGTCAGTTGACCTCAAGGAACTTCAAGCGTTTTATGATCATAGCCAAGCACAAAATTCTTAGAGCCTAGCTTATAGAAGTACTGGTTATTCAAAGGGATCTTCCCAAGTTTAGTGGTGTAAACATACTGTGGGACGCTGAAACCAGTTTCATAACCGTGCAGCTGCTCCATAATCTCAAGGCCCTTTTCTATCGACGTCCTAAAGTGCGATACGCCTTGAACATTGTCCGCGTGGTATAGGTAATATGGCCTTACCCTGCCTTTCACCAGCATCCGGTTCAACGTTCTAAGTGTTTCGACGTCGTCGTTCACTCCACGCAACAGCACTGTCTGGTTTTGCACCGGTATACCGTGGGAAATAAGTTTATCTACCGCGCTTAAGGCCTCAGGAGTCACTTCCACGGGATGATTGAAATGGGTGCTAAACCAGATCGATTTGAATTCGGACAACATCTTACAAAAATCATCTGTTATCCGCTGCGGAAGAAAAACCGGGTACCGTGAGCCAATGCGTACAAAATCTACGTGGGGGATTGCATTGAGCCTAGATATAATGCTATGCAAAAGCTCATCGGAAAGAATTAGCGGGTCGCCTCCGGTAAGTAATACGTCGCTGATGTTTTTGTTGTTTGCGATGTACTCTATGTCTTGATCATATGAGGCGGGAAGCTTTTTGTTGTAATAACTGCCTGACTTATCAGTTGTGTGAAATTTTCTAGTGCAGTGTCTGCAATAAACTGGGCAAGTATCCGACACTAGGAATATGACTCGGTTTGGATACTTATGTACGACGCGTCTGGTTTTCATATAAACCATATCACCCACCGGGTCTACATCTTCCTGCTGATTACTCTCATCAACTTCTTTTGGGTGGGGTATGCTTTGCAGCCGAATCGGACAATTCTCATTGGTCTCGTCCATCAGTGATGCATAATATGGAGTAATCATCCACTTATACTGGCTCTCTGTTTGCTCAATGCCCTTCAATTCTGTATCACTGAGAGTTACCCAGGCTTCCAGCTGAGTCTTGGTGCGAATGGCATTCTTCATTTGAAATTTGTGGTCGCCCCATTGGTCGGAAGACAGTAAATCCTGTTTACTTAAAGTGTCCTTTACAATAATCATTTTTGTTATCCTTCGCTGGTGGGGGGGTGACGAGGTTTTTATCAATGTCTTTAGTTGTCGAGGTCGTCCATCCGCCGCTTTGATAGTCGAGACCTTGTACCTTATATCGATTGTCTGGTAGCTCAAAGCCGAACTCTTGGAGTATCAAAGCAGCATTATTAATTGCATTATCTTCTAATGGAAAAGGCTTGCTATCCAGGCTCTCATTCATTGATTGAAGTACGTCAAAAATTAGTTCGCCTATACCTGACCCTTCAGACATCCTCATTTTTGGTCGCCGAGTGATATAATCTGGTAATTCGAGGGAAAAAGCGTCCCTCAGTAAAACTTTTGTAAAACCATCTCTTACATGGAGCTCCATCGGAACCGATATTATAAAATCGAAAAGATCTTTGTCGAGAAACGGTACACGGCATTCCACTGTATTGAACATGCTCATTCTATCCACACGCTGTAGATCAGTTCGATACAAGTTCTTAACTTTATGTAGCTGAAGCGCACGACGGTCACTGGCCCCTTGAAAGAAGTCATAACCAGCGAATAGCTCATCACTGCCATCTCCAGATAGAGCTATACGTATCCCGTCTTCTTTCATTCGGGAGAAAGCACAATGTATAGTCAATGCATCAGTTATATCTACGGGTTCAAATTGTTCAGATACATATATGCTGGTTCTAATAGACTGCATCAGATCTACACGATCAACATCAGAAATAACTATCTTAATGCCAAGTTCTTTGCATAATCTCTGCGCGAATACTACGTCAGCTGAGCCAGCCACTCCGACCGTGTAGGCGGTGACGTTCTTATGGTATAGGTTAGCAAGATAAAGAATTATCGCGCTATCTAGCCCGCCAGAGAAAACTACGCCTACCGGAAGATCCGTATTGGCTTGACGCTTTACCGAGAGGTGCAGTAGCTCATTGCATTTATTTACCGTAGACTTGTAATCTAGTTGCGGCCCCATGCTTTCGCTAATTAAATAATATGCGTTCTGTCGACCGTCCACCCAATAATGTCCAGGGAGGATTTCTTGTGTCTTGTTGGTCAACCCAATTAGTGCTTTCAGTTCCGATGCGAAATAGAGGACAGTTCCTTCTTGAGTCAAGTATAGAGGCTTTACGCCCAGCCGATCCCTCGCAGCGAAAACGGTGTTGTCTCCCGGTGAGTAGATAATAAACGCGAATATACCATTGAGTCGGGTCAGACAAGATCTCCCCCAGTGCGTATAGGCTCTAAGAACTAGCTCGGTATCTGAACTGCCTAAAAATTTCACTCCGTGTGATAATAAAATTAATCGCAACTCATTCAAGTTGTAAATTTCACCATTAAATATAATTGCGTGACCTGAAATGTTATCTATGAACGGCTGATTGTTGTCTTCTCTCTCCACGATAGGCAAGCGATTGGTACCAATAGCAGCATGAGAAAATATAAAGCGCTCTCCAAAGTTTTCAGCAGCGCCTCTATGGGAGATTCTCCCCAGCATTTTTAATAAAGTAGCCTCAAAGTCGCGCTTTTCATCAGAACGGGTAGAAGTCTCAAATATTGCAGCTATCCCGCACATCTAGTACTGCTCCAGTAATTTGTCTTCACGATATTCAGATGTTTCGACTTTAATGTTTCTCTCATACTCTTTATGGACGTGAAGTATTTCGTCTATAGACGTTGCCCTCACCCACATTTTTGCGATATAAGCTTCTTCGTTCTCTACATCGAAGAATCCATCTTTGTGGCCGTTAGTAGTAGGCAGTACCTGCGATAAAATCTCACACGCAGAATCAATTTCTGGAAGCTTTATAGCTTTGATGTAGCCTGAGCGAGTTGGATAGAATAGAAGCATCGCGTAGACGGCGTCCTCCGGCAAGATCGGAAGGTCATCCGCCAAATGGTGTCCTATGGTTACTGGCTTATTTGTTATGTAATTGACGTTTAAGGCATACGCATCACATGAGCACAGATCCTTAAGTGCTTCGTCCACGAAGAAGCCGCCCAGCCTCGGGTTTACCTCAATCACTTGGGGGCCGTTTTTGGATAATTTGAACTCAACGTGTAAAAATCCGTTCTTTACCTTCAGTGCTTTTATAGAATTGCTAATAGTTGATACGATCATCGATATCTGGTCGTTAGAAAAGCTTTGCGGTGGTGTGACTATGACCTTTTCTAAAACCGTACTGGAGGTGTTGCTTGTTATCATCTTTTCAAATATCAACATCGGGTGTATGTTGCCGTCGATAACCAAGCATTCTAAAGAACCTTCAGGCCCCTCAATGAATTCTTCAATTAACACGGAAACGCCCGGCGTATATAGCACAGGATCTTCTTCTGGGGAGCTAAGCCATTTTTCAGCTCCCGAGAAAGAATAGGCTCCAGGCACGTCAGGAAATCTTTCTATGAAGTGATTATATGCTTTTTCAAGACTCTTTCGGTCATCACATATCGAGACAAACGCCGAGCCGCCCCCGTATACCGGCTTCATCACTACGGGAAATATAAGATCATTCATAGTTTCGAAATCTCCGTTGAAGAGCCTGAAATTTACCGACCTAACACCTCTTATATTGCTAAGTTGTGAACGCATTAAGTATTTATTGTTGCAATTCTCTAGCGGCTCGGCGCTGTAATATTTAAGCCCGCATTGCTTAGCGATATCTTCAACTACATGGTTAGCGTCCCCACGTGGTGTGACATGCGCTGGGTAGCAAAACAGTCCTTTCACACTGTATGTCCGGCTTAAACGTTCTACTGCGCAGAGTACTTCGCTAGTTTCAATGCTATCTACCAAGAAAACTTCATCACTTTCATCGCTAGCCTCCCTAATATTTTTACTATCTTTTGCGATTATTGTTATGCATCTGATACCTTCTTTTGCTGCGGCTTGAAAGTGTAATCTTCTATACAGATATAGTGAGGTTGATAGATAGTCGTTATCTATGAAAATTAATATTTCTGGCTTCATATATAGGTTCGTGATCATTTTCGTTGTTGTAGAGTTAGATGGCGAGCATTGTACTGTTTGTCACACACGCATGATCAGTGGAGATCTTTTGGGAATGGCATAACTTTCTGCGCACCACGTACTTCTTGGTCGTTATCCTATGTGAACTCCCACGGCGAAGTTGCACGCTGAATCCTCCTGCCATTACGAGGCTGGCTGCCCGCGGTTGCCACACGGTAGATAGCTGTGGGCGGATGAGCGTTGGCGTAAGCCCGTTGTTGTTCAATAATCCTCAAGGCGTCTTTGTTCGCCCCTTCAAGTTGCTGCGAGAAAAGGTAATTTTCTTAGCTGCGAAGAAAATCAGGGGAGGCTTCATTGGTGTACAAAGGGGAGAGGGGAGCATTCATTTCCAGACTCCTTATCTGAAGGGTGTCCATGAATGATGCGGCACAAACTAAATAATTCGTACCGCCGAATTCACAGGCACAGGAAGGAAAAGGAAACTTCGCAGTACTGCGATACTAAAAATCCTACAGAAATTTCTGCTCGATAAGGCGCAAGACAATTTCGATCAAGCTTTCACAGTCCGCTGATCTTCCCTCGAACAGCGCTCCATGGCGCAAGCACTTGAGCCTTACACAGGATGAAGTGGCCAAACGGATGGGTGTCTCTCAGCCGGCATTTACCCAGCAAGAGACCGTCTCAAAGCCTCGGAAGGCCACTCGCAAAAAAATAGCAGCGGCGTTTGGTATTACCGCTAATCAACTCGAGATTTAGGCTGTGAAAGGGATCGAAATGAAAATCTGCGACATCGAAATCAAAGGCAGCGAAGCGATCATCGCCGTGGCCGCCCTCGACGGTCAGGCGTTGAATCACGTCGCGCTCGCCACCAAGAAAATTGCCCTGGACGATGATGAGGAAGCCGCCAACGTCAAAGTGTTTGCCGCGCAGGTTGCGTCGTTCGTGCGCGAGAATTCGATAGATCGGATCGCGATCAAGAAGCGCAGCAAGAAGGGTGAGTTTGCCGGTGGGCCGACCACGTTCAAGATCGAAGGGGATTTGCAGTTGCTGGACAATTGCGAGGTGACGCTGCTGTCGCCGCAGACCATCAATGCCCAGGCCAAGAAGCAAGGGTTTGAGCTGTCGGCGACGCTGAACAAGTATCAGTATGAGGCTTATAAAGCCGCCTGCTCGGCGTTACTGAAGAAGTAACCTTCAACCCAAGGAGCCGGCTTGCCTCCGATGGACTCAAGTGCGCCGCGTTTATCCGGTTTACACGCGTTATCGTTAACGACTATCGCTGGCAAGCCAGCTCCTGCAAGAGACCGTGTCCTGGTCGAAAAAAAGGCCTGCTCCTTATCGGGAGCAGGCCTTGTTTATCAATAAGTCAGTAATGACTCATCTTAATCAGTAGAACCGGTCAATCACCCGAACTTCGTTCTGGTTCTGCATCGAGGCCCAGGCCTGTTTCAGGGTTTGCAGAACATTACCGATGAAGTCCTTGTCGGCCGCGGCCTTCTTGCCGACATAGCCCTGGCCGCGACGGTACATCTTCAGTCGGGCGAGCAGGTTCTGGTTGTTCTGGTCGAACTCTGCTTCATGGGCGTGCGGCGACAGGCAGTCGATATGAACCTGGCCACACTTGCTGATCCAGAGAATATGGTTGTCGTGGCTGTCTTTCTTTGCAGCGAAGATACGAGCCAGTTCATCGATAGTTGGTTGATTGTTCAGATTCATCATAAAGCCCCTTGACCAATTGGTGATCTTTCAAAGTTGATTCGCTAATACAGGTAGCCCATCGGTTAGTTGATCCCTGGCACCGAAACCAGGACGTCAGCGTTCGACCGCCTTATCGGGCGGGGTCCTGCGTCTGTTGCATGTAGTCGTGTTGAATAACTGCTACGCAATAGCGTCACAACGAAGAGAAGCGGCGAAAACCTTAAGGCCACTGCCGACATTTTCAGGGTCGGCCACAAGCTTCATGAGGATTGCTCGCCAAGACTTCTCGCCCTTGTACTGGACGTTCAGGCCAGGTCAGCTTCTTCAATCTGCCTTGTGGGCAGCGTGTATCCGGGAAAAACAGCTCGGCGGTCAGACGAGCTTGCTCAAACGTGTTGCCTGTACTCCCGATCGGGGAGACGTCTGCATCATGCAAGGGCAAATCGGAGGCGTCAACGGTTTTGTAGTGAATATTTTTAGTCACTACATATTGTCGGACAAAGCTGTTGGGAATTAGCGGGTGGAGTCGAAGGTGTGTCGGTCAGGACGACAAAGGCGGACACTCAAAGCGGTAAAAAGTGCAGGGATAGCGGTCTACCACCTGCTGATGCAAGGTGAGCCCGGCAACGTTGAGCCCCGGCATCACGGCGGCCCAGAACAGGCGCGCCGGCTGATTCGCCTCGATGTGGAAAATCTGCCATTGACCGGGGAACCGACTCAAGAGGGTGGAAACGACAAATCGCGCGACACCCCGGCCACGAAAGTGTCGACTGACAAACAGATAGCCGATGTTGTAGTCGGCACCGGATAGATGGACCTGGTTATCCACGGTCACGAAGCCGGCCAGTTCACCGTCGACCTTGATCAGGAAGGGTCGGGTAGCCGTGTTTCGCCAGTAGTCGGGCATGGGCAGGATGTTGAAGAAACCGTATTCGCCCAGTTTCAGCGGTAACCATTCGCTGAAGTCGTAGGTATAGAACTGCATAAGGTTCTCGATGGTTTCCAGTTCATCGCGTTGGGCGGCGTGCAGTTCTATCGAAGGCATACGGGTTGGCTCCAGTTACGCCGGGGCAGGTACACCCTTCATTATGGTTGGCCACAAGGTTCGGTGTCGGGTTCAGGTTTTGCTTGCCGGCTTTGCCCCGCGCCTGGTGCCAGTCGATGGTTTGCGCGGGGCGCTCTTGCGCTTTTTCTTCCATGGGGTTGCGGCGCGCCCGCCGGGCGGTGGACCGCTGATGGTCAGGCTCAGGCCGGCACAGCGACTGACCTGCTTGCTCATCCACGCCGCCTGTTTGGTGACGAACTCTTCCAGGCTCATTTCCCCGCTTTGCACCATGTCCAGCGCCTGCTCCCAGATCGCCGTGGTGCCCGGATCGGCGATGGCCCGGGGTACGGCGTCGATCAGGCTGAACGCGGCCGGCGTGGCGGCCAGGGCCTTGCCGTTCTTGACCAGATAACCACGGTCGAGCAGGCCCTGAATGATCGACGCACGCGTCGCTTCGGTGCCGATGCCGGTGGTGTCCTTGAGCTTTTGCTTGAGCAGCGGGTCTTGCACCAGTTTGGCGACATTCTTCATGGCCTTGATCAGGTCGCCTTCCGTAAACGGCTTTGGCGGTTGCGTCCAGAGGTCCTTGAATTGCACGCCGGCCACTGCGCAGTCGATGCCTTCGGCCAGGTTGGGCAGAGTCTGCGGTGCCGGGGCTTCGCGCCCCTTGGCCGGAGCCAGTGCTTCGGGCAGGGCGCGTTTCCAGCCCGGCTCGATGATCTGCTTGCCGACAGCGCGCAAGGCCTCGCCGGCGCAGTCGAAATCGGCCTGGGTGCGGTCGTACTCGTGATTGGGCAGGAACTGCGCCAGGTATCGGGCGCGGATCAGGGTGTAGACCGCACGCTGTTTACCCGCTAGACGTTCGAGGTTCTTCGCCGCAGCCGTGGGGATGATGCCGTGGTGCGCACTGACCTTGGCATCGTTCCAGGCCCGTGAGCGCCGCTGCGGATCAAGGTGATCGTGCAAGGCGTTCAACGCCGGATCGGCCTGGCGCAACGCCGCCAGAATGGCCGTTGCCTCGCTGTGCTGACTCAGGGGCAAGTAGCCGCAATCACTGCGCGGATAGGTAATGACTTTGTGGGTCTCGTACAGCGCCTGGGCAATGTCGAGGGTTTCCTGGGCGCCGAGGCCGAGTTTCTTTGAGCAGACCTCCTGCAGGGTACCCAGGTCGAACGGCAGCGGGGCCACTTCGCGCATCCGTTCGGTGCGCAGTTTGATCACCCGCGCACTGGCCGCGCCGCTCATGGCGGCCGCAGCTTGTTGCGCCAATGCCTGATTCAGACAGCGGTCCTGGTCGTCGCAAAGCTCGGATGCCGCGCGCCATTGCGCCGTGAACGCGGTGCCGTTGTGCAGCAGTTGCACGTCGATGGCCCAATAGGGGACGGGCACAAAGTCGGCGATACTGCGATCGCGATCCACCACCAGGCGCAAGGTCGGCGTTTGCACCCGGCCGACCGGCAACACACCTTGATAGCCAGACTGGCGCCCCAGCAGGGTGAACAGCCGACTCATGTTCATGCCGATCAGCCAGTCGGCCCGGGAACGCCCCAGGGCCGAGTGATAGAGGCTGAAGGTCTCGTTCCCTGGTTTGAGGGCCGCGAGGGCCTTGCGGATGGACGCATCGTCCAGCGCCGACAACCAGAGCCGGCGGATCGGCCCGCGATAGCGGCAATGCTCCACCAGTTCCCGGGCGATCATCTCGCCCTCGCGGTCGGCGTCCGTGGCAATGATCAGTTCGGACGCTTCACCGAGCAGGCGCTTGACCGCCTTGTACTGGCTGGCGGTGCGCGGCTTGACGGTCATTTTCCATTTTTCGGGAATGATCGGCAGGTCGGCCAGCACCCAGCGCTTGTAGCGCGCGTCGTAGGCATCCGGCGGTGCGGTTTCCAGCAGGTGGCCGATGCACCAGGTCACCGTGACGTCCGTTCCCAGCCAGCAGCCATCGCCCCGGCGTTTGGCGCCGAGGACTGCCGCAATGTCTTTGGCCTGGGAAGGTTTTTCACAGAGGTACAGCCGCATAACCACCATCGTCGATCAATGTGCCGGAGATGCACAGAATGGCGCTTGATGAACGATGGAGCAATCTTTATCTGTATGGATGTACAGGTTTGTGTGTCGCTCCCGTTCGGCTGCGAAGCAGTCGCGAGGGTAAAACTTGGGTTATACCTGATAAATCGTGGTTTCAGGTTTTGGGGCTGCTGCGCAGCCCATCGCGGGCAAGCCACGCTGCCACATCGATTTGCAGGTCCATTACCGTCATGAGGAACGTTTTCCATGAAAAGCTCCGGTCCTAGCCCTGTCATCACCATCGCCGAGCAGCCTGGCTGTCTGTTGGTAAAATTTCACGGCATTCAAGTGGCCGCCTCGGCGCGGGCCCTGGTATTGCTGGAGGCCAACTACCCGCCGGTGTACTACGTGCCGCGAGAGGACATCGACGAGAAGTATTTCGCCCGCACCGACCACACCAGCTATTGCCCCTACAAGGGCGATGCCAGCTATTTCAGCCTGCAGGTGCCGGGGCATGAAAGCGCCAACGCGGTGTGGAGTTACGAAAACCCCAAGATATCTGTCGAACAGATTCGAGAGTACGTGGCGTTCTACCCGGATCAAGTGAAGTTCGAGCTGCTTGACGCCGAGGTTTGATTGTCGTTTTCAAGCGATAAGACAGTCACGATTCAACGGTTATCCCCCAGATCGGCAAATTCCGGAATGTCCTTCTACTCACTTGGACATTCTGGATTGCCCCCCCATGGCTATTGCCAATCAGCTGTTACAAATATGACAATGCGAGTCATTATCACTCGCGAATTATTCCACTCTCATGTCCGCCAATGATTTATCCCTGCGCAGCGCCGTCAACGACCTGTATTGCGACCATCATGGTTGGCTCCATGGCTGGCTGCGCAAGCGTCTGGGGAACGCGTTCGATGCCGCGGACCTGGCGCAGGACACCTTTGTCCGGGTGATCAAGGCACGCAGCGCACTGGAGATCCGCGAGCCGCGGCCTTATCTGTCGATGATCGCCAAGGGGCTGTTGATTGATCTGTTTCGCCGCCGCTCGCTGGAGCAATCCTATCTTGAAGCGTTGGCCGCCACTCCCGAACGGCAACAGCCATCGCTGGAGGAACAGGCGATTTTGCTGCAAGCACTGATGGAGATTGATCGGTTGCTGCAAGGACTGGGGCCGAAGATCAAGCAGAGCTTCATCCTCTCGCAGTTCGATGGCCTGACCTACCCACAGATCGCCGAGCGCCTGGGCGTCAGCGTGCGTACGGTAAACAACCACATGGCCAAGGCCATGGAGCATTGCTGTCTGATGCAAATTCAGTTGCAGCTCGCATGAGCCTGTCGCCCGCCGAACTGCAAGCGATCAGCAGCGCCGCGCAGTGGTACGCGCGGCTTCACTCCGGTGTTGCAACGGATGCCGATCAGGTGGCCTGGCGCGCCTGGCTGGCGGCTGATCCTGGGCATCACCAGGCCTGGCAGCGCATGACCGACGTCGGTGAGCAGATGGCTCGGGTTCCGGGTGCACTGGCTGCGCCGGCCTTGCGCGGAGCCGATCGGTCCCGTCGCCAGGTGCTGCGCAGTGTGCTGGTGCTGGCGTCGGCGGGCTCCCTCGGGTGGTTGGGCTGGCGCAGTGAGGTAACCCGGGACCTGTTCGCCGACTACCGCACAGCTGTCGGCGAGCGCCGGGAATTTCGCCTGGCCGATGGCAGCTCGCTGCTGCTCAACACCCAGACGTCGGTCAACCTGCGTTTCGATGGCCGGCAGCGGGTGCTGGAGTTGCTGGCGGGGGAAATTCTCGTTTCGACCGCCGTCGACCCGGCGCAGCGGCCGTTCAAGGTTGTCACTCGAGATGGCGAGGTCCGGGCGTTGGGCACGCGGTTTATCGTCCGCTCCCAGGGACGCGGCAGCGAAGTGGCGGTGCTGGAAAAGGCCGTAGAGGTGAGCGTGTCACCATCGAAGGCACGGCTGGAGGCTGGTCAACGCATGGCCTTCGGTCCTGCCGGGTTGGGTGCAATGCAATCGAGCGATGCCTCGGTCGGGGCGTGGCGCCAGGGCAGCATTATCGCGATCAACCGCCCCTTGGCCGAGTTGCTGGCCGATCTTTCGCGCTATCGCAGGGGTGTTCTGCGCTGCGATTCGAGCATCGCCGACCTGAAGGTTTCCGGTTCTTTTCCGATTGACGACACAGACGTGGCGCTGGCAGCGCTGGAGAGTGGTTTGTCGTTGCGTGTCACCCGCTACAGCCGCTATTGGGTCAATGTTTCCGGTAGTGCTACGGGCTAATCCGCGACGCCGATAAAAATAATTTCTGCACCATTGCACTATTCATGCGCATCGTTCGGCTCATCCCCCAATGAGTTTTTATTGATCGTTTGGGGGAGGGTAAGCATGTTTCGGGTGTACCAGTCTGGTCGTCTGGCGACCGCGGTGAAGTTTGGATTATTGGCGGCTACGACAACCGGTTCATGGTCTGCTGCAACGTACGCCGCGCCGGTGCCGGCGCAACAACAGCGTTCGGTTCAATCCTTCGATATCGCCGGCGGCAGCCTGACTGAAGTCCTCAGTCGTTTTGCCAGCGCGGCAGGCGCGGCCATTTCGTTCGATGCGCGGCAGACCGACGGTTTCAGTTCCCCCGGGCTGAAAGGCTCTTTCGGTGTCAGTGAAGGCTTTGCACGCATACTCGGTGGCAGCGGCCTGCAAGCCGAGCCCCAGGGCAACGGTACTTACATCCTGCGGGCGGCGCCTGTGTCCGGTTCGGCGCTGGAACTGGGCGCCACCAACATCAATGGGCAGGAGCTGGGCGCGACGACCGAGAACAGCGGGTCGTACACCACCGGAGCGATCACTATCGGCAAAGGCGAACATACCCTGCGGGAAACACCGCAATCGGTGACGGTGATGACCCGCAAGATGCTCGATGACCAGAACCTCAACACCATCGATCAAGTGATGGAGAAGACCCCGGGCATCACCGTCTACGACTCGACCATGGGCGGCAAATACTTTTACTCGCGCGGTTTCCGCATGTCCGGCCAGTACCAGTACGACGGCGTGCCACTGGACATGGGCAACCTCTACGTTCAGGCCGACAGTTTCAGCGGGGACATGGCGTATTACGACCGGGTAGAAATCCTGCGCGGTGCCGCCGGTATGATGAAAGGCGCGGGCGGCACGGCGGGCGGTGTGAACTTCGTGCGCAAACGCGGGCAAGCGACGCCTCACACCGAGATCACCTTGTCGGGCGGCAGTTACGACAACTATCGCGCACAGGTCGACACCGGCGGCCCACTGAACGATTCGGGCACCCTGCGCGGCCGCGCCGTGATTGCTGAGCAGAGCCGGCATTACTTTATTGACGATGCCAGTCGCAAGGACCAGGTGTATTACGGCGCGCTCGATGTCGACTTGAGCCCGGACACCACGCTCGGGGTGGGCCTGGCCTATGAAGATGTCGACGCCAACCCGTGCTGGGGCGGGTTGCCGCGCTACAAGGATGGCAGCGACCTCAAGCTCAGTCGTTCAACCTGCCTCGATCCGTCGTGGAACACCTGGCGCAGTAAACGCACCACGGTCTTCAGCGATCTCAAACACCAGATCAACGAAGACTGGGCATTGAAAGTCGCCAGCGTTTACACAAAAAACACCCAGGACATCAAATACGCGTTCGCCTCCGGGGCGGTAACGCCTGGCGTGGATACCACCGGTGTGCTGGGCAGCATGTACGACTACGATCAAGTCGACTACGGCCTCGATGCCTACGTGGATGGCAAGTTCGATGGGTTCGGCCTGCAACACGAACTGGTGGTGGGTTTCAATGCCAGTCGTTCGAACAAGGACGACTTCTACTCGGTGGCGTTTCTGCCGCAACGGCAAAATGTGTTCAATCCCGACAAACATATTCCGGAGCCGGACGACAGTTTCTTCATCGACAACTCGTCCCGTGGCGGTCCGGTCGATAGCGTGACCAAACAGAAGGGGGCTTACTCGACCTTGCGCCTGAAACTGGCGGAACCGTTGACCTTCGTCATTGGCAGCCGCGTCAGCTGGTACAGCTCCGATACCGATTCGGTGTTCATCAGTTCGGGTACGTCTGAACACGCCAGCACCAAGGAAACGGGGCAGGTCACACCTTTTGCCGGGCTGTTGCTTGACCTCAATGAAAACCTCACGGCCTATACCAGCTATGCGGAAATCTTCACGCCCCAGGGTAACTTGCGGGCCGAAGACGGCTCGACCCTCAAGCCTCTGGTGGGCCAGAGCTATGAACTGGGGATCAAGGGGGCGTGGTTCGACGGTCGCTTGAACAGCTCTTTCAATCTGTTTCGCACGATCCAGAAAGACCAGGCGCAAACCGACTACAACTCGTCTTGCCCATCCTCTGACGGCTATTGCTACGTCAATGCCGGCAAGGTCCGGGCCCAGGGCTTCGAGGCGGAAATCAGCGGTGAAGTCATTGAGCGATTGCAATTGCTGGCGGGTTACACCTACACCCAGACCAAGACCCTGGATGACATCGACACGAGTCTGAACGGCGCTGCGTTCAACAGCTATGTGCCTCGGCATGTATTGCGCATGTGGGGCGACTACACCCTGAGCGGGTCTCTGGAAAGGTTCAGCATTGGTGCCGGCGTCAACGCGCAGAGCGATAACTTTCGGGTTTCACCCAACAGTGCAAAAAAGATCAGCCAGTCGGGTTATGCCGTCTGGAACGGTCGCATAGGCTATCGCATCGACGACACCTGGTCTGTTGCGCTCAACGGCAACAACCTGTTCGACAAGCGTTACTACGCCACCATTGGTACCGAGACGTTTGGTAATTACTACGGTGATCCACGCAACTTCATGGTATCGGTCAAGGCCAGCTTCTGACGCTGCGCAACCCCCTGTAGGAGCGAGCTTGCTCGCGATGGACTCGAAAGCGCCGTGTTTAACCAGTAAACACGTGTTTTCGTTAACGACCATCGCGAGCAGGCTCGCTCCTACAATGACAGGTCAGGTCAGTTTTTATCGAGATCGACGTTGCGCGTCTCACGCAGGCAAATCATCCCCACCACCAGGCTCACCCCGGTGATCACCACCGGATACCACAGCCCATAGAAGATATCCCCGGTGTACACCACCAACGCGAACGACACGGTCGGCAGGAAGCCGCCGAACCAGCCGTTGCCGATGTGGTAGGGCAGGGACATCGAGGTGTAGCGGATGCGGGTCGGGAACAGTTCGACCATCAACGCCGCCAGCGGGCCGTAGCACATCGCGGAGATGATGATCAGCGCGACGATCAGCGCCACGATCATCGGCTTGTTGATCTGCTGCATGTCCGCCTGTTGCGGGTAACCGGCGAGGGTCACGGCACCGCGCAGAGCGGCTTCGTCGAACCCGTCGATCTTCACGTCACCGACGCTCACCTGCACGTCACTGCCGGCCGGTGCGACAGCACTCTGGTACGGCAGGCCCTGCTTGACCAGGAAGGTCTTGACCTTGTCGCACGGGCTGTCGAATTTCGCCTTGCCCACCGGGTCGAACTGGAAGGTACAGGTGGCCGGGTCGGCCATCACGGTGATAGGTGCCTGGCGGCTGGCCTGGTCGATGGCCGGGTTGGCGTAGTGGGCCAGGGTCTTGAAGATCGGGAAGTACAGGGCGGTGGCCAGCAGCAGGCCGATCATCAGCACCGGTTTACGCCCGACCTTGTCCGACAGCCAACCAAAGAAAATGAAGAAGGGGGCGCCGATGGTCACGCTGACGATCAGCAAACCGTTGGCCACGGCCGGGTCCATTTTCAGGAACTGGGTGAGGAAGAACAGCACATAGAATTGCGCGGCGTAGAAGGTCACCGCTTGCCCGGCATTGATGCTGAACAGGGCGATCAACACCACCTTGAGGTTTTCCCACTTGCCGAAGGAGTCGCGAATCGGCTGTTTGCACAACTTGCCTTCTTCTTTCATTTTCACGAAGGCCGGCGATTCATGCAGGCTCAGGCGAATCCAGGTCGAGATGCCCAGCAGCACGATGGAAAACAGGAACGGAATGCGCCAGCCCCAGACTTCGAACTGATCGCCGGTGAAGTAACGACAGCCCAGCACCACCAGCAGCGACAGCAGCAGGCCCAGGGTCGCGGTGGATTGAATCCAGCTGGTGTGGAAGCCGCGCTTGCCGATGGGCGCGTGCTCGGCGACGTAGGTCGCGGCGCCGCCGTATTCACCGCCCAGGGCCAGGCCCTGGAGCATGCGCAGCACCACCAGGATGATTGGCGCGGCGATGCCGATGCTGGCGTAGGTCGGCAGCAGCCCGACGCAGAACGTCGCCAGGCCCATGAGGACGATGGTGGCGAGGAAGGTGTACTTGCGCCCGATCATGTCCCCCAACCGACCGAACACCAGCGCGCCGAACGGCCGCACGATAAAGCCGGCGGCGAAGGCCATCAGCGCAAAGATAAACGCCGTGGTGTCGTTGACCCCGGCGAAAAACTGCTTGCTGATCACCGCCGCGAGGGCGCCATAGAGGAAAAAGTCATACCACTCGAAGACCGTCCCGAGGGACGAGGCAAAGATGACTTTCTGGGTTTCCTGACTGGTGCCCGCGCTACGCACGGCTTCCAGGGTTTGAACGTTCTCTGACATACCGGTATCCCTCACAGTGATTGTTTTTGTTGTTCCACTGGTGTTGCGTGTTCCATTTCAGGGGTAATGCTCAGTGTCCGTGAATCTAATGCGATCCTTGTGGGAGCGAGCAAGCCCGCTCCCACAGGTGATGTGTTTACAACAGGGTTGAGGATCAATTGTGCAGCCTTCTCGGCAATCATCAGCGTCGGCGAGCAGGTGTTGCCCGAGGTGATGCGCGGCATGATCGAGGCATCGGCAATGCGCAGGCCGGGAATGCCATGGACCTTGAGTTGCGCATCGACCACGGCGTCGGCGTCATTGCCCATGCGGCAGGTGCCCACCGGATGGAAAATCGTGGTGCCGATCCGCGCGGCGGCTTCGTGCAACTGCTCTTCGCTTTGCAGGCTGTCGCCGGGCAGGTACTCCACCGGATTGAAGGCACGCAGGGCCGGGGCGGCGACGATGCGCCGGGTCAGGCGAATGGCATCGGCGGCGACCCGCAGGTCTTGCGGGTGGCTCAGGTAATTGGGTTGGATCAGCGGAGCTTCTTGCGGATCGGCCGAGCGGATTTCCACCCGGCCACGGCTTTGCGGACGTAGATCGCAGACCGACGCGGTGAACGCCGGGAAGGCATGCAACGGTTCGCCAAAGCGTTCCAGCGACAGCGGCTGCACGTGGTATTCGAGGTTGGCTGAAGTCTGCTCCGGCCCCGAGCGGGCAAAGGCGCCCAACTGGCTCGGCGCCATGGACAGCGGGCCGCTGCGGTCATACAGGTAGCGCAGGCCCATGCCCATCTTGCCCCACAGGCTGCCGGCGATCTGGTTCAGGGTGCGCGCATTTTCCAGCTTGTAGATCAACCGTAGTTGCAGGTGATCTTGCAGGTTGCCACCGACGCCGGGTAACTCATGGGCGACGCCAATGCCCAGCCGCTCAAGCAGTGGACGCGGGCCGATGCCGGAGCGTTGCAGGATGCTGGGCGAACCGATCGAGCCGGCACACAGGACGATCTCCTTGCGCGCCTTGAAGGTTTTTGCCTGGCCTTGCCAGCGGGCGCTGACCGCCGAGGCACGGCCATTGTCCAGCAACACGCGGTCGACTTCGACACCGGTCAGCACGGTGAGATTGGGACGTTGGCCAATGGGTTTGAGAAAGGCCTTGGACGCGTTCCAGCGGATGCCGGCCTTCTGATTGACCTGGAAATAACCGCAACCTTCGTTATCGCCCTGGTTGAAGTCATCGATGCTGGCGATGCCGCTTTGCTCGGCGGCACTGCGGAACGCATCGAGAATCGGCCATGACAGGCGCTGGCGTTCGACCCGCCATTCGCCCGTGGCGCCGTGAAACTCGGCGGCGCCGGCAAAGTGATTTTCACTCTGCTTGAACAGTGGCAATACGTCTCGCCAGCTCCAGCCAGGATTGCCGTCGGCGGCCCAGCCGTCGTAATCGCCGGCCTGGCCGCGCATGTAGATCATGCCGTTGATCGAGGAGCAGCCCCCCAGCACCTTGCCGCGCGGGTAGCTCAGGGCGCGACCTTGCAGGCCCGGTTGCGCTTCGGTCTTGAAGCACCAGTCGGTGCGCGGGTTGCCGATGCAGAACAGGTAACCCACGGGGATGTGAATCCACGCATAGTTGTCGCGGCCGCCGGCCTCGAGCAGCAACACGCGATGTTGCGCATTGGCCGACAGTCGATTGGCCAGCAGACACCCGGCCGGCCCGGCCCCGACCACGATGTAATCGAATTCATCTAGGGAAGCCTGCATCCCTGACCTCGTGTTGTTGTTCTTGTTGTCTGTCATCCTAGTTGTTAGCTTTCGTCAAAAGAATGTTAGTTTTTGCGCAGCTGCTGTGCGTTTTTAAACAGCATCCCGAACGGCAACGAACAAGGACGATTCATGTTCGACTGGAATGACCTGCGGTTTTTTCTCGAATTGCAGCGCAGCGGGCGTTTGCTCACGGCTGCCCGTCGCTTGAACACCACCCATGCCACCGTGGCGCGGCACATCGAGGCCATCGAAAAAAGCCTCGGTACGGCGCTGTTCGTCCAGCATGCCCAAGGTTACGAGATGACCCCGGCCGGCGAGGCGTTGCTTAAACACGCCGAGGCGATGGAGAACGTGGCGCTGCTGGCCCAGGAGGAAATCACCCAATCCACCGCGCCGCTGGGCAAGATCCGCGTCGGCGTGACGGAGGGGCTGGGCATCATGTTCCTGGCCAGTCGCATGAACGGCTTGTTCGAACGCTATCCGGGGCTGGAGGTGGAACTGGTGGCGGTGCCGCGCTTTGTCAGCATCCTCAACCGCGAGGCGGAAATCAGCATCCACCTTGAGCGCCCGGCCGCCGACATGCTGGTCACCCGCAAACTCACCGACTATCGCCTGGCGTTGTATGCCAGCCAGGACTATCTCGATCGTTCGCCGCCGTTGCGCAGTCGGGAGGACCTGGGGCGTCATGCGTGGATTGGCTATGTCGATGATTTGCTGTTCAGCCAGGAACTGATGTTCCTCAACAGCTTCTGCCGCAACCCTCGGGTGGTGTTTCACAGCACCAGCGTGATCGCCCAGCAACAGGCGGCGCGCTCAGGCCTGGGGATCGCCGTGCTGCCGTGCTACATGGCCAGCGCTGATCCCGGTCTGGTGCCGCTGCTGCCGGACGAAAGCATCCAGCGCAGCTACTGGATCAGCACCCGCCGGGAGCTGCACAAATCGGTGCGGCTGCGGGTTCTTTGGGATTATGTGGTGGAGTTGTGTGAGCGGGAGCAGGGGTTGTTGCTCGGGCCAACCTCCTACGGTGCCTGAACGGACGCGATCGCG
Source organism: Pseudomonas sp. GW823-FHT02E01 (assembly GCF_058797535.1). Classification (NCBI taxonomy): domain Bacteria; kingdom Pseudomonadati; phylum Pseudomonadota; class Gammaproteobacteria; order Pseudomonadales; family Pseudomonadaceae; genus Pseudomonas; species Pseudomonas sp. GW823-FHT02E01. The sequence goes on along the minus strand of NZ_JBXAJS010000018.1, from coordinate 7,032 downwards.
AGCAAGCTCGCTCCCACAGGGTGCTGTGTTGTCACACATTTTGCGAACGAAGCTAAACCAATGTGGGAGCGAGCTTGCTCGCGATGGCGGCAGCACATCCAATATCCATCTTGGGGCTCAAGCAAGAATCTCGAACGCCGTGCTGGCCAGCCGTTCACCATTGACCATGATGTGCACCGCATGGCGCCCCGCATAATGCCGGCGGGTGGTGAGTTCCTTGATCTGCTGGCCACGGCTGACGGCTTCGACGGCGTTGCCCGGCAGCGTCAGCGCCTTGAGCTTGAACACCTTCGCCGAGGTGCTGCCGTTGGCCTTGACGTAATCGATGGCGTAGTCGATCACCAGGCGCTGGCTGCTTTGAACGGTGGATTTGACGGCAAACGACAGGGTGATTTTTTCTCCGAGGCCAATCACCGGCGGTTCGACTTTTACATCAACGATCTCGACTTCAGGCTTGCCGCCCGCGCCGATGATCGCCAGTGCCCGCCGGTTGCCCTGTTTGATCAGGCTGCGCAGGGCGTGTTTGGCGATCCATGCGGTGTGCCGGTTGTCCAGCGACCAGCCTTCGATCAGGTCCAGCACCCAGTCGGGATGATCCTTGGTGATGTCGTTGAGGTGGTTGGCCACGGACTTGCGTACGTACAGGCTCGTGTCGGCCTTGAGGTTGTCGAGGATGTTCGCGGCCAGTGTCGGATCGGCCTGGATGGGCTCCAGCCGGAATGACCAGGGCAGGCGTGGCCGGCATCCTTCACTGGCCAGGCGCCGCACATGTTCGTTGTCATCCAGCGACCAGGCATGCATCAGCTTGAGCGAGCGCTCGAGGTCACTGCGCAGAAAGTGACGGATTGCGAACTCCGAAGAGCCAAAAGCGGTGAAGTACTTCAGCGCGTCCATCGACTGATCGAACGCATGGGCGCCGTAGCTGGCGACAAAGTGCGGCAGGCACATGCTGACGAAGCCGCTGTTCAGGCGCGGGGCGAGGGCGCGCAGCACCTGCAGCGACGCTTCATAGTCCAGCGGCAACACCGCGTGCAGGCATTCGCTGACCCGGGCCATGCGTTGCATGACGCTGAGGTCTGCGAGGCCGATTTGGGCAAGCTTCAGAAAGCGCTTGGCTTCGAATGCCGGATAGACCGCGGTCATCTCGGAGGCGATGTGACTGAGGCGCTCGCTGTTGAAGATTTCCTTGAGGGCGGGGGCAGGTTGGTCAGTCATGGTGGATTCCTTTGAAGTGATTGTTTATCCAATGCACCGCGTTATCGTTCTTCGCGAGCAAGCCCGCTCCCACAAGGGGGCTCTGTCAGGCTCAATATTTTTGAATACCCAAGATCCAATGTGGGAGCGGGCTTGCTCCGGGCGGCGTTCCGACGAAGGGGCCCTCAAATCCACCTCAATTCTTGCTCGCTTGTTCTTGCAGGTGATCCGACTCGAATAACCTGGCCAGTTCCGCCCGCGCTTCCTGCGCCGTCTGCATCACTTTCACCGCGTCGTCATACACCGCATGCTGGGCTTCGAGCACCACTTCGTCGTGCTGCTTGAAGCGCTTGATCCGCGCATCCGCCTGAGCCTGGGTCAATCCCAGCCCGATCAGGGTTTGCCGGCTCATTTCCAGGCTCGAGTAAAAGGTTTCGCGCACGGCGTGTGCGCCGACGTCCATCAGCCGGTGCACATGCTGACGGTTACGGGCGCGGGCGATGATTTTCATATGCGGATAGAGCTTGCGCACCAGCTCGGCGGTCTTGATGTTGGTGTCCGGGTCGTCGGTGGCGATCACGAAGTACTCGGCTTCCCCGACCTTGGCCGCGTTGAGGATTTCCGGGCGCATCGGGTCGCCGTAAAACACCGGCACGCCACCAAAACTGCGGGACAGTTCGATGGTTTCCACCGAGGTGTCGAGGGCCACGAACTTGATGTTCTGCGCGCGCAGAATCCGCGCAACGATCTGGCCCATGCGCCCCATGCCGGCGATCACCACCCGTGGCGCGTCGGCGTCGATTTCGCGGAACTTCTCCGGCACTTCCACCGGTTGCACTTTCGGGCTGACCAACCGTGCGCAGAGCAGCAGCAACAAGGGTGTCACGGCCATGGACAGGGTGATGGTCAGCACCAGCAAGTCATACAGTTCTGCCGCGAACAGCCCATGATCTCGCCCGATCTTGAACACCACAAAGGCAAATTCACCACCGGCCGCCAGCACGATACCCAGGCGGATCGCGCTGACGTTCTTCAAGCCTCCGGCCAATCGACCGACAATAAACAGCAGCGGCAGTTTGATCGCGATCAGCAACAGGGTCAGGCCCAGCACAGCCATCGGCATGCTCAGCAGCAAACTCAGGTTCGCCCCCATGCCGACACTGATGAAAAACAGCCCGAGTAACAGGCCCTTGAACGGTTCGATCTGGGCTTCCAGTTCATGGCGATACTCGGAGTCCGCCAGCAACAGACCGGCGAGGAAGGCCCCCAGGGCCATGGAAATCCCGACCAGCTCCATCAGCCATGCTGTGCCAATCACCACCAGCAACGCCGTGGCGGTGGAGACCTCTGGCAACGCGGTTTTGGTCACCACGCGAAACACCGGTCGCAGCAGATAGCGCCCGCCGATCACCACGACGGCGATGCTGGCCAGCACTTGCAGGCCGTGGTTCAGGTTTTCGCTGGCGGTGGTGCTGTGATCGCCACCGGCCAGCAACGGCACCATGGCGATCAAGGGGATCGCGGCGATGTCCTGAAACAACAGGATCGCGAACGCCAGCCGCCCGTGGGGGCTGGTCAGTTCCTTGCGTTCAGCCAGGCTTTGCAGGCCGAACGCCGTGGACGACAGCGCCAGACCCAGGCCCAGGACGATCGCGGTGTTCAATGGCTGGCCAAACAGCCACAGCGCCACCACGCCGATCACCGAGCCCGTCAGCAGCACTTGGGCCAAGCCCACGCCGAACACTGATTTGCGCATCACCCACAAGCGTCGCGGTGACAGTTCCAGGCCGATGATGAACAGCAGCAACACCACGCCGAGTTCGGAAATGTTCGCGACGCTTTGCGGGTTGTCGATCAGGCCCAGCACCGACGGGCCGATGATCACCCCGGCAAACAGATAACCCAGAACCGCCCCCAGTTGCAGGCGCTTGGCTAATGGAACGATGAGTACGGCCGCCATCAGAAATACGACAGCGGCTTGTAGCAGGTTGCCTTCATGGGGCATGGGCGAAACTCCAGGACTCGGGACAGCGGGGGGCGTCAAGGATAAAGGCTGGGTTCCGTGAAGATCCACTGCGGCAGTGGTCTGTCACGCAGATTGATGGCGAATCTTGCCGGTCTCGCAGGAGATGGGTGGGGTAGATCGGGTTTTCGATCAATCTGGAAGGAATCGGCTCAGTCGCCTGTGGAAAGCCCATGCTTGTGTGCGTAGGCGTACAGATCTACGCGATTCGTCAGGCCCAGCTTGCTGTAGATCGATGTCAAATGGTTGCGCAGCGTGTGTTCGCTGATGTGCAGTTTCTCGGCCACCAACTTGCCAGGGGCAGAGGGGTCGCGGGCCAGCGATGCAATGGTTTGCTGCTCGCGGCGCGTTAGCTTGGCGATTTTTTGTTGCTCGGGGTCTATATCGCGCTCGACTTTCTTGCGCGCCAGTTCAAGGAAGATACGGCTGGTCGCATTGCGGTCAATCCAGAGCTCGCCGTCATGCACTTTTTCTATGGCTTTGAGCAATGTCGATGCGGATGCCGACTCCCGCTTATCCACCACGCCACGTGCGCCCGCCAGCACCGCACTGTCATGCAGCGTCACGTCGCTCGACCCTGTCACGACCAGAATCCTGGCTTTGGTCTGTCTGTGCAATTCGGCCAGTGACTCGATACAGCCCTCGCTGTCCAGGTCCAGCACCACCACATCCGGCGCGTATTGGTGCAGCGAAAGCAGGTATTGCGCCACCGACGCCACCGAACCCGCCAGCGCCAACCTTGGTTGAGCGCTTTCCACCAGACGCTCAAGGCCCCAGGCCACGAGCGGTAGAGCGACTAACAGGACTTGAATTGGCATTCGGGTCGCTGCCTCTTTAGGCGGGTTGTGTTAGCTGATCATGATAGCAATCGTTGCAGCCTGTAGCTTTTTTCTATAGCGCTTCAGTGCCCCCCTCCCATGACATTTGTCCCATAAAACACTGTTTTTATGGGTGATTGACTCCCAGAAAAAAGGGATAGCGCACTCATGTAATAAACAGCAGCCGTTTTTAGACTGCAGTCATGAAAGACGCACACCGAATTGAGCCCCGTGAACAAGTCACCCTGTCGCTGCAACTGATCGGCGGGGGCCAGGGTGTCATCCGTGACATCAGCGCCTCCGGTTTGTATTTCGAAACCGATAGCGAGCAGCAGGTGGGTAGCTTGATTGACTTCGAGATCGAACTCGACACGCCCGGCGGCCCCATGAAGTTCAAGGCGCAAGGACAAATCGTGCGCATTGAACCGCTGGGCGGCAGGGCCGGGGTGGGCGTGAAGCTACTGGCCAGCCGGCTGGTACCGGTGGAGTGAAGTGTTCGTGGGTTGAGGAAGAATCGGCTTGCGGCTGTTGGTGGCCCACAGCGGTTTTTTGCTCAGGGTGACATTCTTGGGAGAAAGACATGGCTAGCACTACAACTACAAGCGGCGGAACCGTTACCTCGTTTTCCAACACGCCGCAGGCGAAGGATGATGTCCTTAACACCACTGAAAATCTGCTGGGGGTCATGTATTGGGACGTCATGTCCAATGACCTTGGCGGCAACGCGAAGACACTCTGGTCACTCGACAACGCGGACAGTTTTTCTACTGCCACCAAGGCTTATGCTCCGGCCGACCTCCTGACCCAGGATACGGCGAGGGCTGAGGCGACGAGTTCTGACACCAGTAAGAATGGTGCAAAGATCTGGATCACCTCGGACGGGAAGGTCGGCTACGACGCCGCTACTTTCTCCTCTGCTTTCAAGGCACAACTCCAGGCACTTGCTGTTGGCGAGCTCCTGACGGACAGCTTTACCTATGCGATGCGCCTCGGCAACGGAACGCTCAGTTGGGCCACCGCGACGGTGCAGTTTTCGGGCGTGAATGATGGTGTGACGATCAGCCTCGGCGAGCAGGCCGGCACGGTAACCGAAGACGCCGACACCACTGCGAGCACGACCGACTCGCTGACGGCCAGCGGCACGATTGTCTTTAACGACGTCGACCTCAATGACACGCACATGGCGACGTTCGCGCCGGCGGGGGGCAACGCTACTCATCTTGGTACGTTCATGCTCTCGCCGGTAAGCGAAGCTGCGAACGCGGCCAACGGTTCGGTGCAATGGACGTACAACCTGGACAATGCGGCGGCGCAGTACCTGGCCCAGGGACAGACAGTAACCGAAACTTACCTGGTCACCATCAGCGATGGTCAGGGTTCGTCGGTAACGCAGAATGTGACCATCACTATCACCGGCACCAACGACGCGCCGACGGTGACGGCGGCAGAAATCGAAAGCGGGGCGGTGACCGAAGACGGCACCACGGTGGCCAGCGGCAGCTTCGCCTTTGGCGACGTGGACCTGGCCGATGACGCCCATGTGGCCAGCGTGAGCGCGCCGTCCGGTGCGCTGGGTACGCTGGTGGCCAATGTGAGCGACGAGAGCACAGGCGACGCGGCGGGTAGCGTGGGCTGGACCTATACGCTGAACAACAACGCGGCGCAGTACCTGGCCGAGGGCCAGACCAAGACCGAAGTGTTCACGGTGACGCTGACCGACGACTTCGGGGCGACGGTGACCAAGGATGTGACGATCACCCTGACCGGCAGCAACGACCAGCCGACGCTGACCATCGACGACACGACCGGGGCGATGAACGAAGGCAACGGCGCGGCCACGCTGAGCGACAGCGGAGCGCTGAGCTTCGCCGATCTGGACAGCAACGACGTCGTGACGGTCAGCCAGACCGCCAACAACGACCTCGTCTGGAGCGGCGGCACCCTCGGCGCGGCGCAGGCCGCCGCGCTGGTCGCCGGTTTCTCGGTGGATCAGGCCGGCTGGAACTACAGCAGCAGCCAGAACCTGGACTTCCTGAGCGCCGGTGAAACCATCAGCTTCTCCTACACCGTGGTGGCCAGCGACGACAGCGGTACGGACAACGCCGCTTCGGCACCGCAGACGGTGACGATCACCCTGACCGGCACCAACGACGCACCGGTGCTCAGCTTCGCGACCGGCCATGATGCCGGCGCGGTGCAGGAAGACACCACGCTCAGCGTGAATGGCCAGTTCAGTTCGGCCGACATCGATCACGATGCCACCGCCACCTGGAGTATTGCCGGGTCAAACACCGGCACCTTTGGCTCGATCGCCGTGAACAACAGCGGCCAGTGGACCTACACCTTGGCCAATGGCACCGATGGTATCGCCAGTGCGGTGCAGTCACTGAAGGCGGGCGAGAGTCACAACGAAGTGTTCAGCGTGCAGGTCAGCGATGGCCTCGGTGGCGTCGACACCCAGCTGGTGACCGTCACCATTACCGGCAGCAACGATGCACCGGTGCTCAGCTTCGCGACCGGCCATGATGCCGGCGCGGTGCAGGAAGACACCACGCTCAGCGTCAGCGGCCAGTTCAGTTCGACCGACATCGACCACGATGCCACGGCGACCTGGAGCATCGATGGCTCGCCAGCCGGCGCCTACGGCTCGATCGCCGTGGACAACAATGGCCAGTGGACCTACACCCTGGCCAATGGCACCAATGGTGTCGCCAGTGCGGTGCAGTCACTGAAGGCGGGCGAGAGTCACAACGAAGTGTTCAGCGTGCAGGTCAGCGACGGCCTGGGCGGCGTCGACACCCAGCTGGTGACCGTCACCGTCACCGGCAGCAACGACGCGCCAGTGCTCAGCTTCGCGACCGGCCATGATGCGGGCGCGGTGCAGGAAGACACCACGCTCAGCGTCAGCGGCCAGTTCAGCTCGGCCGACATCGATCACGATGCCACGGCGACCTGGAGCATCAATGGCTCGCCAACTGGAACCTATGGCTCGATTGC
>NZ_JBXAJS010000017.1:0-74333 GCF_058797535.1 Pseudomonas sp. GW823-FHT02E01 | reverse complement strand
TCTTTCGTTCATGGAACCTCCAAGTTGGCGAAATCATATCGCCCTTAAGAGGTGTCCGGGATTATTAGGCCAGTTCAGCCTGCTCGCGATGACTCCAGCCGCGCTGCGTTTATCCAGACAGAGCGCGTCATCGTTAGCCTCCATCGCGAGCAGGCTCGCTCCTACAGGGGGGGCTTCGTTGTTAGTTGAGTTGTGAATAACCCCTATTCCAAACCAGTCTCCAAACCCGCTGCATTTTCCCCCGCCAGATAGCGTCCAATCTGGAGAACCCGGCTGATCGGAACTAGATTTGACTCAGCACCAGACAGGCACTCAACGAAAGGAAGGAATCGGCTATGAACAGGTTGTTTCGCGTTTTACTGCTGTTGAAGGTGATGGTGATGGTGATGCTCTCGCTCGGAGCTTCGACGGCGTGGGCCGAGTGTATCGATCACGGGGAGCAGGCTTCGAGCGGGCAGGCGGGTTATGCGGGGTTGATGATCGCCAAGTCCGAATCGGAACCGGGAGATCAGGGGCAGGGCGGTGCGGACAACGACGATGATTCGACCACCGACGAACCGGACTCCGATGAGGAAGAGGGCGACAGCCAGACGTAGTCGCTCTATTGCAGGCAAAAGAAAACCCCTTCTACCTGAGTGATGCGCATTCGAGGCAGAAGGGGTTTGGTTAACGCGTAATTACTTGAGCTACTCAATCCCTGTGGGAGCGGGCTTGCTCGCGAAAGCGATCTGTCAGTCGACATTGAGGTTGACTGGAATGACGCCTTCGCGAGCAAGCCCGCTCCCACATTTTTATGCCGCGCCGTCGAGGAATTGCTCGGCGTAGTGGCAAGCCACCTGGCGGCCGGCGATCAGGCGCAGGGCCGGCTCTTCAGTGCTGCAACGCTCGGTGGCGTACGGGCAGCGCTTGTGGAAGGCGCAGCCGGACGGCGGGTTCAGCGGGTTGGGCAATTCGCCTACGATCTTGATTTTCGGCTTGTCCGGATCCGGGTGGATGGCCGGCGTCGCCGACAGCAGTGCCTGGGTGTAGGGGTGCAGAGGTCGGGAGTAAATGTCCTCTTTCGTGCCCATTTCCACCGGACGACCGAGGTACATCACCATCACATGGTCGGCAACGTGGCGTACCACCGCCAGGTTGTGGGAGATGAACACATAGGCGGTGTTGAACTCTTGCTGCAAATCCATGAACAGGTTGAGTACCTGTGCCTGAATCGACACGTCCAGTGCCGAGGTCGGTTCGTCCGCCACCAGCACTTTCGGTTGCAGCATCATCGCGCGGGCCAAGGCGATCCGCTGGCGCTGACCACCGGAGAACATGTGCGGATAACGCTGATAGTGCTCGGGACGCAAGCCCACCTGCTTCATCATCGCCTGGACTTTCTCGCGGCGTTCCGCGGCGCTCAGGTTGGTGTTGATCAATAACGGCTCTGCAAGCTGATCACCGACTTTCTGCCGAGGGTTCAACGAGGCGTACGGGCTCTGGAACACCATCTGCACGTCTTTGCGCAGTTGCTTGCGCTGGGCCTTGTCGGCACCGGCGACTTCCTGCCCGGCAATTTTCAAGGAGCCGGAGGACGGCTCTTCGATCAGGGTCAGGGCACGGGCCAGGGTGGATTTTCCGCAACCCGACTCGCCTACGACAGCGAGGGTCTTGCCGGCTTCCAGTTCGAACGACACGCCGTTGAGGGCGCGCACGGTGGCGTGACCCTTGAACAGGCCTCGGGACACCTCGTAGTGACGGGTCAGGTCGCGGGCGGTAAGAACGACGGCCATTACGCCACCTCCTGGTTCAGCGGGTAGAAGCAGCGAGCGAGGCTGTTGCTTTTCTGGTCAAGGGCCGGACGTTGTTGACGGCAGTTGTCTTTCACGTACGGGCAGCGTGGCGACAGCAGGCAACCTTGCGGGCGGTCGTAGCGACCGGGAACGATGCCCGGCAGGGTCGACAGGCGCGAGGCACCCAGGCTGTGTTCCGGAATTGCCTTGAGCAACGCTTCGCTGTACGGGTGTGCCGGAATGTCGAACAGTTGCGGCACCTGGCCGACTTCGACCGCCTGGCCGGCGTACATCACGCACACGCGCTGGGCGGTTTCGGCCACGACGGCGAGGTCGTGGGTGATCAGCACCAGGCCCATGTTCTGCTCTTTCTGCAACGCCAGCAGCAGGTCCATGATTTGCGCCTGGATGGTTACGTCCAGCGCCGTGGTCGGTTCGTCGGCGATCAGCAGTTTCGGTTCGCCGGCAATCGCCATGGCAATCGCGACACGTTGGCTCATGCCACCGGACAGTTGATGCGGGTAGGCGTCCATACGGCTGGCGGCACCCGGGATTTCAACTTTTTCCAGCAGTTCGATGGCGCGCTTGCGCGCAGCCTTGCCGGACATTTTCAGGTGCAGGCGCAGCACTTCTTCAATCTGGAAACCGACGGTGTAGCTCGGGTTCAGGGCAGTCATCGGATCCTGGAAGACCATGGACAGGTCTTTACCCACGATCTGGCGACGCTGGCGATTGTTGAGCTTGAGCATGTTCTTGCCGTCGAAATTCAGGGCGTCAGCGGTGACGATCCCCGGATGCTCAATCAGGCCCATCAGCGCCATCATGGTCACGGACTTGCCGGAACCGGACTCGCCAACGATGGCCAGCACTTCGCCCTTGTCCACTTGCAGGTCGAGACCATCGACGACTGGCGTGGCGTTTTTGTCGCCGAAGCGAACGTTGAGATTCTTGATTTCTAGCAGTGACATGGGAATCTCCTCAGGCGGCGTTCTTGAGTTTCGGGTCCAGCGCATCGCGCAGGCCGTCGCCCATCAGGTTGATTGCCAGCACGCTGAGCAAAATGGTCAGACCAGGCAGGCTCACTACCCACCAGGCGCGTTCGATGTAGTCGCGGGCCGAAGCCAGCATGGTGCCCCACTCAGGGGTTGGCGGTTGTACGCCAAGGCCGAGGAAGCCCAGTGCGGCGGCATCGAGGATCGCCGAGGAGAAGCTCAGGGTGGCCTGAACGATCAGCGGCGCCATGCAATTAGGCAGCACGGTGACGAACATCAGGCGCGGCAGACCGGCACCGGCCAGGCGAGCGGCGGTCACGTAGTCGCGGTTCAGTTCGCCCATCACCGCAGCGCGGGTCAGACGAACGTAGGACGGCAGGGACACCACGGCGATGGCGATCACGGTATTGATCAGGCCAGGGCCGAGGATGGCGACGATCGCCACGGCCAGCAGCAGGGACGGCAGGGCCAGCATGATGTCCATCAGACGCATGATGCTCGGGCCAAGTATGCGGGGGAAGAACCCGGCGAACAGACCCAGCAGGATCCCCGGGATCAGCGACATCACCACCGACGACAAACCGATCAGCAACGACAGGCGCGAGCCCTGGATCAGGCGCGACAGCAGGTCGCGACCCAGTTCGTCGGTGCCGAGCAGGAACTGCATCTGTCCACCTTCCAGCCAGGCCGGCGGGGTCAGCAGGAAATCACGGTATTGCTCGCTTGGGTCGTGAGGGGCAACCCACGGGGCGAAGATGGCGCAGAAAATCACCAGCAGCATGAACATCAGGCCGGCGACGGCACCTTTGTTCTTGGAAAACGCTTGCCAGAATTCTTTGTACGGAGACGGGTACAGCAGGCTTTGATCGACTGCTACCGATGGAATTGGAGTGGTCATGGTCATGGTCATGATCTCAGCGCTGATGACGGATGCGTGGGTTGGCAAAGCCGTAGAGGATGTCCACTACGAAGTTGACCACAATCACCAGGCAGGCGATTAACAGGATGCCGTTTTGCACAACGGGATAATCCCGGGCGCCAATGGCTTCGATCAGCCATTTGCCGATGCCGGGCCACGAGAAGATGGTTTCGGTCAGGACCGCACCGGCCAACAGGGTGCCGACTTGCAGGCCGACCACGGTGAGTACCGGGATCAGCGCGTTGCGCAGGCCGTGTACGAACACCACGCGTGCCGGCGACAGGCCTTTGGCCTTGGCGGTGCGGATGTAGTCTTCACGCAGCACTTCGAGCATCGACGAACGGGTCATCCGCGCGATCACTGCCAGCGGAATGGTGCCGAGCACAATGGCCGGCAGGATCAGGTGGTGCAGGGCGTCGAAGAAGGCGTCCGGCTCGTCGGCCAGCAGCGTATCGATCAGCATGAAGCCGGAGCGTGGCTCGATGTCATACAGCAGGTCGATCCGCCCGGATACCGGGGTCCAGCCCAGACTTACCGAGAAGAACATGATCAGGATCAGGCCCCACCAGAAGATCGGCATCGAGTATCCCGCCAGGGAGACACCCATCACTCCATGGTCGAACAGGGATCCTCGCTTGAGTGCCGCGATCACCCCGGCCAGAAGGCCCAGGATGCCGGCGAACAACAGGGCGGCTATGGACAGTTCCAGGGTCGCGGGGAACAGGGAGGTGAATTCGCTCCACACGCTTTCACGGGTACGCAGGGATTCCCCGAGATCGCCGTGGGCCAGCTTGCCGATGTAATCCAGGTACTGGGCATACAGGGGTTTGTTCAGACCTAGGCGTTCCATTGCCTGAGCGTGCATTTCGGGATCGACCCTACGTTCTCCCATCATGACTTCTACGGGGTCGCCCGGGATCATGCGAATCAACGCGAAAGTCAGCAAGGTGATGCCGAAGAACGTGGGGATCAGTAACCCCAGTCGGCGGGCAATAAAACTAAACATCGTGTGTTGTACCTCATCAGCCGGTTAGGCGTGCCCGGCATGCCTGGGTCAGGAATGCCGGGAGTTTTCTTATTACTTCACCTGGGTGGTGGCGAAGTTATTCGTGGTGAGGGGGCTAATGTGATAGCCCTCTACGTTGTTGCGCATTGCGGTAAACATTCTAGTGTGCGCCATGCTGATCCACGGCTGGTCCTGGTTGAAAATAACCTGGGCCTGTTCGTAGAGCGCTGCGCGTTCGGCCGGATCGGTTTTTTCCCGGGCCTGGTCGAGCAGCGCCTGGAACTTGTCATTGCACCAGCGTGCGTAGTTTTCTCCGTTCTTGGCCGCTTCACAACTGAGCATAGGCGTCAGGAAGTTATCCGGGTCGCCGTTATCACCCGCCCATCCGGCGGAAACCATGTCGTGCTCGCCGTTTTTGGCGCGTTTGAGCATTTCGCCCCATTCCATCACGCGGATGTCGATCTTGATCCCGACCTTGGCCAGGTCGGCTTGCATCATCTGCGCGCCGAGCATCGGGTTCGGATTGGTCGGACCGCCACCGTTGCGGGTGAAGAGGGTGAAGGTGGTGCCTTCCGGTACGCCGGCTTCCTTGAGCAGGGCGCGAGCCTTGTCCAGATCACGGGCCGGGTTTTTCAGGCTGTGGTTGTAGCCCAGCAGGGTGTCCGGGTACGGGTTGACCGCGGCGGTCGCATTGCCCTTGCCAAACAACGCATTGACGTATGCCTCTTTGTCGAAGGCGATGTCGATGGCTTTGCGCACCCGCACATCACTCATGTATTTGTGCGTGGTGTTCATGGCGATGTAGGAAACGGTCATCGCGTTCAGTTCATCGACTTTCAGCTTGTCGTCTTTCTTGATGCTCGGAATGTCATCCGGCTTCGGATAGAGCGCGACCTGGCACTCGTTGGCCTTGAGCTTCTGCAGGCGCACGTTGTTGTCGGTGGCGATCGCCAGGATCAACGCATCGGCTGGCGGTTTGCCACGGAAGTAGTCCGGGTTGGCCTTGAAGCGGACCTGGGCGTCCTTGTTATAGCGCTGGAAGACGAACGGGCCAGTGCCGATCGGCTTGTTGTTCAGGTCGCCGGTCTTGTTCGCTTTGAGCAACAGGTCGGCGTACTCGGCGGAGTAGATCGAGGAGAACGCCATGGCGATGTCGGCCAGAAACGGTGCTTCGCGACGGGTCAGGGTGAACTTGACCGTGTTGTCGTCGACTTTCTCGACGCTCTTGAGCAGTTCCTTGAAGCCCATGCTTTCAAAGTACGGGAAGCCCACGCTCGACAGCTTGTGCCACGGATGATTCGGGTCCAGCTGACGCTGGAAGCTCCAGACCACGTCGTCGGCATTCATGTCGCGGGTCGGCTTGAAGTATTCGGTGGTGTGGAACTTTACGCCTTTACGCAGATGGAACGTGTAGGTCAGGCCGTCTTCGCTGATGTCCCAGGAGTCGGCCAGTGCCGGAATCACGTCGGTGGTGCCGGGCTTGAAGTCTGCCAGGCGATTGAAGATGGTTTCGGCCACGGCATCGGCGGTGACTGCAGTCGTGTACTGGACCATGTCGAAGCCTTCGGGGCTGGCTTCCGTGCAAACCACCAGGGGCTTGGCCGAAACACCGACAGCGACACTGAGCAACGCGGCCGCGATGGCCGCACGTAGGGGAAGCATTTTCATCAAGAACCCTCTGCAATCAGTTAAAGGACAAAAGCCGAACGGCCGATTCGTCACTGAATCAGCCGTTCGGCACGGGCATTACAGGATGTTGAACGGAACCGTGGTCACGAGGCGGAACTCGTTGATGCTGCCGTCAGCCTGGTTTTCGCTGGCACGGTGAGCGGTGTAGGTGCCGCGAATCGTGGTGGCCTTGAGCGGGCCGCTCTGCACGGCGTAGGTCGCGCCGATGCCGTATTCATAATGGTGTTCGCCATCCTGGGACTGGATGCCGTCGTAACCCTTGCCTGCCACGCCGCCGTTGCCGGTGTAGTGAGTGCCGTCGATACCCCAGCCGCGAGCCTGGTAGATGTTGAACTTCAGGCCTGGTACGCCGTATTCGGCCATGTTCAGACCGTAGGCAACCTGGAACGATTTTTCGTTCGGGCCGTTGAAGTCCGACAACAGGGAGTTGGCCAGGTAGATGCCGTTGGTTTCGTGCAGGTAGTCGAAGTACTCGTTACCGTTCACTTCCTGGTACGAGAAGGTCAGGGTGTGGGCCTGGTGGGTCAGGCCGAACGACAGCGAGTAGGTGTCGTTGTCGATGTCGCCGATCAGGGCTTTACCGGTTTCCTTGGTTTTGTAGTAGTTCAGGCCGGTGGTCAGGCTCAGTACCTGGCTGTCGCCCAGTACGTGAGAGGCGCCGAAGTAGTACTGGTTCCAGATATCTTCAGCCTGGGTCGCCCAGAGACTGGTGGTCAGGCTGGCGAACGGGTTGTAGGTGATACCGCCGGTGTAGACGTGGTCGGTTTCGACGATGCCGTTTGCGTATTCGGTGCGGAATTTGCGCTGGCTTTCTTCGGTACGCGGTGAGTTGCGGTCGAAGGTGGCCAGGTCGAAGGCCAGGTTGTTCAGCTCTTCGCTGTGGAGGGCCACGCCCTGGAAGCTCGAAGGCAGTGCACGGTTACCGATCACGTCGACCATCGGGCTGCTGAAGTTCATGCGGCCGGCGGTCAGGGTGCTGTTGGAGACACGAGCCTTGACGTTGGCCAGGCCCAGTTTGCTCCACTGGCCTTGAGCGTCGCCGCCCTCTTTGGTCAGGGTACGGTTGTTGCCCGCGCCTGGACGAGTGCCCGGTGCGCCGCCGTTGTTGGACGCCAGGTCTTTGCGGTCCTGGTCCAGTGCGATGGCGTTGTACGCCGCCACCTCAGTGCTGAAGCCAACGGTGCCTTCGGTGAAGCCCGAGTTGTACTTGAGGATGGTGCCCTGGACCCAGTTGATCCGGCGATCGGTCGGAGTCGAAACGCCGTCTTTCTTGTAGGCGAACTTTGCGCCGCGTTGCAGTTGTTCGTTGGCGTACCAGTTGCGCGTGGTGCCGGTGATCGACTGGCCTTCGATAAAGCCGGTGGCTTCGCTTTGGGCGCTTTTCTCGTTCACGGTAACCGGGGTGAAAGCCTGGCTTTGGGTTTCTGCGTAAGCCGTGGCGGTTACGCTGCTGATGGCCATGGCCAATAACGCGGTGCTGCTCAGTTTCATGGGTAAAGCTCCTTACTTTCTTTTTTTTATGCCGGTCTTTTTTTGTGATCCGGCTATTGGTTTAGAACTCATTCACGGCATCGCAAACGTTTGCTGTCAGCCAAATTGGCAAAAGACGGCAAAGCGTCTGCGTGAGGGCGGAAAATCCGCCCTCCGGCATTTCTGGCTAATCGGTTATTTTTCTATGCTGACACCCGAGAAAACATTGCGACCGAACGGGCTCACCTTGAACCCTTCGATTTTGGCGCTCAGCGGCTGGTTGACCGTCGAGTGGGCGACTGGCGTCATCGGCACTTGCTGCTTGAGCAATTGCTGCGCCTGTTTGTAGAGCAGGGTGCGCTGGTCGCGGTCGGTGACGACCTTGGCCTGTTTGATCAGCTTGTCGTAAGCCGGATCACACCACATCGAGTAGTTGTTGCCGCCAATGGCGTCACAGCTGTAGAGCGTGCCCAGCCAGTTGTCCGGGTCACCGTTGTCGCCGGTCCAGCCGATCAGGCTGATGTCGTGTTCGCCATTCTTGGTGCGCTTGATGTACTCGCCCCACTCATAACTGACGATCTTGACCTTGAGGCCGATCTTCGCCCAGTCAGCCTGGAGCATCTCGGCCATCAACTTGGCGTTGGGGTTGTACGGACGCTGGACCGGCATGGCCCAGAGGGTGATTTCGGTGCCTTCCTTGACGCCGGCAGCCTTGAGCAGCTCCTTGGCTTTTTCCGGGTTGTAGGCGGCGTCCTTGATAGTCTCGTCGTAGGACCATTGGGTCGGCGGCATGGCGTTTACCGCCAGTTGCCCCGCGCCCTGGTAGACGGCATTGAGAATGCCTTGCTTGTTCACCGCCATGTCCAGCGCCTGGCGTACTTCAAGCTGGTCGAACGGTTTGTGGCGCACGTTGTAGGCGATGTAACCGAGGTTGAAACCGGGCTTCTCGATCAGTTGCAGGGCCGTGTCGTTCTTCAGTGCGGGCACATCGGCAGGGCGCGGGTGCAGGGTGATCTGGCACTCGCCGGCCTTGAGTTTCTGCACGCGCACCGAGGCGTCGGTGTTGATGGCGAAAATCAGGTTATCGAGCTTGACCCGGTCAGGGGCCCAGTAATGCTTGTTGCCGGTGTAACGGATGTTCGAGTCTTTCTGGTAGCTCTTGAACACGAACGGCCCGGTGCCGATCGGCTTCTGGTTGATGTCGCTCGGCTTGCCTTCGGCCAGCAGCTTGTCGGCGTATTCGGCCGAAAGGATGGCGGCGAAGCTCATGGCGATGTTCTGGATGAACGCGGCGTCCACGCTATTGAGCGTAAAGACCACGGTCAGTGGCCCGGTCTTTTCGACCTTGGCGATGTTCTTGTTCAGGCTCATGCCGTTGAAGTACGGAAACTCTGTCGGATAAGCCTTACGGAAAGGTTGCTGCGGGTCGAGCATGCGATTGAAGGTGAACAGCACGTCATCGGCATTGAAGTCTCGGGTCGGCGTGAAGTATTTGGTGGTATGAAACTTCACCCCTTCGCGCAGGTGAAACGTGTATTTGAGGCCGTCCTCGGAAATATCCCAGCTCGTGGCCAGGCCCGGTACGACGTTGGTCGCGCCTTTTTCGAACTCAGCCAACCGGTTGTACAGCGGCTCGGCGGCGTCGTTGTCGGTCGCAGTGGTGTACTGCGCCGTGTCGAAACCGGCGGGGCTGCCTTCGGAGCAGAACACCAGGCTGTTGTTGGCGGCCTGGCTGATGGAAGTGGCGGCCAACAGGCCGGTGCCCAGCAATGCGGATAAAACCAAGGTATGGCGCATAACGCTCCCTTCTCTCTCAAAGTGTTTTCAATGAGTCGCCGTCCCGTCCGCGGACGTAGAGGCATCACTGATTTCAAGCCATGCGCGCAGCATTAACCGATGACCCACGCGTGCACTGGTCAGATCCCGACGGTATGAGCCACGGGTCCGGCAGTAAATGCGTAGAGTCCTAAAGACTCGTAGGAAATGGCAACGCGTCCTCGCCCGATGCTGTAGTCAGCTGCGGACTAGGATGTAGGCGAATTCCTGCTTTCTCGGAAGATAAAGCAACGGCGACGTCAGGAACGTCGCCGTTGCAAAACCTTATTTGCTGACGCTGACGCCGTAGAAGGAGTTCAAGCCAAATGGGCTGATCTTGAAGTCCTGCACGTTGGCGCGCATGGGTTGGAACACCGTCGAGTGAGCGATAGGTGTCATAGGCACAGCATCCTTGAGGACGTGTTGCGCCTGTTTGTACAGTTCGGTGCGTTTGCCTTGGTCCGAAGTGCGCTTGGCTTGCTTGACGATGTCGTCAAACTTCTTGTCGCACCATTTGGAGAAGTTGTTGCCTTCCAGCGAGTCGCAGCCGAACAGCACGTTCAGCCAGTTGTCCGGGTCACCGTTGTCGCCGCTCCAGCCAATCAGCATCGCGCCGTTCTCACCGCCCTTGGAGCGCTTGATGTACTCGCCCCACTCGTAGCTCTGGATCTTGACCTTGAGGCCGATCTTGGCCCAGTCGGACTGCAGCATTTCTGCCATCAGCTTGGCGTTCGGGTTGTACGGACGCTGAACCGGCATCGCCCACAGGACGATTTCGGTACCTTCCTTGACGCCGGCTTCCTTGAGCAGCTCCTTGGCTTTCTCGGGATCGTACTTGGCGTCCTTGATGGTGGTGTCGTAGGACCACTGGGTCGGCGGCATGGCGTTGACCGCCAGTTGGCCGGCGCCCTGGTACACGGAGTCGATGATCTGCTGCTTGTTGACGGCCATGTCCATGGCCTGGCGCACTTTCAACTGCGACATCGGGTTTGGTTTGTCGTCGCCCTTGATCTTGTCCATCACGTTGTAGGCGATGTAGCCCAGGTTGAACCCGGCCTGCTCAGGCATCTTCAAGGACTTGTCTTCCTTGAGCGCCTTCAGGTCGGCCGGACGAGGGAACAGGGTGACCTGGCACTCGTTCTTCTTCAGTTTCTGGATGCGTACCGACGGGTCGGTGGTGATGGCGAAGATCAGGTTGTCGATCTTCACGTCGTCAGGCTTCCAGTAGTCCTTGTTCCCGGTGTAGCGGATGTTGGAGTCTTTCTGGTAGCTCTTGAACACGAACGGGCCGGTGCCGACCGGCTTCTGGTTGATGTCGGCTGCCTTGCCTTCCTTGAGCAGCTGGGCAGCGTACTCGGCGGACTGGATCGAGGCGAAGCTCATGGCCATGTTCTGGATGAACGCGGCATCAACGTCCTTGAGGGTGAACTTGACCGTGTGGTCGTCGACTTTATCGATCTTGGTGATGTTGGTATCCATCCCCATGTCGGTGAAGTACGGGAATTCGGTCGGGTACGCTTTGCGGAACGGATCATCCTTGTTAATCATGCGATTAAAGGTGAACAGCACGTCGTCGGCGTTGAACTCACGAGTCGGTTTGAAATACGGGGTAGTGTGGAACTTGACGCCTTCACGCAGGTGGAAGGTGTAGGTCAGGCCGTCATCGGAAACGTCCCACTTGGTCGCCAGCCCAGGAACCACGGCAGTGCCGCCACGTTCGAACTGGGTGAGGCGGTTGAACATGGTTTCTGCAGAGGCGTCGAAGTCGGTTCCGGTGGTGTATTGACCTGGATCGAAACCGGCCGGGCTCCCTTCGGAGCAGAACACCAGGTTAGTCGCTGCTTGGGCGAACGGTGCGCTGGCTAACAAGCTTGCGCCAACTAAGAACGGAATGACCGCGTGTTTAAGCATGGTGGCCTCATGATTTGTTGTCATTTTTGGAATTAGAGGACGACCTCGTGAGTCGTGCCTGCGGATACTTATGCAGGGGCCATACCCAATGCAAGATCCAGAGTGACTACAAGCCTTAAACGGTGGCACGAACGTACCTTAATGTCGCATTTGTATAATTCCTGACGCATTTGACCGTTTGCGCGGCGTTTTTATGGTGCAAATGACGCACTTTTACAGTGCGCTCTTGACTCGGGTTGCTCCCGCGTGGGGCGGGGGTGTTACTTATTCATACCCCGAATTGTGGGGTGGGCATGGCGTGAATAAGAGTGGTTATTGTTGCTCCGATAGTGGCCAATCGACGGCTTTTCTTGGGGGGACCTATCCAGTTATAGCTCATGCCTGAAAACTGCCAAAAAAAACGGCGATCATTTTAATGATCACCGTTTTTGTTTACGGGCTACCGAGTCAAGGCATCAGCACTTCAATCGAACCATCGGCGGTCATGCTGACCTGGCTGGTGCCGGCCTCGACATCCGGTGTAACCGGTGCGCTGTCCATGGCGGCGGCTTTCATCATCATCGGGGCGCGCATGTAAGGCTGTGGATAACCGTTGCTGTTGAGGTTCAGGTTGACGATTTTGTAGCTCTTGCCGCCAAGGGCGTCGGTGGCCAGTTGGGCGCGGGCCTTGAAGGCGGTCACGGCGTCCTTGAGCAGGGCGTCTTCGCTGGCCTTGCGGGTCGGGGTGGCGATGGCGAAGTCCATGCCGCCCATTTTCAGGTCGGTGAGCAGTTCGCCGGTCAGCTTCGACAGCGCAGCGAAGTCCGGGCTTTCCAGGCGCAATTCGGCGCGCTCGCGCCAGCCGGTGATTTTCTGGCCCTTGGTGTCATAGATCGGGTAGCTGTTGCGGCTGCCCTGGCGCAGAGTGATGTCCTTGACTTGCTTGGCCTTGGCCAGCGCCTTGTTCATGGTGGTGCTGACATCGGCGGCGAGTTTGGCCGGGTCGGTGTTCTGTTCTTCGGTGTAGAGGGTCACGATCATCAGGTCGCGGGCCACTTCCTGACTGACTTCGGCGCGCAGGGAAATCTGGTTGTAATGAAGCTCGTCGGTGGCCAGGGCGGGGAGGCTGGCGACGGTGCCAACGCTCAGGGCGAGGAGGGCGGCGCTGCGGCGGAATGTGTGCATGAAGGCTCCTTGAAAGGTGCGCAGGGGTATGGTCCGGACCTGCGTGAAACCATCAGACTCTAGCTTTTAAGCTCCGGTTCGCACAGTTACAACTTCTATACAGATGGAACTCAGGTGGCCCTGTGGCGAGGGGGCTTGCCCCCGTTGGACTGCGCAGCAGTCCCAAAACCTGCACCGCGTTATGACAGTTAGACCGAATCGACCTATTTGCGACTGCTTCGCAGCCGAACGGGGGCAAGCCCCCTCGCCACAGTTGTCATCGCCCGGGAAATTATGGGTAGCACTGTGGCCGTTTGCCGCACTTTTGCCTGTCAGCCCCCTCGCTTGGTTATACTCCCTGCGATCCGCCTGGAGCGCTCATCAGGAGAGCTCATGCTCGCCCCCGTTCAAATCACTTCCGCCACTCGCCAGAACCTCTGGCGGCTGACGTTCATCCGCACGTTGGTGCTGGCCGCCCAGGCCGGTTCCGTTGGCCTGGCCTACTGGCTCGAATTGCTGCCACTGCCCTGGTTTCAATTGGCGGCGACGCTCGCATGTTCAATGCTGCTGTGCGTGTTCACGGCCATTCGTCTGCGTACCTCGTGGCCGGTGACCGAGCTCGAATACGCCGTGCAACTGGCCTGCGATCTGTTTATCCACAGCGCATTGCTGTATTTCTCCGGTGGCTCGACCAACCCCTTCGTCTCCTATTACCTGGTGCCGCTGACCATTGCCGCCGTGACCTTGCCGTGGCGTTACTCGGTGATCCTGTCGGGTATCGCGTTGACGATGTACACGCTGTTGCTGGCGCAGTTCTATCCGCTGCAAACCTTCCCGATCGCCCGGGAAAACCTGCAGGTGTACGGAATGTGGCTGAGCTTCGCCCTGGCTGCAGCGGTGATCACGTTTTTCGCCGCGCGCATGGCCGAAGAGCTGCGTCGTCAGGAAGAGTTGCGCGCCATTCGCCGCGAAGAAGGCCTGCGCGATCAGCAACTGCTGGCCGTCGCCACCCAGGCCGCCGGTGCGGCCCATGAACTGGGCACGCCGTTGGCGACCATGAGTGTGCTACTCAAGGAAATGCGCCAGGATCATCATGATCCGATGTTGCAGGACGACCTGAGCGTGCTGCAGGATCAGGTCAAGCTGTGTAAAGAGACCTTGCAGCATCTGGTACGCGCCGCCGAGGCCAATCGTCGGTTGGCGGTGGAGATGCAGGACGTCACCGATTGGCTTGATGAAGCCCTCAATCGCTGGCACCTGATGCGTCCGGAAGCCAGTTATCGCTTCCAGCACCTCGGCCAGGGCCCGGTCCCCCGGATGGCGCCGCCGCCGGACCTGACCCAGGCTTTGCTGAATCTGTTGAACAACGCTGCCGATGCCTGCCCCGAAGGGCTGCAAGTGACGCTGGACTGGGATTGGGAAAACCTCACCATCAGCATTCGTGACCATGGCGCCGGTGTGCCGCTGGCCATCGCCGAGCAAATCGGCAAGCCGTTTTTTACCACCAAGGGCAAAGGCTTCGGCCTGGGCCTGTTTTTGAGCAAGGCCAGCGTGACACGCGCCGGCGGCTCAGTGAAACTCTACAGTCATGAGGAAGGTGGCACGCTCACCGAGCTGCGCCTGCCCCGTGTCGCCCGAGGAGACGAACATGAGTGAAGAGATCCAAGTCGAAGGCGAAGAACTGCCGCATTTGTTGCTGGTCGATGACGACGCCACATTCACCCGCGTCATGGCCCGCGCCATGGCTCGCCGCGGTTTTCGCGTCAGCACTGCCGGTTCCGCCGAGGAAGGCCTGGAGCTGGCCAAGGCCGATCTACCGGATTACGCCGCCCTGGACCTGAAGATGGACGGCGATTCCGGCCTGGTGCTGCTGCCCAAGTTGCTGGAAATGGACCCGGAAATGCGCGTGGTGATCCTCACCGGTTACTCGAGCATTGCCACTGCCGTCGAGGCGATCAAGCGCGGTGCCTGCAACTATCTGTGCAAGCCGGCGGACGCCGACGACGTGCTGGCGGCGCTGCTGTCCGAGCACGCCGACCTCGACAGCCTGGTGCCGGAAAACCCGATGTCCGTGGACCGCCTGCAGTGGGAGCACATCCAGCGCGTGCTGACCGAACACGAAGGCAACATCTCCGCCACGGCCCGTGCCCTGGGCATGCACCGCCGCACCCTGCAGCGCAAACTGCAGAAGCGTCCCGTTCGCCGCTGAACCTGCGCTGAACGAATGCGGGCCGTATCTCGCGAAAAACCGGACCGATCATCTATGATCGGTTCGTGTGTGTACTTTTTTCTATCGAGCCTTATCCATGAATCAGAACGCTGAGTATTCCGCGGTCAACGACGCTGTGCGCGGGCAGTTTTTTCGCAAAGTGTGGGCGATGATCACGCCTTACTGGCGCAGTGAAGAGAAGGTCAAAGCCTGGACTCTGCTGATCGCCGTGATTGCGCTGTCGCTGATCAGCGTAGGGATCTCGGTGTGGTTCAACACCTGGTACAAGGATTTCTACAACGCGCTGCAACAAAAGGACGAGGAGGCATTCTGGCGGCTGATCCTGTATTTCTGCGGGATTGCTGCGGTGGCGATCGTCGGCGCGGTGTATCGGCTGTACCTGACGCAGATGCTGACGATCCGCTGGCGGGCATGGCTCACCGAAAAGCATTTCACCCGCTGGCTGGGTGACAAAAACTACTACCAGCTGGAGCAGGGCGGTTACACCGATAACCCGGACCAGCGGATTTCCGAAGACCTCAACAACTTCACTTCCAACACCCTTGAGCTGGGTATCGGGCTGCTGCGCAATATCGTCAGCCTGGTGTCGTTCTCGATCA
Organism: Pseudomonas sp. GW823-FHT02E01; assembly: GCF_058797535.1. Lineage (NCBI taxonomy): Bacteria > Pseudomonadati > Pseudomonadota > Gammaproteobacteria > Pseudomonadales > Pseudomonadaceae > Pseudomonas > Pseudomonas sp. GW823-FHT02E01. The sequence goes on along the minus strand of NZ_JBXAJS010000017.1, from coordinate 58,787 downwards.
TCCTGTGGGGCGTGTCGGGCAGTATTGAAGTATTCGGCATCACCATTCCCGGCTACATGTTCTGGTGCGTGCTGGTTTACGCGGTGGTCGGCAGTTGGTTGACGCATTTGATCGGTCGTCGCCTGATCGGCCTGAACAATCAGCAACAACGCTTCGAAGCTGACCTGCGTTTCTCCATGGTGCGAATTCGCGAGAATGCCGAAAGCATCGCGTTGTACAACGGAGAGCCGAACGAAAACCGCCGGTTGAGCAGCCGCTTCGGGATGGTCTGGCATAACTTCTGGGACATCATGAAGGTGTCCAAGCGCCTGACGTTCTTCACCGCAGGTTACAGCCAGGCCGCGATCATCTTCCCCTTCATGGTTGCCGCCCCGCGTTACCTTTCCGGCAAGATCGAACTGGGCGAGCTGATGCAAATCAGCTCGGCGTTCGGCAATGTGCAGGAGAGCTTCAGCTGGTTTATCAGTGCCTACCAGAGCCTCGCTTCCTGGCGCGCCACCTGCGATCGTCTGTTGAGCTTCCACCAGGCCATGCGTGACAACGAAGAACGTGCGCCGGCCATCGACGTCCAGAATTCGGGCTCGGTGCTGAAGGTGCACAACCTCGGCCTCGACCTGGCTGAAGGTCGTCACCTGCTGACCAACGCCGACATGACCGTGAAGGAGGGCGAGCGTGTGATGCTCAGCGGTCGTTCCGGCAGCGGCAAGTCGACCCTGCTGCGGGCGATGGGGCATCTGTGGCCGACCGGCCACGGCAGTATTCGCCTGCCATCGGCGCGCTACCTGTTCCTGCCGCAAAAACCGTATTTGCCGATTGGCACCCTGCGTGATGTCCTCAGTTATCCACAGCCCGGCGATACCTATCCGAACGAGCGCTACGCGCAGGTGCTGGAAACCTGCCGCTTGCCGCACCTGATTGCCCGTCTCGACGAAGCCAACCACTGGCAGCGCATGTTGTCGCCGGGTGAGCAGCAGCGCCTGGCCTTCGCCCGTGCGCTGCTTTATGCACCGCAATGGCTGTACATGGATGAGGCCACCTCGGCGATGGACGAAGAAGACGAGGCCACGCTTTATCAGGCGCTGATCGACGAGTTGCCGGGGCTGAGCATCGTCAGCGTCGGCCATCGCAGCAGCCTGAAGCGCTTCCACCCTCGGCACATTCGTATCGAGAATGGCCATCTGGTGGACCAGGCTGTGACTGCCTGAACACCCTGATTCCTTGTAGGAGCGAGCTCGCTCGCGATGGACTTGAAAACGCCGCGTTGATCCAGGAAGCACGCGTTATCGTTAACCTCCATCGCGAGCAGGCTCGCTCCTACAGGGTAAGGTGATCGTACAACCGCGTTGCGCTATGATGCGCTTTCAGCCGCCGATTTTTTCGAGACAGATGTTCACCATGGAAAACCCGAACGACGTACCACGCCTCCCACGCAAGCGCCGCAGCCTCGCTCAGGAACTGGTGACGGTGCTGTCGGAGCAGATCCGCGACGGCCATCTCAAGCGTGGCGACAAGTTGCCCACCGAGTCGGCCATCATGGATGCCCATGGTGTCAGCCGCACGGTGGTGCGCGAGGCGATTTCCCGTTTGCAGGCGGCAGGGCAAGTGGAAACCCGCCACGGTATCGGCACCTTCGTGCTCGACACGCCGAGCCCGAGCGGTTTCCGTATCGACCCGGCGACTGTGGTAACCCTGCGAGATGTGCTGGCGATCCTGGAACTGCGTATCAGTCTGGAAGTGGAGTCTGCCGGGCTGGCGGCGCAACGTCGCAGTCCGGAACAACTGGCCAACATGCGCGCCGCCCTCGATGCGTTGAATGAAAGTGCCGCTCACGCCGGTGACGCCGTGGCTTCGGACTTCGCCTTCCACCTCGAAATCGCGCTGTCCACCGGCAACCGCTACTTCACCGACATCATGACCCACCTGGGCACCAGCATCATTCCGCGCACACGGCTGAACTCCGCGCGCCTGGCCCATGACGACCAGCAGCACTACATGAGTCGCCTGAGCCGTGAGCACGAAGAAATCTACGACGCCATTGCCCGTCAGGATTCCGATGCGGCGCGGGCCGCCATGCGTTTGCACCTGACCAACAGCCGTGAGCGGTTGCGTCATGCCCATGAAGAGGCTGAGGCGCAGCGCGGATAAGAAATCTGACTCCAGTAATCCCTCGCCTGATCTGCCGCCATCGCGAGCAAGCTCGCTCCCACAGTGTCTTGTGTCGATCGTAGAATCGAGATCACACACAGCCCCCTGTGGGAGCGAACTTGCTCGCGATTGGGCCGTAAGCCACACCAGAAAGCCTCGTTCCTACTGACTTCTCTTCTGACAACGTATCTCTGATACGCCTACGGTCGCGACTTTTTTCCTCCGTGCTCTTAGGTCGGAGAGCCTCTGATTTGCTGGTTTCCTGATCCGGTTGTCCAACAATTTTCACCCGCAGCGATGAAATGCAGTTGACGGTTGTATTTTAAGTTGTACGATGACATACAACTTCAGCGCAGGCTGAACGGTTTTCTCACACAACGTCGCAATCCAGGGTGTTCGAATAATGAATCCACAAGAACTGAAGTCCATCCTCTCTTCCGGTCTGCTGTCTTTCCCGGTTACCGATTTCAATGCACAGGGCGACTTCAACCGCGCGGGTTACATCAAGCGTCTGGAATGGCTGGCCCCATACGGCGCCTCGGCTCTGTTCGCCGCAGGCGGCACCGGTGAGTTCTTCTCTCTGGCGGCCAGCGAATATTCGCAAATCATCAAGACTGCGGTCGACACTTGCGCCACCAGCGTGCCAATCCTGGCCGGTGTCGGCGGTTCGACCCGCCAGGCTATCGAATACGCACAGGAAGCAGAGCGTCTGGGCGCCAAAGGTCTGCTGCTGCTGCCGCACTACCTGACCGAAGCCAGCCAGGACGGCGTTGCCGCCCACGTTGAAGCCGTGTGCAAATCGGTCAACATCGGCGTGGTGGTCTACAACCGTAACGTCTGCCGCCTGACCGCGCCGCTGCTGGAACGTCTGGCCGAGCGCTGCCCGAACCTGATCGGCTACAAGGATGGCCTGGGTGATATCGAGTTGATGGTGTCGATCCGTCGCCGCCTCGGTGATCGCTTCAGCTACCTGGGTGGCTTGCCGACCGCCGAAGTCTACGCCGCGGCCTACAAGGCACTGGGCGTGCCGGTCTACTCCTCGGCGGTGTTCAACTTCATTCCGAAAACCGCGATGGACTTCTACCACGCGATCGCTCGCGAAGATCACGCCACCGTCGGCAAGATCATCGACGACTTCTTCCTGCCGTACCTGGACATCCGTAACCGCAAAGCCGGTTATGCCGTAAGCATCGTCAAGGCCGGGGCAAAAATTGCCGGCTACGACGCAGGTCCTGTGCGTGCACCGCTGACCGATCTGACCGGCGAAGAGTACGAAATGCTCGCCGCGCTGATCGACAAGCAGGGTGCGCAGTAACACATCCGTTCAAGTAAGGCCGCTGAGCAATCGGCGGCCTTTTGCGTGAGGAGATCTCAAAGTGGCAGAAGCAAAGCGTTTCGATAACTACATCAACGGCGAATGGGTTGCCGGTGGCGACTATTCGACCAACATCAACCCGTCCGAACTGACCGACGCCATCGGCGACTACGCCAAGGCTGATCTGGCTCAGGTCCACGCTGCCATCGACGCCGCCCGTGCCGCGTTCCCGGCCTGGTCCACGTCCGGCATTCAGGCGCGTCACGATTCCCTGGATAAAGTCGGTACTGAGATCCTCGCCCGTCGCGAAGAACTCGGCACCCTGCTGGCCCGGGAAGAGGGCAAGACCCTGCCTGAAGCCATCGGCGAAGTGACCCGCGCCGGCAATATCTTCAAGTTCTTCGCCGGCGAGTGCCTGCGCCTGTCCGGCGACTACCTGCCGTCGGTGCGTCCGGGCGTCAACGTTGAAGTCACTCGCGAAGCTTTGGGCGTGGTCGGTCTGATCACCCCGTGGAACTTCCCGATCGCCATCCCGGCATGGAAAATCGCCCCGGCCCTGGCCTACGGCAACTGCGTCGTGCTGAAACCCGCAGACCTGGTTCCAGGTTGCGCCTGGGCCCTGGCCGAAATCATCTCCCGCGCAGGCTTCCCGGCCGGTGTGTTCAACCTGGTGATGGGCAGCGGTCGCGTGGTGGGCGATGCACTGGTCCACAGCCCAAAAGTCGACGGCATCAGCTTCACAGGTTCCGTGGGCGTGGGTCGTCAGATCGCTGTCAGCTGTGTATCGCGCCAGGCCAAAGTCCAGTTGGAAATGGGCGGCAAGAACCCGCAGATCATTCTCGACGACGCCGACCTCAAGCAAGCGGTCGAGTTGTCAGTGCAGAGCGCGTTCTACTCCACCGGCCAGCGTTGCACGGCTTCCAGCCGCTTTATCGTCACCGCCGGGATTCACGACCAGTTCGTCGAAGCCATGGCCGAGCGCATGAAGTCGATCAAGGTCGGCCATGCATTGAAGGCGGGTACCGATATCGGTCCGGTGGTCTCGCAAGCGCAACTCGAGCAGGACATGAAGTACATCGACATCGGCCAGTCCGAAGGTGCGCGTCTGGTCAGCGGCGGTGGTCTGGTGACTTGCGACACCGAGGGCTACTTCCTCGCGCCAACCCTGTTTGCCGACAGCGAAGCTTCGATGCGCATCAGCCAGGAAGAGATCTTCGGCCCGGTGGCCAACATCGTCCGCGTCGCCGATTACGAAGCCGCGCTGGCCATGGCCAACGACACCGAGTTCGGGCTGTCGGCGGGCATTGCCACCACCTCGCTGAAGTACGCCAACCACTTCAAACGCCACTCCCAGGCCGGGATGGTGATGGTCAACCTGCCGACCGCCGGTGTGGATTACCACGTTCCGTTCGGTGGGCGTAAAGGTTCATCCTATGGATCACGTGAGCAAGGTCGCTATGCGCAAGAGTTCTACACGGTCGTGAAGACCAGCTACATCGGTTCGTAACAAGAAACACCGCGGTATTGGCAACGATACCGCGCCCCCTGTAGGAGCGAGCTCTGCTCGCGATGGTCTCGAGATCGCGAAGTTCAGCCTGATGCCCAGCGTCATCGTTGACGACCATCGCGAGCAAGCTCGCTCCTGCAAAGCACCGTTATTACCCGCATAAAAATAATCAGTGGGAGTACATCTACATGCAATCGACCCAGAAGCCGACTCACGTCCGCTATTTGATCCTGCTCATGCTGTTTCTGGTGACCACAATCAACTACGCCGACCGGGCTACCATCGCAATCGCTGGCTCCAGCCTGCAAAAAGACCTCGGCATCGACGCCGTGACCCTCGGCTACATCTTCTCCGCATTCGGTTGGGCCTATGTGGCCGGGCAAATCCCCGGCGGCTGGCTACTGGACCGTTTCGGCTCGAAAAAAATCTACGCATTGAGCATCTTCACCTGGTCGCTGTTCACCGTGCTGCAAGGCTTCGTCGGTGAATTCGGCATGTCCACGGCGGTGGTTGCGCTGTTCATGCTGCGCTTCCTGGTGGGCCTGGCTGAAGCGCCGTCCTTCCCTGGTAACGCCCGAATCGTTGCGGCGTGGTTCCCGACTGCCGAACGCGGTACGGCCTCGGCGATCTTCAACTCGGCGCAATACTTCGCCACCGTGCTGTTCGCTCCGCTGATGGGCTGGATCGTCTACTCCTTCGGCTGGGAGCACGTGTTCATCGTCATGGGTATCCTGGGCATCATCTTCTCGCTGGTCTGGCTGAAAGTGATCTACAGCCCGCGCGAACACCCACGGATCAACGATGCTGAGTTCAAGCACATCTCCGAAAACGGCGGCATGGTCGACATGGACCAGAAGGGCAAGAAGTCCGACGGTCCGAAGTGGGATTACATCCGCCAGTTACTGACCAACCGCATGATGCTCGGCGTGTACCTGGGCCAGTACTGCATCAACGGCATCACTTACTTCTTCCTGACCTGGTTCCCGGTGTACCTGGTGCAGGAGCGCGGCATGACCATCCTCAAGGCCGGTTTCATCGCGTCCTTGCCGGCAATCTGCGGCTTCATCGGTGGTGTGCTCGGCGGGGTGATTTCCGATTACCTGTTGCGCAAGGGCCATTCCCTGACCTTCGCCCGCAAGGCGCCGATCATTGCTGGCCTGCTGGTTTCCAGCAGCATCGTGGCGTGCAACTACGTGGACGTAGAATGGATGGTCGTCGGCTTCATGGCCCTGGCGTTCTTCGGCAAAGGCGTCGGCGCACTGGGCTGGGCCGTGGTGTCCGACACTTCGCCGAAGCAGATCGCCGGTCTGAGCGGTGGCCTGTTCAACACCTTCGGTAACATTGCTTCGATCACCACTCCAATCGTGATCGGTTACATCATCAGCTCCACCGGTTCATTCAAGTGGGCGTTGGTGTTCGTCGGTTGCAACGCACTGGTTGCGGTGTTCAGCTACCTGGTGATCGTGGGCCCGATCAAGCGCGTGGTGCTCAAAGAGCCACCAGCGAACGGTACTGAAGCCCCAGGCAAATTGTCTCAAGCGCATTCCTGAGGAGCGGTGTCATGCAGTTGATTGAACATTCCGACTCGCCGCGCTACATCCGCCTGCACGAGCGGGACAACGTAGTGATCGTGGTCAATGATCAGGGTGTACCGGCCGGCACCGAGTTTGCGGACGGTCTGGTTACCGTGGATTTCGTGCCGCAGAGCCATAAGGTCACCCTGGAAGACATTCCCGAAGGTGGCCAGGTGATTCGTTATGGCCAGGTCATTGGCTATGCCTTGCAGCCGATTCCCCGAGGCAGTTGGGTCAAGGAAGATCAACTGCGCATGCCGACCGCGCCACCGCTGGACAGCCTGCCGCTGTCCACCGACGTGCCGGCCGCGCAAGCACCGCTGGAGGGCTTCACTTTCGAGGGTTATCGCAACGCCGACGGCACCGTCGGCACGCGCAACATTCTCGGCATCACTACCACCGTGCAGTGCGTGACCGGAGTACTGGATCATGCGGTCAAGCGCATCAAGGACGAGTTGCTGCCCAAGTACCCGCACGTCGATGACGTGGTGGCGCTGACCCACAGCTACGGTTGTGGCGTGGCCATCACCGCCACCGACGCGTACATCCCGATCCGCACCGTGCGCAACCTGGCGCGCAACCCGAACCTGGGTGGCGAAGCCTTGGTGATCAGCCTGGGCTGCGAGAAACTGCAGGCCGGGCAAGTGATGCACGAGAACGACAGCTCGGTGGATTTGAGCGAGCCATGGCTGTACCGCTTGCAGGATTCCAGTCACGGCTTCACCGAGATGATCGAGCAGATCATGGAACTGGCCGAGACGCGCTTGAAGAAGCTCGATCAACGTCGCCGGGAAACCGTGCCGGCATCCGAGTTGATCCTGGGCATGCAATGCGGGGGCAGTGATGCGTTCTCCGGCATCACCGCCAACCCGGCGCTCGGCTATGCCTCGGACCTGCTGCTGCGCGCCGGTGCGACGGTGATGTTCTCCGAAGTCACCGAAGTGCGCGATGCGATTTATCTGCTGACCTCCCGCGCGGAAAATCAGGACGTCGCCCAGGAACTGGTGCGGGAAATGGACTGGTACGACCGCTACCTGGCCAAGGGCGAGGCGGATCGCAGTGCCAACACCACGCCGGGCAACAAGAAGGGCGGGTTGTCGAACATCGTCGAGAAGTCATTGGGCTCGATCGTCAAGTCCGGCAGCAGCGCGATCAATGGCGTGCTTGGCCCTGGCGAGCGTTTCAAGCGCAAAGGCCTGATTTTCTGTGCGACCCCGGCCAGCGACTTTGTCTGCGGGACGTTGCAGTTGGCGGCGGGGATGAACCTGCATGTATTCACTACCGGTCGCGGCACGCCTTACGGGCTGGCCATGGCGCCGGTGGTGAAGGTATCGACCCGGACCGAACTGGCGCAACGCTGGCCGGACCTGATCGACATCGACGCCGGGCGAATTGCCACCGGGCGCGCATCCATCGAAGATCTTGGCTGGGAGTTGTTCCACTACTATCTGGACGTGGCGAGCGGCAAGAAGCAGACATGGGCCGAGCAGCACAAGCTGCATAACGACATCACCTTGTTTAACCCGGCGCCGATCACCTAAGACCAAGTCGCCTTCATTGCGAGCAAGCTCGCTCCCACAGTGGATTTTCGCCGTGCATAAATTTTGTGTTCGGCACTGGAAAAATGTGGGAGCGAGCTTGCTCGCGATATCGGTCTAACAGACGCCAGGGGACTTGGTGGCTTATCATTAGCCCCCTAACGACGCCCACCCCCAAGGTCATCCCGGCATGCTGGCAATTTTCCTCGAAACCCTGAACATCACCGCGCCGGTGTTCGTCATGCTGTTTCTGGGGGTGCTGCTCAAGCGCATCGACTGGATCAACGACAATTTCATCCACACCGCGTCGGCATTGGTGTTCAACGTCACCATGCCGGCGCTGCTGTTTCTGGGCATCCTGCATGCCGACCTGCACGCGGCGTTACAGCCAGCGCTGCTGATCTATTTTTCCCTTGCGACCCTGGTGTGTTTTGCCATCGCCTGGGTTTGGGCGATCTGGAAGTGCCCGCGGGAAGATCGGGGGATCTACACCCAAGGTGCCTTTCGCGGTAACAACGGGGTCATTGGCCTCGCGCTGGCGGCAAGCATGTATGGCGACTACGGGATTTCCCTCGGGGCGATCCTCGCGGCGCTGGTGATCCTGTTCTACAACACGCTGTCGACCATCGTGCTGGCGGTGTACAGCCCGGTGATCAAGTCCGATCCGTGGAGCATCTGCAAAAGCGTGTTCAGCAATCCGCTGATCATCAGCGTGATTGCGGCTGCACCCTTCGCCTATTTCAAGATCGGCTTGCCCGGCTGGCTGGAAACCTCCGGTCAGTACCTGGCGCAAACCACGTTGCCGCTGGCGCTGATCTGCATCGGCGGCACGCTGTCGCTGGCGGCGCTGCGCAAAAGCGGTTCGATGGCGTTCAGTTCGAGCCTGGTGAAAATGCTCGGTCTGCCGATCCTGGCGACACTCGGTGCGTGGCTCTGGGGCTTCCGTGGTGCGGAGCTGGGGATTCTGTTTTTGTACTTCGGCAGCCCGACGGCAGCGGCCAGTTTCGTCATGGCCCGGGCGGCGGATGGCAATCATGAACTGGCGGCGGCGATTATCGTGATCACCACGTTGATGGCGGCGGTGACCACCAATATCGGGATCTTTTTGTTGCAGTGGGGTGGGTGGATTTAGCTTCCGGATTGTCGCTGTGCTTTAGGGCCTCATCGCGAGCAAGCTCGCTCCCACAGGTTTCTTTGTTGTTGATCAAATTCTATTCACACCGAAGACCCCTGTGGGAGCGAGCTTGCTCGCGATGGCGCCAGATCAGGCAGCCTGAATTTCAATGACTCACTCTGGCTTCTGGTAACTGTCGATCACTTCCTGCGCCGCCCGAAACGCATCAATCGCCGCCGGCACACCGGCATACACCGCGCAATGCAGCAGCGCTTCGCGAATCTCCTCCACGCTGCAGCCGTTGTTCAGTGCGCCGCGTACGTGACCTTTCAACTCCTGCGGGCACTTGAGTGCGGTCAGGGCTGCGAGGGTGATCAGGCTGCGGGTTTTCAGCGGCAGGCCTTCGCGATTCCACACGCCGCCCCAGGCGTGTTCATTGACGAAGTCCTGCAGCGGCTGGGTGAACTCGGTGGCGTTGCCCAGTGCGCGGTCGACGAAGGCGTCGCCCATCACTTGGCGGCGGACTTCAACGCCGGGTTTTGTATTCTCGGTCATGGGACTTCCTTCTTATGGTGTTGGCGACGCCAGGCGCGTAGTGACGTGAACAGCAAAAACGCTACCAGCGCTGGCAGGACGAATAACAGCATCAAGTGTTCCAGCTTGCCGGCCAGTGGCATGCCGGTGGTGAACGACACCACGTGCAGCCCATACGCCAGGTACAAACCCAGAAACAGCAGACCTTCGGCGCGGGTCACCCGATAGCCGGAGTAGAACACCGGCAGGCACAGCGCCGCGATGCCGAGCATCACCGGCAGGTCGAAATCCAGGGCGTTGGGCGACACCGACAGTGGTGACGGTGCCACGAGCGCCGTAAAGCCGAGCACGCCCAAGAGGTTGAACAGGTTGCTGCCAATCACGTTGCCCACGGCAATATCGCGTTCGCCGCGTATAGCCGCGATCAACGAAGTGGCGAGCTCAGGCAGTGAGGTGCTGACGGCGACGATGGTCAGGCCGATGATCCGCTCCGACAGCCCAAGGTCGGTAGCGACCGCAACGGCTGCCCCCAGCAGCAAGTGTCCGGCGTACACCAGCATCGCCAGTCCGGCGACGATCATCAGCAGGCTGCTCAGCCATGACGCCTGGCCGTTGTGATCATGGCTCGATACCGGGCGTGCCGAGTGTCGCGACTGACGCAGTAACAAGCCCAGGTAAATCGCCAGCGCCGTCAGCAACATCACGCCGTCGGCCCGGGTCAGTTCTTCATTCCAGGCGAGTACGAACACCAACAGGCTGGCGCCGATCATCAACGGAATATCCAGGCGCACCAATTGTCGGGAAACCCGCAGCGGAATGATCAGCGCAGACAACCCGAGGGTGACGAGGATGTTGAAAATGCTGCTGCCGATCACACTGCCGACGGCGATGTCGGCATTGTGCGCCAGGGTCGCTTGCAGGCTGACCGCCATCTGCGGTGCGCTGCTGCCGAGGGCGACGATGGTCAGGCCGATGATCAGCGGTCGTACGTGCAATCGCGCGGCGATGCGTACGGCGGCGCGCACCATCAATTCGGCGCCGACAATCAGCAGGAGCAATCCGCTGAGCAATTCGATCACGCTGATCAGGGGTAAATCGGCTAATCCGAAAATGGTCGGGGCTCCATCGGTCAGTCGTCGAGGGCTTGCACGCGAACCCGCGCGGTGCCGCTGCGCAGCATGCCCAGGCGCTCGGCGGCTTCCTTGGACAGGTCGATCAGGCGGCCCCGGGTGTGCGGCCCGCGATCATTGATGCGCACCACGCAGGATTTGTCGTTATTCAGATTGGTGACCTTCACCCGTGTACCGAAGGGTAGCTGGCGATGGGCGGCGGTCATGGAATTCATGTTGAAACGCTCGCCGTTGGCGGTGCGTTTGCCTTGGTGTTTGGCGCCGTAGTACGAAGCCACGCCGGTTTTGTCGTAGCCATGCGGATCGACGGTGTCGGTGCTGGCGCAACCGGCCAGGAGCGAAAGGAGGGCGCAAAGTCCAAGTAGACGCTTCATTTGAAAGCTTCCGAAAACAAATGTGGGAGCGAGCTTGCTCGCGATTGGCATTCTGACAGTCAACTTTGTGTTGAGTGCCGGACCGCTATCGCGAGCAAGTCGAATCGTCGCACCGTCGCTCCCACAGGGAATGGAGCCAGATTTTAGGGCTGGCTCCATTCTCATCAGCCTTCGAGCTTGCTTTTGAGCAGTTCGTTGACCTGTTGCGGGTTGGCCTTGCCTTTGGAGGCTTTCATGGCCTGACCGACGAAGAAGCCGAACATCTTGCCGCGCTTGGCTTCGTCTGCCGCGCGGTATTGTTCGACCTGCTCGGCGTTGGCCGCGAGCATTTCGTCCAGCACCGCCGAGATGGCGCCGGTGTCGGTCACTTGCTTGAGGCCGCGCTTGTCGATGATCTCGTCTGCGCTGCCTTCGCCGTTGGCCATCGCTTCAAACACCACCTTGGCGATCTTGCCGGAGATAGTGTTGTCCTTGATGCGCAGCAGCATGCCGCCCAGAAGCTCGGCGGAAACCGGCGACTCTTCGATGTCCAGACCTTGCTTGTTGAGCAGGCTGCCCAACTCGACCATCACCCAGTTCGCCGCCAGTTTGGCGTCGCCGCCGATGCTCGCGACTTTCTCGAAGTAATCGGCTTGCTCGCGGCTGGTGGCCAGCACACTGGCGTCGTAGACCGACAGACCGAACTGCTCCTGGAAGCGCTCGCGCTTTTGCGGTGGCAATTCCGGCAGGGTGGCGCGCACGTCGTCGAGGAAGGAGTTCTCGATGACCACCGGCAGCAGGTCCGGATCGGGGAAGTAACGGTAGTCGTTGGCTTCCTCTTTGCTGCGCATTGGACGGGTCTCGTCCTTGTTCGGGTCGTACAGGCGGGTCTGCTGGATCACCTTGCCGCCGTCTTCGATCAATTCGATCTGACGCTGGATTTCGCTGTTGATCGCCTTCTCGATGAAGCGGAACGAGTTGACGTTCTTGATCTCGCAGCGGGTGCCGAACTCGGCCTGGCCTTTCGGACGGATCGACACGTTGCAGTCGCAACGCAGCGAACCTTCGGCCATGTTGCCGTCGCAAATCCCTAAGTAACGCACCAGGGCGTGGATCGCCTTGACGTAGGCCACGGCTTCCTTGGCGCTGCGCATGTCCGGCTCGGAGACGATTTCCAGCAGCGGCGTGCCGGCACGGTTCAGGTCGATGCCGGTGGCGCCGCTGAATTCTTCGTGCAGGCTCTTGCCGGCGTCTTCTTCCAGGTGCGCGCGGGTGATGCCGACACGTTTGACCGTGCCGTCCTCGAGGGCGATGTCCAGGTGGCCCTTGCCGACGATCGGCAGCTCCATCTGGCTGATCTGGTAGCCCTTGGGCAAATCCGGGTAGAAGTAGTTTTTACGGGCGAACACGTTGTGCTGGCCGATCTCGGCGTCAATCGCCAGACCGAACATCACCGCCATGCGCACCGCTTCCTGGTTCAGCACCGGCAATACGCCCGGCATGCCCAGGTCTACCAGGCTGGCCTGGGTGTTCGGCTCGGAACCGAAGGTGGTGGAACTACCGGAAAAGATTTTCGACCGGGTGGTGAGCTGGGTATGAATCTCCAGCCCGATCACGACTTCCCATTGCATGTGTGTCTCCTCAGAAGCCGGTTGGGGTGCGGGTGTGCCAGTCAGTGTTCAACTGATACTGGTGGGCAACGTTCAACAGGCGACCTTCCTGGAAATACGGAGCGAGCAATTGCACGCCGACCGGCAGGCCGTCGACAAAACCGGCTGGCATCGACAGGCCGGGCAGGCCTGCGAGGTTGGCGGTGATGGTGTAGACGTCTTCCAGGTACGCAGCGACCGGGTCGCTGTTCTTGGCGCCAAGCTTCCAGGCCGGGTTCGGCGTGGTTGGGCCGAGGATGATGTCGACCTCATTGAAGGCGGCCATGAAGTCGTTCTTGATCAAGCGACGAATCTTCTGCGCCTTCAGGTAGTAGGCGTCGTAGTAACCGGCGGACAGGGCGTAGGCACCGACCATGATCCGGCGCTGCACTTCTGTCCCGAAACCTTCGCCACGGGAGCGCTTGTACAGGTCTTCCAGGTTTTTCGGGTCTGCGCAACGGTAGCCGAAACGTACGCCGTCGAAACGCGACAGGTTGGAGGACGCTTCCGCCGGGGCGATCACGTAGTACGCAGGAATCGCGTGCTGCATGTTCGGCAGGCTGATTTCCTTGACCACGGCGCCGAGTTTTTTCAGCTCTTCGACGCTGGCCATGACCAGGTCGGCAATGCGCGGGTCGAGACCGGCGCTGAAGTACTCTTTCGGCACACCGATACGCAGGCCTTGCAGCGAACCGTTGAGGCTGGCGCTGTAGTCCGGCACGGGCTCATCGATGCTGGTGGAGTCGTTCGGATCGAAGCCGGCCATACCTTGCAACAAAATCGCGCAGTCTTCGGCAGTGCGCGCCAACGGGCCGCCCTGATCGAGGCTGGAGGCGTAAGCGATCATGCCCCAGCGCGATACGCGACCGTACGTCGGTTTCAGGCCGGTGAGGTTGGTCAATGCTGCTGGCTGGCGGATCGAGCCGCCGGTGTCGGTGCCGGTAGCCGCAGGCAACAGACGAGCGGCCACCGCGGCGGCCGAACCACCGGACGAACCACCCGGAACGTGTTCCAGGTTCCACGGGTTTTTCACCGCGCCGTAGTAGCTCGACTCGTTGGCCGAACCCATGGCGAATTCGTCCATGTTGGTCTTGCCCAGGGTCACGGCGCCGGCAGCGGCCAGCTTGGCGACGACGGTGGCGTCGTACGGGGCCTTGAAGTTGTCGAGCATCTTCGAGCCGCAGCTGGTGCGAATGCCCTGGGTGCAGAACAGGTCCTTGTGGGCGATCGGCGCGCCGAGCAGGGCACCGCTCTCACCATTGGCCCGGCGGGCGTCAGCGGCTTTCGCCTGCGTCAGCGCCAGGTCTTCGGTGAGGCTGATGAAACTGTTGAGCTGCGGGTCGAGCTGGGCGATGCGCGCCAGCAGGACCTTGGTCAGCTCTTCGGAGGAAAACTTTTTATCGGCGAGTCCGCGGGCGATCTCGGCCAGAGTCAATTGATGCATTGCAGGCTCTTTCCCTATTAGTCGATGACTTTCGGAACCAGGTACAGGCCGTTTTCGACCGCTGGTGCGATGGACTGGTAGGCCTCGCGGTGATTGGTCTCGGTCACGACGTCTGCGCGCAGGCGCTGGCTGGCTTCCAGTGGGTGGGCCAGCGGTTCGATACCATCGGTATCGACCGCCTGCATTTCGTCGACCAGCCCGAGAATGCTGTTAAGGGCCGAAGTGATGTGTGGAAGATCGGCATCATTAAGGCCAAGGCAGGCCAGATGAGCGATTTTTTCCACGTCGGAGCGTTCAAGCGCCATTGGGATTCTCCAGTGGAAAACAAAACGGACGGCGTCCGTGTGTTAGATTGTCGGAACACTACCGCACTTCTACGGTCATAAGGCCGCGATTGTGGGGCTTGGTGCACAGAAAAGCGGCCAATTTAACATATTGGCGCCTTGCCCAAAATCCCTGTCGTTGTTAGAGTTTGCCGCACTTTTTTACCCACGCGTTGCCTAGGGTCCCTTTCCCATGTTCAAGAAACTGCGTGGCATGTTTTCCAGCGATCTTTCCATTGACCTGGGCACTGCCAACACCCTTATTTACGTGCGCGAGCGCGGTATCGTCCTGAATGAGCCCTCCGTTGTGGCCATTCGGACACACGGTAACCAGAAAAGTGTCGTTGCTGTCGGCACCGAAGCCAAGCGCATGCTGGGTCGTACGCCGGGCAACATTGCTGCCATTCGTCCGATGAAAGACGGCGTGATCGCCGACTTCAGCGTGTGCGAAAAAATGCTGCAGTACTTCATCAACAAGGTTCACGAAAACAGCTTCCTGCAGCCTAGCCCACGCGTGTTGATCTGCGTTCCATGCAAATCCACCCAGGTTGAGCGTCGTGCCATCCGTGAATCGGCCCTTGGCGCCGGTGCCCGTGAAGTGTTCCTGATCGAAGAGCCAATGGCCGCTGCGATCGGTGCCGGCCTGCCGGTTGAAGAAGCTCGCGGTTCGATGGTCGTGGATATCGGTGGCGGTACCACTGAAATCGCGCTGATCTCCCTGAACGGTGTGGTTTACGCCGAATCCGTACGTGTGGGCGGCGACCGCTTCGACGAAGCGATCATCACCTACGTACGTCGCAACTACGGCAGCCTGATCGGTGAATCCACCGCCGAGCGCATCAAGCAGGAAATCGGTACCGCGTATCCGGGCGGCGAAGTTCGCGAAGTCGACGTTCGCGGCCGTAACCTGGCCGAAGGCGTTCCACGCGCATTCACCCTGAACTCCAACGAAGTGCTGGAAGCTCTGCAAGAGTCCCTGGCAACCATCGTTCAGGCCGTGAAAAGCGCCCTGGAGCAATCGCCTCCGGAGCTGGCTTCCGATATCGCCGAACGTGGCCTGGTACTGACCGGTGGTGGCGCCTTGCTGCGTGACCTGGACAAATTGCTGGCCCAGGAAACCGGTCTGCCGGTGATCGTTGCCGAAGACCCGCTGACCTGCGTTGCTCGCGGCGGTGGCCGTGCATTGGAAATGATGGATAAACACACCATGGACCTGCTTTCCAGCGAATAAGTCGCCGGATTGCCTCTATGCTGTTGAGCGCGCAGGCGGCACTTTGCAGTGCTGCCTGTTCGCGTTTATCTTCTGTCAGTCTGCATCCAGGCCGGATTGCTGCCGTATGAATAAACAGAACATTTGCCTGGGAGGAGCGGCTTATTAAACCGCTTTTCACCAAGGGCCCTTCACTTGGCGTGCGCCTGTTGGTGCTGGTCGTGCTATCGGTCGCGCTGATGGTGGTCGATGCCCGTTTCAGTCTGCTCAAGCCTGCACGCAGCCAGATGTCGCTGGTGCTGATGGACGCCTACTGGATCACCGACCTGCCCGGACGACTGTGGGAAGGCGTTGCCAGTCAGTTTGGCAGCCGGACCGAACTCGTCGCCGAAAACGAAAAACTCAAGACCGAGAACCTGCTGTTGCAGGGGCGCATGCAGAAGCTTGCCGCCCTGACCGAGCAGAACGTTCGGCTGCGCGAGTTGCTCAACTCTTCGGCCCTGGTCAACGAGAAGGTCGAAGTGGCCGAGTTGATCGGCATGGACCCCAACCCCTTCACCCATCGCATCATCATCAATAAAGGTGAGCGCGATGGCGTAGTCCTCGGTCAGCCGGTACTCGATGCCCGTGGCCTGATGGGGCAGGTGGTCGAGTTGATGCCCTACACCTCCCGCGTCTTGCTGCTGACCGATACCACCCACAGCATTCCGGTGCAGGTGAACCGTAACGGTTTGCGGGCGATTGCCAGCGGCACCGGTAACCCGGAACGTCTCGAGTTGCGGCATGTGGCCGATACCGCCGACATCAAGGAGGGCGACCTGCTGGTCAGCTCCGGCCTCGGTCAGCGTTTCCCGGCGGGTTATCCGGTGGCGACGGTCAAGGAAGTGATTCACGATTCCGGCCAGCCGTTTGCCATTGTCCGCGCCGTTCCGACCGCCGCCTTGAACCGTAGCCGTTACCTGTTGCTGGTGTTCAGCGACAACCGGACTGCCGAAGAGCGCGTCAACGCTGCCGCCCAGGCCCAGGAAAGCCTGGATGCGCAGGGCGGTGGGCCGATCATTCCATCGACGGTTCCGAAACCGGTCAGCCCCGCGATCCCCGCGATCCCCGCTGCACCGGCCGCCGCACCGGCGATTCCTGCGACGGCGGCACCTGCGGCCACCGCGCCAGCCAAGCCAACCACCACGCCAGCCAAGCCTGCGGCCGCGACTAAACCGCCGGCGGCGCAACCCGCTGCCGCGAAGCCTGCCGCCAAACCGCCAGTGTCCGCGCCGGCCACTCCAGTGGGGAGAGAATAATGGGCGGTGTGAAAGCATCCCGAAACGGCTGGATAGTCTGGCTGACGTTCGCCGTCGGTCTGCTGTTGAGCGTTTCGCCTCTGCCGCAATTCATGGAAATCCTGCGCCCGCTGTGGCTGGCGTTGTTGCTGGCATTCTGGGCGTTGAACCTGCCGCAGACCGTCGGGATGGTGACGGCGTTTTGCCTGGGGCTGGCTGAAGACGTGCTCTACGGTACCTTGCTGGGTCAGAATGCCTTGATCCTGACGCTCATCACCTATCTGGTGCTGGCGCTGCAGCAGCGCCTGCGGATGTTCCCGATGTGGCAACAGAGCCTGGTGATCCTGGTGATCTTCGGCCTCGCCCAGCTTGTACAACTGTGGCTCAGTGCCTTGACCGGCAATCGTCAGCCGACGTTGGCGCTGGTGCTGCCGGCACTGGTCAGTGCGCTGCTTTGGCCTTGGATCAGTTTCGGTTTGCGCGGACTGCGTCGACGCTACAAAATCAATTAATTCGCTCAGGCATTGGACAGGGAGAGGTCTTGATGAAACGGTTGTACCTCGCCTCTGGTTCGCCGCGTCGACGTGAATTGCTCACGCAGATCGGCGTTGCGTTCTGCGCCGTCAGTGCGGACATCGATGAAACTCCTTTAGCTCAAGAATCCCCATCGGCCTACGTCGAGCGTCTGGCGCGCGGCAAGGCCGAGGCCGGGCGCGGCGGCGTCGTGTCTGACGAACCATTCTGCGTGCTCGGTGCCGATACCGCCGTGGTGCTCGATGGAAAAATTCTCGGCAAACCGGTTGATCAAGCGGATGCGTGCGCCATGCTGACGATGCTGTCAGGGTGTGAACATGAAGTCCTGACCGCGATTGCCGTGCTCGATGGCGGACGTTGCGAGTCCCGGGTTGTCACCAGCCGGGTACGTTTTCGAGATATCAGTCGTGAGGAAGCCGCAGCCTACTGGGCCAGCGGCGAACCACGGGACAAGGCGGGCGGTTATGGCATTCAAGGACTGGGTGCGGTGTTTGTCGCCGGGCTCGATGGAAGTTATTCAGCGGTGGTCGGACTACCGCTTTGCGAAACCGCGGAACTGCTCGGCCATTTCGGCATACCCTGTTGGCAACCCCGGAACGCACACCAAGCAACGTTCTGAACAGATGCGGCCATTATCGTGAACATGCCTGAACGAGACCCTGCCATGAGTGAAGAGATTCTGATCAACATCACGCCGATGGAGTCGCGCGTGGCGGTGGTCGAAAACGGTGTCCTGCAAGAGGTCCACGTCGAGCGTACGCAAAAGCGCGGGATCGTCGGCAACATCTATAAAGGCAAAGTCGTGCGGGTATTGCCTGGAATGCAGGCGGCATTCGTCGATATCGGCCTGGACCGTGCCGCGTTCATTCATGCGTCGGAAATTTCCGTGCGAGAAGGCCCGGCGGTCGAGAGCATCAGTGCACTGGTGCACGAGGGCCAGAGCCTGGTGGTGCAGGTGACCAAGGATCCGATCGGTTCCAAAGGCGCACGCCTGACTACCCAGCTTTCGATTCCTTCACGTTATCTGGTGTACATGCCGCGCACGGCCCATGTCGGTATTTCTCTGAAGATCGAAGACGAAGCCGAGCGCGAACGCCTCAAACAGGTGGTCACTGATTGCGTGGCCAAGGAAGGTATCAAGGAAGCTGGCGGTTTCATCCTGCGCACGGCAGCCGAAGGTGCCGGCGCGGATGAAATCCTCATGGACATCCGTTATCTGCGCCGTCTCTGGGATCAGATCAACGCCCAGATCAAAACCATCAGTGCGCCTAGCGTAATCTACGAAGACCTCGGTCTGGCGCTGCGCACCCTGCGTGACCTGGTGAGCCCGAAAATCGAGAAGATCCGCATCGACTCCCGGGAAACCTTTCAGAAAACCACGCAATTCGTCGCCGAACTGATGCCCGAGATCGCTGACCGCCTGGAGCATTACCCGGGCGAGCGGCCGATTTTCGACCTGTATGGCGTCGAAGACGAAATCCAGAAGGCACTCGAACGCAAGGTCCCGCTCAAGTCCGGCGGTTATCTGGTGGTCGATCCGGCGGAAGCCATGAGCACCATCGACGTCAATACCGGGGCGTTCGTCGGCCATCGCAATCTCGAAGAGACCATCTTCAAGACCAACCTCGAAGCCGCGACGGCCATCGCCCGTCAATTGCGCCTGCGTAACCTGGGCGGAATCATCATCATCGACTTCATCGACATGGAAGATGAAGAGCACCAGCGCCAGGTGTTGCGCACGCTCGAAAAGCAACTGGAGCGCGATCACGCCAAGACCAACATCATCGGTATCACCGAGCTGGGCCTGGTGCAGATGACCCGAAAGCGCACTCGCGAAAGCCTTGAACAGGTGTTGTGCGAGCCGTGCAATGCCTGTCAGGGACGGGGCAAGCTCAAGACCCCGGAAACCGTTTGCTACGAAATCTTCCGTGAAATCCTACGCGAGGCTCGCGCCTATCAGGCGGAAGGCTATCGTGTATTGGCAAACCAGAAAGTGGTGGACCGCCTGCTCGACGAAGAGTCGGGCAACGTTGCCGAACTGGAAGGGTTTATCGGGCGCACCATCCGCTTCCAGGTCGAAACCATGTATTCCCAGGAACAATACGACGTGGTGCTGCTCTGAAGCGTTTTGTTTTGATTGTTCGAGAATGGCTGGCCTCAGCTTTTTGCAAAACTTTTGCCATGGGAGCCACCTGACATGGACCGTCTGACACGCATATTGGCCGCACTGACCCGCTGGGGTCTGGGCCTGTGCGCGTTGGTTTTGGTGTTGATGGCGCTCTACGTCAGCCTTGGCCGGGAGCTGACGCCGCTAGTCGCCGAGTACCGCGCCGACATCGAAACCAAAGCCAGCGATGCCTTGGGCATGCCGTTGCAGATCGGCGAGCTCGAAGGCAACTGGAGTGGATTCGCCCCTATATTGATGGCCCGCGACGTGACGGTCGGCGACGGCGCCAATGCCTTGCACCTGGATCAGGTGCGCGCGGTGCCGGACCTTTGGGCCAGCTTGTTGGCCCGCCAGGTACGCATCGCTCATCTGGAGTTCAGCGGCCTCAAGATCAACCTCAGGCAAGGTGAGGGCGGTCAGTGGGCTCTGGAAGGTTTGCCGATGCGCCAGGACCAGCCCACCGATCCGGAGCAACTGCTCAATCAGATGCAGATGATCCAGCAACTGTCGGTGCTCGACAGCCAGGTGACCTTGCAGCCGTTTGGCGAATCGCCGCTGACCTTGACTTATGTCGGCCTGAATCTGAAAACCGGGACGTCGCGGCAGCGGCTCGACGCACGGCTGACCCTGCCGGACGGGCAACCGGTGGCCATGAGTCTGCGTACCCGTATTCGAGCCAGCCAATGGAAGGACGGTGAAGCCGAGGTCTACCTGAGCCTGCCGCAAAGCGACTGGTCGAAGTGGTTGCCTGAACGTCTGACCCAACAGTGGAATTTTTCCGAGATCAAGGCCGGCGGCGAGCTGTGGGTGACTTGGGGCAAAGGCGCCTTGCAAAGCGCTGCGGTGCGCGTGAACGCGCCACAACTCAAGGGCGCCTACGCCGAGCGCAAGCCGATCCAGATCAATAACCTGGCGCTCAATGGTTACTTCCAGCGCAGTGCCAAAGGTGCGTCAGTGACTCTGGACTCCCTGGCGATGAACTTCGGCGAGACTCGCTGGGAAACGCATCTGCAGCTCACGCAAAACGCCGCCACCGATAAAACCGAAGAACTCTGGCACCTGCAAGCCGACCGGGTTGATCTCACGCCGCTGACCCCGCTGCTCAACGCCCTGGCGCCGTTACCAGAGGGTTTTGCCACGGTCGTCGAGCGGCTCAAGGTCACGGGTGGCCTGCGTAACGTGCTGATCGACTTCCGCCCCAATGCCACCGACGACAGCAAGTTCGGGTTTGCCGCCAACCTCGACCAGGTGGGCTTCGACGCCTATCACGGTGCGCCGGCGGCGCGAAATGTCAGCGGCAGCATCAGCGGTGACCTGGGGCACGGCGAACTGCGCATGGACAGCAAGGATTTCATGCTGCACCTGGACCCGATTTTCGCCAAGCCATGGCAGTACATTCAGGCCAATGCGCGGCTGACCTGGAAACTCGATAAAGAAGGTTTCACCCTGATCGCGCCGTATCTGAAAGTGCTGGGCGAGGAAGGCAAGATCGCCGGCGACTTCCTGATTCGCCTGTATTTCGATCACACCCGGGAAGACTACATGGACCTGCGGGTCGGCCTGGTGGACGGTGACGGTCGCTACACCGCCAAGTACTTGCCGACGGTCCTCAGTCCGGCGCTGGACGAATGGTTGCGCACGGCGATTCTCAAGGGCGCGGTGGATCAAGGCTTCTTCCAGTATCAAGGGTCGCTCAGCCCCGGTGCCGCGGATGTCGATCGCAGCATCAGCCTGTACTTCAAGGTTCACGATGCCGAACTGGCCTTCCAGCCGGGCTGGCCCCATGTCAGCAAGGTCAGCGGCGATGTGTTTGTCGAAGACAGCGGCGTGCGGATTCTGGCCAGCACGGGCCAGTTGCTCGACACCCAGGTCAACGATATCTACGTCGACATTCCCCATGTGCCGGCCGGGCAGAACGTTCATTTGTTCCTCGATGGCGGATTTGCCGGCGGTTTGGGCGATGGCCTGAAAATCCTCCAGGAAGCACCGATCGGCACCGGAGCAACCTTTGCCGGCTGGGAAGGCGAGGGCGACCTGCAAGGCAAGTTGAAGCTCGATATTCCCCTGGCAAAAGGCGAGGAGCCGAAGATCCTCGTCGATTTCAAGACCGCCAAGGCGCGCTTGAAACTGGCCGAACCTGCGCTGGAACTGACCCAACTCAAAGGTGATTTCCGTTTTGACAGCGGCAAAGGCCTGACCGGGCAGAACATCAGCGCCCGGGCGTTCGACAAACCGGTCACCGCACAGATATTTGCCGATGGCAGCCCAAGCAAGCACAGTACCCGGGTGGCTGCGTCAGGGCAGGTCGAGGTCAAGAAACTGACTGACTGGCTGAAGGTCACCCAGCCTCTGCCAGTGAGCGGTGTGATCCCGTATCAACTGCAACTGACCCTGGACGGCGCCGACAGCCAGTTGATGGTCAATTCCAGCCTCAAGGGCGTGGCCGTCGATTTGCCTGCACCGTTCGGCATAACCTCCGGGGCCGGGCGCGACACCACGTTCCGCATGACCTTGCAGGGCGACGAGCGGCGTTATTGGGTCAATTACGGGGACTTGGCGAGTTTCACGTTCGCGGCCCCGGCCAGTAGTTTCGCCGACGGTCGCGGGGAGTTGTTCCTCGGTGGCGGCGAGTCCGTCTTGCCTGGCACCAAAGGCTTGCGGATACGGGGCGTGCTGTCGGAGCTGGACGTTGGCCCGTGGAAGGATCTGGTGGACAGATACGCCGGACAAGACCCCGGCGGCAGCGCCAGGCAACTGCTCAGCGGCGCGGATTTCAAGGTGGGCAAGCTCAGCGGTATCGGCACCACCCTCGATCAGGCCTCGATCCAGCTGGCGCGCAAGCCTTCCGCCTGGGCGCTACAACTGGACAGCCAGCAGATCAATGGCAGCGCCAGCCTTCCCGATGCGAAAGCCACGCCGATCACGATCAATCTGCAAACTGTGCGCCTGCCCGCACCGGACCCGACCGTGCTGGCCGATGAAAATTCGCCGGATCCGCTGGCGTCGGTGGACCCGACAAAAATCCCTGCGATGGACATCACCATCAATCAGCTATTCCAGGGGCAGGATCTGGTGGGGGGCTGGTCGCTGAAAATTCGTCCGACGCCCAAGGGCATAGAGTTCAACTCCCTGGACCTGGGCCTCAAGGGCATGCTGTTGGTGGGCAGCGGTGGTTGGGAAGGCGTGCCTGGCGCCAGCAACAGCTGGTACAAGGGTCGTATCAGCGGCAAGAACCTCGCCGATGTGCTCAAGGGCTGGGGGTTTGCGCCGAGCGTCACCAGCCAGGACTTCTATATGGATGTCGATGGCCGCTGGCCCGGCTCACCGGCCTGGGTGGCGACCAAGCGTTTCTCCGGCACGCTTGATGCGACCCTCAATCAGGGTCAGTTCGTCGAGGTTGAGGGCAGTGCCCAGGCGCTGCGGGTATTTGGCTTGCTCAACTTCAACTCCATCGGCCGGCGCCTGCGCCTGGACTTCTCCGACCTGTTCGGCAAAGGCCTGAGTTATGACCGGGTCAAGGGGCTGCTGGTCGGGACCAATGGTGTGTATGTCACCCGTAAGCCGATCCAGCTGACGGGCCCGTCGAGCACCATTGAACTCGACGGCACCCTGAACATGGTGGCCGATCAGATCGATGCGAAACTGATGGTGACCTTGCCGGTGACCAATAACCTGCCGATTGCCGCATTGATCGTCGGTGCACCCGCGGTCGGCGGGGCGCTGTTCCTGATCGACAAGCTGATCGGAGACCGGGTCGCCCGTTTCGCCAGTGTGAAGTACACCGTCAAAGGGCCTTGGAAAGAACCGAAGATTGCCTTCGACAAGGCTTTTTGAAACGCCATCCTTCGGGCCTATGGAGTAGCATGGCCATTGCGGCTCGCCCCCTGTAGGAGCGAGCCCGCTCGCGATGGACGTGAACGATGACGCAGGCTGTCTGAAAAAAACGCGTCGCATTCAAACTCATCGCGAGCAAGCTCGCTCCTACAAGGTCTGTGTTGGTTTCAATAAGGAAAAGGCCATGTCTCTAGCGGTGATTCAAATGGTCAGCCAGAGCGATGTGCTGGCCAATCTGGCCCAGGCCCGTCGGCTGCTCGAGCAAGCGGCCGCCGGTGGCGCGAAGCTCGCGGTATTGCCGGAGAACTTCGCCGCCATGGGCCGGCGCGACATTGCCGACATCGGGCGCGCCGAAGCACTGGGCGAAGGCCCGATCCTGCCCTGGTTGAAACAGACCGCACGCGACCTCAAGTTATGGATTGTGGCCGGCACGTTGCCGTTGCCGCCGGTGGATCAACCGGCGGCCAAGGTGCATGCCTGTTCGTTGCTGGTCGATGACCAGGGTGAAACGGTGGCGCGCTACGACAAGCTGCACCTGTTCGACGTCGACGTGGCCGACAATCGCGGCCGTTATCGTGAATCCGATGACTATGCTTATGGCAGTGGGGTCGTGGTGGCGGACACACCGGTTGGGCGGGTTGGCCTGACGGTCTGTTACGACTTGCGCTTCCCGGAGCTGTACAGCGAATTGCGCGCGGCCGGCGCGGAACTGATTACCGCCCCTTCGGCCTTCACGGCAGTGACCGGCGCGGCGCATTGGGATGTACTGATTCGCGCACGGGCCATCGAGACACAATGTTATGTGCTCGCGGCTGCCCAGGGTGGGACGCATCCGGGGCCGCGGGAAACTTTCGGTCATGCTGCCATCATCGACCCGTGGGGGCGTGTGCTGGCACAACAGGATCAAGGCGAGGCCGTGCTGCTGGCCGAACGCGACAGCAGCGAACAGGCGTCCATCCGGGCGCGGATGCCGGTGTCCAGTCACCGGCGCTTTTTCTCGCAGGGCGCCCAGCGACCTGCATCAGAACGACGAATTTAAGGCGTAAAGCATATGAGCGAGTTGTTGTCCTCAGTCAGTGAACACCTGCTGGCGCCCGGTGGCGTCACGATCGAGAGCCTGCAAGGCGTGCTCGGCGACCTGGCCGGGCCGGGCATCGATGCGGCCGACCTGTATTTCCAGGGGCAGATCTCCGAGTCCTGGGCGCTGGAAGACGGCATCGTCAAGGAAGGCAGCTTCAACCTTGACCAAGGTGTGGGCGTGCGCGCGCAATCGGGTGAAAAAACCGGTTTTGCCTACAGCAATGCCATCACCCTGGAAGCCCTTGGCGCGGCGGCGCGGGCCGCCCGTTCGATTTCCCGCGCTGGCCAGAATGGCACCGTGCAGGCATTCACCAGCCAGGATGTCGCGCAGTTGTATGCGCCGGACAATCCCCTGGAAGTGCTGACCCGTGCCGAGAAAGTCGATTTGCTCAAGCGAATCGATGCCGCGACCCGCGCCCTCGACCCACGCATCCAGCAAGTCACCGTGAGCATGGCCGGTGTCTGGGAACGGATTCTGGTGGCTTCCACCGACGGCGGTCTGGCCGCGGATGTACGGCCGCTGGTGCGCTTCAACGTCAGTGTGATCGTCGAGCAGAACGGTCGCCGCGAGCGCGGGGGGCATGGCGGTGGCGGTCGGACCGATTACCGTTATTTCCTCGGCGAAGACCGCGCCATGGGCTATGCCCGTGAAGCGTTGCGCCAGGCGCTGGTCAACCTCGAAGCCATTCCGGCACCGGCCGGTACCTTGCCGGTGGTGCTCGGTTCCGGCTGGTCGGGCGTGTTGCTGCACGAAGCGGTCGGTCATGGTCTGGAAGGCGACTTCAACCGCAAGGGCAGTTCGGCCTACAGCGGTCGCATGGGCGAGATGGTTGCGTCGAAGCTGTGCACCATTGTCGATGACGGCACCCTGGCCGGTCGCCGTGGCTCGTTGAGTGTCGACGACGAAGGCACGCCGACCGAGTGCACCACGCTGATCGAAAACGGCGTACTCAAAGGCTACATGCAGGACAAGCTCAACGCCCGCCTGATGGGCGTGGCACGCACCGGTAACGGCCGTCGCGAATCCTACGCGCACCTGCCGATGCCGCGCATGACCAACACCTACATGCTCGCCGGCGAAAGCGACCCGGCGGAAATCATCGCTTCGGTGAAGCGCGGCATTTACTGCGCCAACCTGGGTGGCGGTCAGGTGGACATCACCAGCGGCAAGTTCGTGTTCTCCACCAGCGAGGCGTACCTGATCGAGGACGGCAAGATTACCGCTCCGGTCAAGGGCGCAACCCTGATCGGCAACGGGCCGGAAGCCATGAGCAAGGTGTCGATGGTCGGTAATGATCTGTCGCTGGACAGCGGCGTGGGTACGTGTGGCAAGGATGGGCAGTCGGTGCCGGTGGGTGTCGGCCAGCCAACGCTGAAGATTGATGCGATCACCGTGGGTGGCACGGGGTCGTAAGAAGTGAGGCTGCGGGTGAGCTGCGAGGCAGCTCACCCGCTTCGAGAATTAACGCAGACCGCGTTGAGTCTCGTCCAGCTCACGGATGTACTTGAAGATTTTACGGCTGGAAGCAGGAGGTTTGTTTTGCGCAACCTCATGCTGGGCCTGACGGATCAGGGAGCGCAATTGCTGGCGGTCCGCGTCCGGGTAGTCGACGACGAATTTTTCCAGTACGGCATCGTCGCCGGCAATCAGACGATCGCGCCAGCGTTCCAGGTTATGGAAGCGTTCGTTGTATTGACGGGTGGAGGCATCGAGTTGATCGAGCAGAACCAGAATGGCGGCAGTGTCCTGATCGCGCATCAGTTTGCCGATGAACTGAAGGTGCCGTTTTCGCGCGATGTTCGCGGTGTGCTTGGGCGCATCGGCCAGAGCCCGACGCATTCCGTCGGTCAAGGGCAGTTTTGCCAGCAAGTCAGGCTTGAGTGTTGTAAGGCGCTCGCCAAGGTCAACCAGAGCATGCAGCTCGCGTTTGACCTGGGATTTGCTTTTTTCTCCCGTATCGAGGGAGTCGTCGTAAGAATCAACCATGGTGGCCGTCCGCAAAGAAACGCCGCCATGATAACCAGTCGGGGGCCGCTTGTCCGGCCCGGTCGCTCGATGACCGTTACCGAAAGCAGAATTTGAGTGGAGAACAGCATGAGTGCAGTTGAAAGCGTCGGCCCACAAGCGTTGCCGGCACTGCAGGAACAAGTCGAGCAGATCATCGCTGAAGCCAAGCGCCAGGGGGCCAGCGCCTGTGAAGTGGCGGTGTCGCTGGAGCAGGGGTTGTCGACTTCGGTGCGCCAGCGTGAAGTCGAAACCGTTGAGTTCAACCGCGACCAGGGGTTTGGCATCACCTTGTACGTGGGGCAACGCAAAGGCTCGGCCAGCACTTCGGCCAGCGGTCCTGATGCGATTCGCGAAACCGTCGCCGCTGCACTGGCCATTGCCAAACACACTTCGGAAGACGAAGCCTCGGGCCTTGCGGATGCCGCGCTGATGGCGCGCGATATTCCGGATTTCGACCTGTTCCACCAATGGGACATCACTCCGGAACAAGCCATCGAACAGGCCCTGGCCTGTGAAGCCGCGGCGTTTGCCGCCGACAGCCGGATCAAGAACGCCGACGGCACCACCCTCAGTACCCATCAGGGCTGCCGCGTTTATGGCAATAGCCACGGCTTTATCGGCGGTTACGCATCGACTCGGCACAGTCTGAGCTGCGTGATGATCGCCGAGGCCGATGGCCAGATGCAGCGCGATTACTGGTACGACGTGAACCGCCAGGGCAATCTGCTCGCCGACCCGGTGAGCATCGGTCAACGCGCTGCGCAACGGGCGGCAAGTCGTCTGGGCGCACGTCCGGTACCGACTTGCGAGGTGCCGGTGCTGTTTTCCGCAGAGTTGGCTGGGGGGCTGTTCGGCAGTTTCCTGTCGGCGATTTCCGGCGGCAGCCTGTATCGCAAGTCGTCCTTCCTTGAGGGCACTCTCGGGCAGAAGCTGTTTCCGGAGTGGCTGACCATCGACGAACGTCCGCATCTGATGCGTGCCATGGGCAGTGCAGCGTTCGACGGTGATGGTTTGGCAACCTACGCCAAACCGTTCGTCGAAAAGGGCGAGTTGGTGTCTTACATCCTCGGCACCTATTCCGGCCGCAAGCTCGGTATGCCGAGCACGGCCAACGCCGGTGGCGTGCACAACCTGTTCGTCACCCATGGCGACGAAGACCAGGCGGCGTTGCTGCGGCGCATGGGGCGTGGCTTGCTGGTGACTGAATTGATGGGGCAGGGCCTCAACATGGTCACCGGCGATTACTCCCGTGGTGCAGCGGGTTATTGGGTCGAGAACGGTGAAATCCAGTTCGCGGTGCAGGAAGTGACCATCGCCGGCAACATGCGCGACATGTTCAAGCAGATCGTTGCCGTGGGTAATGATCTGGAACTGCGCAGTAACATTCGCACCGGCTCGGTGCTGATCGAGCGGATGACGGTAGCAGGCAGCTAAGCCACGGCCGCTTCACCAAAAGGCGCGCCACCCATTGGGTGGCGCGCCTTTTTTGTTGGCTACAACTCAGATCCCCTGTGGGAGCGAGCTTGCTCGCGATAGCAGCGTGTCAGACGAAATCAATGTTGAAAGTGATGACGCCTTCGCGAGCAGGCTCGCTCCCACAATGGATCTGCTGTGTCGGCACGGTCTTGTTTTGGTTCTCATTATCATATAATAATAAATCTCATTACCGAATGAGCCCCGGATCATGAGTTCTGCCTTGCACGAGCAGCCTTATCTCGAAAGCTGGCGCTGGATGAGTCGCCAGATCCGTTGCGCGATGAACCCCGACGAGCCTCGCCTGATCGACCACTACCTGGCCGAAGGCCGGTACCTGGCGTGTTGCACGGCCACCTCGCCGTGGACCGTCGCCGAAACTTCCTTCCGATTGTTGCTCGATACTGCCGCCGATGTCGCGCTGCCGTGGCACTGGCGCACTTACTGTCTCGACCAGGCCTGGCGCCCGCTGCGCGAACTGGAACGCCTCTCGTTGTGCAAATGCCGCCTCAAGCGCTGGCAGAGCTACACCTGGCAACTCGCTACCTGTGAGTTGCAGCCCTCGATTCCTCTCATAGAACTGATGCAAGGATCTCCCGATGAGTAATACCCGTATCGAACGCGACAGTATGGGCGAGCTTCAGGTCCCGGAAGACGCCCTCTACGGCGCACAGACCCAGCGTGCGGTGGATAACTTCCCGATCAGCGGCAAACCGATGCCGGTTCAATTCATCCGCGCGTTGATCCTGGCCAAGGCAGCGGCCGCCCGCGCCAACGTCGAGCTCAAGCAGATCGGCGAAGCCCAGGGCAAAGCCATCGTCGACGCGGCCCAAGGC
Organism: Pseudomonas sp. GW823-FHT02E01; assembly: GCF_058797535.1. Classification (NCBI taxonomy): domain Bacteria; kingdom Pseudomonadati; phylum Pseudomonadota; class Gammaproteobacteria; order Pseudomonadales; family Pseudomonadaceae; genus Pseudomonas; species Pseudomonas sp. GW823-FHT02E01. Next base: position 29,742 of record NZ_JBXAJS010000017.1, on the reverse strand, counting down.
TTGCTCGAAGGCGATTTCATGCAGCACTTCCCGGTGGATGTGTTCCAGACCGGTTCCGGTACCAGCTCGAACATGAACGCCAACGAAGTGATCGCCACGCTGGCCAGCCGCTTGCTGGGCGAGGCGGTGAACCCCAACGATCACGTCAACTGCGGGCAGAGCAGCAACGACATCATCCCGACCACCATTCACGTCAGCGCAGCACTGGCGCTCCATGAACAACTGCTGCCGGCGCTGATGCATCTGGTGCGGGTCATCGAGCGCAAGGCCGAGCAGGTTCATCACCACGTCAAAACCGGGCGTACACACCTGATGGACGCCATGCCGGTGCGCATGAGCCAGGTGCTCAATGGTTGGGCGCAGCAGCTCAAGGCCAACATCGGCCATCTGCAGGGCTTGCAGCCAAGCCTGCAATCCCTGGCTCAAGGCGGCACGGCGGTGGGCACCGGTGTCAACGCCCACCCCGAGTTCGCGGCGCGGTTCAGCCAGCAGCTAAGCAAATTGACCCGGGTTGAGTTCCAGCCAGGCAAGGACCTGTTCGCGCTGATCGGCTCCCAGGACACTGCCGTTGCCGTCTCCGGACAGCTAAAGGCCACCGCCGTATCGCTGATGAAAATCGCCAACGATCTGCGCTGGATGAACTCCGGCCCGCTGGCCGGCCTTGGCGAGATCGAACTGCAAGCCTTGCAGCCGGGTTCTTCGATCATGCCGGGCAAGGTCAACCCGGTCATTCCAGAGGCCACCGCGATGGTCGCGGCTCAGGTCATCGGCAACGACAGTGTTATCACCATCGCCGGTCAGTCGGGCAATTTCGAACTGAACGTGATGCTGCCGATCATCGCCCAGAACCTGCTGAGCAGTATCGAGTTGCTGGCCAATTCCAGTCGTCTGCTGGCAGACAAGGCCATCGCCAGCTTCAAGGTCAACGAAGGCCGGATCAAGGAAGCACTGTCACGCAACCCGATTCTGGTTACCGCGCTCAACCCGATCATCGGTTACCAGAAGGCTGCCGAGATTGCCAAGAAGGCCTATCAGCAAGGTCGGCCGGTGATTGACGTCGCACTGGAACATACCGACCTGACGCGCAGCCAGCTGGAAGAATTGCTCAACCCGGAAAAACTCACTGCGGGCGGCGTCTAAGCCCCGTTACCGCTTTGGAGGCGCACCATGGAGCACTGGAAACGCACGATCGAAAGAGCCAATCGCTTTTTCATGCTGGGTGAACTGGTCGATGCCCGCGAGGCGTACCTGCAGGCATTGGCTCTGGCCCAGGTGCTGTTCGAGCGCTGGGCGGATGCCGACGAAGCGGTAGCGGCCTGCGTGATTTCCCATCACAACCTGGCGGACCTGCACTTGCGTCTGAATCAGCCGGAGGAGAGCGCCGAATACTTGTGTGCCATCCACCAACGGCTGCTGCAGACCATGCAGGACCCGCGGCTACCTCAAACATTGCGAGAAGCCGCGTTGCGCCAGAGCAGCAAGACCTACGTCGAGCTGCTGAATTTCATCAGTGAGCACGGCGAGTATCCGCGTACCCATCGGCTGCTGCACATCGATGTCGCTTCACCTGCGCCTCATCATCAAGGAGTCCATTGAACATGGCTTTTACCTTGCCTGCCTTGCCGTACGCCTACGACGCCCTGGAGCCGCACATCGATGCGCAGACCATGGAGATCCACTACACCAAGCATCACCAGACCTACATCAATAACCTGAACACGGCTGTTGAAGGCACCGAGTATGCCGAGTGGCCCGTGGAGAAGCTGGTGTCCGCCGTTCAGCAACTGCCGGAAAAACTACGGACGGCGGTGATCAACCAAGGTGGCGGCCACGCCAATCATTCGTTGTTCTGGGAAGTCATGGCGCCCGACGGTGGTGGCGAGCCCGAAGGCGTGCTGGCCAAGGCCATCGATGAACAACTGGGCGGTCTCGACAGCTTCAAGGAAGCCTTTACCAAGGCCGCGTTGACCCGCTTCGGCAGCGGCTGGGCCTGGCTGAGCGTGACCCCGCAAAAGACCTTGGTAGTGGAAAGCAGCGGTAACCAGGACAGCCCGTTGATGAACGGCAATACCCCGATTCTGGGCCTCGACGTCTGGGAGCACGCCTATTACCTGCGTTATCAGAACCGTCGTCCGGAATACATCAGCGCGTTCTACCGCGTGATCAATTGGCCGCAAGTCGCTGCGCGCTATCAGGCCGCACTGGTTTAAGTCTTCCATAAAAACAATCCAAGGCTGGACTATGGGCACTGAAACACTGGCGATCGGAAATGGACGGATGTTTCGTTACGCGTTCGGATCGCTGTTACTGCTGACGGGAATGAGCCTTTTGGTTGCCCATGGGCTGGCATGGCTCGACCTTGAGCCGAAGTTGCTGCGCGCACTGCAGGGCGGTGCGATCTGCGCCTTGGGTACCGCGCTGGGCGCGGTGCCGGTGTTGGTGATTCGGCGGATGCCGCAGAGGCTCAGCGACACTTTGCTTGGCTTTGGCGCTGGCGTGATGCTGGCTGCGACGGCATTTTCGCTGATCGTTCCGGGCATCTCTGCCGCCGAAGGGCTTGGACTGTCACCTTGGGCGTCCAGTGGATTGATCAGCTTCGGCATTATGCTCGGCGCCTTCCTGTTGTTCCTGGTGGATCGGAAGGTCTCTGGCGCCAGCCCGGACATGCTGGTCGGCACGCTGGAACGACCGGTCATTGCTCCGCGGATCTGGCTGTTCGTATTTGCCATCATCGCCCACAACATCCCGGAAGGCATGGCGGTAGGTGTTTCGGCCGGTGGCGCAATGCCTGACGCCGACAGCCTGGCCATGGGCATTGCCTTGCAGGATGTACCGGAAGGGTTGGTCATCGCTTTGGTGCTGGCCGGGGCAGGGATGTCCCGGGGCAAGGCGTTCCTGATCGGTGCGGCGTCAGGTTTGGTAGAACCGGTGTTCGCACTGCTATGCGCGTGGCTGGTAAGCCTGGCCGAACTGCTGCTGCCTTTGGGATTGGCGCTGGCGGCGGGGGCGATGCTGCTGGTGGTGACCCACGAAGTCATTCCCGAGTCGCGCCGCAATGGTCATGACAAGCTTGCCAGTCTCGGGCTGCTGATGGGGTTTTGTTTGATGATGGTGATGGATACGGCCCTCGCTTGATTTGTGGTGGGGGGCTTTTGTGGTTGTATTACTCGCCTTCGTCGAAGAAGTTGTTGATCAACGCCACCAGCGCATCCAGCGCTTCCTGTTCCTGCTCGCCTTCTGTGCTCAAGTGGATCGTGGTGCCTTTGCCGGCGGCCAGCATCATCATCGCCATGATACTTTTGCCATCGACCATGGACTGTGGTGTACGTCCGGCCCTGATCTGGCACGGGAACTGACCTGCTACCCCAACGAATTTTGCAGAAGCGCGAGCGTGCAGACCCAGTTTATTGATGATTTCGATTTCCAGAGCAGGCATCGCGATGTGAATCCTTTAGCTGAGGTCGCGGTGGCGGACCTGGACGTTCTTCAGGGATTGTTGCAGCGTTTGCCCCAGGCGCTCGGTCAGGTAGACGGAACGGTGATGTCCGCCAGTACAGCCAATGGCAATGGTGACGTAGGCGCGGTTGCTGGCGGCAAAGCGAGGCAGCCACTTTAGCAGGTATGTGGAAATGTCCTGGAACATCTCTTCGACATCCGGCTGAGCCGCCAGGTATTCGGCAACCGGTTGATCGAGCCCGGACTGTTCGCGCAACTCCGGTTTCCAGTAAGGGTTGGGCAGGCAGCGCACATCGAACACCAGGTCGGCGTCCACCGGCATGCCGCGCTTGAAGCCGAAGGATTCCACCAGGAACGCAGTCCCCGGCTCCGGCTGATTCAACAGGCGCAGTTTGATGGCATCGCGCAGTTGATACAGGTTCAGGCTGGTAGTGTTGATCTTGAGATCGGCGAGGTCGGCAATCGGCCCGAGCAGGACGCTCTCGACGCTGATGGCTTCGGCCAGCGAGCGGTTGGCGTTGGTCAGGGGGTGACGCCGTCGGGTTTCCGAGAAGCGCTTGAGCAGTGTTTCTTCGTCGGCGTCCAGGTACAGCACATCGCACTGGATGTGGCGGGCACGGACTTCCTCGAGCAGGTCGGGGAAGCGTGACAGGTGGCTGGGCAGGTTGCGCGCGTCAATGGAAACGGCGACCAGCGGCTGCAACATCTCGGTATGAACCAGGGCGCGTTCGGCCAGCTCCGGCAGCAGGCCGGCCGGCAGGTTGTCGATGCAGTAGTAGCCGCTGTCCTCAAGAACGTCGAGGGCGGTACTTTTACCTGAGCCGGAACGGCCACTGACGATGATCAAGCGCATGATTACTGACCGTTTTGCTCGTCAAGGACAACCTGATACAGGGCTTCGTTGCTTGCAGCACTACGCAGCTTTTCGCGAACTTCCTTGCGGTCGAGCATGCTGGCGATCTGTCGCAGCAACTCAAGGTGCGCATCGGTGGCGGCTTCCGGGACCAACAGCACGAACAGCAGGTCAACCGGCGCGCCGTCGATGGCGTCGAAATCGATAGGGGCGTCCAGGTGCATCAATGCACTGATGGGCGAAACACAGCCCTTGAGACGGCAATGTGGAATAGCGATGCCATTGCCAAACCCGGTGGAGCCGAGTTTTTCACGGGCGATCAGCGCCTCGAAGACATCTTGCATCTCCAGGGCCGGCACTTCGCGGGCGATAAGATTGGCAATTTGTTCGAGGGCTTTCTTTTTACTGCCTCCCGGCACGTTCACCAGGGAACGGCCGGGGGTCAGGATACTTTCAAGTCGGATCATGGGTTGGGAGTGTTAACGACCGGTTGCGCCCTGGAGGAGGCTCTGGGTCTTTTCCTTATGCTTTTTGAGTTGTTTATCCAGCTTGTCGGTGAGTGCGTCGATCGCGGCATACATATCGGTATGTTCCGCGTTGGCGACCACTTCATTCCCGGGAATATGCAGCGTGGCTTCGATTTTCTGCTTCAGTTTTTCGACGGTCATCGTGACCTGCACATTAGTGATCTTGTCGAAATGTCGCTCCAATCGTTCGAGTTTTTCGCCGATGTAGGTGCGAAGAGGTTCGGTCACTTCCAGTTGGTGTCCACTGATGTTGACTTGCATACAGCTTCTCCTTCGTTGCCAGTGCATAAAGCGGTAGATCAGATGATCTACCACTGGAACGCTGTGGCGTGGCCCTACATCAACCGCTTGCGTTCGCTCGAAGGCGCGATCCCGAGGGATTCGCGGTACTTGGCGACGGTGCGGCGAGCCACCTGAATGCCTTGTGCCTCCAGTAAACCAGCGATCTTGCTGTCACTCAACGGCTTTTTCTGATTTTCCGCTGCAACCAGTTTTTTGATGATCGCCCGGATCGCCGTGGACGAGCATTCGCCGCCTTCGGAGGTGCTTACGTGACTGGAAAAAAAGTACTTCAGTTCATAAATGCCCCGGGGGGTGTGCATGAACTTCTGGGTGGTCACCCGTGAAATCGTCGATTCATGCATGCCGACCGCTTCGGCGATGTCATGCAGGACCAGCGGCTTCATGGCTTCGTCGCCGTACTCCAGAAAGCCGCGCTGATGCTCGACGATCTGGGTGGCAACCTTCATCAGGGTTTCATTGCGGCTTTGCAGGCTCTTGATGAACCAGCGGGCCTCCTGCAACTGATTGCGCATGAAGGTATTGTCGGCGCTGGTGTCGGCGCGGCGCACGAAACCGGCGTACTGGGCATTGACCCGCAGCCGTGGCACCGACTCCTGATTGAGCTCCACCAGCCAGCGCTCGTTGTCCTTGCGCACGATGACGTCAGGAACGACGTACTCGGCTTCGGTGGACTCGATCTGCGAGCCCGGGCGCGGGTTGAGGCTCTGGACCAGCTCGATGACCTGGCGCAGCTCATCTTCCTTGAGCTTCATGCGACGCATCAACTGGCTGTAGTCGCGGCTGCCAAGCAGGTCGATGTAATCGGTGACCAGGCGCTTGGCCTCGGCCAGCCAAGGGGTCTTGGCAGGCAGCTGGCGCAATTGCAGCAGCAGGCATTCGCCCAGGTTGCGGGCGCCGATGCCGGCGGGCTCGAATTGCTGGATGCGGTGCAGGACGGCTTCGATTTCGTCCAGTTCGATGTCCAGTTCCGGGTCGAACGCTTCGAGGATTTCCTCGAGGGTTTCGTCCAGGTAGCCCTGATTGTTGATGCAGTCGATCAGGGTCACGGCGATCAGGCGATCGGTGTCGGACATCGGGGCCAGGTTCAGTTGCCACAGCAAGTGGCTCTGCAGGCTTTCGCCGGCCGAGGTGCGGGTGGTGAAGTCCCACTCGTCATCATCATTGCTGGGCAGGCTGCTGGCGCTGGTCTGGTAAACGTCTTCCCACGCGGTGTCGACGGGGAGTTCGTTGGGGATACGCTCGTTCCAGTCACCCTCATCGAGGTTATCAACCGTCGGGGCGCTTTCCTGGTAGGAGGGCTCCTGGATGTCGGTGTTGGGCTTTTGTTCGGCGTTATCGGCCAGGGGGTCGGAATTGTCGAAGTCGTCGCCTTCTTCCTGGCGTTCGAGCATCGGATTGGACTCCAGGGCCTCCTGGATTTCCTGTTGCAGGTCCAGGGTCGACAATTGGAGCAGGCGGATGGCCTGTTGCAGCTGCGGTGTCATCGTCAGCTGCTGGCCCATTCTCAAGACTAGCGATGGTTTCATGGCAGGGGCTTAACACCTTATTCGCCGGCGCACATGCGCCATCCACTACAGGGCGCCGGGGCGCCAAACTTAAGCAAATTATATGCCTGAAACTAAAGGGTTTGCCTAGAGCGCTGTAACAATAAAAAACTATAAAGCGGTGTTGCTGCGCTGCCCTTGTCGAGGGCTGACCACGCTTGTCGGCACGGAGGCGCTGGTGAGTGGCTGCTCAGGTGCCCGGGCAACTGCCTGGGCACGGCTCAGCGCTTACAGGCGGAACTCATGGCCCAGATACACTTCCTTGACCAGGTCGTTGGCCAGGATGGTCTCTGCGTCGCCTTCGGCAATCAGTTGGCCGTCATTGACGATATAGGCGGTTTCACAGATATCCAGGGTTTCACGAACGTTGTGGTCCGTGATCAGCACGCCAATGCCCTTGGCCTTGAGGTGGTGAATGATCTGCTTGATGTCGCCGACCGAAATCGGGTCCACGCCGGCGAAGGGCTCGTCGAGGAGGATGAATTTCGGGTTGGTGGCCAGGGCGCGGGCGATTTCCACGCGACGGCGCTCACCACCGGACAGGCTCATGCCCAGGTTGTCGCGGATGTGGCTGATGTGGAATTCCTGCAGCAGGCTTTCCAGCTCCTTGCGACGACCGGCCTTGTCGAGTTCCTTGCGGGTCTCGAGGATGGCCATGATGTTGTCGGCCACCGACAGTTTGCGGAAGATCGATGCTTCCTGCGGCAAGTAGCCGATACCGGCCTTTGCGCGGCCGTGCATCGGTTGGTGGCTGACGTCCAGGTCATCGATCAGGACACGGCCCTGATCGGCTTGCACCAGGCCGACGATCATGTAGAAGCAGGTGGTCTTGCCGGCGCCGTTCGGGCCAAGCAGGCCGACGATCTGGCCGCTGTCGATGGACAGGCTGACGTCACGCACGACCTGGCGGCTCTTGTAGCTCTTGGCCAGATGCTGAGCTTTCAGAGTTGCCATTACTGGGCCTTTTTCTCGTCGGTTTTCTTCTTCGGCTGGATCACCATGTCGATACGCGGACGCGCCTCGGTGACTTTGCTGCCTGTGGCGCGACCGGCGCTGGCGAGTTTCTTGTCCGTGTCGTAGACAATTTTCTCGCCTTGGGTGACGTTGTTGTCCTTGTCGACAACTTTGGCCTTGTCGATCAGTACGACGCGATTTTGCGAAGCGTGATACTGGATCGTCACGCCCCAACCCTGGACAGGCTTGGTGTCGCCAGCCGTTTGCAATTGCTCGAAGTACGCCAGGTTGCCCACCGAGGTCACTACGTCAATGTCGCCAGCCTGGGTGCGGGTGATGGTAACGGTGTTGCCTGTCACCTTCATCGAGCCTTGGGTGATGATCACGTCACCCTTATAGGTGGCAATACCTTGCTTGTCGTCCAGTTGGGCATCGTCGGCCTGAATACGGATAGGCTGCTGTTGGTCTTCCGGCAGAGCCCAGGCGCTCACGCTTCCCAGTGCTGCGCCCAGACTGAGCAAAATCGGGAGGGTTTTAACGAGCCTCATACTGTCCTCTTACGTTCGATAGCAGGTGTATCCTGCTTTCTTTCAAATACGCTTTCATTCCCTTGCCAGTCGATACACCGCCAGCGCCGTCGATTCTAACGTCTTGCTCGGTCTGCGCATATTGCTGCTGCGGGAACACGGTCATGCGGGTGCTGGTGATCAGGGTTCTACGGTTTTTCTCGTCGAAGCGCGTGATGCGCACGTCATCGATCAGTTCGACCTGTGTGCCATCAGGGTTGACCTCGCCGCGCAGGCTCTGGACGTGCCACGGGAATTCAGTGCCGCGGAACACGTTCAGGTCGGGGTTGGTCAGCAATGTCACCTCGGTCGCTTTCACGTGCTCGACCTTGTCGGACACCAGATCATATTGCAGCTTGCCGTCGGGCAGGTACTGCACGCTGTGGGCGTTGATGGCGTAATAGTCGATCGCGCTTTCATCGACCGGCGTTACCGGCTTGTCGAGGAAGCGTTCCGGGCTGATGTTCCAGTAGCCAACCGCAGCGAATATCGCCGCGATGCAACTGAACATCAGGGTGTTGCGAAATTTTTTGCTCAGCATAGTGGGCTCACAGGTACGCCGCATTGGCCGCGTCGAGGCGGTCCTGGGCGCGCAGGATCAATTCGCAGAATTCGCGAGCGGCACCTTCGCCGCCACGGGCGAGGGTGATGCCGTGGGCGTGTTCACGCACGAAGCTGGCGGCATTGGCCACCGCCATGCCCAGGCCGACGCGGCGAATCACCGGCAGGTCCGGCAGGTCATCGCCGAGGTAGGCCACCTGTTCATAGCTCAAGTTGAGTTGGGCCAGCAGTTCGTCGAGTACCACCAGTTTATCCTCGCGACCCTGATAGAGGTGCGGGATACCGAGGTTTTTGGCCCGCCGCTCGACCACCGGGGTCTTGCGGCCACTGATGATGGCGGTCTGTACGCCGGCGGCCATCAGCATCTTGATGCCCTGGCCGTCGAGGGTGTTGAACGTCTTGAACTCGCTGCCGTCTTCGAGGAAGTACAGGCGCCCATCGGTCAGCACGCCATCGACATCGAACACCGCCAGCTTGATCTGTTTGCCGCGTTGCAGCAGGTCCGCACTCATTACATTACTCCTGCACGCAGCAAGTCGTGCATGTTCAAGGCGCCGACCGGGCGGTCTTCACTGTCGACTACGACCAGCGCGTTGATTTTATGGTCTTCCATGATTTTCAGCGCTTCGGCGGCGAGCATCTCGGCGCGGGCAGTCTTGCCGTGTGCTGTCATGACCTGGTCGATGGTAGCGCTATGGATGTCGATGCTACGGTCCAGCGTGCGACGCAAGTCACCGTCAGTAAAAATCCCGGCCAGCTTTCCGTCGGCTTCCAGGATCACGGTCATGCCCAGGCCTTTGCGGGTCATTTCCATTAGCGCGTCCTTCAGCAGGGTGCCGCGCTGTACTTGCGGTAACTCTTGCCCGGCGTGCATGACATTTTCCACTTTCAGCAGCAGGCGTCGGCCCAGGGCGCCGCCGGGATGGGAAAAGGCGAAGTCTTCCGCGGTAAAGCCACGGGCTTCCAGCAGCGCGACTGCCAAGGCATCGCCCATGACCAGGGCGGCGGTGGTCGACGAGGTGGGGGCCAGGTTCAACGGACAGGCTTCGTGCTCGACGTGAACATTCAGGTTGACCTCGGCGGCCTTGGCTAGCGGCGAGTCAGGCTTGCCGGTCACGCTGATCAACTGAATGCCCAGGCGCTTGATCAGTGGCAGCAGGGTCACGATTTCATTGGTGGAGCCGGAATTCGAGAGCGCCAGAATGATGTCGTCGCGGGTAATCATGCCCATGTCACCGTGGCTGGCTTCAGCCGGGTGCACAAAAAACGCCGTGGTGCCGGTGCTGGCCAAGGTCGCGGCAATCTTGTTGCCGATGTGTCCCGACTTGCCCATGCCGACCACGACTACGCGGCCTTTGCTGGCCAGAATCATCTCGCAAGCGCGTACGAAATCTGCGTCGATATGGGGTAGCAGGCCTTGCACGGCTTCTACCTCGAGGCGGATGGTGCGTTGTGCAGATTGAATCAGGTCGCTGGATTGGCTCATGTCAGAAATCGTATAGCCTGATGAAAAGGCGGCGATTATAACGGTTATGATCGAATCCCTCACGCTAGTTCGTCGCGCATTGCCATCCTTGTTGCCGGAAACCCTCTAAACGGGGCCTTCAACCTGTCGTGCAGTTGAACATGACCTGGCTTTGGCCTTGGGCGCGCAGCCGTTGCAGTGATATAGTTCGCCGCCAGTTCGGCCTGCCCGGGAGGTATGTGCTTTTGTCAGAAAGCCAGGCGTCCGAGTGAGAGGCTGCATCGCAAGGAGTTTAGATGAGTGCCGATAACGCCTACGCGGTCGAGCTGAAGGGACTGTCCTTCAAGCGCGGTGCGCGCAGCATTTTCAATAATGTCGATATCCGTATCCCGCGCGGCAAGGTCACCGGCATCATGGGGCCTTCCGGGTGTGGCAAGACCACGCTCTTGCGTCTGATGGGCGCCCAGTTGCGGCCCACCAAGGGCGAAGTCTGGGTCAACGGTCAGAACCTGCCAAAACTGTCGCGCAGCGACCTGTTCGACGCGCGCAAGCACATGGGCGTGCTGTTTCAGAGCGGCGCACTGTTTACCGACCTCGATGTCTTCGAGAACGTCGCTTTTCCGTTGCGTGTTCATACACAACTGCCGGATGAAATGATCCGCGACATTGTCCTGCTCAAATTGCAGGCCGTGGGCTTGCGCGGTGCTATCGAACTGATGCCCGACGAGCTTTCCGGCGGCATGAAACGCCGTGTTGCGCTGGCCCGGGCGATTGCGCTCGACCCGCAGATCCTCATGTACGACGAGCCCTTTGTCGGCCAGGACCCCATCGCAATGGGCGTTCTGGTGCGCCTCATCCGGTTGCTCAACGATGCGCTGGGCATCACCAGCATCGTGGTATCCCACGACCTGGCCGAGACCGCGAGCATTGCCGACTACATTTATGTGGTGGGCGATGGTCAGGTGTTGGGGCAGGGGACGCCTGACGAGTTGATGAATTCGGATGAACCGCGCATTCGTCAGTTCATGACCGGCGAACCCGATGGCCCGGTTCCGTACCACTTTCCAGCGACGGATTACCGCGCAGATCTTCTGGGGAAGCGCTGATGCGCAGAATTTCATTGATGGAGCGCGTTCGCCGCTTCGGCCAGGCCGGCATCGATGTGCTGGCGGTGTTCGGGCGTTCGAGCCTGTTCCTGTTCCATGCCTTGCTCGGCCGGGGCGGTATCGGTGGCGGCTTCGGGCTGCTGGTCAAGCAGTTGCATTCGGTGGGCGTGATGTCCCTGGTGATCATCGTGGTCTCCGGGGTGTTCATCGGCATGGTGCTGGCGCTGCAGGGCTTCAACATTCTTTCCAGCTATGGTTCGGAGCAGGCTGTCGGGCAGATGGTGGCGCTGACGCTGCTGCGTGAACTGGGGCCGGTGGTGACCGCCTTGCTGTTCGCCGGGCGCGCAGGTTCGGCGTTGACCGCCGAAATCGGCAACATGAAGTCCACCGAACAGTTGTCCAGCCTGGAAATGATCGGGGTCGACCCGCTCAAGTACATCATCGCGCCACGCCTGTGGGCCGGTTTCATTTCCCTGCCGGTGCTGGCGATGATTTTCAGCGTGGTGGGTATCTGGGGCGGCTCGTGGGTAGCGGTCGACTGGCTGGGGGTCTATGAGGGCTCCTACTGGTCGAACATGCAGAACAGCGTGACGTTCGCCGACGATGTGCTCAACGGGATCATCAAAAGTATCGTCTTTGCCTTTGTCGTGACCTGGATCGCCGTATTCCAAGGCTATGACTGCGAACCCACTTCCGAGGGGATCAGTCGTGCCACTACCAAGACCGTTGTATATGCCTCGTTGGCAGTACTCGGCCTGGACTTTATTCTGACCGCCTTGATGTTTGGAGATTTCTGATGCAAAACCGCACCCTGGAAATCGGTGTCGGCCTTTTCTTGCTGGCTGGCATCCTGGCTTTGCTCTTGTTGGCGTTGCGGGTCAGTGGCCTGTCCCCGACTCCGAGCACCGACACGTATAAACTTTACGCCTACTTCGACAATATCGCCGGTTTGACGGTCAGAGCAAAGGTGACCATGGCCGGTGTGACCATCGGCAAGGTCACGGCCATCGATCTGGATCGCGACAGTTTCACCGGTCGGGTGACCATGCAGCTGGAAAAACGCATCGATAATCTGCCGGCGGACTCCACTGCATCTATCCTGACTGCTGGCCTGTTGGGCGAGAAGTACATCGGTATCAGCGTGGGCGGGGAAGACACCCTGCTCAAGGATGGTGGAACCATCCATGACACGCAGTCATCGCTGGTGCTCGAAGACCTGATCGGTAAATTCCTGCTCAATACCGTTAGCAAAGAAGCTAAATGAGGAACTGTTAAATGATCTCTATCTTGCGACGTGGCCTGTTGGTAATGCTCGCGGTGTTTCCGTTAGTGTCCCACGCCGTAGCGGCGACTTCGGCGCACGATCTGGTGCAGGACACAACCAACCGTATGCTCGCGGACCTGGCGGCAAACAAAGAGAAGTACAAGCAGGATCCGCAAGACTTTTATGCGGCACTGAACACCATCGTCGGGCCGGTCGTGGATGCCGAGGGTATTTCCAAGAGCATCATGACGGTCAAGTACTCGCGCAAAGCTACGCCTGCACAGATGAAGACCTTCGAAGAAAACTTCAAGAAGGGTCTGTTCCAGTTCTATGGCAATGCCTTGCTGGAGTACAACAACCAGGGCATCACCGTTGAACCGGCCAAAGACGAGTCGGGCGACCGTACCAGTGTAGGCATGACTGTCAAAGGCAGCAGCGGCGCGATCTATCCAGTGTCCTACACGCTGGAAAAGATCAACGGCGAGTGGAAACTGCGTAACGTCATCATCAATGGCATCAATATCGGCAAGCTGTTCCGCGATCAGTTCGCCGACGCGATGCAGCGCAATGGCAACGACCTGGACAAGACCATCAATGGTTGGGCCGGGGAAGTCGCCAAGGCCAAGGAAGCCACCGACAAGAAACCAGAGCAGTCAGCCCAATGAGTGAGTCGGCAGTCCAGATGGACGAAGCGGGCGAGCTGCGACTCAGTGGCGTGCTGGATTACCGCACCGGCCCTGGCCTGCGCGAGCAGGGCAAGGCGCTGATCAAGACCAGCAACGCTGCAGCGCTGGTGGTCGATTGCTCGGCGGTAACCAAGTCCAGCAGTGTCGGTTTGTCGTTGCTGCTGTGCTTTATCCGTGATGCGCAGGAGGCCGGCAAGGCCCTGAGCATCCGTGGGATGCCGGAAGACATGCGTGAAATCGCTCAGGTCAGCGAGCTGACCGAGCTGTTGGCGCATCCCTAACCCGCATCTATGAATAAGCCCCCCGTCTGAGTCCTGCTTGGCGGGGTTCGCAGGCGCGGGGCTTTTTTGTATGATGTCCGACCCGCGCGCACAGGGCGCCGATTGAGGTTGAGCATGCAGGCCAACGAAGTTAAGAGCTTTCTTGAAGGAAAGCTGCCCGGAACGAAAGTAGAAGTCGAGGGCGAAGGCTGCAATTTCCAGCTGAACGTGATTAGCGATGAACTGGCGGCGTTGAGCCCGGTCAAGCGTCAGCAGCAGGTCTATGCCCATTTGAACCCATGGATCACCGATGGCAGCATCCATGCGGTCACTATGAAATTTTTCAGCAGCGCGGCCTGGGCCGAGCGCACCTGAGCCCAAGGGCGTCGAGATTCTTATGGATAAATTGATTATTACTGGCGGTGCTCGTCTTGACGGCGAGATCCGCATCTCCGGGGCAAAGAACTCTGCCCTGCCGATCCTGGCGGCTACCCTGCTGTGCGATGGCCCGGTGACTGTGGCCAACCTGCCGCACCTGCACGACATCACCACCATGATCGAGCTGTTCGGGCGCATGGGTATCGAACCTGTGATCGACGAGAAGCTGGCCGTCGAAATCGACCCGCGCACCATCAAGACCCTGGTCGCACCTTACGAACTGGTTAAAACCATGCGTGCGTCGATTCTGGTGCTCGGTCCGATGGTTGCTCGTTTCGGTGAAGCCGAAGTCGCCTTGCCTGGCGGTTGCGCCATCGGTTCGCGTCCGGTTGACCTGCACATCCGTGGCCTGGAAGCCATGGGCGCCGTCATCGACGTCGAAGGCGGCTACATCAAGGCCAAGGCGCCTGAAGGTGGCCTGCGCGGTGCGCACTTCTTCTTCGATACCGTCAGCGTGACCGGTACCGAAAACATCATGATGGCCGCGGCCTTGGCCAAGGGCCGTAGCGTCCTGCAAAACGCCGCTCGCGAGCCTGAAGTGGTCGACCTGGCGAACTTCCTGAACGCCATGGGCGCCAAGGTTTCCGGCGCCGGTACCGATACCATCACCATCGATGGCGTCGAGCGTCTGCACACCACCACTTATAAAGTAATGCCTGACCGCATCGAAACCGGCACCTATCTGGTGGCGGCGGCGGTGACCGGTGGTCGTGTGAAGGTCAAGGATACGGATCCGACCATCCTCGAAGCCGTTCTGGAAAAACTCCGTGAGTCCGGTGCCGAAATCACCTGTGGCGAAGACTGGATCGAGCTGAACATGCACGGTAAGCGTCCGAAAGCCGTCAACGTGCGGACCGCTCCGTACCCGGCGTTCCCGACCGACATGCAGGCGCAGTTCATCTCCCTCAACGCCATTGCCGAAGGCACCGGCGCTGTGATCGAGACGATCTTCGAAAACCGCTTCATGCACGTCTACGAACTGCACCGCATGGGCGCCAAGATCCAGGTCGAAGGCAACACCGCCATCGTCACCGGTACCGAAAAGCTCAAGGGCGCGCCAGTGATGGCGACCGACCTGCGTGCTTCGGCCAGCCTGGTGATCTCGGCCCTGATCGCCGAAGGCGACACGCTGATCGACCGCATCTACCACATAGACCGTGGCTACGAGTGCATCGAAGAAAAACTGCAGATGCTGGGCGCCAAGATCCGTCGCGTTCCGGGCTAGTCCCTGCTGTATGGGCATAAGGACATGCCCGTTGATTTGTTGAAGTCGAGCCGTTTTCGGCTCGATGTGTGTCCGGCGCCATTTGCGACCGGGCATGAGTACCTTGATAAGGACTGACGTTTCCCATGTTGACCATCGCACTGTCCAAGGGCCGCATCCTTGACGACACCCTGCCGCTTCTGGCTGAAGCGGGCATCGTGCCGACCGAGAATCCGGACAAGAGCCGCAAGCTGATCATTCCCACGACCCAGGAAGATGTACGCCTGCTGATCGTGCGTGCCACCGATGTGCCGACTTACGTCGAGCATGGTGCCGCCGACCTCGGTGTCGCCGGTAAAGATGTGCTGATGGAATACGGCGGCCAGGGCCTGTATGAGCCGCTGGACCTGCAAATTGCCCAGTGCAAGCTGATGACCGCCGGCAAGGTCGGCGCGGTCGAGCCCAAGGGCCGCCTGCGTATCGCCACCAAGTTCGTCAACGTTGCCAAGCGCTACTACGCCGAACAGGGTCGTCAGGTCGACATCATCAAGCTCTACGGTTCGATGGAGCTGGCGCCGTTGATCGGCCTGGCGGACAAGATCATCGACGTGGTCGACACTGGTAACACGCTACGGGCCAACGGTCTGGAGCCACAGGATTTCATTGCTGCCATCAGCTCCCGGCTGATCGTCAACAAAGCTTCGATGAAGATGCAGCACGCCCGTATCCAGGCGTTGATCGACACCCTGCGCAAGGCAGTGGAGTCTCGACACCGCGGCTGATTCACCTGCGCGACGTTAAGTCGCGCCCGTCTATCCGCCTCATAGCCAGAATTCTCAGGTGCCCAAGCGGAAACGACTGCTAAGTTAGGGCGCCTGAGTTTTTGCCATTCCTATGAGGCTCTCGCTATGACCGCACCGACTGCAATTCGCCGACTCAACGCTGCTGACCCGGATTTCGCGCATCATCTGGATCATCTGCTGAGCTGGGAAAGTGTGTCTGACGACTCGGTCAATCAGCGGGTGCTGGACATCATCAAGGCTGTGCGTGAGCGTGGCGACGCGGCACTGGTGGACTTTACCCGCCAGTTCGACGGCCTGGACGTGAAGTCCATGGCCGACCTGATCCTGCCGCGTGAGCGTCTGGAATTGGCACTGACGCGCATTACCGTGGCTCAACGCGAAGCGCTGGAAGTCGCCGCCGCCCGTGTGCGCAGCTACCACGAAAAACAGAAGCAGGACTCCTGGAGCTACACCGAGGCCGACGGCACCGTGCTGGGCCAGAAAGTCACGCCGCTGGACCGTGCCGGCCTGTACGTACCCGGTGGCAAGGCGTCGTACCCGTCGTCGGTGTTGATGAACGCGATTCCGGCCAAGGTCGCCGGCGTCACCGAAGTGGTCATGGTCGTGCCGACCCCGCGCGGTGAAATCAATGAACTGGTGCTGGCCGCTGCCTGCATCGCCGGCGTCGACCGTGTGTTCACCATCGGTGGCGCTCAAGCCGTTGCCGCATTGGCTTACGGCACCGAAAGCGTGCCGAAGGTCGATAAAGTGGTCGGCCCGGGCAACATCTATGTCGCCACCGCCAAGCGCCACGTGTTCGGCCAGGTCGGAATCGACATGATCGCCGGTCCCTCCGAGATCCTGGTGGTGTGCGACGGCCAGACCGATCCGGACTGGATCGCCATGGACCTGTTCTCCCAGGCCGAACACGACGAAGACGCCCAGGCGATTCTGGTCAGTCCCGACGCCGAATTCCTCGACAAGGTCGCCGCCAGCATCGCCAAGCTGATGCCGACCATGGAGCGCGCCGCGATCATCGAAACCTCGATCAATGGCCGTGGTGCACTGATCAAGGTGCGCGACATGGAGCAAGCCATCGAAGTGGCCAACCGCATCGCGCCGGAGCACCTCGAATTGTCCGTTGCCGATCCACAAGCCTGGCTGCCGCAGATCCGCCACGCCGGTGCGATCTTCATGGGGCGCCACACCTCTGAAGCCTTGGGCGACTACTGCGCAGGTCCCAACCACGTGTTGCCGACCTCCGGCACCGCGCGTTTCTCCTCGCCGCTGGGTGTGTACGACTTCCAGAAACGCTCGTCGATCATCTTCTGTTCCGAGCAGGGCGCTTCCGAGTTGGGCAAAACCGCTTCCGTGCTGGCCCGTGGCGAATCGCTGACCGCCCACGCGCGTAGCGCCGAGTACCGCATCGTCGACGAAGACTTTCCACAAGGGCAGGGGAACTGAACATGAGTAAATTCTGGAGCCCGTTCGTCAAGAATCTGGTGCCTTACGTCCCGGGCGAGCAGCCGAAGCTGGCAAAACTGGTGAAGCTCAACACCAATGAAAATCCGTACGGTCCATCGCCCAAAGCCTTGGCCGCGATGCAAACCGAACTGAACGACAACCTGCGTCTGTACCCGGACCCGAACAGCGATCTGCTGAAGAACGCGGTCGCCAGGTACTACGGTGTGCAAAGCAATCAAGTGTTCCTCGGCAACGGTTCCGATGAAGTGCTGGCGCACATCTTCCACGGTTTGCTGCAGCACGATCAGCCGCTGTTGTTCCCGGACATCAGCTACAGCTTCTACCCGGTCTACTGCGGTTTGTATGGCATCAAGTTCGACGCGGTGCCGCTGGACGAGCAGTTCCAGATCAACCCGGCGGACTATGCCAGGCCGAACGGCGGGATCATCTTCCCCAACCCGAACGCACCGACCGGCTGCCTGTTGGCGCTGGAAGCGGTGGAGCAGATTCTCAAGGCAAGCCGGGATTCGGTGGTGGTGGTCGACGAGGCCTACATCGACTTCGGTGGCGAGACGGCAATCACCCTGGTGGACCGTTATCCGAACCTGCTGGTGACCCAGACCCTGTCCAAGTCCCGTTCCCTGGCGGGCCTGCGGGTTGGATTGGCGGTCGGCCATCCGGACCTGATCGAGGCGCTGGAGCGGATCAAGAACAGCTTCAACTCCTATCCGCTGGATCGCATGGCGAATGTCGGCGCTGCCGCCGCGTTCGAGGATCGCGAGTATTTCGACAAGACCTGCCGGTTGGTGATCGAGAATCGCGAGAAGGTCGTTGCACAGCTGGAGGAGAAGGGCTTTGAAGTGCTGCCATCGGCGGCGAACTTCATTTTTGCCCGTCACCCCCGGCACGATGCGGCGGGGCTTGCGGCGAAGCTGCGCGAGCAAGGCGTGATCGTCCGGCACTTCAAGCAGGAGCGGATTGCCCAGTTCCTGCGGATCTCCATCGGCACGCCAGAGCAGAATCAGGCGCTGATCGACGGCCTGGGCGACTTGTAAAACCAGGCACGACCCTGTGGGAGCGAGCTTGCTCGCGATAGCGGATTTACAGTCAACGAGTATGTTGAATGTTATTGCCTCATCGTCGGAGCGCCGCCCGGAGCAAGCTCGCTCCCACAGGTTTTTGGGTTGTCCGCTTACTCTTCTTCTTTTTCCTTGATCGGAGCCGGCGGCGGACGCAGGCCGACTTCAGCCATCAGCTTGAGCTCCTTGCCGTTGCGCATCACCTCGATCGCGACCTTGTCGGTCGGCTTGATCCGCGCTACCTGATTCATCGAGCGACGGCCATCACCGGCCGGTTCGCCATCGATGGCAAGAATCACATCACCCAGTTGCAGACCGGCCTTCTGTGCCGGGCCATCGCGGAAAATTCCCGCCACGACAATGCCTGGACGACCGGACAAGCCGAACGACTCGGCCAGTTCCTGGGTCAGCGGCTGCACCTCGATACCCAGCCAGCCACGAATCACCTGGCCGTGCTCGATGATCGACTTCATCACTTCCATCGCCAGCTTCACGGGGATTGCGAACCCAATGCCCTGGGAGCCCCCGGACTTGGAAAAGATCGCCGTGTTGATGCCGGTCAGGTTGCCGATGGCATCCACCAGCGCACCGCCTGAGTTGCCCGGGTTGATCGCCGCATCGGTCTGGATGAAGTCTTCGTAGTTGTTCAGGCCCAATTGATTGCGCCCGGTGGCGCTGATGATGCCCATGGTTACGGTCTGGCCGACGCCGAAGGGGTTGCCGATGGCCAGCGCGACATCGCCGATGCGGATGTTGTCGGAACGCCCCACGGTGATCGCCGGCAGGTTTTTCAAGTCGATTTTCAGAACCGCGAGGTCGGTCTCCGGGTCGCTGCCGATCACTCGCGCCAGGGTTTCCCGGCCGTCCTTGAGCGCCACCACGATCTGGTCGGCACCGCTGGTCACGTGGTTGTTGGTCAGGATGTAGCCTTCCGGGCTCATGATCACGCCGGAACCGAGGCTCGACTCCATGCGTTTCTGCTTGGGCGAGTTATCGCCGAAGAAGCGACGAAACTGCGGATCTTCGAACAGCGGATGGTTGGGTTTGTTGATGACTTTGGTGGTGTACAGGTTCACAACCGATGGCGCCGCGGTGGATACCGCTTCGGCATAAGACACCGGACCCTGCTGCATGCTGGTGGTTTGCGGCGCTTGTTGCAGATTGACGTCGAGGCTCGGGAGCCCGACCCACTGCGGGTAACGCTGGATTATCAAAAGAGCGACAAGCACGCCGGCCAACAGCGGCCAGCCGGAAAAACGCAGCGCCTTGAGCATTAAGCAGTTCCTGAGAGAGTTGCAGGCGGTCTGAGACCGCTCATAATGACGCGCATTATACGAGGCCGCACGCGCCTCTGAACGGGATATTTAGGAGTCTTTTATGGCCGTCGCCCTGAGCACCCTGGTCGAAGAAGCCGACCGCTACCTCAACAGCGCCAAAATCGCCGATTATTGCCCCAACGGCCTGCAGGTCGAGGGGCGGCCACAAGTGATGCGCATTGTCAGTGGGGTCACCGCCAGCCAGGCCTTGCTCGATGCGGCCGTGGAGGCCAACGCAGACCTGGTGCTGGTGCATCATGGCTACTTCTGGAAAGGTGAAAATCCGTGCATCACCGGCATGAAGCAGCGCCGCTTGAAGACCCTGCTCAAGCACGATATCAGCCTGTTGTCCTATCACCTGCCGCTGGACCTGCACCCGGATGTCGGCAATAACGCGCAGCTCGCACGGCAACTCGACATCACCGTCGAAGGACCGCTGGATCCGGACAACCTGAAGATTGTCGGCCTGGTCGGCTCGTTGAACGAGCCAATGATGCCCCGGGATTTCGCCCGCCGCGTCCAGGAAGTGATGGGGCGTGAGCCACTGTTGATCGAAGGCAGCGCCATGATCCGCCGCGTCGGCTGGTGCACCGGTGGTGGCCAGGGTTACATCGATCAAGCCATTCTGGCGGGTGTCGATCTGTACCTCAGCGGCGAGGCTTCCGAGCAAACCTTCCACAGCGCCAGGGAAAACGACATCAGCTTCATCGCCGCCGGTCACCATGCGACCGAGCGCTACGGCGTTCAGGCGCTGGGGGATTATCTGGCCCGTCGGTTTGCGCTCGAGCACATCTTCATCGATTGCCCGAATCCGATCTGAAAGCGCACCCTCTTCCTGTAGGAGCGAGCTTGCTCGCGATGAACCTGAAGACACCACGGGGTGTCAGACTCACAGCGTCATCGTTGACGACCATCGCGAGCAGGCTCGCTCCTACAGGCCAAACAGGCAGGCATATTCATATGCTCTTTCGATCTAGTTGGCGTCCTGATTAGAAGGGGGCGCTGTGCTAGGATCCCCGCTCGAACACGGCCCGGTGGCCGTTCATAAGAAAGTTTTCGTGAGTAGCCATGGTCGACAAACTGACGCATCTGAAACAGCTGGAGGCGGAAAGCATCCACATCATCCGCGAGGTGGCCGCCGAGTTCGATAACCCGGTGATGCTGTACTCCATCGGTAAAGACTCCGCCGTGATGCTGCATCTGGCACGCAAGGCGTTCTTCCCGGGCAAGCTGCCGTTTCCGGTGATGCACGTCGACACTCGCTGGAAATTCAAGGAGATGTACAGCTTCCGCGACAAGATGGTCGCCGAGCTGGGCCTCGACCTGATCACCCACGTCAACCCGGACGGCGTGGCGCAGGACATCAACCCGTTCACCCACGGCAGCGCCAAGCACACCGACATCATGAAGACCGAGGGCCTCAAGCAGGCACTCGACAAGTATGGTTTCGACGCAGCATTCGGCGGCGCCCGTCGCGATGAAGAGAAATCCCGCGCCAAAGAGCGCGTGTACTCGTTCCGCGACAGCAAGCACCGCTGGGATCCGAAAAACCAGCGCCCCGAGCTGTGGAACGTCTACAACGGCAAGGTCAACAAGGGCGAGTCGATCCGCGTCTTCCCGCTGTCGAACTGGACCGAGCTGGACATCTGGCAGTACATCTACCTTGAAGGCATCCCGATCGTTCCGCTGTATTTCGCCGCCGAGCGTGAAGTCATCGAGAAGAACGGCACGCTGATCATGATCGACGACGAGCGCATCCTCGAGCACCTGAGCGACGAAGACAAAGCGCGCATCGTCAAAAAGAAAGTGCGTTTCCGTACCCTTGGTTGCTACCCGTTGACGGGCGCGGTGGAGTCCGAGGCCGAAAGCCTCACGGACATCATTCAGGAAATGCTCCTGACGCGAACTTCCGAGCGCCAGGGCCGTGTCATCGACCACGATGGCGCAGGCTCGATGGAAGACAAAAAACGTCAGGGTTATTTCTAAGGGGTTGTCATGTCGCACGCATCTGATTTGATCAGCGAGGACATCCTCGCCTACCTGGGCCAGCACGAACGTAAAGAGCTGCTGCGCTTTCTGACCTGCGGTAACGTCGACGACGGCAAGAGCACCCTGATCGGGCGCCTGCTGCACGACTCCAAGATGATCTACGAAGATCACCTGGAAGCCATTACCCGCGATTCGAAAAAAGTCGGCACCACCGGCGAAGACATCGACCTGGCGCTGCTGGTCGACGGCCTGCAGGCCGAGCGTGAACAAGGCATCACCATCGATGTCGCGTACCGCTACTTCTCCACCGCCAAGCGCAAATTCATCATCGCCGACACCCCAGGCCACGAGCAGTACACCCGCAACATGGCCACCGGTGCCTCCACCTGTGACCTGGCGATCATCCTGGTCGACGCCCGTTACGGCGTGCAGACCCAGACCCGTCGCCACAGCTTCATCGCCTCGTTGCTGGGCATCAAGCACATAGTCGTGGCCATCAACAAGATGGACCTCAAGGACTTCGACCAGGGTGTGTTCGAGTCGATCAAGGCCGACTACCTGCAGTTCGCCGAAGGCTTGAAGCTCAAGCCCACCAGCATGCACTTCGTGCCGATGTCTGCGCTGAAAGGCGACAACGTGGTGAACAAGTCCGAGCGCTCGCCGTGGTACACCGGCCAATCGCTGATGGAGATCCTCGAGACCGTGGAAGTGGCGGGCGATCGCAACTTCACCGACTTGCGTTTCCCGGTTCAGTACGTCAACCGTCCGAACCTGAACTTCCGTGGCTTCGCCGGCACCCTGGCCAGCGGCATCGTCAAGAAAGGCGACGAAGTCGTGGTCCTGCCGTCGGGCAAGAGCAGCCGCGTGAAATCCATCGTCACCTTCGAAGGTGAACTGGAGCACGCAGGTCCTGGTCAGGCTGTAACGCTGACCATGGAAGACGAAATCGATATTTCCCGTGGCGACCTGTTGGTACATGCCGACAACGTGCCGCCAGTCACCGACAGCTTCGAAGCGATGCTGGTGTGGATGGCTGAGGAACCGATGCTGCCGGGCAAGAAGTACGACATCAAACGCGCCACCAGTTACGTGCCTGGCTCCATCGCCAGCATCGTCAACAAGGTCGACGTGAACACCCTGGAAGAAGGTCCGGCCAGTGCGTTGCAGCTGAACGAAATCGGCAAGGTCAAGATCGCGCTCGATGCGCCGATTGCCCTCGACGGTTACGACAGCAACCGCACCACCGGCGCCTTCATCATCATCGACCGCTTGACCAACGGCACCGTTGGCGCGGGCATGATCGTCGCCCAGCCTGTAGCTCACGGCAGCTCCACGCACCACGGCAAACTAGCTCACGTCGCCACCGAAGAGCGTGCACAGCGCTTCGGCCAGCAACCGGCCACCGTGTTGTTCAGCGGCTTGTCGGGCGCGGGCAAAAGCACCCTGGCGTATGCGGTTGAACGCAAGCTGTTCGACCTGGGCCGTGCGGTGTTCGTGCTCGATGGCCAGAACCTGCGTCACGACCTCAACAAAGGTCTGCCACAGGATCGCGCCGGGCGTACCGAGAACTGGCGTCGTGCCGCGCACGTGGCGCGTCAGTTCAACGAGGCTGGCCTGCTGACCCTCGCTGCGTTCGTTGCCCCGAGTGCCGAAGGGCGTGAACAGGCCCGGGAACTGATCGGCAAGGAGCGTCTGCTGACGGTCTACGTCCAGGCTTCGCCGACGGTCTGCGCCGAGCGTGATCCGCAAGGTTTGTACGCGGCGGCCGGGGATAACATCCCGGGCGAGTCCTTCCCGTACGATGTGCCGCTGGATGCCGACCTGGTGATCGACACCCAGTCCGTGTCGCTGGAGGAAGGCGTCAAGCAAGTGCTGGGTCTGCTGCGTGAGCGTGGCGCGATCTAAGCGCTGACCGGTAAAAAGAAACCCGTCGATGAGTGATCATCGGCGGGTTTTTTTGTGTCTGGTAATCAGTCAAAACAAACACTAAACCTGTGGGAGCGAGCTTGCTCGCGATAGCGGCGGATCAGTCGACATCAATGTTGAATGTCAGTCCGCAATCGCGAGCAAGCTCGCTCCCACAAGGGATTAGTGTTTGCCTGGGAATTCGTGGTGCAGCTGTTCCAGTAATGCATCCTTGTCCAGCCACAACTGATTGATCCAGCCCTGAAACTGCAGGCGGTATTCACCGTCCTGGTCATAGTTCTTGCCGATGAACTGCGGCGGGATCTTCAGTTCTTCAAAGTGCACCACCACGTCCGCAACGTTCCCGCACAGCAAATCCCAGAAACCCGGGCGCCCGGCGGGGTAGTGGATGGTCACGTTGACCAGGGATTCAAGCTGCTCACCCATCGCATCCAGCACAAAGGCAATGCCGCCGGCCTTGGCCTTGAGCAGGTACTTGAAGGGTGACTGCTGTTGCTTGTGCTTGCCCTCGGTGAAGCGCGTGCCTTCGACGAAGTTGAAAATGCCCACCGGGTTGTCGCGGAATTTCGCACAGGTCTTGCGGGTGGTTTCCAGGTCCTTGCCTTTCTTCTCCGGGTGCTTTTCCAGATAGGCCTTGGAGTAACGCTTCATGAACGGAAAGCCCAGCGCCCACCAGGCCAGACCGATCACCGGAACCCAGATCAGCTCCTGCTTGAGAAAGAACTTCAGCGGCTGAATGCGCCGGTTTAGCACGTATTGCAGCACCAGGATGTCGACCCAGCTCTGGTGGTTGCTGGTGATCAGGTACGAATGCTGATAGTCGAGGCCTTGCAGGCCGCTGATGTGCCAGCGTGTGCGGCGCACCAGGTTCATCCAGCCTTTGTTGATGCTGATCCAGGCTTCGTGGGTATGGCTCATCAGCCAGCCCGCGAGGCGCTGGGTGAGGGCGAACGGCAATACCTTGACGAGTGCCACGCAGAACAGGAACGAGCAGAGCAGAATCGTGTTCAATGCCAACAGCATCGAGGCGATCACGCCCCGCAGCGCAGCAGGTAAGAAGTCCAGCATTTACACATCCATAGGTCGGTTGGCGGCTTGAATCGCGGTCAGGGCGATGGTGTAGACGATGTCATCGACCTGCGCGCCGCGCGGCAAATCGTTCACCGGTTTGCGCAGGCCTTGCAGCATCGGCCCGAGGCTGACGCAGTCGGCGCTGCGCTGTACGGCCTTGTGCGTGGTATTGCCGGTGTTGAGGTCGGGGAATACGTACACCGTGGCACGACCGGCCACCTGACTGTTCGGCGCCAGTTGCCGGGCCACGCTTTCGTTGGCGGCGGCGTCGTACTGCAAGGGGCCGTCGATCAGCAGCGAGTGCTGTTGTTCGTGGGCGAGCAGGGTTGCCTCGCGGACCTTCTCGACTTCTTCGCCGCTGGCCGACTCGCCGCTGGAGTAGCTGATCATCGCCACCCGTGGCGTGATGCCGAACGCAGCGGCCGAATCAGCGCTTTGCAGGGCGATCTCGGCCAGTTCACTGGCGCTCGGGTGCGGGTTCATCACGCAGTCGCCGTAGACCAGCACCTCTTCCGGAAACAGCATGAAGAACACCGACGACACCAGGGTGCAGCCTGGCGCGGTTTTAATCAGCTGCAGGGCCGGGCGGATGGTGTTGGCGGTGGTGTTGATCACGCCCGATACGAGGCCGTCGACTTCATCCAGGGCCAGCATCATGGTGCCGATCACCACGGTGTCTTCCAGTTGTTGCTCGGCCATTGGCGCATTGAGGCTTTTGCTTTTGCGCAGCGCGACCATCGGCTCGACATAGCGTTCGCGGATCGAGTCCGGATCGATGATTTCCAGGCCCGGTGGCAACTCGATGCCCTGGGCACGGGCGACGGCCTGCACGTCCTCGGGCTTGGCCAGCAACACACAGCGAGCGATGCCACGGGCCTGGCAGATCGCGGCGGCCTGCACGGTCAGCGGCTCGCTGCCTTCGGGCAGTACGATGCGCTTGTTGGCCGCCTGGGCGCGCTGGATCAGTTGATAGCGGAACACCGCTGGCGACAGGCGCATCTCCCGTGGTGTGCCGCAGCGCTGATGCAGCCAGTTGGCATCGAGGTGGCTGGCGATGAAATCGGTGATGATTTCGGCGCGCTCGCGGTCATCGATGGGGATTTCCTTGTTCAGGCCATTGAGCAGGTTGGCGGTGTCGTAGGAGCCGGTACTCACCGACAGCACCGGCAATCCGGCCTGCAGGGCACCGCGACACAGGTCCATGATGCGTGGGTCGGGCAGGGTGTCGCTGGTCAGCAGCAGGCCGGCCAGAGGCACGCCGTTCAAGGCCGCAAGACTGACGGCGAGGATGATGTCGTCGCGGTCGCCAGGGGTCACCACCAGCACGCCGGGCTTGAGCAACTCCACGGTGTTACGCATGGTGCGGGCGCAAATGATGATCTTGGTCATGCGCCGGGTTTCGTAATCACCGGCGTTGAGCACTTGCGCGCCCATCAGGTCGGCGACGTCGCGGGTGCGCGGGGCGTTCAGTTCCGGCTGGAACGGAATGCAGCCGAGCAAGCGGAAATCACCACTGCGCAGCAACGGCGAATGCTCTTTCAGGCGCGTGGCGAAGGCCTCCATGCTTTCTTCGGTCTTGACCTTGTTGAGGATCACACCGAGGACTTTCGGGTCTTTCGGGCCGCCGAACAACTGCGCCTGCAACTCGACGCGACCGGAGAGCTCGGTCAGCACTTCGTTTTCCGGTGCCGAGACCAGGATCACCTCGGCGTCGAGGCTCTTGGCCAGGTGCAGGTTGACCCGCGCGGCATAACTGGCGCTGCGGGTCGGCACCATGCCTTCGACGATCAGCACGTCCTTGCCGATGGCAGCCTGCTGATAAAGGGTGATGATTTCTTCGAGCAACTCATCGAGCTGGCCGTCGCCGAGCATGCGCTCGACATGGGCCAGGCCCAGGGGCTGGGGCGGTTTCAAACCGTGGGTACGCGCCACCAGTTCGGTGGAACGTTCCGGGCCTGTGTCGCCCGGATGCGGCTGGGCAATCGGTTTGAAAAAACCGACCTTGAGCCCGGCCCGCTCAAGGGTGCGCACCAGCCCGAGGCTGATGGAGGTCAGACCCACACCAAAATCGGTGGGCGCGATAAAAAAAGTTTGCATGCGGATTCTCTGAAGGAGCATGGCAAAGGTGATCATCTATATCTGACGATCTACCGAAATTCAGTCGCCAAGGTTATCGCTAACCGAGCCCTGTGCGCACCAACCGCAAGCAAAGGGCTGGCCTATTTTTTCAAGGCGTTGCACAGGGTCCATGACCCAGGCGCGGGATTGCCAGGGTGGCTGGTGCCGCAGGTGCTGGGTGTGGCCGCAGGAAAGCTCGGCCACCCAGTGTCCGTCCTCGTCCTGATGGAAGCCTGTGATCGTCGAATCCCGTCTGTCCGGGTTGTGTTCGCTTTCGGACGATTGCTTCGCTAAACTTGGCCTTTCAATTTTCCTATGCAAAAGGTCTCGCCCCATGCTGATCGCCGCCAATAAGGCTGTCTCCATCGACTATACCCTGACCAACGACGCTGGTGAGGTCATCGACAGCTCCGCCGGCGGCGCGCCGCTGGTCTACCTGCAAGGTGCAGGCAACATCATCCCGGGCCTGGAAAAGGCTCTGGAAGGCAAGGCTGTCGGCGACGAGCTGACCGTAGCCGTTGAACCGGAAGACGCTTACGGCGAATACGCCGCCGAACTGGTCAGCACCCTGAGCCGCAGCATGTTCGAAGGCGTCGACGAGCTGGAAGTGGGCATGCAGTTCCACGCTTCCGCTCCGGACGGCCAGATGCAGATCGTGACCATCCGTGATCTGGACGGCGACGACGTCACCGTTGACGGCAACCACCCGTTGGCCGGTCAGCGCCTGAATTTCCAGGTCAAGATCGTTGCCATCCGTGACGCCAGCCAGGAAGAAATCGCTCATGGTCACGTCCATGGCGAAGGTGGCCATCACCACTGATTTCTGCGCTAAGCTCAGATAACTGGAGAGGCGCCTTGTGGGCGCCTTTTTAGTCTGCGGCCGTCCCTGATGACACCGCCAAGTGGCTGTTTCGAGAAGAACACGGGAATCTGGAGTACGCCATGAGTGCTTTTCACGACCTTAAATTGACAGCCCTGGATGGACAGGAGCTACCTCTGGCGCCTTTCAAAGGCCAAGTCGTACTGGTGGTCAACGTCGCCTCCAAATGCGGCCTGACCCCGCAGTACGCGGCGCTGGAAAACCTCCATCAGCAATTCAAGGCCAAGGGCTTCAGCGTCCTGGGCTTGCCGTGCAACCAGTTTGCCGGGCAGGAACCGGGGACCGAGCAGGAAATCAAGGATTTCTGCAGCCTCAACTATGGCGTGACCTTTCCGTTGTCCAGCAAGCTGGAAGTCAACGGGCATGAACGTCATCAGTTGTATCGCCTGCTGGCGGGAGAGGGCGCGGAATTTCCCGGCGACATCACCTGGAACTTCGAGAAGTTCCTGCTGGGCAAGGACGGGCGTGTGCTGGCACGGTTCTCGCCACGCACGGCGCCGGATGATCCGACCATCGTTCACGCGATTGAAAAAGCGCTGAGCTGATATCCCCCCTATAGGAGCGAGCTCGCTCGCGATGGTTGTAGGAACACCGCGGGGCATCAGACCGCCAGCGTTATCGTTGACCACCATCGCGAGCAAGCTCGCTCCTACATCACCCAAATCAATAGTGCTGTTCAGTACGTGCGAACCTCCATATTATCGCCGTCATAAAGTCATTCCTGTGGAGCGTCCCATGCCCGTCAAAGCCCTGTTCAAACCGTTCCACCTCGGCACCCTCGAACTGCCGACCCGCGTCGTCATGGCGCCGATGACCCGCTCCTTTTCCCCAGGCGGCGTGCCTAATTCCAAAGTGATCGAGTACTACCGTCGCCGCGCCGCAGCTGGCGTCGGCCTGATCATCACCGAAGGCACCACCGTCGGTCACAAGGCTTCCAACGGCTACCCGAACGTTCCGCATTTCTATGGCGAAGCAGCCCTGGCCGGTTGGAAGAAAGTCGTCGACGCCGTTCACGCCGAAGGCGGCAAGATTGTTCCGCAGTTGTGGCACGTGGGCAGCGTGCGCCGTATCGGCACCGAGCCGGACGCCAGCGTGCCGGGTTATGGCCCGTCGGAAAAACTGAAGGAAGGTCAGGTCGTGGTTCACGGCATGACCAAACAGGATATCCAGGACGTGATCGCCGCGTTCGCCCAGGCCGCCAGGGATGCCCAGAGCATCGGCATGGACGGCGTGGAAATCCACGGTGCCCACGGTTATCTGGTGGACCAGTTCTTCTGGGAAGGCAGCAACCAGCGTACCGACGAATACGGCGGCAGCCTGGCCAACCGTTCGCGCTTCGCCATTGAATTGATTCAGGCCGTGCGTGCCGCGGTCGGTGAAGGTTTCCCGATCATCTTCCGTTTCTCCCAGTGGAAGCAGCAGGACTACACCGCACGTCTGGTGCAAACCCCTGAAGCCTTGGGCGAGTTCCTCAAGCCGTTGGCCGACGCGGGCGTGGACATTTTCCACTGTTCGACCCGCCGCTTCTGGGAGCCGGAGTTCGACGGTTCCGAGCTGAACCTGGCTGGCTGGACCCGCCAACTCACCGGCAAGCCGACCATCACCGTGGGCAGTGTCGGCCTGGACGGCGAGTTCCTGCAGTTCATGGTTAGCACCGACAAGGTCGCGCAGCCTGCCAGCCTGGAAAAACTGCTGGAGCGCCTGAACAACGATGAGTTCGACCTGGTGGCGGTCGGTCGTGCCTTGCTGGTGGACCCGGACTGGGCGCAGAAAGTGCGCGACGGCCGTGAAGAGGACATTCTGCCGTTCAGTCGTGAGGCGTTGATGACGCTGGTTTAAGCGGCGACCGGGAAGGCCTCATCGCGAGCAAGCTGAACTGGTCAAGTAATCCCGGACACCGGTTACGGTGTTTATGCCGCTTTTTGCTCCA
>NZ_JBXAJS010000016.1:0-80561 GCF_058797535.1 Pseudomonas sp. GW823-FHT02E01 | reverse complement strand
GGTCATCGTCAAGATTAAATTCCGAAACCCCTATCTGCGTATGCAGGTAGGGGTTTTGTTTTTGGCGTCCCTGTAGGCGCGAGCTCGCTCGCGATGGGCCTCAGTGCGAAATATCCCCTGACAGCCCGCATCAGGCTGTTGGACCTGTGTTGGATAGACGGCAGTCGCACCAGCTACCTAAACTGTCAGCAGATTTTTTGGATCGGGGCAGTGGATGAATC
Source organism: Pseudomonas sp. GW823-FHT02E01 (assembly GCF_058797535.1). NCBI lineage: Bacteria > Pseudomonadati > Pseudomonadota > Gammaproteobacteria > Pseudomonadales > Pseudomonadaceae > Pseudomonas > Pseudomonas sp. GW823-FHT02E01. Next base: position 80,340 of record NZ_JBXAJS010000016.1, on the reverse strand, counting down.
GCAATGAACTTCGCAAGGCGGATATCAACCTGATGGTGGTATTCGAAACGCTGATGCTCGAACGCAATGTCACTCGGGTGGCGGAGAAGCTGTTTCTCGGTCAGCCGACCATCAGTTCGGCGCTCAACCGCTTGCGTGCGATGTTCAATGATCCGCTGTTCATACGCGTTGGCCATCGCATGGAGCCAACGGCACGGGCCGAGGAGATCATCAGGCACCTGTCGCCGGCGCTGGATTCCTTGTCCGTGGCCTTGAGCCTGACCCATGATTTTGACCCGGCCAGCAGTACGATGTCGTTCCGCATCGGGTTGTCCGACGATGTCGAGTTCGGGCTGTTGCCGCCATTGTTGCGAGCGCTGCGCCAGGAAGCGCCCAGCGTGGTGTTTGTGGTGCAGCATGTCGATTACTGGCGGATTCCCGACTTGCTGGCAGCCGGCGATATCACGGTAGGTATCAGCCAGACCCGTGGCTTGCCGGCCAATGCCAAGCGCAAGTTGTTGCGACACATCCAGCCCAGCATTTTGCGCGCCGATGCCTCTGATACACCGCTGACCCTCGATGAATATTGCGCGCGACCGCACGTGCTGGTGTCCCATACCGCCAACGTCAGTGGCTATGCCGACGAGTGGCTGGCGGATATCGGTCGCACACGCCAGGTGGTGCTTTCGGTGCCGCAGTACAGTGCATTGCCGGCCCTGCTTGCCGGCACCGACCTGATTGCCAGTCTGCCGGACTACACCGCTGCGGCGATGGCTGCATCGGGAATGCTGTTCAAGGAACCCTTTCCCTTCAAGACACCGACCCTGGATCTATCCATGGTCTGGCTCAGCCATGTCGATAGCGACCCTGCCGAGCGCTGGTTACGTTCGCGCCTGGAGGCGTTCATGAGTGAGCGTGCCGTATTGCCGCTGCCCGAATGAACAGGGTGGCGCTGTGTTATATGTACGACCTTTCCACCCCACTTACAGGAACCCACTCATGCCTCACCTGCACATGGAATACACCGCCAACCTGACTGATCTGAATGCCGAAGTGGCATTGATGCGGTTGAACAATACGCTGGTGGCTTCCGGTCAGTTTGCTGCCGAATTCGACATCAAGAGCCGCGCGATCAGGGTCGAGGCGTTCAAGGTCGGTACTGCATTGGCTGAACGGGCGTTCGTGCATGTGAAACTGGCACTGTTGAGTGGTCGTTCCGCACAGATCAAGAAACAGCTGTCTGAAAGCCTGCTGGCGGTGGTGCAGGACGTGTGTGAGTGGCCGAGCGGCGTTGAAGTCCAGTTGTGCGTGGAAATTCTCGACATCGATCGCGATTCCTACAGCAAGACCGCCATCAGCAACTGAGCATCAGGCCGTTTCCTGCTCGAAGCAGGCCTGGATCACTTGTGCTCGCAGCCAGGTGTTGGCGCTGTCCTGATCAACACCCTGGTTCCACTGCATGTCGAGGGTGAAACCCGGCAGGCCAGCGGGGGCTTCACAGTGATCGAAGGTATCTGCACTGGCCAGTAGTCGCTGGATGCGCCGGGGCAGGGTCAGAACATAGTCGGTGCCGGTAATCAGCTTCAGCGCTGCGCTGTAGCTGTTGGCGCGTGCGACGATATGGCGCTGTTGTGCCTGCTGCGCAAGCCAGCCGTCGACCATGTTGGTGGCGGACGTCCAGGGTGTCGGGAACACGTGTCGACGTTCGACATAGGTTTGCAGGCTCAAGCGTGGTTCTGCCGGCGTGGCGCGTTTGTCGAAAACACACACCAGGTCATCTTCGAGCAGCGTCTGCGATTTGAAATCGACGTGACTGCGATGAAAGTTCGGGCCGAAGCACATCACCAGGTCGAGGCTGCCTTCGCGCAACGCTTGGGCAGGGATATCGGCCTGGAGTTTGAACACATTGACCATCACCGGAAGATCGGCGAGGTCGAAGGTTTTCAACAAGCGCGGCAGGATCAGTTGCTCGAAATATTCCGGGGCGCAGATGTTGAAGGTCACGGGTTGCAGGCCTGGGTCGAACGTGGGTAAGCCGGCGTGACACAGGTTGATGCTTTCGAGGATTTTCAGCACGTGAGGGTACATCGCGCCGGCCTTGCCGGTGGGCTGCATGCCGCCGGTGCGAGTATTGATGAACAGTTCGTCCTCGAAACTGGCGCGCAATTTTTTCAGGCAGTAACTCACGGTGGACTGGCTGACGCAAAGCGTCTCGGATACGTCGGTGACACTGTTCTGCTCATACACGGCGACGAATACCATGAGGTCCTGCATGTCGAGCTTTCTAAGCGAATTACTGTTCAGCATCCATTCCATCTCGCTGCGTCCCTTGCGCTGACCGTGTGCAAGGGTGGTGAATTATCCTAGCGGAATGGGCGAGCAGGGAGAATGCCTTGCAGGACGTTTCGCCCAAGGCCGTGTCAGCCCTGGACCATCGCCGACACGGCGCGGCGGCTGGACATCAATAGCGCGAACATGCCGAGGCCCACCAGCACCGCGCCGGTCATTTCCAGCGGCAGCGGCGTCTGGTGTCCCCATAGCCAGTGGAACAAGGTGATGAACAGCGTGCTCAGGTAGATGTAGGAAATCACCGAGGACGGCGCGATCACGCCGATGGCCCGGTGCAGCAGCCAGAACGTCGCCAGGGTGGCGAACACTGCCAGGTACATCAGCCAATAGAAGTCGTTGAGCGTTAGTAATGATGCCGAACGCCAACCGCCACTGAATCCACAGAACACCAACAGAAACAGCGCACCGAACAGCATGTTCCAGAACGTCATGGGCACCGGTTCGCGTCCCTTGAGGCTATTGTCTTTCAGACGCTGGCTGAGGGGGGCGTAGAGCGCCATCGCCAAGCAACCGATGCCGTACACCGTCAATGCATAGGGCGATGGCAACTCGCCGGGGCGGGTGCCTTTCATGATCAACAACACCGCCCCGGCAGCGGCGAGCAGCATCGGCATAATCCGTTGTTTCAGACGGCTGTCAGGTGTGAGCACGACTTCGAAACCCAGGGTCATCAGTGGCACCAGCGTGAACATCGTCCCGGTGTTGACGGCCGAGGTGTAGCGCAACGCTTCGAACAGCGAACCGAAGTACAGCGCCAGCAGCAGGCCGAGCACCGCGTGACCAAACAGTGCGCGGGCGGTCATCACGGCATCGCCTTTGAGCAGCAACAACGGCAGAAACACCAAAGCGCAAAACAGCAGGCGTAAACCCGTCAGCAGGATCGGGTCGATGGCCTGGCTGACTTGCGCCGCCGCGGAAAACGATGCGGCGATCAACAAGGCCCAAAGCAGCATGCTGGCGTGAGCGACGGCGAAAACGGTGGTTTTCATGGCAGGCTCCGGGTCAATGGATGTGGCGGGCGTAGTGCCTTGGGTTGAAGCGCAAAACCATCAGCATCATCAGCGCCATGACCGCCGTGAGCGACCACCAGGCCCATTCAAAGCTGCCGAGCTGGTCGCGGATGATCCCCGCCAGCAGCGGCGACAGGCCGGCGATCAAGTAGCCGATGCCTTGCACGAATGCGGTCAGGCCGCCAGCACGCAATGGATTGTCCAGGTGATCCAGCGATACGATCAGGCTCATCGGGAACAGGCCGCCAATGCCCAGCCCCAGCAGGCATGGCCACAGCAGGCTCAAATGCCGTGGGCTCAGAATCAGTCCGCAGAAACCGGCGATGATCAGTGTCAGCAATACCATCAGCACGACGCGGCGGTCGTGGCTGCGGTTGGCGATGACGGGCGTCAACAGACCCGACAACACTTCCATGGCGGTCAGAAACCCGAGCAGCAATCCGGCGTGCTGCTCGCTCCAGCCCTTTTCCACGTAGTAAGGCGCCAGCCAGGCCAGAACACAGGTGTAGGACGCAGTGCCCAGGCCAAAGAAAATCGCGAGTAACCACGCGCGGGAATTGGCAAAGTACGAACCTTTGCCGGATGCCTTGGAATCCAGTGTTGGCATCCCCGCGCTTTGGCTGCGCCAGAAGAGCAATGCCAGCACAGCGAGAACGGCCCAGATCGCCAGGCCCATACGCCAGCTGCCGGTACGTTCCATGACCAGCGGCGCAAAGGAGGCACCCATGGCCGCACCGCCCATGATCGATGTGACGTAGAGCCCCATGCACAGGGCTACGTGGTCGCTGAAGCGGGATTTGATCAACGCTGGCATCAGGGCCTGGATCAGGGCGATCCCGACACCGGCCAGCACCGCGCTGAGGAGCAACTGCGCGGCTGAATCAAGGAACAACCGCGAAAGCGTGGCCACGCCGATGATCAGCAACGAGAAGACTACCGTGCGTTGATCGCCGAATCGCTGACTGACGCGCAGGCCGACAAACATCGCCAGCCCCATGGCCGTCACCGGTAACATTGTCAGCAGTGAAGCCTGGCTGAAGCTCAGCGCAATGTCGTCGCGAATCGCTGAGAGCAGCGGCCCGACAGCGGCCATGGAAGGGCGCAGGTTCAGGGCAACCAGGACAATGCTGAACATGAGCCAGAGGGCAGGGCGGGAAGTGGCTCGGGTGTTTTCCATGATCGGACCTTGATGAATAGGCGGGCGATTAAGGCGCGCGAGCCCCGAAGGGCACAAATCAGAAAGTCCGGGGTGGTATTTAGAAATCAAATACAGGCCTTCTCCCCACTGAAGGCAGCACAAAACAGCCAAATGTTTAGCCAAACGACATCCAAGGTTCTTCAAATCCTGATTTAACGACTTAAGCCATCGTGTGACGCTGCGGGTCATCTGTTTTCTGCGGTTCTCTCTATGGACGGTTGGCCAGTCGCAATCCACTGCAAGGCATCCAACGGCGTTCGAGCGTCGAGCCTTGGTCGTCGATTCACGCCTGCCACCGCGCCAAACCTCTCTGCACTTCCTTCTGAACTGGCTTTTTGGGCGCTGTGGCATTGCCGCCATGCGCGCCCGCCGGATTCCTGCTTTTTCCGCTGATTGTTCCTACCTGTTCCGCTTGATGGCGGGATTAAAGTGCGGGTGCTTTTGCGTACCCGTCTGACACGGAAAAAGAGAGTTCCCATGAGTTGTGCCACGACCTCGTTTGCCACCCGGCAAGAAGCCCTGACCTTTCTGGAGCAGAACCCGGATATTGAAATGTTCGAGCTGTTCATCCTCGACAACAACGGTGTGCCGCGGGGCAAGTTGCTGCATCGTGACGAGTTGCTGGCGGTGTATGAAAGCGGGCGACCATTGCCGAGCACCATCCTCGGCCTGACCATCAACGGTGATGACGTGGAAAACTCCGGGCTGGTCTGGGATGTCGGTGATATCGACTGCCGGGCCTACCCGATCAGCGGCAGCCTCACGCGTATGCCGTGGCGTCTGATACCGACCGCGGCCGTGCAGGTCAGCATGCACCCAACGGAGGGAATGCCCGCCACTATTGCCGATCCCCGTCATTTGCTGGCGAAGGTCATCGAGGGTTTGCAGGCAGACGGTTATTACCCGGTCATGGCGGCGGAATTGGAGTTCTACCTGCTGGATCAGCAACGCGACAGCAATGGCCGGCCGCAACCGGCACGGGATGTCGATGGCGGGCGTCCGTACGGCACCCAGGTCTATGGTTTACGCGAGCTTGAACAGATCGAACCGTTCCTGGCCGATCTCTACAGTGCCTGCAAACTCCAGGGGATTCCGGCGCGCACGGCCATTTCCGAATACGCGCCGGGGCAAGTGGAGATCACCCTCGAACACCGCACCGACGCACTACAGGCGATGGATGAAGCGGTACGCTACAAGCGTCTGGTCAAAGGCGTGGCGCACAAGCACGGCATGACAGCCTGTTTCATGGCCAAGCCTTTCGATGACCTCGCCGGCACCGGGATGCACATGCACGTGAGCCTGGCGGACAAGGACGGCAACAACCTCTTCGCCAGCGAAGCTGCGGATGGAACGCCGCTGCTCAAGCAGGCCGTCGCCGGCATGCTCAGTACCTTGCTCGATTCGCTGTTGCTGTTCTGCCCCAACGCCAACTCCTACCGTCGATTCCAGGCCAACAGCTATGCGCCCCTGGCGGCCACCTGGGGCGTGGACAATCGCACCGTGAGTTTGCGTGTCCCAGGCGGGCCTGCGTATTCCCGGCACATCGAACACAGAATCTGTGGCGCAGATGCCAACCCCTATTTGGCGGCTGCGGCGATTCTGGCGGGTATTCATCGTGGCATCCGCGAACAACTCGATCCTGGTGCGCCGGTGGAAGGCAATGGCTACGCCCAGGCCACGAAACTGTTGCCGACAGACTGGCTGACCACCTTGCGATCACTGGAAGGTTCGAGTTGGGCCAGGGAAGCCTTCGGCGGTGAATTCCTCGGCGTCTACCTGGCAGTGAAACGCGCTGAGTATCGTCAATTCATGGGGGAGGTCGGTGAACAGGACTGGCGCTGGTATTTGCATCAGGCCTGAGTCGAATCTGAATCGGGGCTGAACCATTCTCAAATAGTCTGAAAGTGTCAGACGGACTTAATAAGCCAACTAATTGTTGGCTTATTTTTCACAAAAAATTGATTGTTGGCTTCCTAAAATTAGAGCTGTCTCGGTAAATGAAATTTTCACATTTGCCGTAGACACTTATTTTCAGGATCCGCCAAATATCATGCTTAATATTAAAGCCGTGCGCCCCGAATGGGTGACACTGATTGCCAGTGCACTTTTGTTAGTTGGCTTCAATTTTGTACTCTGGCAGCACCTGTTCGAAATCACCGCATCCGATGGCAAAGGCATCGTCATGCGCGCGGCTTTCGGGGTGATGATCTTCGCGGCCTTCAACATTGTGCTGACCCTGCTGGCATTCCGGCCGGTGCTCAAGCCGCTTCTGACCCTGCTGTTCATGACCAGCGCGGGCGTGGTTTATTTCATGAGCCAGTATGGTGTTTTGATCGATACCGGCATGCTGCGTAACTTCGCCGAGACCAATGCAACGGAAGTGCGTGACTTGCTGTCGCTCAAGTTGTTTGTTTATATTTTACTGCTCGGCGTTTTGCCGTCCTGGCTGTTGTGGAAGACACCGATTAATTATCGTCGTTGGCACCGTGAACTGCTCAGTAAAGTTGTGGTGACTTTTGCCTCGGCAGCAGTCATTGGTGGAGTTGCACTGGTTAACTATCAAGGCCTGTCTTCGCTGTTTCGCAATCACCACGAGTTACGCCTGATGGTGGTGCCAAGTAACTACATTGGTGCCTCGGCTGGCTTCTTGCGCGAGCAGGTTGCATCTGCACATCAACCTTTTGTGAAGCTCGGTGAAGATGCCCGGCGCAATCCAGCCTGGCAAACTCACGGGCGCAAATCCCTGACGGTACTTGTCGTGGGTGAAAGTGCCCGGGCGGAGAACTTCGGCATCCTTGGCTATAGCCGCGACACCACTCCCAAGCTGAGTAAGGAAGACGGCCTGATCGCTTTCACCGATGTGCACTCCTGCGGTACTGAAACCGCCGTATCGGTGCCTTGCATGTTCTCCAACATGGGGCGCAAGGACTACAACGCCAGCAAGGCAAAGAACGAAGAAGGCCTGTTGGACGTGCTCAAGCATGCGGGTATCGACGTGATCTGGCGTGACAACCAGTCAGGCTGCAAAGGTACGTGCGATCGCGTCACTCTTCAGGACGTCAGCAACCTGAAGGACCCGGCGCTGTGCGCCAACAGTGAATGCCGCGATGAAATCCTGCTGCAAGGGCTGCAGCATTTCATCGATACCCTGGACAAGGACACGGTATTGGTACTGCACCAGATGGGCAGCCACGGCCCTGAGTACTTCAAGCGTTATCCGAAAGAGTTCGAGCGCTTCACCCCGGTTTGCGAGAGTAATGCCCTGAACAATTGCAGTCGCGAAAGTATCGTCAATGGCTACGACAACACCCTGGTCTATACCGACCATGTACTGTCGACCTTGATCGATCTGCTGCGCAGCAACCAGGACAAAGTGGATACCGCGATGCTGTATCTGTCGGACCACGGCGAGTCCCTGGGTGAATACAACTTGTTCCTCCACGGCACGCCCTACATGCTGGCACCGGAGCAGCAAAAGCATGTCGCCATGTTTGCCTGGTTCTCCGACAGCTATAAAAAGTCGTTTGCGCTAGATACCCGCTGCTTGCAACAGAGCCGTGAAAAGTCCCTCAGCCAGGACAACCTGTTCCATTCGATGCTTGGGCTGCTGGAGGTCGACAGCAAGGTCTACCACCAGGATCTGGACATGTTTGCCGGATGTCGTCGTCCAGTGACCGACGGCGTGTTGGCCAAGGATTGATCGCCTCTGACTCTGTTTCACGCGGCGGCCGTCGACCTGGTTTTTGACCGGTGTTGGTCGAACACGGTGACTCTCGCGACGGTTCCAGGTGCTGGATAAGACCAGCTAGCTCGGCTTTGTAGGACTATTCTTTATGTCACGCAGTAATTTTCGCTAATGCTCTTGTTCAGTGGATGCGCGGAAATCGCCGGGGGCGATATATACTGCGCGCCATTCTTCAAGGGAGAGCCGTGTGGCCATCGATATTCACTGGATTCGCGACAACGATAGCCTCGGACGGTTGTGTGCCGAGTGGCAACAGTTGCCATTCGTTGCCCTCGACACCGAATTCATGCGGGTCGACACCTTCTACCCAATCGCCGGCCTGCTGCAGATCGGTGATGGCGTTCGCGCCTATCTGATCGACCCGTTGACCATCGACAACTGGCAGCCATTGGCCGCTTTGCTGGAAAACCCTGCGGTGGTCAAAGTTGTCCACGCGTGCAGCGAAGACCTCGAAGTCCTGCTACGCCTGACCGGCAGCCTGCCAGCGCCGCTGTTCGATACGCAACTGGCTGCCGCTTATCTGAACCTTGGTTTTTCCATGGGTTATTCGCGGCTGGTGCAGGAAGTGCTCGGCATCGACCTGCCCAAGGGGGAAACCCGTTCCGACTGGCTGCAACGCCCGCTTTCCGAAACCCAGATCAGCTATGCCGCCGAAGATGCCGTGCATTTGGCTGAAGTTTTCGTAAAACTGCGTCCAAAGCTTTCCGACGAGAAATACGCCTGGGTCCTGGAAGATGGCGCCGAACTGGTGGCCAACCTGCGCCGCGAGATCGACCCGTACGAGGTCTATCGCGATGCCAAGCTGGCCTGGAAGCTGTCTCGCGCCCAACTCGCCGTTTTGCGTGAGCTCTGTGCCTGGCGTGAAAAGGAAGCCCGGGCCCGCGACTTGCCGCGCAACCGGATCATCCGCGAGCATTCGTTGTGGCCGCTGGCGCGAACGCAGCCCGATAACCTCGGTGCCCTGGCGAAAATCGAAGACATGCACCCACGTACCGTGCGTCAGGACGGCGAGTTTCTGCTTGATCTGATCAAGCGCTCTGGCAGTGTGTCGCCTGATCAATGGCCGCCAGCCGTGCCGGAGCCGTTGCCGGTGGATGCTGCTGCGCTGCTCAAACAAATGAAGGCCATAGGCCAGGCCGAAGCCGAGCGCCTGAACATCGCGCCGGAACTGATGCTGCGCAAGAAAACCCTGGAAGCGCTGCTCAAGAGCGGCTTCCCCAATGGTCCCTACCAATTGCCTGATTCGCTGCGTGGCTGGCGCCGCGAATTGATGGGCCAGGCGCTGCTCGACAGCCTGGCCACCGCCGGAGAACAGCCTTGAAACGTATTTGCTCCATCTACCGCAGCTCGAAAAGAAACGAAATGTACCTGTATGTGCTCAAGAGCGATGCTCTGGAGCGCGTGCCGGATACCCTGATGGCAGCCTTCGGCAAGGCCATCCACGCGTTCGACCTGGTGCTGAGCCCCGAGCGCAAGCTGTCGCGCGAGGACATCACGGTCGTGCTGGAGAACCTCGAGAAACAGGGTTATCACCTGCAAATGCCGCCTGCCGAAGACGAGTACATCGAGCACTTGCCGGAAGAGTTGTTGCGTCGCAACGATCCGATGTGAGCGGCAGACAGACTCTGTTCAGAGTGGTTATGAAACACTGATTGATTTTAGCGATGGCAGCATCGGCGGAGCACTGCTCTGTCGGCGGCCGTCTGCACTGTTTTTGAAAGGTTTGAAGCATGCGCGTCCTGATTGCTGAACACGACCACCCCGTGTACGCCCAACTGTTGCGCGAGGCGGCACCGGACCTGGAGGTGCTGACCAGCGGTGATTCCGCCGAACTGGCCAGCCAGGCCGCCGATTGCCCGGTGTGGCTCGGCCAGCCTGATTTGCTGGCGACCCTGTTACGCCAGGGCCATCAACCGCAATGGCTGCAATCGACCTGGGCCGGCATCACGCCGCTGCTGGCCGATGGCTTGCCGCGGCACTATCGGCTGACCCGTGCAGTCGGAATCTTTGGCCAGGTCATGGCCGAGTACGTGCTCACGTACATGCTCGGTCACGAGCGTGAAGTGCTGGCGCGACTGGTCAGCCAGGTCGAACGCAAGTGGGACAGTCGCCAGGTCCAGAGCCTGGCGGGGCGCAGGGTGTTGATCGTCGGCACCGGTGATATCGGTCAAAGTGTCGCGCAGTTCCTCGTGCCGTTTGGCGTCGAACTGTATGGCGTTGCCAGCAGCGCACGGGAGCAGGCACCGTTTATCGAAGTCGGTTCGATGGCGGATTTGCCGCGGCTGGTCGGTGAAGTCGATTACGTGGTCAATCTGCTGCCGAACACGCCGGACACCCACGATGTCTACGACGCGGCGCTGTTCAAGCAATTCAAGCCGACCGGGTTGTTCATCAACGCCGGACGCGGAGTGGCGGTGGTTGATGCGGATCTGGTGGATGCCTTGAAGGAAGGGCATCTGGCGGGTGCAGTGATCGATGTGTGCCGTCAGGAACCCTTGCCCCAGCGTCATCCGTTCTGGACGGCCTGGGGCCTGCTGCTGACCGGCCACAGCTCGGCCCCGACTTCGCCTTCGATGATGGTGAAGCTGTTTGTCGAGAACCTGCGGGCTTATGAGGCGGGAGAGGCGTTGCGCGGGGAAGTGGATTTCGATCGCGGGTATTGAACACACCCTCAAAAACTGTGGGAGCGAGCTTGCTCGCGATGAGGCTGGTACATTCAACATCAATATTGACTGTCCTACCGCTATCGCGAGCAAGCTCGCTCCCACAGGGATTTTCAGTATGGCTCAGAGGGTGAAGTCACCTTCGGCCGCCAGTTCGCTCAACGGACGACGCGGGCTGGGTTCTTCACGGGCTTGCAGATAATCCGCCAGGCTCGCCTTGTCCCCCAGCTTGCCCACCGCGACGGCGGCGTGCAGGGCGTAGCCTTCAGGAATGTTCAGCGCCTTGCGGGTCAGCTCCTGGTCGAAGCCGGCCATGCCGTGGGTGTGCCAGCCGCTCAGGCTCGCCTGCAAGGCCAGGTGACCCCAGGCGGAGCCGGTGTCGAAGGTGTGCCACAGGGCCGGGGTTTCTTCGGCTGCGCCAGGCGCAACGAAGGTGGTTTTCGAAATCACGATCACCAGGGCCGAAGCATGTTGCGCCCAGCTGCGGTTGAATTCGTTCAACAGGCCCAGGTAACGCTCCCAGTTCGGCGTGTCGCGACGTGCGTAGAGGAAGCGCCAGGGCTGCGAGTTATAGGCCGAGGGTGCCCAGCGGGCGGCTTCGAAAAAGCTCAGCAGGGTTTCCTCCGGAATCGTTTCGCCAGTGAAGGCGCGGGGCGACCAGCGATCGGTGAACTGAGGGTGAATGGCGTAATCGGCAACGCGTGGGTTGGCACTCATCAAGAGATTCCTGGCTACGTTTGAAAGTGGGAGCAACACAAAACCCTACTTGGCAGCGCAAAAACTGACAAGCCCGGTGTACCGACAGTCGCCAATGCTTGGCCCGCGGAGCTGCGGGCACTAGACTGGCGGCCTTTTCACCACCTGATGTCGATACTCGAACCATGGCCGCCAAAGTAGAACCGTTCTGGATACGCAAGACCCTTGATCAACTCGATCAGGAGGAATGGGAGTCGCTGTGCGACGGCTGTGGATTGTGCTGCCTGCAAAAGCTTGAAGACGAAGACGACAACAGCGTCTATTACACACGCATCGCCTGCAAGTTGCTGGACCTGAAAACCTGCCAGTGCACGGACTATCCAAACCGCCGTGACTCGGTGCCGGACTGTATCCAGCTCACGCCGGGCAAGGCCGACGAATTCAAATGGCTGCCACCGACCTGCGGCTATCGCCTGGTCAGCGAAGGCAAGGACCTGCCGTTGTGGCATCACCTGGTGTGCGGTGATCGCGATGCCGTTCATCACGAGCGGATTTCCCAGTCCGGGCGCATGCTCGCCGAAGGCAGCGTGCCGGAAGATGATTGGGAAGATCATCTGATTTTCCGCGCAGGCTGATTGCCTGAGGTTCAACGTTTCACGAAGGAGTGTGTATGGCTGTGGGATGGCGGCAGGCGTGGATCCTTGGATTACTGGCCGTGAATTCGCCGGCATGGGCTGCGAACAAGGTCAATCTGGATTACCACGTGCGCCTGTTGCCGCAGAGCGATCAGGCCGAAGTGCGCCTGACGCTCGCCCAGGGCTCGGCGGTACGCAGCCTGGATTTCGACCTTGGCGACGGCAGCCACTACAGCGATTTCAAGGCTGACGGCCAATGGCAACTGACCCCCGGCAAAGCGGCGCGCGGTGTCTGGCGTCCGGCTGCGGACAAGGCCAGCCTGACCTACCGCGTGAGTATCAGCCACGGGCGCAAGAGCGGCAGCTTCGACACGCGCATGACGCCAGGCTGGGCGTTGATGCGCGGCGACAATCTGGTGCCGGCTGCCAGACTCGATCAACAGGACGGCATCGAACTGGTTTCACGTCTTGAGTTCGAGCTGCCCGGTGGCTGGAAAAGCGTTGAAACCGCTTGGCCACGAATCGGCCCGAATAAATTCCGTATCGATAACCCTTCCCGACTGTTCGACCGGCCTACCGGCTGGATGCTCGCTGGTGAGCTCGGAAGTCGCCGCACTCGTCTGGGCGAGACCGAAGTCACAGTCGCCTCGCCGCTGGGGCAGGGCATGCGCCGTATGGATGTGCTGACGCTGCTGACCTTCGTCTGGCCGCAAGTGCAGGCGCTGTATCCGCGACACCCGGGCAAACTGTTGATCGTCGGGGCCAATGATCCAATGTGGCGCGGCAGCCAGTCGGCGCACGAGTCGATCTATCTCAACAGTCGCCTGCCGTTGGTCAGCGAAAGCGGCACCAGTGCCCTGGTCCGTGAGTTGGCCCAGGTGTTCGGGCGCGTCAAAGGCACCCGGCGCAGTGACTGGATCAGTGAGGGCTTTGCTGAGTATTACGCCATCGAACTGGTGCGTCGGGCTGGCGGCATGAGCGATGAGCGCTACGAGAGTCTGCATCGCAAATTGGTCAAGATCAGCCAGAAAGTCACCACGCTGCGCGGTGAGCGGATCAGCTCGACGCAGGTGGCCAGGGCAGTGGTGTTGCTGCAGGAGCTGGACCGCGAGATTCGCCTGAAAACCCACAACAAGCGTTCGCTCGATGATGTGCTGCGCGGGGCGATGCGGCTGGATAACGTTGATACCAAGGACTTTGTGCAGCTGTCGGAGAGTGTTATTGGCGACTCTTCCAAAGTCCTTGATACCGGTTTACTTCAGTGAGTCCGTCATCGCGAGCAAGCTCGCTCCCACAGTGATTGGGGGTGAACACAAATGTTGTGAGCGCCACATAACCCTGTGGAAGCGAGCTTGCTCGCGATGAGGCCAGTGGCTTCAGCGCAAATCCTGATTCAAACCCCGGCTTTCGGCGACTTCAAGGAATCATTGCCGGTAACGGTTGCGGTTTTGGTCGCCGCCTCGGCATTGGCCTTCAGCGTCTTCAACTCTTCACCCGCCCGCTGAATTTTCGCCCGCACGTTGTTCATGTCCTGACGGCTTTTCTCCAGCAGGCTTTTCGCCGAGCTGTGACCGGTAATTCCACGCGCCAGGGCCACGCCGCCGATGGCCACCTGGATCAGGCCAAAGATCCCGCCACGCCGCAGTCCCTTGCCCACCATCACCACGCCACCGGCCAGGGAGCCAATGCGTTCCCAGCCCTGCACGTTTTGCTCGGAAGGGCTCTGGAACGGGGTGGATTCGATACGCTCGACGGGTTTGAGTTCGCTCATGGTCTGTCTCCAGGCTTCAGTGATCGATAGTCAAACTGACAGCCTGGGCGGGCAGCTCGTTCAATCGGATGTGTGGCGATTCAGCGGAATTTTGGTCCGGAGCGGGTGTTGAGCCCCTTGGACATGCGGTCGTAGAGCACGACGTTGACCGTGGCGGCCAGGTTCATGCAACCGGTGGTCGGAATGTAGACCACGTCTTCGCACCAGTCGCGAATCTCTTTATCCAGCGATCCGTCTTCCGGGCCGAAGATGTAGAGCGCGCGATCCGGGTGGGTGTATTCCGGCAACGGGCGGGCGCCCTCGACCAGTTCCACGGCGACGGGCACACAATTGAGGGGCAGGATTTTCTTCAGGTCGTCGATGCCGATCAGCGGGATGTCGTAGTGCACGCGCTTGGTATCGGTGACGAAGTCGGCGGCGCGCTCATAGCGCTTGCCGGTGTAGAACACCGACGCCACGCCATAACAGCCAGCGGCGCGCATCACCGAACCGACGTTCTCCGGTGATTTGGGGTTATACAAACCAATGCAGCTGTACCGTTTGTCTGCCACGAGCGGGGTGCCTTTCGGGAAAAAAGCGGGATTATACGGGGATTGGGCGGCAACGGTCAGTTTGGAGATTGGCGGTGGCAGGGCTATTGCCATCGCGGGCAAGCTCGCTCCCACATTTGATCTGTGTCGTTCACAAAATCAACTGTAGGAGCGAGCTTGCTCGCGATGAGGCCGGATCAGGCGCTGAAAATCTTCAGTCTTCTTTCTTCATCAACCCGGCGAGTGCCGCAAACGGGTTGTGCGTAGCCTTGGCAATTTTCGGCGTGCTCAGCGAGCCTTCGTCGAAATACTGCTGATCGGTATACCGCGAGTGTTCGTTATCGTGGCAGTACAGGCACAACAACTCCCAGTTCGAGCCGTCCTGCGGGTTGTTGTCGTGGTTGTGGTCGCGGTGGTGCACGGTCAGTTCGCTCAGGCGCTTGCCGGAGAACTCACGGGCGCAGCGGCCACAGACGTGCGGGTACATCTTCAGGGCCTTGTCGCGGTAGCCCATTTCCTTGTCGCGCTGGTTGTCGGCGAGGATGCGATCCAGCTTCGAAGTGTTGGTCGGGGTGGACGAACTCATGGGTTCACCTTTGTAGAAAGACTAATGACGGTTATAGGGTGAAGTTTAGCCTAGCCCTTGAGCTTCTCGGCAATCCAGATGGTGTGGCGGGTGCCCTTGTTGCCGTGGGCGAAGACCTGCACTTCCTCGGCCTTGAAACCCGCCTTCTTCAGTTTGTCGGAAAACTGCCGGTCAGCGCTGGCCGACCAGACGGCCAACACGCCTTTTGGTCTCAGGGCCTTGGCGCAGGCACTGAGGCCTGCGGCGGAGTAGAGCCAGCTGTTGGCTTTCTGGGTCAGGCCTTCGGGACCGTTGTCGACGTCGAGCATGATGGCATCGAAACCCTGGGGCTCGGCCTGCAGGACTTTGGCCACGTCTTCCATGCGAATCACGGTCCGCGGGTCTTGAAGCGGGTTTCCGGCTTTCTCGCCGAGTGGCCCGCGATTCCACTCCACGACGCCAGGCACTAATTCAGCGACCACCACTTCGGCAGTCTTGCCCAGGTGCTTGAGCGCCGAAGCGAGGGTGAAGCCCATGCCCAGGCCACCGATGAGCACCCGTGAACCCGGTCGGCCGGCGACCTTGCGACACGGGATCTCGGCCAGGGCATCTTCGGAGCCGTGCATGCGCGTGTTCATCAATTGTCCGCCGTCGCCGCCCTGGATCTTGATGACAAAATCCTCGCCGTATTCGAACAGGCACAGGGCGCCGCCGTTTTCAGGGATGGGGGTGGTGTCCAGCAGAACGAAACGTTTCATGGGGCTCACTTGAAGAAAATTGGCAGAACTCGGGAGGGCAAACAGACGCAGTTGGGAGTAGCCTGTTTATGACGACAAGGCCAACGGAGCCATTGATGAAGCGCACCATTCTAACGGTCATTGCCCTGGCCGCGCTCTCGATAACTGCAGTGCAGGCGCAACAGCTGCAATCGATTCCCGTAAGCCCCGCGCCGATACCCGGTTCGCCCGGCACCGCGACGCCCACGCCGTACCCGCAAATCAGCCCGGCGCCTTTACCTAAAGTCGGCCCCGGCAGTAGCGGTCCGCCGTTGGTGCCGATTGAAATGCCCAGCCCGCCGATCAAGGACCAGCCTATACCGGGCCTGGAGCCCAATCCGCCGAAAACCAAATCGCCGGGCGGCTAGACCTGCTGCGAAAGCAGTTGACCGTCGGCCATGCGCAGTCGTTTGGAAAGGGAAACGGCGAGGGCGCGGATGATCTTGGCGGCGATTTTCGGTGCGTCGTTGAGCATCTTTTCCAGCGAGTCCTTGCCCAGGTTGAGCAACTGGCAGTTGCTTGCGGCCACGCAACTGGCCGAGCGCCGTTCGCCGTCGAGCACGGCCATTTCACCGAACGAGCGGCCGCTGCGCAACGTGGCGATGGTAACTCGCTGCCCGTCAGCGTTGGTTTTCTGCACCGCCACCTGACCGGTATGGATGATGCACATGAAACTGCCGGCATCGCCCTCCTGGAAGATTTCCTCGCCCTGGGCAATGGTGCTGATACTGAAGTAGCCCGAAGCCGCGGCGAAGTCGGCTGGCTGCAGTTGATTGAACAGGCCGCAATCCATCAGCCAGTCGCGAATTTCGTTGTTCAGAAAGGTTGGTTCAGACATGTCGTCACGGTCTTTATTGTTGTGTCTGTTACTGGCTCGAATTTGAAGTCACCGAAAACCCCTTGTGGGAGCGAGCTTGCTCGCGATTGCGGCTTCACAGGCAACGGTAATGTTGAATGTGCTGATGCCATCGCGAGCAAGCTCTCTCCCACAGGGTACTGGTGTTGTATCGGCTACCAATGTGTGGAATTAAGACCGGTTCATCGGCCCGGGTTCCTCAGGCCATGCCCAAAACCTTGAACAAAAATGCATATTCGAGTGCTACGTCACGCAATCCCTGATATCGACCGCTCATCCCGCCATGCCCGGCACCCAATTCAGTCTTGAGCAGCAGGGGATTGCTGTCGGTCTTTGTCGCGCGCAATTTCGCCACCCACTTGGCTGCTTCCCAATACTGCACGCGGCTGTCGTTGTAACCGGCGATCACCAGGGTTGCCGGATAAGCTTGCGCGGTGACATTTTCATACGGGGCGTAGGCCTTGATCCGATCATGGACGTCCGGCTCTTCAGGGTTGCCCCACTCGTCGTACTCCGTCACGGTCAATGGCAGATCAGGGTCGAGCATGGTGTTGAGTACGTCGACGAACGGCACTTCGGCGATGGCGGCGCCAAACAGCTCCGGCCGTTGGTTGAGCACCGCGCCGATCAGCAAGCCACCGGCGCTGCCGCCACTGATAGCCAACTGCGGTGCAGTGGTGAAGCCTTGGGCGATCAGGTGTTCGGCGCAGGCGATAAAGTCGCTGAAGGTGTTGTGCTTGTGCTCCTGCTTGCCGGCGCGATACCAGGCTTCCCCCAGTTCGCCGCCGCCACGCACGTGGGCAATGGCAAACGCCATGCCGCGATCCAGCAGACTCAGGCGCGCGTGGGAAAACCATGGGTCGAGGCTTTCGCCGTAGGCACCATAGCCGTAGAGGTACAGCGGCACGGGTTTGCCCAGGTCTGCGCGCTTGATCACCAGGCTGATGGGCACTTGCGTGCCGTCCGGCGCACTGGCCCACAGGCGTTGGCTGACGTAGGCGTCGGCATCGAACGGGCCGAGCACCGGGGTTTGCTTGAGGACTTTCTGCTCGCCGGTCGCCAGTTCAAGCTGGCGGATTTGCGCCGGACGGTTCAACGCTTCGTAGCGCAGGCGAATCCGGTTGCTTTCGAACTCCAGGCTGTTTTGCACGTGCAGGCTGTAGGCCGCATCCGGCAGTTGCACACGATAAGGCGCCAGGCTTTGTGGGTGAACTTCAATGACCGGCAAGCCGCCAACCCGCAGGCTCAGGGTCATGGCCCCGGTGTTAAGGCTGATGCCGTCGATCATCACGGTGTCGCTGTGGGGGATCAGGTTCTGCCAGTCGGCTTCGGTGGGCGCGACGCCGGTATCGACGGCCGTGTACAAGGCGAAATTGATGCCGTCACGGTTGCTGCGAATGAACCAGGTCCATTGACCATTGAGTACGCCGTGATCGACGTCGTACTCATGCTCCTCGACCCGTGGCGCGATGCAGGTAAAAGCGTGCTGCGGTTGGTTGGCGTCAAGCACCCAGGCTTCGCTGGTGGTCTTGCTGCCCACGGACAGCAGCAATTGCTGCTCGGAGCTTGAACGGTAGCAATGCATGAAGAAGCGCCCGTCCGGCTCATGGAAAACTTCTTCGGCCGCCGTGCCGTCCAGTCGATAGCGATACAGCTTGTGCGGACGATGGGTGTCATCCAGTTCGCCAAAGAATAGCGTCAGGCTATCGTTGGCCCAGGTCATGCTGCCGTCGCAGTCCTGGAATTCCAGCTCGCTGACACGGCCGTCGGACAATTCCTTCACGAACAGCGTGTAAATCTCCTCGCCGCTGGAGTCGATGCTGTAGGCCAGACGCTGGTGGTCCGGGCTGATGCTGAACGCCCCGAGCGAAAAGAAACCACCCTTGGCCAGTTCGTTGGGGTCCAGCAACAGTTGTTCGCGGCTTTCGTCGAGGGTCAGGCTGTCATCGGCCGGACGCGGGCAGCGGTAGTGCCTGGCGTACTCATCGCCTGCCGTGGTGCGGGTGTAATACAGATAGGGGCCCCATGGCGAGGGCAGGGACAGATCGGTCTCGAGAATCCGCCCCTTGATCTCTTGGAACAGGGTTTCGCGCAATGCGGCCTGGTCGGCGGTTTGCGCTTGCTGATAGCTGTTTTCGGCTTTCAGGTAGTCGAGCACTGCCTCGGTGTCGCGCTCTTGCAGCCAGGCATACGGGTCGGAGCCTTCAGCCTTGTGGGCAATCGGAGCGTCGTGAATGTTGGCGGATTGGGGCATGAAGGGCTCTCGAGCAGTGTACGGAATAGGTTTGGAACCTGTGGGAGCGAGCTTGCTCGCGATGAGGCCAGTACATCCAACATCAATGTTGACTGTCAGTCCGCCATCGCGAGCAAGCTCGCTCCCACAGGGTTCTATGTCTTGACCGAAGGCATTGATGCAGCCTGATGGGCGAAAAGCCGTTATCATAAGCGCCTCTTTGCCTGCCTTGCCATGGACACCATGACCGAGAACGACTATCTGATCGCTTGGGGCCTCTACGCCTTCGCCGCTTTGGGCTGCCTGTTGGTGTGGATGCGCTTGACCCGCTGGATGTGGCGTTGGCTGCGTGAGCCGCTACGGCTGGCGATGGTCGTGCTGCTGTTCAGCCCGACCATCATCGACCCGGTCAAGGACAAAATCGCACCGGCTCTCGCCATTACCGCGCTCGACCTGCTGTTCAAGGTCGGCAACAACGCCTGGCGGGCGATTTCCGATCTGTTCATGTACGGCATGATCGCGTTCGGCCTCTATCTGGTGCTGGTGGCGATCCGTTTCCCCATCGAGCGCGCCTCCAATGCCCGCAGGGAGCAGGCTGCCGCCGCCAAAGCCGCCGTCCGTGCCGACGAGCCCGAGGACGATCAACCGTTCGGCGGTGCCGGCGATGATCGTTACGGTCGTCCGCCCGTGCCGAGCACTCCTCAGCGGATGCGAGTCGAACCCCGTCTGTAACCTTGCCCCCTGCGATTGAGCGAGAGTCCGAGCATGTGTGAGTTATTGGGCATGAGCGCCAATGTCCCGACCGATATCGTGTTCAGCTTCACCGGGCTGATGCAGCGCGGCGGACGCACCGGCCCGCACCGCGATGGCTGGGGCATTGCCTTCTATGAAGGCCGTGGACTGCGGCTGTTCCAGGACCCGGCGGCGAGCTGCGAGTCGGAGGTCGCGAACCTGGTGCAGCGCTATCCGATCAAGAGCGAAGTGGTGATCGGGCACATCCGCCAGGCCAACGTCGGCAAGGTCTCCCTGTCCAACACGCATCCGTTCGTCCGTGAGCTGTGGGGGCGCAACTGGTGTTTCGCCCATAACGGCCAGTTGGCGGATTTCCAGCCAGTGGCCAGTTTCTATCGCCCGGTCGGCGATACCGACAGCGAAGCGGCTTTCTGCGATTTGCTCAACCGTGTGCGTGCGGCGTTCCCCGAGCCGGTCGAGGTCGAAGAGCTGCTGCCTGACCTGGTGGCAGCGTGCGCCGAATACCGCAGCAAAGGCGTGTTCAACTGCCTGCTCAGCGACGGTGACTGGCTGTTCTGCTATTGCTCGACCAAGCTGGCGCAAATCACCCGTCGTGCACCGTTTGGCCCGGCACGCTTGAAAGATGTCGACGTGATCGTCGACTTTCAGGCCGAAACCACGCCTAACGATGTGGTGACCGTCATCGCCACCGAACCCCTGACCGAAAACGAAACCTGGACCCGTTACGAACCGGGTCAATGGAGCCTGTGGCGACGCGGCGAATGCGTCAGCCAGGGCCAGACCGAATAAGGACTCCTTGCATGTTGCTCAGTTATCTACGGCTGGTGTTGTTTGCAGCGGGCCTGTTGATCGGTGTCCAGGTACCGGGCTTCATCAGCGATTACGCCAAACGGGTCGAGGCGCATCTGATCGAGGCGCAGGCCAGTCTGAGCGGCTTCCAGAACACCGCCAATCAGTTCTTCAAGGGTGACATGCAGGCTCTGGTCGCGCATTACCGCGCCAGCGAAGACCCGATCTTTCGCAGCGACGCCGACAGCCTGGGCAACCTGCTGACCCGTCAGGTGGCGCTGGACAAGCAATTCCAGGCGATGCAGGGCCCGTGGTACATCCGCTTCCTGCAAGTGGTGCTGGCTGCTGATCCGGACATCCGCAAGGAAACCTGGAATGGCTACAGCTACCAGATCCTGTTGACGCCCGAAGCGATGGTCTGGGGCATGAGCGGCGCGTTGCTGCTGTCGTTCGGGATCGAGTGCCTGTTCCGACTGATCGACTGGGTGGTGCTGGGCGGCAAGCGTCTGCGCCAGAGCCGGCCGATCGAAGAACGGGATTTGCGCGGTTTGTAACACTGCGCGGTCCCTGTGGCGAGGGGGCTTGCCCCCGTTGGGTTGCGCAGCAGCCCCAAAACCAGATACCCCATTTTTCAGGTGTACTGCGTTTATCAGATTTACGACTGCTGCGCAGCCGAACGGGGGCAAGCCCCCTCGCCACAGGACGTCATCAGTCAGCCAGAGTGATGTAGTCGTCACCCACCTTCTGCGCATACCGCTCCACCACGTGCTGACACAACGTCACGATCTCCTCGACCCACTCCGCGCCAACCCGCCATGACACCACCACTTGCAGGTTGGGCGGGTGTTGGTCGATGGCCAGCAAGGTCAATTCCCCCCGCTCCAGTTCCTCGGCCACCAGCACCGGTGGCAATGCGCCGATGCCGAAGCCGTCGCGCAACAAACGGGTGATGGCCGACACCGAATTCACGCAGTTCAGTCGCGGTGTCATGACGCCATTGGCCTGCATCAGCGCCAGAACTTCCTGATGCGGATGGGAGTTTTTCGAATAAGTGATAATCCGCTCACGCGCCAGTTCGGCGACGTTTGTGTAATTGCGGTTGTAGATCGAGTTGCTGGCAACGATCCAGCCCATGGGGTGGCTGGCCAGTTCCAGGCTGCGCACGCTTTCCTGGCGCAGCAGGTCGGTCTGCAGGATCACATCGAGAAAGCCTTTTTGCAGCTGATCGCAGAGGTTGAGCGAGGTATCGGCTACCAGTTCGATTTCCACCAGCGGGTAGTGATCGGTCATCTGCGCCACCAACGGGCTGAGCCAGGTATGGATCACTGTGTCCATCACGCCGATGCGCACCCGTCCGGCCTTGCTCGAGCGGGTCTCGATCGACTGCTTGAGCGCCTGCATGGTGTCCATCATCTGCTCGGCGTAATCGAGCACCTTGAGGCCTTCGGGCGTCAGGCTCACGCCGCGCGAATCCCGCAGAAACAGCTTTACCCCCAGCTCGCTTTCAAGCACTGCGATGCGGCTGGAAATCGAGGCCTGAGTGGTGAAGAGCTTGTCGGCGGTCAGGCGGAAACTCTTGAGTCGGGCGACCCAGACAAAGGTCTCGAGAAACTTCAGGTTCATGGGATAAAGATTTCTTATGTCTAAGGCGGGTTTTTATTAGTTGGACGCAGCAGGGGCGCGCGTCCAAAAATCGGCGCATCCGGTTCCCACGATAGGCGTCGTCGGGGCTCAGAACAATACCAATAAAATCAGCGCGGAGATTTGCCATGAGTGCGCCCGACACCACCGCCATTCCGAAAGCCTCGGCCCGTCCGGGACCTTTCGACTGGTATCGCAACATCAATCAGCAGGAACGCCGCACCTTCTGGAGCTGCAAGATCGGCTATGGCCTGGACGGCATGGACACCCAGATGCTCAGCTTTGTGGTGCCAACCCTGATTGCCATGTGGGGTATCACCACCGGCCAGGCCGGGCTGATTCACACCAGCACGCTGATCGCTTCGGCCATCGGCGGCTGGGTAGCGGGGATTCTCTCCGACCGCATCGGTCGTGTTCGCACCTTGCAGCTGACGGTGTTGTGGTTTGCCTTCTTCACCTTCCTCTGCGGCTTTGCCCAGAGCTACGAGCAACTGCTGATTGCACGGACCCTGATGGGCTTCGGTTTCGGTGGCGAGTGGACGGCCGGCGCGGTGCTGATCGGTGAAGTCATTCGAGCCAAGGACCGTGGCAAGGCCGTGGGCATGGTGCAATCCGGCTGGGCGCTGGGTTGGGGGTTGACGGCGATTCTGTATGCGCTGCTGTTCTCGGTATTGCCACCGGAAGACGCCTGGCGCGCTCTGTTCATCCTCGGCATCGTGCCGGCAATTTTCGTGATATTCGTCCGCCGCCTGGTCAAGGACCCGGAAATCTATCGTGAAGCCAAAGCCAGGCAGGAGCCGAGCAACCCGTCGAAGTTTTACGAGATTTTCGCCCCCGGCATGCTCTTCACCACGATTCGCGCTTCGTTGCTGACCACCGGCGCCCTGGGCGGCTACTACGCGATCACGTCCTGGTTGCCGACTTTTCTGAAGAACGAACGCGGTTTGAGCGTGCTCAATACCAGCGGTTATCTGGCGATGGTGATCATCGGGTCCTACGTGGGTTATGTCATCAGCGCCTATTTGACCGACATCCTCGGACGTAAAAAGAACTTCATCCTGTTCGCCGTCGGCTCGTTCACCATTGTGTTGCTGTACACGCAATTGCCGGTCAGCAACGGCGTGATGCTGTGGCTGGGCTTTCCGCTGGGCTTCTTTGCCTCCGGGATCTTCAGTGGCATGGGTGCATTCCTGACCGAGTTGTTCCCCACGCGCATTCGCGGTTCGGGCCAGGGTTTTTGCTACAACATCGGACGGGCGCTGGCGGCGTTGTTTCCACTGTTGATTGGCCTGCTCAGCCAGACCGTGCCGCTGAGTGTAGGCATCGGTGCCTTTGCGGCGGTTTCCTACGGCGTGGTGATCCTCGCGGCCTTGAGTTTGCCGGAAACCCGTGGCAAGCAACTCGACGCCCAGTAACTGATAATCTGCGGGGCTGTCTTACAGGTATGTCCCGCAGCTGAAAAGAATAAAGCCTACAGGAGTGTTCAGTGTGAGCCGCCTGCTATTGAACTGCGACATCGGCGAGAGTTTCGGCAGCTGGACCATGGGTCTGGACGCGGAAATCATGCCCTTCATCGATTGCGCCAACGTTGCCTGTGGTTTTCACGCCGGCGACCCGAGCATCATGCGCAAGACCGTCAGCCTGGCCCTCAGCCACGGTGTGCAAGTTGGCGCGCATCCGGCCTATCAGGACCTGGTGGGGTTCGGCCGCCGTTCCATGGCCTATGCCCCCCAGGAACTTCAAGACATTCTGCATTACCAGATCGGCGCCCTCGACGGCATCTGCCGGGCCCAGGGCGGTCGTGTCAGTTACGTCAAACCCCATGGCGCGATGTACAACGACATGATGGCCAACCCGGCACAACTGCGCGCGGTGCTGCAAGCGGTAGCGTCCTATGATCGCAACCTGCCGTTGATGTTGATGGCCACCCGCGACAACAGCGCCGCCCAACAACTGGGCGATGAATACGGCGTGACCCTGTGGTTCGAGGCTTTTGCCGACCGTGCTTATGACAGCGCCGGCAGGCTGGTGTCGCGACAACTGCCGGGAGCGGTGCATCACGATCCGGAAACAATCATCGAACAGGCACTGACCATTGCCCGTGGCGATCCGCTCACCGCCAGCGATGGCAGCGCCCTGCATTTGCAGGCCAACACTCTTTGCGTGCACGGCGACAACGCCAGTTCGGTCGCTGCCGTGCAACGCATCCGTGAAGCCTTGAACCGGCAGAGCGCGTCATGAAGCTGCGGGTGGAAGTGGTGGCGCTGGATTGCCTGATGGTGCGCCTGTTCGATGAAATTGCCGAAACCAACATGCCGTGGATGCTGGCAGCCAGTGAAAGTCTGCGCACGGCATTCGCCGGGCATCTGATCGATCTGGTGCCGTCCTACACCACCTTGATGGTGCATTACGACTTGACTGCGCTGAGTCCCGCCCAGGCCCGGGAGTTGATTGCCCAGGCGTTGATCGATCTGTCGCCCAATGCGCGTACGCGCGGTACCTGCCATGTGTTGCCGGTGTGGTACGACTTGAGCGTCGGTCCGGAATTGAGCCTGTTGTCGCAACGCAGCGGGCTGGCGGTGGAGGAGGTGATCCGTCGTCACTGCGAGCGTGAATATCAGGTGTTTGCCCTGGGCTTTGCGCCGGGCTTCGCTTTCATGGGGTTGGTGGAAGAGGTGCTCGCCGCGCCGCGTCTGAACACGCCACGCAAGAAAGTCGCCGCCGGCAGTGTCGGCATCGCCGAACGGCAAACGGCGGCCTACCCGGTGGTATCGCCGGGGGGCTGGAACTTGATCGGCCGCACGCCGGCCAAATTGTTCGATCGCAACCGTGACGGCTACAGCCTGATGCAACCCGGTGACACCGTACGGTTTGAAGCAATCGGCCATGCCGAATTCATTAACCTGGGCGGTGACGATACGCCACTGGAGGCCCAGGCATGAGCCGTCTGACCATTGAAGCGAGTACGGCGCTGTGCCTGTTGCAGGATGCCGGTCGATTCGGCGTGCGGCATCTGGGCGTGACCCAGGGCGGAGCCGCCGATTGGCGTTCGATGTCCTGGGCCAACTGGCTGTTGGGCAACGGGCTGGATGCGCCGGTAATCGAAATCACCCTTGGCGGATTCACCCTCGTGGCCGAGGAGGATTGCGTGCTGGCCTTGGCCGGCGCGGATCTTGGCGCGCAGGTGGACGGCGAAGCGCTGGCGCCATGGCGCAGTTTCAGGTTGCACAAAGGTCAGCGTTTGCAATTCACCCGGCCGCTACTCGGCGCCCGGGCCTATCTGGCGGCGCCGGGTGGGTTTGATGCACCGAAAGTGCTGGGCAGCAGCGCGACGGTGGTCCGTGAAGAACTGGGTGGCCTGGACGGAATGGGCCATGCGCTGGGTAAAGGCGCGTCCTTGAGCTACTCGGGGAACTCGCTGGTATTGCTGCGGGAGTTGCCAAGCCAATGCGTGCCGGATTTCACCGGCGAGCCATTGCTGGATCTGGTGCTGGGTGCGCAGATTGGCGAGTTCAGCGGGCAGAGTCTGTTCGATGCGTTCAACAGCGTGTGGAGTCTTGACAGCCGAGCCGACCGGATGGGCATTCGCCTGTTGGGCACGGCGCTGCAGTACCAGGGCAAACCGATGATTTCCGAAGGTATTCCGTTGGGGGCGGTGCAAGTGCCGCCTGACGGGCAGCCGATTGTGTTGCTCAATGATCGACAGACCATCGGTGGTTATCCGCGATTGGGGGCGTTGACACCGTTGGCACTGGCGCGGCTTGCGCAGTGCCTGCCGGGGGCGCGGGTGCGGTTGCGGCCGGTGGTGCAGGATGTGGCGCATCGAGAACAGATTCAGTATCTGCGTCAGTTTGTTAGCCTTTAAAAGCATCGCGAGCAAGCTCGCTCCCACATTGGATCTTTGCCGTACATAAGACCCTGTGGGAGCGAGCTTGCTCGCGATGGCGTCAGTCCAGACAACAGAACTACTTGGACAGAAACCGCATCCCTTCCTCCAGCCCGCGAAGGGTCAGCGGATACATCTGGTCCTCAATCAAATCCCGCACGATGTTGGTCGAAGAGGTATAGCCCCACGTGTCCTTCGGATACGGGTTGATCCAGATGAGTTTCTTGTACTTCTCCTTGAACCGCTGCATCCACACGTAACCGGCTTCTTCGTTCCAGTGCTCGACGCTGCCGCCCGCCTGGGTGATTTCATAGGGCGCCATGGCGGCGTCACCGATGAAGATCACTTTGTAGTCGGCGCCGTACTTGTGCAGCAGGTCCATGGTCGAGGTGCGTTCGGAGGTGCGGCGCATGTTGTTCTTCCACACCGATTCATAAATGAAGTTGTGGAAGTAGAAGTACTCCAGATGCTTGAACTCGGTCTTGCAGGCCGAGAACAGCTCCTCGCAAATCTTCACATGGGCGTCCATCGAGCCGCCGATGTCGAACAGTAGCAACAGCTTGACGGTGTTACGCCGCTCCGGCCGCATCTGGATGTTCAGCAGGCCGGCATCCTTGGCGGTATGGTCGATGGTGCCGTCGATGTCCAGCTCTTCGGCCGCGCCCTGTCGGGCAAACTTGCGCAAGCGCCGCAGGGCGACCTTGATGTTGCGGGTGCCCAGCTCGACCGAATCGTCGAGGTTCTTGTATTCGCGCTGGTCCCAGACCTTGACCGCCTTGCCCTGGCGCTTGCCGGCATCGCCGACCCGAATGCCTTCCGGGTTGAAACCGCCGGAACCGAACGGGCTGGTGCCACCGGTGCCGATCCACTTGTTGCCACCGGCGTGGCGTTCCTTCTGTTCTTCCAGACGTTTCTTGAACTCTTCGATCAGCTTGTCCAAGCCACCCAGGGACTGGATCGCCGCCCGCTCTTCGTCGGTCAGCGAACGCTCGAATTCCTTGCGCAGCCAGTCTTCGGGAATCAAGGCCTGCAAGTGGTCGTCGAGTTTTTCAAGACCATTGAAGTAGGCACCGAACGCCCGGTCGAACTTGTCGAAATGCTTTTCGTCCTTCACCAGGATCGCCCGGGACAGGTAATAGAACTCGTCCATGTCGGCGAAGGTCACGCGCTGTTTCAGCGCATTGATCAGGTCCAGCAGCTCACGCACCGAGACAGGCACCTTGGCTGCGCGCATTTCATTGAACAGGTTGAGCAACATTGCGTTGACCCTTATCGGCTGCCGCGGCGGCTCATGAACGCCAGACGCTCCAGCAGTTGCACGTCCTGTTCGTTCTTGACCAGCGCACCGGCCAGCGGCGGGATGGCCTTGGTCGGATCACGCTCGCGCAGCACCGCTTCGCCGATGTTGTCGGCCATCAACAGCTTCAGCCAGTCCACCAGCTCGGAGGTCGAAGGCTTCTTCTTCAGGCCCGGCACCTTGCGTACGTCGAAGAACACGTCCAGCGCTTCGCTGACCAGGTCTTTCTTGATGTCCGGGTAGTGCACGTCGACGATCCGCTGCATCGTCACGCGATCCGGGAAAGCGATGTAGTGGAAGAAGCAGCGGCGCAGGAAGGCGTCCGGCAGCTCTTTTTCGTTGTTGGAGGTAATGATGATGATCGGACGTTTTTTGGCCTTGATGGTCTCGTCGATCTCGTAAACGTAGAACTCCATCTTGTCGAGTTCTTGCAGCAGGTCATTCGGGAATTCGATGTCGGCCTTGTCGATTTCGTCGATCAGCAGGATCACCCGCTCTTCGGACTCGAAGGCTTCCCAGAGCTTGCCCTTTTTCAGGTAGTTGCGAACGTCGTGGACCTTTTCCGTGCCGAGCTGCGAATCGCGCAGGCGGCTGACCGCGTCGTACTCGTACAGGCCCTGGTGGGCCTTGGTGGTGGATTTGATGTGCCAGGTGATCAGCTTGGCGCCAAAGGATTCGGCCAGTTGCTCGGCGAGCATGGTCTTGCCGGTGCCCGGTTCGCCCTTGACCAGCAACGGCCGCTCCAGGGTGATGGCGGCGTTGACCGCCAGCTTCAGGTCATCGGTGGCGACGTAGGCCTGGGTGCCTTCGAACTTCATCTGCTAATCCTCGAACGGTAACGCCGACCTGTACGAGGCAGGGCGGGGGGCAATAAAAGAGTCAGCCCCGACTATAACGCGGTGTCCGGTCGACTGTGAACGCAGACGGCTTATTCAGTCTCTGAATGGGGCGTCACTTGGTGACTCAGCCTGCATCCGGCTTTGGCCGTTCATACCGCGCATTGAATGCCTGGATGAAACCATTGCGTAAAATCTGTAAAAAAGCCTGGAATGCGCTGACATCTTGCTGATGCACATTACCCTTGAGCTCGACCCGTGTCGCAAACTGGTTTTTGCCCTGGTTTTTCAAGACGGTCTCGGTACCGCCGACGAGGGCTTCCCAAATCGAGCGGAATAGCCCTTTGTCCTCGCTTTGCACATCCTGTTGCCAGTTGAACA
Source organism: Pseudomonas sp. GW823-FHT02E01 (assembly GCF_058797535.1). Lineage (NCBI taxonomy): Bacteria > Pseudomonadati > Pseudomonadota > Gammaproteobacteria > Pseudomonadales > Pseudomonadaceae > Pseudomonas > Pseudomonas sp. GW823-FHT02E01. Next base: position 51,751 of record NZ_JBXAJS010000016.1, on the reverse strand, counting down.
CGTCAACATCGCGCAGCAGGGGCTTGATGTAGCCGGTCAGTCGCCCCTTGTTGGCTGTGGCTTCGATCACCACGTCGCCATGGCCGGCATTGAAGTCGAACTTGCCGTAGGCCGCGGCGAAGTCGTTCAAGCGCTTGAGCTCGATATCCGTGGTGCGCAAGCGAAACTCGAAGTCTTCGAAGTCGCTCAAGGGATCGAAAGTGGCTGTGGTTTCCAGTGGTGCGTGCCCCAGCAGCAGGGCTTTGCCTTCGAAGCGCGCATCACGCTTGCCTTTGGTGTCGACCACGTTGGTCAGGTTGTAGATGTTGGCATCCACTTTTGTGGCATTCATGTTCACGGGTGGCTTGGAGTTGAAGTTGCGAAAGTTGATCTTGCCGTCGTTGATCCGCACTTCGTTCAGGGTAATGGGCAGCAGCTTGCCTAATTGTGCTCGCCAGTCGGTACCCTCGCCGGTCTGGGAATTTTGCTTGTTGGCGCCATCGACGAAGTTGACCTCGGGTTTGTCGAACTGCGCCTCGGCCACCACTGCGTGGTCATGCCAGAGCGAGTGCCAGCTGACGGAGAGGTCAATCAATGGCGCATTGACGAAAGGCACGGGGACCTTGCCATTGACCTTGACGATTTTCAGTCCATTGATTTTGTAGGCGCCGCGCCACAGGGCCAGGTCCACGTCGGTAATCTGGCCGCGGTAGTCACCCATGTTCGCCAATCTCTCGTTGAGGTAGTCGCGCACCATGTAGGGCAGGGCAATGTGCAAGGCAACCAGCAGCAGACCGAGGCCGGCGAGGGTCCACAGGGGCCAGCTGTATCGACGTTTCATGGCGGCAAATCTCTGGCTGTCTAAAGCCATTGACTGCACTGATAAGCGGACGTTCGACCCGACTGGACGCCTGCGGGCAAGAGGCTTACCTTGATGCCCTATTTCAATGCTGTCGTTAAGGACCCAGCCATGAGCCGCATTTTCGCTGACAACGCCCACTCCATCGGTAATACGCCGCTGGTGCAGATCAATCGCATTGCGCCGCGTGGTGTGACCATCCTGGTCAAGATCGAAGGGCGCAACCCCGGTTACTCGGTCAAGTGCCGGATCGGTGCGAACATGATCTGGGATGCCGAGGGCAGCGGCAAACTCAAGCCGGGGATGACCATCGTAGAACCCACCTCCGGCAATACCGGCATCGGCCTGGCCTTCGTGGCCGCCGCCCGTGGCTACAAGCTGATGCTGACCATGCCGGCGTCCATGAGTATCGAACGCCGCAAGGTACTCAAGGCACTGGGCGCCGAACTGGTGTTGACCGAGCCGGCCAAAGGCATGAAAGGCGCCATCGAGAAAGCCGGTGAAATCGTTGCCGGCGACCCGTCGAAGTACTTCATGCCGGCGCAATTCGATAACCCGGCCAACCCGGCCATCCACGAAAAAACCACCGGCCCGGAAATCTGGAACGATACCGACGGCGCGGTCGACGTGCTGGTGGCAGGCGTCGGAACCGGTGGAACCATCACCGGGGTTTCACGGTATATCAAGAATACCCAGGGCAAACCGATACTCTCGGTGGCGGTGGAACCAGTGGTGTCGCCGGTGATCACCCAGGCCCTGGCCGGTGAAGAAATCAAGCCGAGCCCGCACAAGATCCAGGGCATCGGTGCCGGTTTTGTGCCGAAGAACCTCGATTTGTCGATCGTAGATCGGGTGGAACTGGTCAGTGACGAAGAGTCCAAGGCCATGGCCTTGCGCTTGATGCAGGAAGAGGGAATCTTGTGCGGGATTTCCAGCGGCGCCGCCATGGCGGTGGCCGTAAGACTGGCGGAGACCCCGGAAATGCAGGGCAAGACCATTGTCGTGATCTTGCCGGATTCCGGTGAGCGTTACCTGTCGAGCATGCTGTTCAGTGATCTGTTTACCGAACAGGAGAATCGCCAGTAAGTGCCAGATATTGGCGGATCGTGGCTGGCGCTGACGGTTGAGGCGTTATCGCTGGTTGCGATCCATTGATCTGTTCCGGTTGATGATGGATTGCATCAGCCAGCGTTCAGGCACCTTATGTTAATAAGTGCTTTGTTGCACATTCATTAACATTGAATGTTGAAAAGTGCAGGTTTTCACCGGGGCGGTAGTGTTTATCATGCTGGTAGCCACGTCGGGCAATGGACGTGGTGCGGTGCCGTTTATCTTCAAAGGAGTTGTCGATGATCCCGTCGTTTGCCGCGAAAGCCTCGTTGTTGTTGCTGTTTCTCGGTAGCACCCTCTATGTGCATTTGCGCGGCAAGGCGCGCCTGCCGGTTTTGCGCCAGTTCGTTAACCATTCGGCACTGTTCGCCCCCTATAATGCCCTGATGTACCTGTTTTCCGGTGTGCCGTCGAAACCGTATCTGGATCGCAGCAAGTTCCCGGAACTTGATGTACTCAAGGACAACTGGGAGGTGATTCGCGACGAAGCGATGCACTTGTTCGACGAGGGGTATATTCGCGCGGCGGCAAAGAACAACGACGCCGGCTTTGGCTCGTTCTTCAAGAAGGGCTGGAAGCGTTTCTATCTCAAGTGGTACGACAAACCGCTGACTTCCGCCGAAGCCTTGTGCCCGAAAACCGTGCAACTGGTCAACAGCATCCCCAGCGTCAAAGGCGCCATGTTCGCGCTACTGCCGGGCGGCAGCCACCTCAATCCGCATCGCGATCCGTTTGCCGGTTCCCTGCGTTATCACTTGGGCCTGTCCACTCCCAATTCCGATGGTTGCCGCATCTTTGTCGATGGTCAGGTTTACGCCTGGCGCGATGGTGAAGACGTGATGTTCGACGAGACCTACGTGCACTGGGTCAAGAATGAAACGCCAAAGACCCGTGTCATACTGTTCTGCGATATCGAACGTCCGCTGAGCAATCGCTTCATGACCCGCATCAATCGCAGTATCAGCGCCTGGCTAGGTCGTGCGACGGCACCGCAGAACCTTGATGACGAGCGAGTAGGGGGCATCAACCGGGTCTATGCCTGGAGCAAGAACTCCAGCGATAAATTCAGTGGTGTGGTCAAGCAATGGAAGCGGCGCAATCCCAAGGCCTACCGTGTACTGCGTCCGGTACTGGCGGTGCTGGTGCTGATGTTGCTGGGGTATTGGTTGTTTGGCTAACGCCGGATACAGAATAAAAGAACCGTTCGTTGTGAGCGGTTTTTTACAGGTTTTCGCGCAATCCCTGAATACCCCTCCAACCGCACAATGCAGACTCTGTACCGACTGTCGTAGCTGGCCTTTTGGTCGAGTCGTTGCAATCCATGTCGAACGCTGGTTATAGTCGGCGCACGGTGAGTTTCGGACTCACTTTTTTATCCCTCGAGTAAAGATCAGCCCAATGCCTGCATCCCTCATCAAAGCGGTAGTCGATTCAGCGGTCAACGCTGGCGTCGTGCCGTGCGGGAATCTGCAGCCGGGGCAGATCAGTCATTACCCCCCTCCTGTCAGTCGCACGCCAGTGTGCGCGGTGGTCTCACCGCCAGGCGTTGGCATTTCGGGCTGATCAGCTGCTCTCTGCTGTTCCCAAGCACGTCTGAAAAAGCGCCCGCCTGAAAAAAACGACTGAATTTCAGCTTCGGCTGAGTTGGCTTTTTGCCTGACTACAGGTGGTATTCATGTTTGTCCTTTCGAAAAACTCCGCGCTCGCGGCGGCGTCCACGAGCCTGTTCGTTCTGCTGTGGAGCAGCGGGGCAATCTTCTCCAAATGGGGGCTGGCCCACGCGTCGCCCTTTGCCTTCCTGATGTTCCGTTTCGTCATCGCCCTGGGCGGCCTGGTGTTGCTGGTGCCGTTGCTCAAGCTGAAGTTGCCCAAGGGCGGCAAACCGATGCTGTATGCGATGGTCACCGGCGTGGTGTTGTTGGGGGCGTATCAGATTTTCTATCTGCTGGCCCTGGACCTTAAAGTCACGCCCGGGGTGATGGCGACCATCATGGGCGTGCAGCCGATTCTCACCGTGGTGCTGATGGAGCGGCACCGATCAATAAGCCGGATGTTCGGTCTGGCGCTAGGCTTGGCCGGGTTGATCATGGTGGTTTACCAGGGCATCGGTTTGGCCGGCATGTCTTTGGCGGGCATGCTCTTCGGTCTGCTGGCGCTGGCGAGCATGACGTTCGGTTCGATCATGCAGAAACGCATCACCGACAATCCCCTCGGCACACTGCCAGTGCAGTATCTGGCCGGACTGCTGTTGTGCGGGATTTTCGTACCCTTCCAGCCGTTTCACTTCGAACACAGCAGTGGATTCATCCTGCCGGTGCTATGGATGGGGCTGGTGGTGTCGGTGCTGGCGACGCTATTGCTGTACCGCTTGATCGCCAAGGGTAATCTGGTGAATGTCACCAGCCTGTTTTACCTGGTACCGGCGGTCACGGCGGTGATGGACTATCTGATCTTCGGCAATCGCCTGGCGATGTTGAGCCTGTTCGGTATGCTGCTGATCATCGTCGGTCTGGTGTTTGTGTTCCGTAAAACCGCGTAATTGCGTGCAAACCCGCAAGGGCCTGGAGCCATGCTCCGGGCCTTTGTGATTTTTGGCGTCATCCGCAACGCCACAACACTACCGGCCAGCCACCAAACCCGGTTTCACCGCCGCCGGCTTCAACACCAACCACAACGCCAGCGCAATCAACATCCCGCCATAGACATGCGCCATCGACAGTGGCTCATCGAGAAACAACGCCCCCCACAGCACGCCGAACAGGGGGATCAAAAAGGTCGTAGTCATCGATTTCACCGGACCAATCGAGCTCAGGAGGCGGAAGTAAATAATGTACGCAAACGCCGTGCATCCAAGACCCAACCCCAGCAACGAGAGCCATACACTCCAGCCGCCCCAGGTCGCGGGTGGTTGGCTGATCACGCTGTAGCCGAACAGCGGCAGCAGGAACAATGTCGCGCCAAGCATGCTGCCCACTGCCGACAAACGGCTGTCGAGACCACCGGCCTGATCGAGCCAGCGGCGGGCCAGAAACCCCGCAAATCCATAGCAGGTGGTCGCGAGCAGGCAGGCGACGGCACCCATCAGCAGTTCCAAATCGAACGCCACCGGACCGGCGCGGGTCAGCACGCCCACGCCGAACAGCCCCAGGAACACGCCGCCGAGTTTGGCGCCAGTGAGCCTTTCATGGAAAAACAGGCCGCCGATCAGCACGCCCATCAAGGGTGTCGTGGCATTGAAAATCGACGAGTAACCGGCTGGAAGCACCTGCGCAGCCACCGAATAGAGCGTCGCCGGAATCCCGGAGTTGATCACCCCAAGCAGCATCACGGTCTTGAGTTTGCCCTTGAAGTCCCAACTGATGCGCATCAGGCCGAGAATCACCAGCAGTCCGGCAGCGGCGATCGATACACGGAAAAAAGCGGTAGGAATGCTGCCGATCACCGGGGCGATGATGCGCATGAACAGAAAACTGGCCCCCCAAATGGCCGCCAGGGACAGTAAACGGAAAATATCGATGGGGTTCACAGCGCGGTCCTTCCTTGGGGGAGGGGCGAAAGTGTTGCTGAGTGTGTGATCGATGGCAACCGAAAACCGGGCATTTAATTCACCCGGAAAATTACGCTTCTCCTGCACCCGGTTCACTGGCTAAGCTCAAGCCTCCCGAATTCCCGCAGAGGTCTCACCATGCCGCAGCAATGGCCAGCCGCCGACATCGCCCGCTTGATCCTCGATGGCTTTGACGATTACCGCGAGCATTTTCGCCAGATCACCGACGGCGCCCGGGCCCGCTTCGAACAGGCCAAGTGGCAGGAAACGCAGACGGCGTCGGCGGCACGGATCAATCTGTATGAAGACAAGGTCGGTGAAACGGTGGAGCGACTGCGCACCGCGTTTGACGCCGACACCCTGGACGTCAGCTGCTGGCCGCTGGTCAAAAACGCCTACATCAGCCTGATCGACCTGCGCTTCGACGATGAACTGTCCGAGACCTGGTACAACTCGATCTTCTGCGGGCTGTTCAGCCATGACCTGATCAGTGACGGCTGCATGTTCATCCACACCACCCGGCCGAGCCTGCGCCGCGCCCGGGCCGCGCAAACCCGTACCTACAAGCCGCAAGGCCAATTGTCGGCGATGCTCGCCAGCATCTTCGCCGACTACCGTTTCAGTGAGGATTACGCCGACCTGGCCGGTGACCTGAAGCGCCTCGAAGCGCAGTTGCGCGAGAACCTGCCGGATTGGGTGTGCAAGGATCCGGAGCTGAGCGTCGAGCTGTTTTCCTCGGTGCTGTACCGCAATAAAGGCGCGTACCTGGTGGGGCGCATCTACACCGCCGACGAGCAATGGCCGCTGGCAATTCCATTGCTGCACCTGGAGGGTCGCGGCATCCAGATCGATGCGCTGATCACCGATGAAGCAGACGTGTCGATCATCTTCTCGTTCACCCGCTCGTATTTCATGGTGGATGTGCCGGTGCCGGCGGAGTTCATCGGCTTTCTGCGGCGCATCCTGCCGGGCAAGCACATCGCCGAGCTGTACACCTCGATCGGCTTCTACAAGCACGGCAAGTCGGAGTTCTACCGGGCACTGATCAATCACCTGGCCAATACCGACGACCAGTTCATCATGGCCCCCGGCGTGCGCGGCATGGTCATGAGCGTGTTCACCCTGCCGGGTTTCAACACCGTGTTCAAAATCATCAAGGACCGTTTCTCGCCGTCGAAAAACGTCGACCGCGCCACGGTGATCGAAAAGTACCGCCTGGTGAAAAGCGTCGACCGGGTCGGGCGCATGGCCGATACCCAGGAGTTCGCCGACTTCCGTTTCCCCCTGAGCAAGTTCGATCCGGCGTGCCTGGAGGAACTGCTGGAAGTCGCACCGTCCACAGTGTCGGTGGACGACGATACGGTGCTGATCCGCCACTGCTGGACCGAGCGCCGCATGACCCCGCTGAACCTCTACCTGGAAAACGCCAACGAGGCGCAGGTGCGCGAGGCCCTGGAAGACTATGGGCTGGCGATCAAGCAACTGGCGGCGGCCAACATCTTTCCCGGCGACATGCTGCTGAAGAACTTCGGGGTGACCCGTCACGGTCGGGTGGTGTTCTACGACTACGACGAGATCTGCTTCCTCACCGAGGCCAATTTCCGCCACATTCCGTTGCCACGTACACCCGAAGATGAAATGGCGTCCGAACCGTGGTACTCGATCGGGCCACTGGACGTATTCCCGGAAGAGTTTCCACCGTTCCTGTTTGCCGATTCGGGGCAACGCAAGTTGTTCGATCAGTTGCATGGCGAGTTGTACAACGCCGATTACTGGAAGAGCCTTCAGGAAGCGATTCGGGCGGGGAAGGTGATTGATGTGTTTCCGTATCGGCGCAAGGGTCTCGATAACGAGTAGCACCGGTACGCATCCCCTGTAGGAGCGAGCTTGCTCGCGATGGTCGTTAACGGTGACGCGGGAAACCTGACACCCCGTGGCGTTCTTGAATTCATCGCGAGCAAGCTCGCTCCTACAAGGGATCTCGTTCGCCCTTCAAATCTGCGACAATCCGCACCCTGCGCCACTAGACGACTGAATTGCGTACCCGATGACCGACGAATCGCCCTCCATCGACAAACTGCTGAAAAACCTCGATCACGCCATGCTCGCCGACCGCCACCGGCTGCGGCGGCAGTTGCTTGAGCTGCGCAAGAAACCCGACGAGGCCAGGCTGGGCCAGTGGGTGACGCGGATGCAGGCGTCCTGTGAGCAGGTACTGGCGCGCAAGGCCAGCCTGCCGGTGATCCGTTACGACGACAGCCTGCCGATCGCCGCCAAGCGCGACGAAATCAAAAAGGCGCTGGAAAAGCATCAGGTGCTGATCATCGCCGGTGAGACCGGCTCGGGTAAAACCACCCAGTTGCCGAAGATCTGCCTGGAAATCGGCCGCGGCCAGCACGGCCTGATCGGCCACACCCAGCCCCGCCGGATCGCTGCCCGCAGCGTCGCCAGCCGGGTCGCCGAAGAACTCGGTACACCGCTGGGCGCGTTGGTCGGCTATCAGGTGCGATTCGAGGATCAGAGCGATTCCAGCACCCTGATCAAACTGATGACCGACGGCATCCTGCTGGCGGAAACCCAGAATGATCGTTATCTGGAACGCTACGACACAATCATCGTCGACGAGGCCCACGAACGCAGCCTCAACATCGACTTCCTGCTCGGCTACCTGAAAACCCTGCTGCCGCGCCGTCCCGACCTGAAAGTCATCATCACTTCGGCAACCATCGACCTGGAGCGTTTCTCCAAGCACTTCGATGACGCGCCGATTGTCGAGGTATCCGGCCGCACCTACCCGGTGGAGACCTGGTATCGCCCGCTGACGCTTGAGCAGGACGAAGAGGGCAACCGCGTCGAGGACGACCTGACGGTGGATCAGGCGATCCTCGCCACCCTCGACGAAATCGCCGCCTACGAACGCAGCGAACGGCGCAGCCCCGGTGACGTGCTGGTGTTCCTGCCCGGTGAACGCGAGATTCGCGACGCCGCCGACATGCTGCGCAAGGCTCAGCTCAAACACACTGAAATCCTGCCGTTGTACGCGCGGTTGTCACCTGCCGAGCAACAGCGGATTTTCCAGTCTCACCCAGGCCGTCGCGTGGTACTGGCGACCAACGTCGCGGAAACCTCGCTGACCGTGCCGGGCATTCGCTACGTGATCGACAGCGGAACGGCGCGCATCAGCCGCTACAGCTACCGGGCCAAGGTCCAGCGCCTGCCCATCGAAGCCATTTCCCAGGCCAGCGCCAACCAGCGTAAAGGCCGGTGCGGACGGGTCGAGCCGGGCATCTGCGTGCGCCTGTACAGCGAAGAGGATTTCCTCGGTCGCCCGGAGTTTACCGATCCGGAAATCCTGCGCACCAACCTCGCCGCCGTTATTTTGCAGATGCTGCATCTGCGCCTTGGCGAGGTCACCGCATTCCCGTTCATCGAGCCACCGGACGGCAAAGCGATCAGCGACGGTTACAACCTGCTGCAAGAACTTTCGGCGGTGGACCGCAACAGCCAGTTGACCCCGCTCGGTCGCCAACTGGCGCGGCTGCCGGTGGACCCGCGCATGGGCCGCATGCTGCTGGAAGCGGCGAAGCTCGGCAGCCTGCAGGAAGTGCTGATCGTCGCCAGCGCCATGTCGATCCAGGACCCGCGCGAGCGTCCGCCGGAGCGTCAGCAAGCGGCGGATCAGGCCCACGCCCAGTGGAAAGACGCCGACTCGGACTTCGCCGGGCTGGTCAATCTGTGGCGTGGTTTCGAAGAGCAGCGCCAGGCGCTGACGGCCAGTCCGCTGCGAAACTGGTGCCGCAAGAATTTCCTCAATTACCTGCGCCTGCGCGAGTGGCGCGACTCCCATCGCCAATTGAGCCTGATCTGCCGCGACATGCAGCTGAGCCTCAATAAAGAGCCGGCGGACTATCCGAAACTGCACAAAGCGGTGCTGGTGGGGTTGCTCAGCCAGATCGGCCAGAAAACCGAAGACGGCGATTACCTTGGCGCCCGTCAGCGGCGCTTCTGGATTCACCCGTCGTCGGGAATCGGCAAAAAACGCCCGCAATGGTTGATGACCGCCGAACTGGTGGAAACCACCAAGCTCTACGCGCGTATGGTCGCCAAGATCGATGCCGACTGGATCGAGCCGCTGGCCGGGCACCTGATCAAGAAAAATCACTTCGAGCCCCACTGGGAGAAGAAGCGCGGCCAGGTCGTGGCGTTCGAGCAGATCACCCTGTTCGGGTTGATCGTGGTCGGGCGCCGGCCGGTGCATTACGGCCCGGTCGACCCGGTGGTGTCCCGCGAATTGTTCATCCGCGAAGCACTGGTGCGCGGCGAGATCCAGTCGAAAGCCAAGTGCCTGACCGCCAACAAACAGCTGCTGGAACAACTCGACGAACTGGAAGCCAAGGCCCGCCGTCGCGATATCCTCGCAGACGAAGAAACCCTGTACGCCTTCTACGACGCACGGCTGCCGGCGGAGATCCATCAGACCGCGACCTTCGACAGCTGGTACCGCATCAACAGCCAGAAAGACCCGCAGCTGCTGATCATGCGCGAAGAAGACGTGCTGGCCCGCGAAGCCAGTGAAGTCACCGCCCAGCATTACCCGGATACGCTGCATATCGGCGATCTGGAATTAGCCCTCAGCTACCACTTCGAACCGAATCACCCGCGCGACGGCGTGACCCTGCGCGTGCCGGCACCGCTGTTGCCGATGCTGCCACCGGAATGCCTGGAATGGCTGGTGCCGGGCGTCATCGAAGCCAAGTGCATTGCCCTGGTGCGCAACCTGCCCAAGGCCTTGCGCAAGAATTTCGTACCGGTGCCGGACTTCGTCAAGGCGGCCTTGCAGCGCATGACCTTTGCCGAGGGCTCGCTGCCTCAGGCCTTGGGTCGCGAACTGCTGCGCATGACCGGTGCCCGCGTCAGCGATGAAGCTTGGAGCGAGGCCGCGCAGCAGGTCGAAAGTCATCTGCGGATGAACCTGGAAATCGTCGACGCCCAGGGCAAGTTCCTCGGCGAAGGTCGCGATCTGGCCGAACTCACCGCGCGTTTCGCCGAAGCCAGCCAGGCAGCATTGGCGGTGCCGCAAACCGCGAAGAGCCAGCAACCGGTGGAGCCGAAAGTGTTTGCCGCCGTGGCCGAGAAAACCCAACAGAAGATCGCCGGGCTGTCGATGACGGTCTACCCGGCGCTGGTGGAGGAAGCCGGGACGGTCAAGGAAGGGCGTTTCTCCACCCCGGCCGAAGCCGAGTTCCAGCATCGTCGTGCCCTGCAACGCTTGCTGATGCAGCAACTGGCTGAGCCTGCGAAGTTCCTGCGCGGCAAGTTGCCGGGCCTGACCGAGCTGGGCCTGCTGTACCGCGACATGGGACGGGTCGATGCGCTGGTGGAAGACATTCTGCTGGCCAGCCTCGACAGCTGCATTCTCGAAGGTGAAGACCCGCTGCCCCGTGACGGCGCCGGTCTGGCGTCCCTGGCCGAGCGCAAGCGTGGCGCCTGGACCGAGCACGCCGAACGTGTGGCGAAGCTGACCCTGGAAATCCTCAAGCTCTGGCATGGCCTGCAAAAGCGCTTCAAGGGCAAGATCGATCTCGCCCAAGCCGTGGCCCTGAACGACATCAAGCAGCAGCTCAGCTATCTGGTCTATCCGGGATTTGTCCGGGAAACGCCGATGCAGTGGCTCAAGGAGTTACCGCGTTACCTCAAGGCGATCGAACAGCGCTTTGAAAAAATCGGTGCCCAGGTGCAGCGCGACCGGGTCTGGAGCGGCGAATTGAGCGGCCTGTGGACGCAATACCAGACCCGCGCCAGCAAACACGCCCAGGAAGGCAAGCGCGATCCGCAGCTTGAGTTGTATCGCTGGTGGCTGGAGGAATACCGGGTTTCGTTGTTTGCCCAGCAACTGGGAACCAAGGTGCCGATCTCCGACAAGCGCCTGAACAAGCAGTGGAGTCAGGTAGAGGCCTGACACACCCTTGTAGGAGCGAGCTCGCTCGCGATGGTCGTCAACGATAACGCTGGTAACCTGACACCCCGCGGCGTTCTCTGGTTCATCGCGAGCGAGCTCGCTCCTACAAGTATGTTGTCGCTCTTGCAAAAGGCGCCAAAACCCAAGGTTTATGGCAAACTTCGCGACCATAAACGCCAGTTTCGCGACCTAGAGCCTTCGACACGGTTGCGAGCAGGAATAAAGCGATGCCAGGTTTGCGTCCCCCGGATGGGAATAGACCCTTTGTGTATTGGTACGACGGTGCCAATGCTTTCTGCCTGAACAGATTAGAGACACGACCATGCATAACGTCGTCATCAGCGGCACCGGCCTGTACACCCCGGCCAATAGCATTTCCAACGAAGAGCTGGTGCAGTCTTTCAATACTTACGTCGCGCAATTCAACGCCGACAACGCCGATGCCATTGCGCGCGGTGAAGTGGAGGCATTGACCGAATCCAGCGCCGCGTTCATCGAAAAGGCCTCGGGCATCAAAAGCCGCTTTGTCATGGACAAGGATGGCATCCTCGACCCGCAGCGCATGGCCCCACGCCTGCCGGAGCGTTCCAACGACGAGTGGTCGGTGCTGTGCCAGATGGCCATCGGCGCGGCCGAACAAGCCTTGCAGCGCGCCGGCAAGACCGCCGCGGACATCGACGGCGTGATCGTCGCCTGTTCCAACCTGCAGCGCGCCTATCCAGCCATTGCCATCGAAGTCCAGGAAGCGCTGGGCATCCAGGGTTTCGGTTTCGACATGAACGTGGCGTGCTCCTCGGCGACCTTCGGTATCCAGACCGCCGCCAACAGCGTGCAACTGGGCCAGGCCCGGGCGGTCCTGATGGTCAACCCGGAGGTCTGCACCGGCCACCTGAACTTCCGTGACCGCGACAGCCACTTCATCTTCGGTGACGCTGCCACCGCGGTGATCATCGAGCGTGCTGACCTGGCGACGTCCAAGTACCAGTTCGACATCGTCAGCACCAAGCTGCTGACCAAGTTCTCCAACAACATCCGCAACAACTTCGGCTTCCTCAACCGTGCGGCGGAAGAGGGCATCGGTGCCAAGGACAAACTGTTCGTGCAGGAAGGCCGCAAGGTGTTCAAGGAAGTCTGCCCGTTGGTTGCCGAGCTGATCGGTGAGCATCTGCAGGAGAACCAGCTCAACGTCAGTGACGTGAAGCGCTTCTGGCTGCACCAGGCCAACCTCAGCATGAACCACCTGATCGTCAAGAAGCTGCTGGGCCGCGACGCCACCGAACAGGAAGCGCCGGTGATTCTCGACACCTACGCCAACACCAGTTCCGCCGGTTCCGTGATTGCGTTCCACAAGAACCAGGACGATCTGGCTGCAGGTTCGCTGGCCGTGCTCAGTTCGTTCGGTGCCGGTTATTCGATTGGTAGCGTGTTGCTGCGCAAGCGCTGAGTTTTTTTAACTGTCGCAGCTGCGATTTTTTTGGCAGGGCTTTTGTGGCGAGGGGGCTTGCCCCCGTTCGGCGACGAAGTCGACGTAGAACAGGCTGATACGGTATGTCTGTCAAATTGCAGTGGCCGGGTTTGGGATCGCTTCGCGATCCAACGGGGGCAAGCCCCCTCGCCACAATGAATATGTGCAGGCGGGGATATGAAAACAGCCCGGCGTTGTTATATCGGAGGATGATGGGGACCGAGATAACAACGACAGGCTGTAAAAGCGTCCCGGGCTTCCTTGCCCGAGTCGTGTAGCGGGGTGAATCAGAACTTGGCTTCGGCATCCAGTTGCAGGGTGTTGATGTCCGAATCGGTTTTCTTGATGTTGGCGTTGGTCTGGTCCGAGGTCGCCATGTAGTAGGTCGCGCCCAGGGTGAAGTTCTTGTCCAGTTCGTAGCTCACTTTCAGCTTGCTGCCGCGCGAACCGGTGAAGCCGTTGGCGAAGTCGGAGTCGGTGAAGGCGCCCACCACAGCGTTACGCTGTACGTCGCGGTAGTTGTAGTCCACGCCGAAACCGTAAAGCTTGGTCTTGACACCGGCCAACCAGCCAGTGTCCTGGTCGTTGCTGGCATCGGCGTTGTTGACGTACTGACCGTACAGCGACAGCGGTACTGGCAGGTTGGAGAAGTCCAGCTGGCCAAAGCCTTCGTACAGTTTGAACTGTTCGCCCGGGCTGTTGCCGTTGACGGCCAGTGCGCACGGCGTGGTGACGGTGCCGCTGGTAGGGCAGGCGCTGCTGTCATCGTTGTCGTAGGCGTAAAGACTGCCGCCCAAGGTCATTTTCATGCTGTCGGTGATGGCGAAGCGACCACCCAACTGGCCGGCATACAGGCGCAGGTCGTGCTTGAACTGCACGCCTTCACCGTCGACGTTGTCCTTGAGGGTGTAGTGACCGGCGCTGCCGAACAGCTCGGTGCTGCCGCTCAGCGGGTACTTGTAGGTAACGGCCAGACCTTCCGGGCTGATGTCGCTATCCCAGATGATGTCGCCCATGCTCACCCATTGTTGCGGCATCTTGCCGCCAACTAGGTGCAGGTTCTTGATCGCGTCCGGGTGGTAGTCGACGTAACCCTGGTCCAGCCAGATCTGCTTCTTGTCGAAGTAGTTGTCCAGGCTCTGGTTGGTGGATCGAGCGTCGTCGTTGTTGCCGGTGGCGATACGGATACCGGTGTCGACTTGCGGGTTGATTTCGGTGTAGGCACCCAGGCGGGCACGAATGCGCTGACGGTCCTGGTCTTTGTTGTTGGATACGCCATCGTTGTGCACGGTTTCCTGACGGAAGCGCACGTCGCCCTTGAACTGGGTCTTGGCAGCCCAGGCCAGTTTCTGGTCGAAAGCGCTCAGTGTGTCGGTTTTCTTCGCGGTGGCCGCGATTTGCTCGTTGGTCTCTTGCTGAGCCTGACGGGCGATCTGCTGTTCTTTCTGATCCCTGGCCAGCTCGGCTTGCAGTTCGCTGTACTGCGCGCTGGTGATCGAGCCGTTAGCCTTGAGCATGTCGAGCAGTTTGGCGTCGACTGCGGCACTGGCCGGAACACTCATGGCCAGCAACAGGCCACCGCACAAGGCCGCCGCAGTTTTCGTGGAAGCAAGACGCATATCAATCTCCGAAGATGAGAGGGGATGACAGAGCCATCCGGGACACAACCGACCATAAGGGGGCGGAAAACAGTGGCCGGGTATAACCCGGCGCTCTAAAAACAGGCGCCAGTATCGCGATGGTTTATTACAGAGCAGTGGCAATGTGATGTCATGTCGATGACGATACAAAGCTGCCGTGAACTATTGAGTTAGAGCGCTGTCGTCGTTTTGCCCGTGTGCATTGCAGAGCGATAGGCGATACTCGCGGGGCTTTCACGCCATGAAGAGTGAGGATGGTGATGCCGTTGCAACGCCTGCAAAAACTGTCAGAAATCGCCCCGCAGACGTGGGACGCACTGGTGCCCGAGACTCAGCCTTTTCTGCGTCACGCCTATTTGAGCGCACTGGAAGACAGCGGCAGCGTCGGACCCCATACCGGCTGGCAGCCCGAGCATTTATTGCACGTCGAAGGGGATCGACTGATCGCCGCGCTGCCCGGTTATCGCAAGTGGCATTCCTATGGCGAGTACGTGTTCGATCACGCCTGGGCCGATGCCTGTGAACGTGCCGGCATCGACTACTACCCCAAGCTGTTGAGCGCGGTGCCGTTCAGTCCGGTCACCGGGCCGCGGTTGTTGGCGGCCACGGTCGAAGACGGCTTCGAGTTGTTGAAAAGCCTGCCGGGCTACCTGGAGCTTGAAGGGCTCTCCAGTGCCCACATCAATTTCACCGATCCGTTCACCGACGCGGCACTGAGCGAGCAACCGGGCTGGCTGCAGCGCGTTGGCTGTCAATACCACTGGCAGAATCGCGGCTACCGGGATTTCCAGGACTTCCTCGACGTGCTCAGTTCGCGCAAGCGCAAACAGATGCGCAAGGAGCGCGAGCAGGTGGCCGGCCAGGGTTTCGAGTTCGAATGGCTGGAGGGGCGGGACCTGAGCCAGGCGCAATGGGATTTCGTCTATGCCTGCTACGCCAATACGTACGCGGTGCGCCGGCAAGCGCCGTACCTGACGCGGGAGTTTTTCAGCCTGCTGGCCGAGCGCATGCCGGAGTCGATTCGCGTGGTACTGGCCAAACAGGGTTCACGGCCGGTGGCGATGGCGTTCAGTCTGGTGGGGGGCGACAGTTTTTATGGCCGTTATTGGGGATGCCTGGCGGAGTTCGATCGCCTGCATTTCGAGACCTGTTTCTACCAGGGTATGGACTATGCCATTGCCAATGGTTTCCAGCGTTTCGATGCCGGAGCCCAGGGCGAGCACAAACTGATTCGCGGATTCGAGCCAGTCATTACGCATTCCTGGCACTACTTGCGGCATTCGGGATTGAAAGCTGCGGTGAAAGATTTCCTGGAGCAGGAGCGGCTGGGGGTGCTGGCTTATGCAGAAGATGCGAAGTCAGCCTTGCCTTATCGACAAGGCTGAACTTCAGCGTGTCAGCTTTCTTCCTTGCCCAGCCAGCGATACAGCACGCCACCGACCACTGCACCGAGTAGCGGCGCGACCCAGAACATCCACAGTTGTTGAATCGCCCAGCCGCCGACGATCAGCGCCGGGCCGGTGCTGCGCGCCGGGTTGACTGAAGTGTTGGTGACCGGGATCGAGATCAGGTGGATCAACGTCAGCCCCAGGCCGATGGCAATGGGTGCCAGTCCTGCCGGTGCACGTTTGTCGGTGGCGCCGAGGATGATCAGGATGAACATCGCGGTCATCACCAGTTCACAGACAAACCCTGCCGCCATCGAATAGCCGCCAGGCGAGTGTTCGCCGTAGCCGTTGGACGCCAGGCCTCCCGCCAGTTCGAAGCCGGGTTTGCCGCTGGCAATGAAGTACAGCAGCGCGGCGGCAATCACACCGCCAATGACCTGGGCAATGATGTAGGCTGGCAATTCCTTGGCCGGAAACCGCCCACCCACCACCAGGCCGAGGGATACCGCGGGATTGAGATGACAGCCGGAAATATGGCCAATGGCAAAAGCCATGGTCAGCACTGTCAGGCCAAACGCGAAGGACACCCCGAGCAGACCGATCCCCACCTCCGGAAAAGCCGCCGCCAACACTGCGCTGCCGCAACCACCCAACACCAGCCAGAACGTACCTACCAACTCAGTCGCCGAACGTTTTAACAGAGACATAAGAGAGTGCCCTTTCGAGATTATGCTGCCTTTAGCATCCAGCTGATGGACTGCAGAACCATCTCCAGAACGTTGAAGTCAGTACAGCACGGTTTTTTCAGAATTCCAGCAGGCATAAAAAACCGCCAGGGCCCGTTGTTGGCGGGCCCTGGCGGTTTTCTATAATCTTTCGGCTTCACTGGGACCTGTGGGAGCGAGCTTGCTCGCGATAGCGGTGGACCAGACAACATTGCTGTCGACTGACACTCCGTCATCGCGAGCAAGCTCGCTCCCACAGGGATTGCTGTGTTGATCCAATGGATCAATCGATCCCGACAAACCCACCGGTCTGGTGTTGCCACAACCGCGCATACAAACCGCCATGGGCGAGCAGCTCGGCGTGGGTTCCGGTTTCGGCGATCTTGCCGTTTTCCAGCACCACCAGCCGGTCCATCCGGGCGATGGTCGAGAGCCGGTGAGCGATGGCGATCACGGTTTTGCCCTGCATCAGGGTCTCGAGGCTTTCCTGGATCGCCGCTTCGACTTCCGAGTCCAGTGCCGACGTGGCCTCATCCATGATCAGGATCGGCGCGTCCTTGAGCAGTACCCGGGCGATGGCGATGCGCTGGCGCTGGCCGCCGGAGAGTTTCACCCCGCGTTCACCGACGTGGGCATCGAAACCGGTACGGCCTTCAGCGTCCGACAACGAAGGAATGAAACCGTCAGCCCGGGCCTTGTGCACCGCTTCCCAGAGCTGGGCGTCGGTGGCGTCGGGTTTGCCATACAGCAGGTTGTCACGGATCGAACGGTGCAGCAGCGAGGTGTCCTGGGTGATCATGCCGATGCGTTCGCGCAGGCTTTCCTGGCTGACGTCGGCGATGTTCTGGCCGTCGATCAGGATGCGTCCGCCTTCGACGTCGTACAGGCGCAGCAGCAGGTTCACCAGGGTTGACTTGCCGGCGCCGGAAGGGCCGATCAGGCCGATTTTCTCGCCAGCCTTGATGCTCAGGTTGAGGTCGCCGATGATCCCGCTCTGCTTGCCATAGTGGAAATCCACCTGTTCGAAGCGTACTTCGCCACGGGCCACCGCCAGGGGTTTGGCCTGGTCGCGGTCAGTGACGCTGACCGGTTGCGAGATGGTCTGCAGACCGTCCTGCACCATGCCGATGTTTTCGAAGATGCCGGTCACCACCCACATGATCCAGCCGGACATGTTGACGATGCGGATCACCAGGCCGGTGGCCAGGGCAATCGCCCCGACGCTGATCAACGACTGCGTCCACAACCACAGGGCCAGGCCGGTGGTGCAGACGATCAGCAAGCCGTTCATGCTGGTGATGACCACGTCCATGCTGGTGACCACACGGCCAGCCAGTTGCGCCTTTTCGGTCTGTTCCTTGATCGCTTCGCGGGCGTATTGCTGCTCGAAGTTGGTGTGGGCGAACAATTTCAGGGTGGTGATGTTGGTGTAGCCGTCGACAATCCGCCCCATGAGTTTGGAGCGCGCATCGGACGCCACCACCGAGCGATCCTTGACCCGTGGCACGAAGTAACAGAGGGCGCCGATGAAGGCGAAGATCCAGGTCAGCAGCGGGATTATCAGGCGCCAGTCGGCTTCGGCGAACAGCACCAGGGAACTGATGGCGTAGATCAGCACATGCCACAACGCATCCACGGCTTGCACGGCGGAATCGCGCAGTGAGTTGCCGGTTTGCATGATGCGTTGGGCGATGCGCCCGGCGAAGTCGTTCTGGAAGAAATTCAGGCTCTGCTTGAGCACGTAGCTGTGGTTCTGCCAGCGGATCATGCTGGTCATGCTGGGGCTCAGGGTCTGGTGCACCAGCAGGTCATGCAGGCCCACGAATATGGGGCGCAGCACCAGCGCAACCACCACCATCCAGGTCAGTTCGAGGGCGTGATCCTGGAACAGATTGATGTTCGGCGTGCCTTGGGCCAGGTCGATGATACGGCTCAGGTAGCTGAACAACGCCACCTCGATCAACGCACCAATCAGGCCGACGATCAGCAGGGCGGCGAAGCTCGGCCAGACCTGCTTGAGGTAATAAGTGTAGAAAGGGAAAACCCGGTCCGGCGGAGACGCCGTCGGTGCTTCGCGGAACACATCGATCAGTTTTTCAAAGCGGCGATAAAGCATTGGTTGTTCGCCCGCGAGCGGGCTCTCCTTTTAACGTTTTGAGCGTTGCCGGCAAACACCGGCAACGGCTCGGACATCCTTGTCCAGCTTAGTCTCAGTCGATGCGCTTGGCCGACTTGATGAGCACCGGGTCGATAGGCACATTCTGCATGCCTTGCTTGGTGGTGGTTTGGGAGTTGACGATGATGTCCACTACATCCATGCCCTTGACCACTTTGGCGAACACGGCATAACCGGCGTCACGGCCCGGATCGAGGAAGTCGTTGTCCTTGACGTTTATGAAGAACTGACTGGTGGCCGAGTCTGGATCGGAAGTGCGCGCCATCGACAGCGTGCCACGCACGTTATGCAGGCCGTTGCTGGCTTCGTTCTTGATCGGGTCCTTGGTCGGTTTCTGCTGCATCGAGGAGGTGAAACCACCGCCCTGCGCCATGAACCCCGGGATCACCCGATGGAAAATCGTGTTGTTGTAGAAGCCGCTGTCGACGTACGCAAGGAAGTTCTTGGTACTGATCGGAGCCTTGACCGGGTCCAGTTCGATTTCGATCTGGCCGTTGGTGGTGTCCAGCAGCACATGCGGTGCCTTTTCCGGCGTCGCGGCCATCAGGTTGGCGGCAAACAGGACGGTGCCTGCGGCGAGGGCGATTTTTTTCAGCATGGGTCAGTGATCCTGAGTGGTGGTGTCGACTGCGGTCAGAAACTCCAGCAGCGTCTGGTTGAAGTGTTCCGGCTGGTCCAGTGGCGTGGCGTGGCGTGAATCGGCGATCACCACCAGCCGCGCGTCGGGCAGCAGTTTTACGTAGTTTTCCTTCAGCGCCACCGGTGTGTAGTCACGGTCGGCGCTGACGACGAGGGTTGGACAGGTGACCTTCGAAAGTCGTTCCTGGACTCCCCAGCCGACAATGGCATTGAAGCTGGCGAGATAAGCATGTTTGTCGTTTTTTGCCCAGCGTTCGGCCATTTTTTGTCGCAAGTCGGCCTGCTCGGGTTTGGGGAACAGCTTGCCGCCCAGTGCCTTGCCAATGGTGCGCAGGCTGAGTGCGTGCATCAGGCTCCAGCGCTTGAACCACTGCCAGTAGTCATCGCGGCTGCGCAGCTTGACCTCGGGCGCGCTGTTGACGATGCACAGGCTCTTGAGCAGTTGCGGCTGATCCACGCCCAGCTGGAAGCCGATCATGCCGCCCATGGACAGGCCGACATAGTGTGCCGGACCGAGATTGAGGTGTTCGATCAGTGCAATCAGGTCAGCGCTGAATCCGGCAATGCTGTAGCGCTCCTGGGGCTTGTCCGAACGGCCGTGACCGCGCACATCCGGGACGATCACGCGGTAGCGGGTAGCAAGTGCCGGGATCTGTTTTTCCCAGTCCAGGGTGCTGGAGCCGAGGCCGTGGACCAGCAGCAGCGGCGTGCCGTGGCCATATTCCTCATAGTGCAGGTTACAACCTTCGTGTTCGAAATAGGCCATGCATACACTCCGTGTCAGGCTTGTTCGGGGGCGGCGAACGGTGCGTCCAGTGGTGCGGTGTCAAACGTACGCAGCAGTTCGATGAGAATCTGCGTGGCCGGTCCCAGCGGTTTGTCCTTGTTCGAATACAGGTAAAAGCTCGGGTTACGGCTGCCGCCCTGATCCAACGGTAGCAGCTTGAGCGTACCTTCCTTGAGTTCCCGTTCGATCATGTGTCTGGGCAGCCAGGCAAACCCCAGGCCGCTGCCGACGAAGGTCGCGGCGGTGGCCAGGCTGCCGACGGTCCAGCGCTGTTCGGCACCGAGCCAGCCGACGTCCCGTGGTTGCTGGCGGCCCGAGTCGCGGATCACCACTTGCATCTGGCTTTCCAGGTCCTGGAAGCTCAGTTCGCGGTTGAGGCGGTGCAGGGGATGCTCCGGATGGGCAACCGCAACGAACTCGACATCGCTCAACTCCGCGCCCAGGTAACCGGGAATACTGAAACCCGTGATGGCCAGGTCGGCCACGCCTTCGAGCAGGACTTCCTCCACGCCAGACAGCACTTCCTCGCGCAGGCGCACCCGGCAGCCACGGCTTTGCGGCATGAACGCGGTCAAGGCGCGGACGAGGCGGGCGCTTGGGTAAGCGGCATCGACCACCAGGCGCACTTCGGCTTCCCAGCCCTGCTCCATGTGATGGGCCAGGTCTTCGAGTTGACTGGCCTGTTTCACCAGTTGCCGGGAACGGCGCAACAGCACCCCGCCGGCTTCGGTCAGCACGGCTTTGCGTCCGTCGATACGCAGCAACGGCACGCCGAGTTGATCCTGCATGCGGGCCACGGTGTAGCTGACTGACGATTGCGAGCGATGCAGCGCCTCGGCGGCCTGGGCGAAACCACCGTGATCGACCACGGCCTGCAGCGTTCGCCATTGATCGAGGGTCACGCGGGGCGCTTTCATGTTGAACTCCTCTTGTCCTAAGCTGGCAGCCCTAATTGGAGGCTGCTGAATGAAAAAATTCTGTTGTGTGCTGCTGGCGCTGCTGCCGCTGACGGCGATGGCTTACCCGATCGATGTGAAAAAAGACCTCAACGGCATGAAGATCGATTACCAGACCTACGACACGGATAACGACATCGGCTCCATTCAGGTAGCCAACTACGGCGACGTCGATGCGAGTTGCAAGGTCGTTTTCATCAATGGCCCGGAAGCACCGCGTACCCGCAAGATCGACGTACCGGCCGGCAAGCACAAAAATGCCACCGCCAAGTTCACCCGCAGCATCATCAAGCTGCGCATCGAGCTGACCTGCACCCCGAAATGAAATCAATCCCCTGTGGGAGCGAGCTTGCTCGCGATAGCGGTGTGTCAGGCAACAAAAAAATTGAATGACATGACGCCTCGCGAGCAAGCTCGCTCCTACAGGGGGTAGTGCATGCTGAGCTTATAAACGAATTTATTGATGGGTTATAGCAGTTATTTGCGCTTTTTCATCGATATGACTCTGTTTAACCTTCACTCCATCGACCTACAGCATTCTCAGATGGAGGCTACATCCCATGTCCCGCGTTCTGATCATCGAAAGCAGTGCCCGTCAGCAAGACTCGGTTTCCCGCCAACTGACCCAGACGTTCATCAGCCAGTGGAAAGCCGCTCACCCGAATGACCAGATCACTGTCCGGGACCTGGCCGTCAAGCCGGTGCCGCACCTGGATATCAACCTGCTGGGTGGCTGGATGAAACCCGCCGAGCAGCGCAGCGACATCGAACAGGCGTCCCTGGAACGCTCCAACCAGTTGACCGATGAATTGCTTGCCGCCGATGTACTGGTCATGGCCGCGCCCATGTACAACTTTGCGATCCCCAGCACCCTGAAAGCCTGGCTCGACCATGTACTGCGTGCCGGCGTGACCTTCAAGTACACCGAAACCGGTCCGCAAGGCCTGCTCAGCGGCAAGCGCGCCTTTGTGTTGACGGCTCGCGGCGGCATCTATGCCGGCAGCACCGCCGATCACCAGGAACCGTACCTGCGTCAGGTCATGGGCTTCATCGGCATTCACGACGTGACGTTCATCCACGCCGAAGGCATGAACCTGGGCGGTGACTTCCAGGAGAAAGGCCTGAACCAGGCGAACGCCAGGCTTTCGCAAGTGGCCTGACCGGTTAATCGCCAGATAATCGCTGGATGGTTTAGTGACCTGGCGCAACCCTTCAAGCCTGTACGCGCATCGAACCTCCCTTCGCACTTGTTGCTCCTGAGTGCCCTGGCCCGATTGAACGCTTTAGCGAGATCGGGCTTTTTTTTGCCCGGGATTTAACCAACACCGACAAAACCCTGTGGGAGCGAGCTTGCTCGCGATGACGGAGTGTCAGTCGACAATGATGTTGAATGATCCACCGCTATCGCGAGCAAGCTCGCTCCCACAAGGAATTTGTATTATTTGGGTGTTCGCGATCAGCAGCAAAACCCGCTATCGTCGCCGCCATTCGAAATGAGGCGAGCATGGGCTATCTACTTTTTGTCACGCTGATCCAGGCGTTTTCCTTCAGTTTGATCGGCGAATACCTGGCCGGTCATGTCGACAGTTACTTCGCCGTGCTGGTACGCGTACTGCTGGCAGGGCTGGTGTTCATTCCGCTGACCCGCTGGCGCTCGGTGGAACCGGCTTTCATGCGTGGCATGTTGTTGATCGGCGCGTTGCAGTTCGGCGTGACATACGTCTGCCTGTACCTGAGCTTTCGCGTACTGACGGTGCCGGAAGTGTTGCTGTTCACCATCCTCACGCCGCTGCACGTGACCCTGATTGAAGATGCGCTCAATCGTCACTTCAACCCCTGGGCCCTGGTCGCGGCGTTGGTGGCGGTGGCGGGGGCTGCGGTGATTCGCTTCGACCGGATCAACCCGGACTTCTTCATGGGGTTCATGTTGCTGCAACTGGCCAACTTCACCTACGCCGCCGGGCAGGTGCTCTATAAACATCTGGTCGCGCGCCACCCGAGCGATCTGCCGCATTACCGGCGTTTCGGCTTCTTCTACCTCGGCGCACTGGCGGTGGCATTGCCGGCGTTTCTGTTGTTCGGCAAACAGAACTTCCTGCCCGAAGCGCCGTTGCAATGGGGCGTGCTGCTGTTCCTCGGCCTGGTCTCGACCGCTTTGGGGCTCTACTGGTGGAACAAAGGCGCGTGCCTGGTCAACGGCGGGACCCTGGCGGTGATGAACAACCTGCATGTGCCGGTGGGGTTGCTGATCAACCTGTTGATCTGGAACCAGCATGAAGAACTGGGGCGGTTGTTGCTCGGCGGTTCGGTGATTTTGCTGGCGGTGTGGATCAGTCGGTTGGGTATACGCAAGCCTTTGGCCGTTCACTAAACTCCGGGTACTCCGATGTACCTGTAGGAGCGAGCCTGATCGCGATAAATGATGTTGCCTGATCCACCGCTATCGCGAGCAAGCTCGCTCCCGCAGGAAATTGTGTGATTTAAAAATCACTTCGGCGCCAGTTGTCCTACCAGAAACTCGATAAACGCCCGGGTCTTTTGCGGCACCCGCCGGGCTGACGAATACACCGCATTGATGGTGATCGCCGGAGCCTGCCATTCACACAGCACCGGCATCAGTCGCCCGGCCGCCAGCGCATCCTCGACAATGAAGTCGGGCAGCAGGGCGATGCCCATGCCGGCTTCGGCGGCCTGGGCGAGCAAGTCGCCGTTGTTGGCGTGCAGTGGGCCGGTGACGTTCACCCGCTGGGTTTCCTTGCCATTGCACAGTTGCAGGCTGACACCGCTCTGTAGATACCCGTAGTTCAGGCATTGATGGGTGCGCAGATCCTGCGGAGTCTGCGGCACGCCCGCGCGCTCGAGATAAGCAGGGGATGCCACCATGATGCGCGGTGCGGGTGCCAGTTGCCGGGCAATCATCGTCGAGTCGGGCATGCTGGCGATGCGGATGGTCACGTCAAACCCACCCCGCACGGGATCGACTTGCTGGTCGCTGAGCACCAGTTGCAGTTCGATGTTCGGGTTCTGCTCATGAAACAGCGGAATCAACGGCCCCAGTCGCCGAAGACCGAACGACATCGGCGCATTGACCCGTAACACACCGCGTAACTCGCCGATGCCGTCACGGGCGCGTTGTTCGGCCTCGTCCAGTGCCGCCAACACCTCCCGTGCTGCATCGAAATATTCGGCTCCGGCCTCGGTCAGGTGCAGGCTGCGGGTGGTGCGTTGCAGCAACTGCACACCGATGGCTTCTTCCAGCGCCTGAATCTGTTTGCTGACTTTCGAGCGCGGCACGTCCATGGCCCGGGCGGCGGCGGCGAAGCCGTTCTCGCCAACCGTGACGACGAAGGCACGCATGCATTCGATGCGATCCATATTGTCCCTATTTTAGAATCAATTATTCTCGATTTTAGGTAATTGTCCCTTTTATGGCTAGCCCCTAAAGTGACATCCAAGCCGACAACAACGCCGCAGAAGGCAACGTCGACCAACCCCTTACCCATTCGAAGTATCGACATCAAAAGGAACGCGCCATGTCTATTCGTGAACTGCTCAACCCAACCAACTCCGCCCTGATCCTGATCGACCATCAGCCGCAAATGGCATTCGGCGTTCAGTCCATCGATCGCCAGACCCTGAAGAACAACACCGTGGGCCTGGCCAAGGCGGCGAAGATCTTCAACGTGCCGACCATCTACACCTCGGTCGAAACCGAAAGCTTCAGCGGTTACATCTGGCCCGAATTGCTGGCTGTGCACCCGGATCAAAAGCCGATCGAGCGCACTTCGATGAACTCCTGGGAAGACAAGGCATTGGTAGACGCGGTGAAAGCCACCGGTCGCAAGAAGCTGATCATTGCCGCGCTGTGGACCGAGGTCTGCCTGACCTTCCCGGCACTGGAAGCTCTGGCTGAAGGCTACGAGGTGTACATCGTTACCGACGCCTCCGGCGGCACCAGCAAGGAAGCCCACGACATGTCGGTGCAACGGATGATTCAGGCCGGCGCGGTACCGGTGACCTGGCAGCAAGTGTTGCTCGAATACCAGCGTGACTGGGCGCACAAGGATACTTACGAGGCGGTGATGGAGCTGGTGCTGGAACACAGCGGCGCGTACGGCATGGGCGTGGATTACGCCTACACCATGGTGCACAAGGCACCGCAGCGGCAGGTCAAGTAACCCGCAAACGCTGAAATGGATGTACCCCTGCCCTTGTAGGAGCGAGCTTGCTCGCGATTGCGGACTGTCAGACGACACATATGTTGACTGACACGCCCTCATCGCGAGCAAGCTCGCTCCTACAGGTTTTTTGTAGTGTTACATCATGCGTTTTTCGGCTTCGGGAATGTGGCTTGCCCCCAGCACTGCCGGCAGCAACCCGGCCCGTAAATCCGTACCACTCGGCTGCTGATACAGGCTCAAGCCAAACTCCGGCAGCACCGCCAGCAGGTAGTCGAAAATATCCCCCTGAATCCGCTCGTAATCGGCCCACGCCGTGGTGCGGGTAAAGCAGTAGATTTCCAGCGGAATACCCTGGGCCGTGGTCTGCATCTGGCGGACCATGCAGGTCATGTTCGGCTGGATCTCCGGGTGACTCTTCAGGTAGGCCAGCGCATAGGCGCGGAACGTGCCGATGTTGGTCATCCGCCGGCGGTTGGCCGACATGGCCGCGACGTTGCCCTGGGCTTCGTTCCAGGCCTTGAGTTCGGCCTGTTTGCGGGTCATGTAGTCGGTGAGCAAGTGCACCTGGGAAAGTTTCAACTCCTCGTCGTCACGCAGAAAGCGTACGCCGCTGGCGTCGATGAACAGGCTGCGTTTGATTCGGCGGCCCCCGGAAGCCTGCATGCCGCGCCAGTTCTTGAACGACTCGGACATCAGGCGCCAGGTCGGGATCGAGACGATGGTCTTGTCGAAGTTCTGCACCTTGACCGTGTGCAAGGTGATGTCCACCACATCGCCGTCGGCGCCCACCTGGGGCATCTCGATCCAGTCGCCGACCCGCAGCATGTCGTTGCTGGTCAATTGCACGCTGGCGACGAACGATAGCAGCGTGTCCTTGTAGACCAGCAGAATCACCGCCGACATGGCACCCAGGCCCGACAGCAGCAACAGCGGCGAGCGGTCGATCAGCGTAGCGACGATGATGATCGCGCCAAACACGTACAACACCAAATTCGCCAGTTGCACATAGCCTTTGATCGAGCGGGTGCGGGCGTGTTCGGTGCGGGCGTAGATATCCAGCAGGGCATTGAGCAGGGCGCTGACCGCCAGCAGCAAAAACAGGAAGGTGAAGGACAGCGCGACATTGCCAAGGAAATTCAGGCCGGTTTTGCTCAGGTCCGGCACCAGATTGAGGCCGAACTGGATCACCAGCGAAGGCGTGATCTGGGCCAGGCGATGGAACACCTTGTTCTGTAGAAAATCATTGACCCAGTGCAGGGCCGGCTGGCGACTGAGCATTTTTGCCGCGTGCAGAATGAGGTAGCGCGCCACCCGTCCGAGGAACAGCGCAATTGCCAACAGCAGCAACAGCGACAGGCTGGAGTGCACGAGCGGGTGCTGGTCGAGGGCGCCCCAAAGGTCCAGGACGTTGGTCCAGAGCTGTTTGATATCCATGGTCGAAAACGATTCTTCTGTAAGACGCGAGAGGGGATTAGAGCATTTAAGACGCTTTGTATTACGTTTCGGGAAAAATCAGGCAACAAAAAACCAACTGTTTACCGCCATTTGTATAAAGAAACTCGGCCTGAGCGCTCGAAACCGTTACCCTATGCAGCTGTTTTTTTGCATTTCTTCGAGGTAGCACCCGTGTTTTCCCAATTCGCCCTGCACGAACGCCTGCTCAAAGCCGTGGCCGAGCTGAAATTTGTCGAGCCAACGCCTGTGCAAGCCGCGGCCATTCCGCTGGCGCTCCAGGGGCGTGACCTGCGGGTGACGGCGCAAACCGGTAGCGGTAAAACCGCTGCATTCGTTTTGCCCATCCTCAACCGTCTGATCGGCCCGGCGAAAATCCGCGTCAGCATCAAGACCCTGATCCTGCTGCCGACCCGCGAACTGGCCCAGCAGACCTTGAAAGAAGTTGAACGCTTCTCGCAGTTCACCTTCATCAAGTCCGGCCTGATCACCGGCGGCGAAGACTTCAAGGTCCAGGCCGCGATGCTGCGCAAGGTGCCGGATATCCTGATCGGTACGCCGGGCCGGATGATCGAGCAGTTGAACGCCGGCAACCTCGACTTGAAAGAAGTTGAAGTCCTGGTGCTCGACGAAGCCGACCGCATGCTCGACATGGGCTTCGCCGAAGACGTTCAGCGTCTGGTGGACGAGTGCACCAACCGTCAGCAGACCATGCTGTTCTCTGCCACCACCGGTGGTTCGGGCCTGCGCGAGATGATCGCCAAGGTCCTGAACAACCCTGAGCACTTGCAGCTCAATGCGGTCAGCCAGCTGAACGACACCACCCGCCAGCAGATCATCACCGCTGACCACAACCAGCACAAAGAACAGATCGTCAACTGGCTGCTGGCCAACGAGACCTACCAGAAGGCCATCGTCTTCACCAACACCCGGGCCATGGCCGACCGTATCTACGGCCGCCTGGTGGCGCAGGAATACAAAGCGTTCGTGCTGCACGGCGAGAAAGACCAGAAGGATCGCAAACTGGCAATCGACCGCCTTAAGCAGGGCGGCGTGAAAATCCTCGTGGCTACCGACGTCGCCGCTCGCGGTCTGGACGTAGATGGCCTGGACCTGGTGATCAACTTCGACATGCCGCGCAGCGGCGACGAATACGTGCACCGTATCGGTCGTACTGGTCGCGCCGGTAACGATGGTCTGGCCATCTCGCTGATCTGCCATGGCGACTGGAACCTGATGTCGAGCATCGAACGCTACCTCAAGCAGAGCTTCGAGCGCCGCACCATCAAGGAAGTCAAAGGCACCTACGGCGGACCTAAAAAGGTCAAGGCCTCGGGCAAGGCCGTCGGCGTGAAGAAGAAAAAGACTGACGCCAAGGGTGACAAGAAGAAAACTGCCGCCAAGACCCCGACCAAGCGCAAGAGCGCCAACCGGCCGAAGAGCGATTCCCTGGTCAGCAAGGACGGCATGGCCCCGCTCAAGCGCCGCAAGCCGGAAGCGCCGGCGGCTGAGTAAGTCGTTGCAAGCGACGCATAAAAAACCCGGACAGTGTCCGGGTTTTTTATGTCTGATGATTATCAACTCTCGGTTTTCTTTTCTGCCGAGTCCAACTCCTTCAAGCGCTGATCGATTAACTGACACTTGTCCGGCAGGTCCTTGGCGGCAGTGCCCAGGTCCATTTTCTGCAACTCGTCGTTGATCTCCTTGGCCTTGGTCGGGTTCTGCTCGGTGAGCCTGGCCACTTCCCGGGCCAGTTGTTCGCGTTTGGCGGTGGCTTCCTCGAGGGTGCAGGCCCAGGCGGGCAGGGCACAGGCGAGGGTAGCGGCGAGAGTGAGCTTCTTCAGCAGTGGTTTCATGGGGGCGGGCCTCAGCTCCAGTCAAGGCGGGTTATTCGGTTGAGCGTTGGCCCCTGGGGAAAGTTCAGCCTGTGATATTTGGGTTGGTTGTCAGCGCCTTTTCGCGGGCAAGCCCACAGGTTTTGTGAACACCGCAGAAACTGTGGGAGCGTGGCTTGCCCGCGAAGGCCGTGCCTCGGTGTCTGGGGCTAACCACCATGGCAGCAGCTCGACTTCTCCTGTTCCTCATATTTGTCGTGATGCCGCACCCACTCCATGATTTCCTCCTCGTTGCGACCCTTGGGCGTCAGGTCGAGGTAGTTGTAGGCGCCGACCAGCATGTCCAGGCCCCGGGCATAGGTGGAGTAGGTATGGAAAATTTCGCCGGCGTCATTGCGATAAAACACGCTGAGACCGGGGAGTTCCTCCTCGGCGCCGTCGGTTTTTTCGTAGTTGTATGTAGCCTTTCCGGCGGCGACGTCTTCGGCTCGGGCGGTGACGCCAAAGTCGTAGTTGAAATCGCAGCCTTCGGACGATACCCAGTCGAACTTCCAGCCCATGCGCCGTTTGAACGCCTGGAATTCGGCGAACGGTGCGTGGGAAACCGCTACCACGGCCACGTCATGGTGGGCCAGGTGCTGGTTGGCGCCGTCGATGTGATCGCTCAGGTACGAGCAACCGGGGCAGCCCTCATCCCAGCCCTCGGCGAACATGAAGTGGTAGATGACCAACTGGCTGCGCCCCCCGAACAGGTCCGCCAGTTTCAGTTCGCCGTCGGGTCCCTGGAAGTGGTAGTCCTTGTCGATTTTCACCCAGGGCAGGGCGCGGCGTTCGGCGCTGAGTCTGTCCCTTTCCCTGGTGAAGGCTTTTTCGTGGGCCAGGTGCTCTTTGCGGGCGGCGACCCATTCTTCCCGCGATACGACGGGATGGTTCTGAATGTTCATGTTGTTTTCTCCTGCTTGGGGCGGGGAGGTGACTTACACAGCCTAGTCGTTTGGCTTGCATGGATTTCGACATGCCGCCGGTCGGTCGTCTGCAAACGCCCGGCTGAACGGTGGCCGGGCGTACCGGTCACAACCTGTAAGGCCCGTTCAATTGCACGGGCATCAATCGAACCGACACCGGAGGTTGAATCAGGATGACGACTTACAACTGGGACTTGATTGAGCGCTTGCTGCATGAAGTGCAAAACAGCGCGGGCCACAGCTTCACGCCGCGGCCTTACGCCGAACAGCATGCCGCGCAGAAGGCCGCGGAAGGCGAGCCGATTGAAAATCTTGATCACTTGAAAACGGTGGCTGGAGAGTACGAAAAGTTACTGTTGGCGCGTGGCTATATCGCGCCGCGACCTGAAGACGAAGGTGGCACGGGCACCAATTACATTCTGACGGCGCGGGGTTCGCGTTTGTTGAGCCTGATCGACAGCAGTATTCCCGGCAATGATCACCCGCGGCAGGTGCTGGACGAGCAGGAGGATGCGCTGGATGAGATGACGTTTGATGAGGTAGCGTCGAAAGCGCAGATTGCCTGATGTTGTGTGATCCCCTGTGGGAGCGAGCAGGCTCGCTCCCACATGCGTCTTGTGTTGCAGTCAGTCTTGTTTCGCCGCTTTCAGGCACTTCAAGTCGTTGAAGTCCTTCCTCACACCTTCAATTTTCTTCAGCAAACGTGCCCGCTGGCTCGGCGTGCTTTCAGCCATCAGATCCACGAACAGTGAACGCGCCTGGGCTTCGGTGTTGGTAAAGGCCTGTCGATAGGCAGGTGTCCACAACTTCTCGCGATTGACCAGAAGTGTCTCGATTCGTTGTGGGAATTGTGGACTCTGGCGTTGGGCAACGGCCGCGCTGAACTGCTTCTGCCAATGGACCCGGTTGGCAAGCCACTGGGTGTTCTGATCGCCCAGGGCGCTGGACCATGTGGCTACCCGCTGTTGCTGGGTGGTGCTCAGTGGCCCGAGCCAGTCATTCAGGCGCTTCTCCATGCGCGCGCCGCGCTCCTTGATCTGCTGGTCGAGGGAGGGTTTGAGGTATTCCTCCTGGCGTTTGCGCCGGTCCTTGGCGAAGGCGTCGTTCATTTCGGCGACTTGCTTGTCATCCAGCCTTTGCAGCAACTCGATGGCCGACGGGGTGATTTCTCGCGCGGTCTCTGCGATCGCCTGTTCGGCTTCGTGGGCGCGGGCCTGCAAGGCGGCATCGGTGACCTGGTTGGTAGCGACCATGGTTTGCAGGCGGTCCAGCCAGTCGAGATAGCCGGGCAGTTGGGTGGTGCAGTGCCAGCTCAGGTGTTCCTTCAGGCGTTCATCCAGCCAGATTTTCTGCTCGCCGTTCATGTCCAGGTAGTCGCTGAGCGTCCAGGGGATGATCACATCGAGATTGCGGTAGGCCAGGCCCACGCGGCTGCACGCGCCGAGGGCGAGGGTAACGGTCAACACAACGGCGAAATGCTTGAACCAGCGGGACATGGGCGATTCCTTGCGAAAGCCAGTCTTCGGGGTCTGATTCTCATGTGAACCCGGGAGGAGCCCGGCAGTTCAGCCGATCAATAGAACGCGTGTTCGGCCTTGAGCGTCACCAGCCCTTCGCACTGGCTGTTGTGCCCGGCATAGGCCGAGCAACCGCTGCCGCTCAGGCTGGAGTCACTGTAGATCAGGTCAAGGTCGATGCCCATGAACGGGCGGGACAATTTCAGCGACCAATCGGTAAAACTGCCTACATACCCGCCATCCACCGCCACTGGCGTATTGAATTGGTGGGTGGTGTATTTCAGGCTGATGCCGACACCGAACGGTTGATTGCCGCTCAAGTCAGCGAACAGGGTGTTGTTCTGTTTGTCCGGGTCATTGCTCAAGGCGATGCCGAAACGGTTGCCGAGCAAGGTCAGGCCACCGAACAGTTCCTGGCTGTCAGGGGTCGTGACTTCGGGGTAGCTGTAGCGGATCAGGCCCACTTCGTAGCCGAGGGTTTGGTCGAAGGGTTGTTTAAAACCCATGTAGGAGTCGATCTCGAGGTCTTTCCCCGGGCTGATGCCCATGCTGGGCGACCATTGACCCGCGTAGAAACCGCTGTCGTGGCTCAGGTCCAGGCCACCGTGAAACGAGCCGACGGCCGAGGGTTTGACCAGGCCCTGGGCCATGCTGCGGGTGGGGGTGGTGCCAAGCTTGAGGTCGAAGCCCCCCACCTCACGCTGAAAGATTTGTGCCTGTGCTACGGAGCATGCCAGCAGGCTGCCGAGTAATGCCGAAAGGTAGAAAGATTTGAGCATGCGTCACTCCATGAACTGCGAGGGCAGGCTGGTGAACCCGCTGAAACGCTTGATCCAGACGTGTGCAAGGATACCGGCGAATAATCGGCAATGAAGGCCGTTCGTCGATTTCTACGGGATTTGAGGGAGTGCCGGAGGAGTAACGAGGGTTCCAGTCCAAGCGCTTCGAAGCTCAAAGCGCTTTGGGACCAGGTGACGCGAGGGGGATTACTTTTTGCCCAGGGTGATCTGCTTGGACGGGCCGAACGTCTGGCCGCTGACGCCTTTGGCAATTTGCTGGATTTCACCGCCGGACTTGAGGAACGCAGCGATCTGGCTGTTGATCGATTCGCTGGTTTCGACGGCTGGAGCTGGCTTTGCTTTGCTGGTGGATGCTTTTACGCGCATGGCGGCCATTAACCTGTAGAAAATTAACTTGGCCAGGCATCGTACAGGAGTTGCCTGATAATTGCTTGGCAAATATCCCCTCGGCATATTCGTGAGGTCGGGGTAATTAGTCCCCGGCCAATATTCGAAATATGCACCTAAGCCGCTGTTTTAACTAATAACATTGCCTGGAAAAATACCGCATCACGCTTGCCTGGGCATGGCGTAAATGCCCGGAACGGCCTGACGAGCGGACGGGGTGCGATGAAAACCCGGGAAAATTAAGGGCTTCAGGGAGATTTTCTCGCGCCACCGGGCCGGCTGCCGAACGCGGCGCTTAAAACCGGGTAGAATGCCGCCCACGCAATGAGGGTATTGGACATGGCTTTAGTCGGGCGTTACAACAGTTTGCAAGTGGTTAAACACACTAACTTCGGTTTATATCTGGACGGTGGCGCGGATGGCGAAATCCTTCTGCCTAATCGTTATATTCCAAAAGATATTCCTACCGAAGATGAAGACTGGCTCAACGTTTTTGTTTATCTGGACAGCGATGACAAACTCATCGCAACTACTGAAAAGCCGAAAGTTCAAGTCGGTGAATTCGCCAGTTTGAAAGTTGTTGAAGTCAACAGCATCGGCGTATTCCTGGACTGGGGGTTGCCGAAAGACCTGTTGTTGCCGTTCTCCGAAGAGAAGCGCCAGATGACGGCGGGCGAGTATGTGGTGGTGCACGTCTATCTCGACAAGCACACCCGTCGCATCACCGCGACCGCGCGCCTGGACCGCTACCTGGACAAGACCCCGGCCAACTACACCGCGGGCCAGGAAGTGGATCTGCTGGTGGCCGAAGCCACGGAAATGGGCTTCAAGGCCATCATCAACAACAAGCATTGGGGCCTGATCCACAAGAACGAAATCTTCAAGTTCATGCGCGCCGGTAAAGAAGAAAAGGGCTTCATCAAGGAAGTTCGCGCCGACGGCAAGATCAGCCTGAGCCTGCAACCGGTTGGCCAGGAAGCGGCCACCAGCCTGAACTCGAAGATCCTCGCCAAGTTGCGCGAAAACAACGGCAGCCTGGCGGTGAGCGACAAGAGCGATCCGGCGTTGATCAGCAGTCTGTTCGGTGTCAGCAAGGGCAACTTCAAGAAGGCCATCGGTGCGTTGTACAAGAATGGCCAGATTGTCATTCATGCCGATCGCATCGAACTCAGTTGATGCGCTGACAAGACAGAGGGTCAGGATGGCGCAAGCAGAGAAGTAGAGGTCTCTGGCAGGCGGCATTTTCTGGCCTTCTGGTTAATAATCGACAACATGATTCTTCGCCCCGGTGTTTTCTTTTCAACGAGAAGGCCGGGGCTTTGTTTTTTTTCTGCCGAGTCTTTGCCATGGATTGTGTCTTCGAGGTGTTCCGGTGAGCGCCACCCGGCGCAGCGCCGACGGGTTTGCCCTGCAAGTGATGGTCGGGTTGTGCCTGATCTGGGGCGTGCAGCAGGTGATGATCAAGTGGGCGGCGGCCGATATCGCGCCGGTGATGCAGGCGGCCGGACGTTCCGGTATGTCGGCGTTGCTGGTCGGGCTGCTGATCTGCTGGAAGGGCGGCTGGAACCAGGTGGGTACGACCTGGCGCGGCGGTCTGTTGGCCGGTGCCTTGTTCGGCCTGGAGTTCTTCTTCATTTCCGAAGGCCTGCAACTGACCACGGCGGCGCACATGTCGGTGTTCCTCTACACCGCGCCGATCTTCACCGCATTGGGGGTGCACTGGTTGCTGCCCAGTGAGCGATTGCGGCCCTTGCAATGGCTGGGGATTGTCCTGGCGTTTATCGGGATTGCCATCGCGTTTGCCGGCGGGGTGTCCTGGGACAACCTTGATTACCGCATGTTGATGGGCGATGCCTTGGGTGTGCTGGCGGGTGCCGCCTGGGGCGCGACCACGGTGGTGGTGCGCGCCTCGCGCCTGTCGGAAGCGCCGGTGACCCTGACGCTGTTCTATCAGTTGATTGTCGGCTTCTTCGGCTTGTTGTTGATTGCGCTGCTCAGCGGCCAGATCACCCATGTCAGCCTGACCCATGTGGCGGTGGCCAGTGTGCTGTTTCAGGGCGTGGTCGTGTCGTTCTTCAGTTACCTGGTCTGGTTCTGGCTACTGCGCCGTTACCTGGCGGCCAACCTTGCGGTGTTTTCGTTCATGACGCCGTTGTTCGGCGTCACCTTCGGTGTGGTTCTGCTCGGCGAGGAACTGAGCCTGAACTTCGTCATCGGTGCCGTTCTGGTATTGGCGGGCATCACGTTTGTCAGCGCCGAGCAGTGGTTGCGCCGTCGTTTGCGCAAAGCCCTCGGGCAGCATTGACCGGCGCGAGCAATAGACCGCCGGCGATCAACAAGCCGCAGCCGGCGACCACCAGTGCCGGCTGTAAACCGCCACTGAAATGACTACTCAGCGCCGCCAGCAATGGCCCGCTGAGCTGGCCCACGGCAAAGCAGGCTGTCAGCAGGCCGGCATTGCGCTGGGTGGCATGGGGCGCCAGTTCCCGGGAGCGTTGCATCACCAGTTGCATGCAGGCCAGGAACGGCGTGCCGCACAGGATCACACCCAACGCCAGGCCTGGACCGTTGCCCAGCAGGCAGGCGAACACGCCAGCGGCTTGCAGCCATAACGTCGCCATCAGCCAGTGACCCGTGGCGCCAGGTTTTTGCCGACGCAGACTCACCAGCACCACACCGGTTGCCGCAGCGAGGCCAAAGCATGGCCAGAACAGGTCGGCCTGCCATTGGCCATGGAATTGCGCGTTGGCCATTTGCGACAAAAAGGTCGCGGGAATGATGTAGCCCAATCCGTACAAGGCATAGATCCAGCCCAGGCGAGCGATGCCTTGATTGCCCGAGGCGCTGGCGCTGGGTGCAGCAGTCGCGGTGACACTCGGTTGTGGCAGGAACGGCAGGATCCCCAGCAGCATCGCCAGCCCCGTGGCGGCGTACACCAGCCACAAGGTGGCAGAAGTCTGGCCCAGCAGATTCGAGCCCAGGGCCAACAGACCTGTCAGAAAAATTCCCAAACCGGGTCCGGCGAAGACCAGGGCTCCGAGCCGAGGACGACCGGCCGCTGCCGCGAGGGGTTGGCTCAGGGCGGTAATCATCACCAACACCCAGGCGCTGGCCACGCCGGTGCCAAAGCGCAGCAACAGGTGCGACCAGAAACCATTGGCCCAGAACGACGCCAGGGTCAGCAGCACGCACAGCCACAATCCGCCGAACAAGCGTCGGCGCACTTGTGCCGGACGCCGGGAAAACATGGCATCCACTGCACCGATGAAATAACCGAGGTAGTTGGCGGCGGCGATCAGCCCGGCGGCAGTCAGGTCGATCTGGCCTTCGCTGAGCAGGTGCGGCAATTGTGGTGTCAGGGCAAAGCGGCCGATGCCCATGGCCATCATCAGGGCAACGAAGCTGGCGGATAAGCGGATCAGGGGAGACATGGTCTGGAGTCCGTCTGGAGGATCAATGACCGTCAGGCTAGGATTGATTGACTTTCTTTAAAAATGAATAATATTGAGTAACTTGTTCTTTTTTGGAGAATGTCGTGGAGTTCAGCCAATTGCGCATCTTCCAGGCGGTGGCAGAGGAAGGATCCATAACCCGTGCCGCCGAACGGCTACATCGTGTTCCGTCGAACCTGTCGACCCGGCTCAAACAGCTGGAAGAGCAGTTGGGTGTCGAATTGTTCCTGCGCGAACGTCAGCGCTTGCAGTTGTCGCCTGCGGGAAAAGTCCTGCTGGACTACACCGCCAGGCTGTTTGCCTTGCGCGACGAAGCCAGCGCGGCAGTGCAGGGCGGGCAACCGGCGGGAGACTTCGTGCTCGGCACCATGTACAGCACGGCGGCGATTCACCTTCCGGGGCTATTGGCGCATTACCACCGTTTGTATCCGGCGGTGAACCTGCAAGTACAATCCGGCCCCAGCGGTGAACTGCTCGAAGGCCTGCTCACCGGTCGACTCGATGCGGCGCTGGTGGATGGCCCGCTGGAACTGGCCGGACTTGACGGGGTGCCCTTGTGCGACGAGCGCCTGGTGCTGATCAGCGAGGCCGACCATCCGCCCGTGCGCAGCGCGCTGGATGTGCAAGGTCGTTCGGTGTTCACCTTTCGCCAGGGCTGCTCCTACCGCATGCGCCTGGAAGCCTGGTTCGCCCATGATCATGCGGCCATGGGCCGGGCGATGGAGATCGAGTCCTATCCGGGAATGTTGGCGTGTGTAATTGCCGGTTCCGGTGTGGCGCTGATGTCGGAGTCGATGCTCGCCAGTCTGCCGGGCCGTGAGAGTGTGGCCGTACATCCTTTGGCCGAACCGTTCGCCAGTGCTACCACCTGGCTGATGTGGCGCAAGGGCATGGTCGGGGCC
Source organism: Pseudomonas sp. GW823-FHT02E01 (assembly GCF_058797535.1). Lineage (NCBI taxonomy): Bacteria > Pseudomonadati > Pseudomonadota > Gammaproteobacteria > Pseudomonadales > Pseudomonadaceae > Pseudomonas > Pseudomonas sp. GW823-FHT02E01. The sequence goes on along the minus strand of NZ_JBXAJS010000016.1, from coordinate 15,030 downwards.
AACCTGAATGCCTGGATCGAGCAGCAACAGGTGGTTTTTCCACCGGCACATGTACGGGCGCAGGACATTGCCTGAACGCAGGCTGATTTTGATGGATTCAGTAACAGATCATTGTGACTTTGCGCGAGCATTGCGTAGGACTTCGGACTATTATCTGTACGAAGGGGCTACAGTACTTTGGCCGCTCGGCACTACCCTGAAGGGGGCATCATGAAAGAGAAAATCCAAAACTGGCTGCATGACTTGGGCGTTGCTCTCGGTTTGATCGAGCCGCCTCTGCAACCCGTGCCTGTTCGTACTGACGACGAACAACGTCGGCGCCAGCAGCGGCGCCGGTAATGGCAGATAACATCTGACAGGTGAAAGGTTTTCCCATGGCGAGGGAGCAAGCTCCCTTGCCGCTTCGTGTACGTTTGATTACCAGACTTAGTACCGCCCGATCTCCAGCAAGAACCGGCTTAAATCATTCACCGTCCTGGCGGTCTTGAGCATCCGGTCTTCTTCCGCGGTAAACGCCGTGACACCCAGTTCATCTTCCAGATGGAAGATCAGTTCTTCGATATCTTTTTTATCCAATCCCAACTGCGCCAGGCTGGCGTTGTCGTCGAAGTCATCCCGGCCTTCCAGCAGGCGACTGATGTAGCGATGTACGACAGCACGAAGGGCAGCTTCTTTCATGATCGTTCTTCGACGAGGTGGGTGCAGTTCTCCCTGCCGATGCAGTTCCTGCCGTTGAGTACAGCAGGCTTTAGCCGTGTGAGCGCTGCCATTGGTCGATCATGCTACGCAAATACTCCCCGGAAAAACTGCCGAAGTGCCCGCCATGCACTGTGCGGATCGATAGCGTGTGCAAACGTTGCAGGCTGCGGGCGTAGTCATCGAGATTGGAGTGGTAGGCGTCTTCGATTAGCGGGCCGTCGTAGATGATGTCGCCGCTGAACAAGGTCTCTGTGGCGGCTTCGTACAGGCAGATGCCACCGGGCGAGTGTCCCGGTGTGTGCACGACCTGCAACACCCGATTGCCCAGGTCCAGCACATCGCCATCTTCGACAAACCCCGTGGCCGGTGCGGCCTTGACCCGGTATTCGGCGTAGCACAGCGGGCAATCGGGGTGCGCCTCGAACATGTCGTCGCCGACAAAGGCTTTGCTCAGGTCGTTGTTGCCATCGGGTGCCGCGAGAATGTCCGCCTCGGCCGGATGCACCAGCCGTTCAGCGAATTCGTGATGACCGGCGATGTGATCGAAATGGCAGTGGCTGGCCACGGCCACCAGCGGCCGCTCGGTGATCCACGGCAGTTGCTCGCGCAGGCTGACCAGGCCCGAGCCGCTGTCCAGCAGCAGGTCTTTGTCACGTCCCTGGATATGCCAGAGGTTGCAGCGGTAGAAGGGGCGGATGTACGGCTCGTGGATCAGGCGGATGCCGTCACTGAGCGGTTTCACCTCGAACCACTGGTCACGAGAAACAATCTTCATGAACGTTTTCTCCAGGCGAAAAAAACGAGTGTGGCAACCGACGCCACACTCGTCGAAGAAAGCATCAAGTCGTTATGTTCAGCTTAGGCAGCGCTGGCCACTGCTGCCGTGCGGCGGGACATCAAGCTCACCACCACGAAACTCACCAGGCCTACACCGAGGCTGTAGTAGATCGGGGTGTTGGCGTCCAGACCGTCCTTGAACATGAACAGCAGCGCGGTGGCGAAGCCCATGCCCATGCTGGCGATAGCGCCGGCGGTGGTAGCGCGTTTCCAGAAAATCGCACCCATCAGCGGGATCAGCATGCCGCCTACCAACAGGTTGTAGGCCAGGGTCAGGGCGCTGATCACGTCGTTCACGATCAGAGCGATGCCCAGTACCACGATGCCGGTCAACAGGGTGAACAGGCGGTTGATCGCCAGGCTCGACTGTTTACCGCCACGCAGTTTCGGCAGCAGGTCTTCGGTCAGGGTGGTGGCGGCGGCCAGCAGGCCGGCGCTGGCGGTGGACATCATGGCGGCCAGTGCGGCAGCGATCACCAGGCCACGGATACCGTCCGGCAGGGACAGTTTCACGATCGCAGCGAAGGCGTTGTTGACGTTGTCGAGATCCGGGATCAGTACGTGCGCAGCCATGCCGATCAAGGCGCAGGCCAGGCCGTAGAGGATGCAGTAGATACCGGCAGCGGTACCGGCAACCTGAGCCACTTTGGCGGTCTTGACGGTGAACACCCGTTGCCAGATGTCCTGACCGATCAGGATGCCGAAGAAGTAGATCATGAAGTAGGTGATGATGGTGTCCCAGCCGATGGTGGTGAAGCTGAAGCTCGCCGCCGGCAGTTTCATTACCAACTCATCCCAACCGCCAACGCGGTACAGGCAGATCGGCAACAGGATGAACATCAGGCCGACAGTCTTGATCACGAACTGAACGATGTCGGTCAGGGTCAGGGACCACATGCCGCCAATGGCCGAGTAGATCACCACGACGCCGCCGCCGAGCAGGACCGAGATCCAGAACGGCAGGCCGAACAGCACTTGCAGCACGGTGCCGATTGCCAGGATCGAGGTCACGCCGATCATCAGCGCGTAGGCCAGCATGATTACCGCGCTCGCGGAGCGGGCCATCGGGTTGTAGCGTTTTTCCAGGACCTGGGTAACGGTGTAGATCTTCAGTTTCAGCAGCGGTTTGGCGAGGAACAGGTTCAGCGCCACGATCCCGCAACCCAGTGCGGCACACAGCCAGAAGCCGGAGATGCCATGCACGTAGCCCAGACGCACGGTGCCCACGGTGGACGCGCCGCCCAGGACGGTGGCAGCCATGGTGCCCATGTACAGGCTTGGGCCGAGGTTACGACCGGCGACCAAAAAGTCTTCGTTGGTCTTGGCCTTGCGCATGCCGTAGTAGCCGAGTATCAGCATCGCGGCGGCGTAGATGAGTACGACGAATAAATCCAAAGCCATTGTGGCGTGTCTCCGATTGTCTTTTTTATGTGAGGCTGAAAATCAATCCCTGTGGGAGCGTGTTGACCACAGGTAGTGCGTTGAATCAGGCGGCTTGACGCATCGCCGGTTTAGCGAGCGAATCCGTGCTCTTGCTGCGAGGGTCGTTCGGACCGAACACTGCGCTCGATTCCGGGAACAGGCTCAGCAGAATCAGGTACACCAACGATGCCAGGCCCAGGGTCACCGGCAGGCTGATGTCGATACCACCGGCCATTTCGCCCAGCGGCCCGACAAACTGACCCGGCAGGTTCACGAAGCACAGGCCAACGGCCGCGCTCGGGATCCAGGCACCCAGGCCACGCCAGTTCCAGCCGTGGGTGAACCAGTAGCGGCCACCCTTCTCGCCGCGGGTGAACACTTGCAGGTCATCCGGGCAGTAGAAGCCGCGACGCACCAGCAGGCCGATGATCATGATCACCATCCACGGGGTGGTGCAGGTGATGATCAGCACGGCGAAGGTCGACACGCTCTGCACCAGGTTGGCCGCGAAGCGCCCGATGAAGATAAAGGCAATCGACATCACACCGATCAGCAACGTGGCCTTGACCCGCGACAGCACCCGAGGGAACACGCTGGACATGTCCAGGCCTGTGCCGTACAGCGAAGTGGTGCCGGTGGACATGCCGCCGATGACCGCGATCAGGCACACCGGCAGGAAGAACCAGCTCGGCGATACCGCCAGCAGACCGCCGACATAGTTGTTGGCCGCGATGTAGTCCGGTGCCTTGACCGCTACGATAGTGGCGGTGACGAGGCCGAACAGGAACGGAATCAGCGTGGCGAGTTGCGCGGCAATCACCGACACCATGATCCGGCCTTTGGGCGTATCACGGGGGATGTAGCGCGACCAGTCACCGAGGAACGCACCGAAGGAGATCGGGTTGCTCATGGCCACCAATGCTGCCCCGATGAACGCAGCCCAGAATCCGGCCTGGCCCATGGCTACGGTGCCGGCGTACTGACTGTCGAATGCAGGGGCGAAAGCGAAAACGCCCAGCAGGAACAGCAGGCTGGCCGCCCACACCGCAATGCGGTTGACCCACAGCATGAAGCGGAAACCATAGATGCACACGGTCAATACCAGCAGCGCGAACAGACCGTAGGCCAGGCCCAGGGTCAGATCGGTTTCCGGTAGATCGATCAGGCGTTTGGCACCGCCCACCAGTGCATCGCCCGAACTCCAGACGGAGAGCGAGAAAAACGCGATAGCGGTCAGCAGCGACAGGAACGAACCGACGATTCGCCCGTGCACGCCGAAGTGCGCACCGGAAGAGACGGCGTTGTTGGTGCCGTTGATGGGTCCGAACAGGCCCATCGGCGCCAGGATCAGCGCACCGAGTACCACGCCCAGCACAATCGCCCAGACGCCAGCCTGAAAGGACAGGCCGAACAGCACCGGGAAACTGCCGAGCACGGCGGTGGCAAAGGTGTTGGCGCCGCCGAAGATCAGGCGAAACAGATCGCTGGGCTTGGCGTCACGCTCATTGTCCGGGATCTGTTCGACCCCGTTTGTTTCGATGCTGCTAAGGCTTTTTTCGTTGTTTTTGTTATTCATGATCAGCTCCGATCATAAAGGCGCGCTCATCGTGCGTGAGCGTCACCTGTGTTGGCTAAGGGGGTGGCAGCCCTTCCGGCATCGCGGATAAATGTTCGTGGCAGGCCAGCCATAGGCCTTGTTGTTCTTGGCCAGACGCTTGTTTCTTGAAAACAATCGTCTCGCGCTCCTGGCTGAAGTGTTGCTCCCCTTGCATGCGCAACTCGGTGGCCACGTCATGGATGAAAATCGCCACGTCACCCTGCAGGCTGACGAAAGCGTTGCTTGAAGCGCACGAGAGCACCTCGAAGCCATCCTCAGAGCGCCAGCCGTCCCACAACGCCTGATAGGCGTCGCGCGACAGCAGGGGCTGTTCGAGGGTGTAGAAGACGAAGCTGGCATCGGCGCTGAACGCGCCGAAGTAGGCTTCGCGATCGTTACGGGCAAAAGCGGACACCAGATCGGCGGCGGCTTTGAGAACCTGATCACGTTCGCTCATGACCGATCCTCAGCGGTGGACTACGCCAGGCAGTACGCAGAGCATTTCGTACAGCAGGTTGGCGGCCAGCAGCGAGGTGTTGCCGGTGGTGTCGTAAGCGGGCGAGACTTCTACCAGATCGCAACCGACCAGGTCGAGGCCTTGGCAGCCACGAACGATCTCGATTGCCTGAATGGTCGTCAGACCGCCGATTTCCGGGGTACCGGTGCCAGGTGCCCAGGCCGGGTCGATGCCGTCGATGTCGAAGCTCAGGTAAACAGGACCGCCGCCGACTTTTTCGCGGACTTCAGCCATCAAGGGCTCCAGCGATTTGTGCCAGCACTCTTCAGCCTGAACCACACGGAAGCCCTGGTTGCGGCTCCAGTTGAAGTCGTCAGCGGTGTAGCCCTGGGCGCGCAGGCCGATCTGCACGACACGGTCCGGGTCCAGCAGGCCTTCTTCAACGGCGCGACGGAAGGTGGTGCCGTGGGCGATTTTCTCGCCGAACATGTGATCGTTCACATCGGCGTGGGCATCGATGTGCACCAGGCCGACCTTGCCGTGCTTTTTATGGATGGCACGCAGGATCGGCAGGGTGATGGTGTGGTCGCCGCCCAGGGTCAGCGGGATCACGCCGTGTTCGAGGATGTTGTCGTAGGACTCTTCAATGATCCGTACGGCATCCAGCAGGTTGAAGGTGTTGATCGCGATGTCGCCAATGTCGGCAACCGACAGCGAGTCGAACGGCGCAGCACCGGTGGCCATGTTGTACGGGCGAATCATTACCGATTCAGCGCGGATTTCGCGAGGCCCGAAGCGGGTGCCGGGGCGCAGGGAGGTACCGATGTCCAGGGGCACGCCTACGAAGGCAGCGTCCAGGCCGGCAGCGGTATTCAAATGGGGGAGTCGCATCATGGTGGCGATGCCGCCGAAGCGCGGCATTTCGTTGCCGCCCAGTGGTTGGTGAAGAATCTTGTCCACGGGTAGGGCCTCATCGTCGTTGTTTTATTTATGTCGGTTGCGCCGTTCACGGAAGGGACGGGCGCACCTTGTGGCGCCGATTCTGCGAAATGTAGTGGCCGGGAAGAATCGCTACGGGCAAATACTTAGTTCAGATTTTTCTAAACTAATGGAAGTGGCGGCGTTAGACTTCACCCCATACGCAAAACCCAATGCCGGGAACAAACCTGGTGGGAGCGAGCTTGCTCGCGATAGCGGTGGGTCAGTCAACATTGATGTTGGCTGTTACGCCCTCATCGCGAGCAAGCTCGCTCCCACAAGGATTTGCATTGAATCGAGCATTGCGCCTCACCCCGAGATCGGAGCATTTCCATGGCCAACGCTTTACCCGACCTGAAACTATTGCGCATCTTCGTCAGCGTGGTGCGCCATCAGGGGTTCGCCAACGCCCAGCAGGAGCTCAATCTCTCGACGTCGGCCATCAGCACCTACATGAGCCAGCTCGAAGCAGCCCTTGGCCTGGTGCTGTGCCATCGCGGCCGTGGCGGTTTCAGCCTGACCAGCAAGGGCGAGCTGTTCCATCAGGAAACCCTGCGTCTGTTGGGCGAACTCGAAGGCTTCGAGCAGTACGCCGCCGCCCTCAAGGGCGAGTTGCGCGGTACCTTGAACCTGGGGGTGATCGACTCCACCGTCAGCGACAAGGCCCTGCCGTTCGCCGAAGCCATCGGCGCCTACAGCCAGGAACACCCGGCCGTGCACTTGCACCTGTCGGTGATGAGCCCTTACGAATTGCAACTCGGCGTGCAGGACAACCGTCTCGACCTGGCCATCGGTGCGTTTTCCACGCGCATGAGCGGCCTGGTGTACATGCCGCTGTACCGTGAACAACACTGGTTGTATTGCAGCACGCGGCATCCGCTGTTCAACGAGCGGCGCATTCCCGAGCAAGTCATCACCCAGCAGCGCATGGTCGGTCGTGGTTATTGGAGCCAGGCCGAACTGGCGCGCCACGGTTTCAAGCACAGTGCCGCGACGGTAGAGAGTATGGAGGCCCAGTTGATCCTGGTGCTGTCCGGCGCCTACATCGGTTACCTGCCGGAGCACTACGCCCAGGCCTGGGCCGACAAGGGTGACTTGCGGGTGCTGCTGCCGGCGACCTTCGGTTATCAAGCGCCGTTCTCGATGATCGTGCGTCGGGGCCGTAGCCGCGAGCCGCTGATCCAGACATTCCGCGACTTGCTTAAAGCTCAACTGAATCAGGCGTAGAGACGATGTCCAGAATTCAATGTCAGCGTTGTCTGCGCCCGCAAACTCATTGCCTGTGCCCGCTGATTCCCAGCCTCGACAGCCGCACCCGGGTACTGTTGTTGCAGCATCCGAGCGAAGTGAATCATGCGTTGAACACCGCGCGTCTGGCGGCGCTTGGGTTGAAGAATGCCGAGTTGATCGTCGGCGAGGTGTTTGAGGATTTGCCGGTGCTGTTGAATCAGTCGGGATATCGGGCGCGGTTGCTGTTTCCCGGCGAAGATGCCCAACCGATGCAGGGTTGTACCGCGACAGACGAACCCTTGCTGCTGGTGGTCCCGGACGGTACCTGGCGCAAGGCACGCAAGATGTTGCACCTCAATCCGCTGCTGGCGGCGTTGCCAAGGGTGACGCTGGCCGAGGGCGGTGTGTCCCGCTATCGGTTGCGCAAGGCACCGGGACCGGGGGCGTTGTCGACGGTGGAGGCGATTGTGCAGGCGCTGGAAACTCTTGAGGCGCCGACTTCGTTTGCGCCATTGCTCAAACCGTTCGAAGCGTTGATCGAGGGGCAGATTGCGGCGATGGGGGAGGAGGTTTACCAGCGTAATCATTCTGAAAAATGATTGGTGGTCTTGCCGGCCTCATCGCGAGCAAGCTCACTCCCACAGGTTCAGTGGCGTTCGCAGATTTTTTGTACGACACGGACACTGTGGGAGCGAGCTTGCTCGCGATGGCGGCAGATCAGTCACTGCAGATACTGCCTACCGCTCCCGCATCGCCTCGGTCCGCGCCTTCAACACCGGCTTGAGCAGATAATCCAGCACCGTTTTCTCCCCGGTAATAATGTCCACCGTCGCCACCATCCCCGGGATGATCAGCAGTGGTTTCACATCCCCGCCCAAATGGTTTTTGTCGGTACGCACCTGAATCAGATAGAAGCTGTTGCCCTTGTCGTCGGTGATGGTGTCAGCGCCGATCAACTCCAGCTTGGCGCTCAGGCCGCCGTAAATGGTGTAGTCGTAGGCACTGAACTTGACCATGGCTTTCTGGCCCGGATGCAGGAACGCAACGTCCTGTGGCCGTACCTTGGCTTCGATCAGCAGGTTGTCTTCCAGCGGCACGATTTCCACCATGTCACTGCCGGGCTGGACCACGCCGCCGATGGTGTTGACCTTCAACACCTTGATGATGCCGTGCACTGGCGAGACCACGGTGGTGCGGGTCACGCGGTCGTCGATGGCGATGCTCGAGGCCGTGATTTTCGACAGGTCAGTGCGTTTCTCGTTCAGCTCTTTGGCGGCTTCCGAGCGGAAGGTCTGCTCCGACTCGTCGATCTTGCTTTTGATTTCGTTGATCGCCGATTCCGCCCGGGGAATCGCCAGTGTGGTGGCGTTCAATGAGCCGCGAATCTCCACCGCGCTGCGTTTGAGCCGCAGGATTTCCACTGGAGACACCGCCCCCGTGCCCACAAGCGGCGCGGACATGTTCATCTCTTGTTGCAACAACGCCAGGCTTGAACTGAATTGACCCTGTTTCGAGCGGAACTCCGCTAACTCCTGGGTTTTTTGCCGAAGTTGTTCGCTCAGGGTGCGCTGCTCGCTGGCCAGTCGCCGTTGCCGCTGTTCGTACAACGAACGCTCGTCTTCAGCCACTTGCGGGGCTTTGGCGATCACTTCTTCCGACAGCTTGAACGGCCGGCCTTCGGCTTCGGCCGAAAGCCGTTCGACCTGCGCGGTCAAGGCAAAGCGATCGGCTTCGCTTTCGCCCTTGTTCGACAGGTAGCGGGTGTCATCCAGGCGCAGCAAGGTGTCGCCCTTGTTCACCATCTGTCCTTCACGGACGAAAATTTCAGTGACGATGCCGCCCTCCAGGTTCTGGATCACCTGAACCTTGCTTGACGGAATCGCCTTGCCTTCGCCCATGGTCACTTCCTGCAACACGGCGAATTTGGCCCAGACCAGTGCACAGACCAACAGCGCGGCCGCCAGCCACACGGTGATCCGCGACCAGCGCGGTGAGTCCTGCAAGGAGGCGCCGGCGGTTTCCGGCATGTACTCGGTTTCGGCACTTTTGTTGAAACTGTCGAAGTAGCCACGGGAACCTTGATCGGCAGACATGGGCGACTCCTAGACGGCCGCAGAGCCGACACGGCCCTTGCGCAGTGCATCGATGACCGCGTCTTTCGGACCGTCGGCGACGATCCGTCCGTTGTCCAGTACCACCAGCCGGTCCACCAGGCTCAGCATCGAGGTGCGGTGGGTCACCAGCAGGATGGTTTTGCCCTGGACCCATCCGTGAAGTTTTTGCCGCAGGACGTCTTCGCTGCTGTTGTCCATGGCGCTGGTGGGTTCGTCGAGCAGCATGATGGGCGGGTCGAGCAACATCGCCCGGGCCATCAATACGGCCTGGCGCTGGCCGCCGGACAACAGTTGCCCGCGTTCACCCACGGGCCGGTCGAAGCCTTGCGGGTGTTGCCGGGCCAGTTCGGTAACGCCGGTCATCTCTGCCACTTCGAGCATGCGTGAGTCGCTGATATAGCGCGCGCCGAGGGTCAGGTTGTCGCGCAGGCTGCCGGCCAAAAGCGGCAGGTCGTGGGCGACGTAACCGATTTGATGGCGCAGGTCGGCGACGTCCAGTTGCCGCAGGTCCAGACCATCGAGCAGCAACTGGCCTTCATCCGGTTCGTAGAAGCCCATCACCAGTCGCGCCAGGGTACTTTTGCCTGAGCCGCTGCGGCCGATGATGCCGATGCGCTCGCCGGGTTTCACACTGAAGCTGGCATTGGCCAGGGCAGGCGCACTTTGGCCGTTGTAGTGGAAGGTTACGCCGACAACATCCAGTGCGCCTTGCAGTTGGGTGCGCTCCAGTGGCCGTTGTCTGGCGTCGCGCTCCTGGGGCAGCCCCATCAGCGCATCGGTGCTTTTCATGGTCAGTTGCGCTTGCTGGTAGCGGGTGATCAGGCCGGCGATCTGACCCAGTGGTGCAAGTACCCGGCTACCGAGCATGTAACTGGCCACCAGGGCTCCGACGCTGAGGTTGCCGGCGATGATGCTGTAGACCCCGGCGACGATGATTGCCATGCCGGACAGTTGCTGGATGAACAACGTGCCGTTAGTGGCCAGGGCCGAGAGGTTGCGCGCGTGGCTGTCGAGGCGGGTGAGGGCGCCGTGGGTGCTTTCCCATTTGTGCTGGCGTTCGCTTTCGGCGCTGCAGGCCTTGAGGGTTTCCAGGCCGCTGAGGGTTTCGATCAGCAGTGCCTGGCGTTCGGCGCCCAGGCTGAGGCTTTTTTGCACGGTATCGCGCAGGCGCACCTGGATCACCATGGCGAAGATGATGGTGATGGGAAACGCCAGCATCGGGATCACCACCAGCCAGCCACCGAGCAGGCCGATCACCAGCAGCATCAGCAGGCAGAAGGGCAGGTCGATCAGGCTGGTGAGGGTCACGGCGGTGAGAAATTCCCGCAGGCCCTGAAAGTCGTGAATGCTTTGGGCGAAGCCACCGATGGTCGCCGGCCGTGCTTTCATCGCCATGCCGGTGATGCGCTCGAACAGGGTGGCCGACAGGATCACATCGGTTTTCTTGCCGGCGGTATCCAGCAAGTGCGCGCGCACAACTCGCAGCACCAGTTCGAAAGCCGTGCCGATCAGCAAACCGATCGCCAGCACCCACAAGGTCGAAGTGGCCTGGTTCGGCACCACGCGATCGTAGGTCTGCATCACGAACAGCGGCACCATCAGTCCCAGCAGGTTGATCAGGAAGCTCGCCAGGATCGCATCGCTGTACAGCCATTTCGACAGCTTCAGCGTATCGCGAAACCAGGCCTGGACCCGAGGCACCAGCGGCGATCGCAAGTCTTCGAGCTCGTGACGTGGCCGGGCGAACAATGCCTGGCCACTGTAGTGTTCGGCCAACTCCTCTGGGCTGAGCCATTGTTCGCCGCCGTCGGCTTCGCTGGGCAGGATCAGCACCTTGCCGTCCTCGCCATAACGACGCAGCACAGCCGTGCGGCCGTTGTTGAGCAACAGCAGCACGGGCAGGTTGAGCGAGGAGATGTCTTTGAGGTCTCGGCGCAGCAAGCGCGCCTGCAAACCGGCCCGGGCCGCTGCGCGGGGCAGCAGGTCCAGGCTCAGGCGTTGGTGTGCCATGGGGAGCCCGGCACTGAGGCTGGCGCGACTGACCGTCGCGCCGTGGAGTTTGCAGAGGATCAACAGACCGTCCAGAAGCGGGTCATCGAAGCTCAGGCGCGGATCGACACCGGTGTTGCCGGGTTCCATGCTGGTCATTGAACCCTCCCGTGCACTACTTCATGTCAGGTAGACGAGCTTCGTTTTTCACTTCGGTCTGGGCGATCGCGTCGGCGGGCAGTACGACCCGTTGCTTGCTCAGCAACTGGCCCATGTTCGCCAGGACACGGTACATCGAGAACTCTTCGGTGTAGCGCACTTCGGTGTAGCGACGGTTGGCGTTGTAGAGCTCGTTTTCGCTGTCGAGCAGGTCCAGCAGGGTCCGTTGGCCGAGGCCGAACTGATCCTGGTAGGCGACGCGCACGCGCTTACTGGTGTCGGCGTATTCACGGGCGGTCGGGGTTTGTTTCTTGGCGTTGACCATGGCGTTCCAGGCCAGGTGAATGTTCTCGTTGAGCTGGCGCAGGGCATTGTTGCGGATGTCCATGGCCTGGTTGATCTTGTGCGAGTCGGAGGCCAGGCGCGCCTTGTCGCTGCCGCCGCGGAACAGGTTGTAGTTCATCACCACGCCGACCCGCCATTCGTTGTCGTGACCTTCCTCACCCTGCAGGTTGTTGTTCGCGCCCACCGCCGCTTCGGCGTCGAAGCGAGGGTAGAACGGCGACTTGGCGACTTCGTACTGGCTTTCGGCCGATTGCACGTCGGCCTGGGCGGATTTCAGGTAAGGGTTGTTTTCCACCATGCTCTGCTGGGCTTCGGGCAGGGTAGTGGGGACTTCGCCGCGAATCGACGGCGGGGTTTCGAGTTCATCGGGCATGCGCCCCACAACGGCATAGAAGTTCGACTCGGCATCGGCCAAATCGACTTCGGCGGTGTCGAGGTTGTTTTCCGCCAGTGCCCGGCGAGCGCTGGACTGGTCGGCATCGGCGTTGCTGCCCACGCCGCGCTGGGTGCGCAGGCCGATCTGGTCGTTGACCCGCAAGTGCGCTTGCAGGTTGTTCTTGGCCAGGGTCACCAGTTCGCGGCGCTTGAGGACTTCGAGGTAAACCTCGGTGGTGCGCAGGGCCAGATCCTGAGCCGTACCCTGAGCGTAATAGGCTCGCGAGTTGACCACGCCTTTGGTGCGTTCGACCTCATTGGAAGTGTTGAACCCGTCGAAGAGCATTTGCCGCAGGCGCAATTCCGACTGGGTGTAGTTGAGAATTTCGGTGTGGTGATTGCCGAACGCCCGGGTATTGGTGTTATCGCTGTACCCGCGTCCGTAGGCGGCGTTCAAATCAACCGATGGATAAAAGCCCCCTTTGGCGACCTTCACGTCCTCATCCGCCGACAGTCGGCTGTCCACCCGGGATGCCAGTTCCGGGTGGGTCGCAATGGTGCTCTGGATCGCTTCGGTCAGCGTTATGGCCTGCGCTTGGGACGAGCAGGCCATGGCCAAAAGAACCGCGCTGCAGACGGGGGTTAATAGGCGCATGTACATCTCCCTGATTCCTGATGGTGCTTGTCTGTCGCCAATTATTTGACGAAATTTACCGGTAAAGTTGTTTCACATCTTTAACAAAAGAGCTAAGAACATTCTGGAGCGTAGCCAAGAAATTTTTTTCATAACGGATATGCCAAAAAAAACTTATGCGCTCTGCAAAATCCAGCACATTGTTCAATTAGAAAGCCCTTGTTTTATGGGCTCTAGGGCGCTCATCAGGGTTTTAGGAAAGTTCCAATCCACTTATCGAAATAGAGCGGAGAAGTGCTGGAGGGGAGGGATGCGAGCGATCTTGTAGTGACGGTTTTTTGTCACTTGAGTGCTTCGAGATCGTTACGCATCGCTCACAGGCAACGTTGTTGCGAACAGGGATCCGATGCCATTGATTGCAGAGGGATTTTCCCGAAATCGTAAACAGCGCCGTGAGCGACTGGCTGGGCGAGATCGTTGCCGGGGCCACGGCTTACTCAAGTAAACCGGCACCCGGAACACGATCCGCCAGACAACCCGCTCGGGCCATGAGCACGTTCTTCGCGCAATCAAGGTGCCGACAGCGGTTGGCGGCGGAGGAAGTGCACATGGCAACGCTCATCGGAATCGTCAGTAAGGTCATCGGTCAGGTGTTCGCGATTGCGAGCGACGGCACCCGGCGTGCTTTGGTCGAGGGGGACCGGCTGTTCGCTGGCGACCGACTGAGCACCGGCGCTGAAGGCGCGGTGGCGGTACATCTGCAAAATGGCCAGGAACTGACCCTCGGGCGCGACAGCAGCATGCAGATGACGCCGCAGTTGCTCGCCAATCAGATTCCCCATATCGACTCAACCGAAGCGGTGACTCCGAGCGAAGCGCAACTGACCGATGTCGAACAGCTGCAAAAAGCCATTGCGGCGGGCGACGACCCGACCCAAACCGCTGAAGCCACCGCTGCCGGGCCTGCCATGACTACCGGAGTACCGGGCGGCATCCCGGGCAGTGGCCATAGTTTTGTCATGCTCGAAGAAGTGGGCGGGCGAGTCGATCCGGTCATCGGCTTCCCCACTGCCGGATTCAATGGCATTCCCGAATTTCCCGAAGAGCGCCTTAACGTTAATCCGGACATCGCTGTAGCGGACGAAGCCCCTGTGGTGCCGCCGCAGGTGCCGAACAATCCGGTCACCTTCGTCGGCCTGTCGGAGCAGAACGGCGAGCGGACTGTCAATGAAGCCAACCTGGCCGACGGTTCGGCGAGGAACGAAGTTTCGCTGACGCGAAGCGGCACCTTCACCATCAATGCGCCAGACGGGCTGACCAGCCTCAGCATCGGCGCAATCAACTTGATCAGCGGCGGTGTGGCGGCAGGTTTTCCGCAATCGATCACCTCACCTCTGGGCAGTACCTTGACCATCACCGGTTACGACCCGGCCACGGGCGTGGTCAGTTACAGCTACACCCTCAACCGTGCCGAAACCCACGCAAGCGGCGAGGGTGCCAATAGTCTTGCCGAACACGTCACCGTGGTGGCCAGCGACAGCAATGGCGACAGCGTTACCGGTACGCTGGAAATCAGCATCATCGACGACGTGCCGCAAGCAGTCGACGACAACAATGGCACCGCTTCGGAAACCCTGCTGACGCTCAACGGCAATGTGCTGAGCAACGACGTGCAAGGCGCCGATCGGGTAACGGTTGGGGAGAGTAGCGGCCCGATCACCCCCGGCACCTTCACCGGCACCTACGGCACCCTGGTGCTGAATGCCAACGGCACATACACCTACACCCTCAACACCAGCGATGCCGACTTCCAGGCATTGCACGGCGGCGGCAATGGCACGGAAACCTTCGCCTATACGCTGACAGACGCCGATGGCGACAGCAGCACCGCCAACCTGGTGCTGCAGATCCACAACAACGATGACCCGATCACGATTGGCGGTTTGAATGCCGGGGGCGGTGAGTTGACCGTCTTCGAGAAAAACCTCAGCGACGGCAGCGCACCGGATGCCACTGCCCTGACCCAGAACGGCACCTTCACCGTCGCCGCCCTCGACGGCGTGACGACCCTGACTGTCGGCGGCATCGCCGTGGTCACCGCTGGCGTGGCCGCCGGTTTCCCGCAATCGATCACCACCCCGCTGGGTAGCACCCTGACCATCACCGGGTTCAACGCGGCGACCGGCGTGGTCAG
>NZ_JBXAJS010000015.1:0-112575 GCF_058797535.1 Pseudomonas sp. GW823-FHT02E01 | reverse complement strand
TATCTGTCGCCAATAGCCATGGAGCAAAAAGCGGCATAAACACCGTAACCGGTGTCCGGGATTACTTGACCAGTTCAGGCTCGCTCCTACAGGGAATTGCGCCAGGCAATAAAAAACCCCGCAGCTTTCGCAACGGGGTTTTGGGTGTTTCGGAGTCAACGCTTAGTGATGCTCACGGGTCGCACGGAATTTCACGTCCGGCCAGCGCTCTTCCATCAGGGCCAGGTTGACCCGCGTCGGTGCGAGGTAGGTCAGGTGACCACCGCCGTCCAGCGCCAGGTTTTCCACAGCCTTGTTGGAGAATTCCTCAAGCTTCTTCTTGTCGCTGCATTCGATCCAGCGCGCAGAGTAAACAGTGATCGGCTCGTAGGAGCACTCGACCTTGTATTCCTCTTTCAAACGGCTCGCGACCACATCGAACTGCAGCACACCGACGGCGCCGAGGATGATGTCGTTGCTGCGCTCCGGGAAGAACACCTGCGTCGCGCCTTCTTCGGCCAGTTGTTGCAGGCCCTGGCGCAGTTGCTTGGATTTCAGCGGATCTTTCAGGCGTACGCGACGGAACAGTTCCGGGGCGAAGTGTGGAATGCCGGTGAAACCCAGGACTTCGCCTTCGCTGAAGGTGTCGCCGATCTGGATGGTGCCGTGGTTGTGCAGGCCGATGATGTCGCCGGCAAACGCCTCTTCCAGTTGCTCACGCTCGGAGGAGAAGAAGGTCAGCGCGTCGCCGATCCGCACGTCCTTGCCGGTGCGCACGTGGCGCATCTTCATGCCTTTTTCGTACTTGCCCGAGCAGATACGCATGAAGGCGATGCGGTCGCGGTGTTTCGGGTCCATGTTCGCCTGGATCTTGAAGATGAAACCCGAGAACTTCTCTTCCACCGGCTCCACGGTGCGCTCGTTGGCCACGCGTGCCAGTGGGCGCGGCGCCCAATCAACGACGGCGTCGAGGACGTGGTCGACACCGAAGTTGCCCAGTGCCGTACCGAAGAACACCGGAGTCAGTTGACCGTCGAGGAACTCCTGCTGGTTGAACTCGTGGCAGGCGCCCTGCACCAGTTCCAGTTGCTCGATGAAACGTTCGTACTCGTCACCCAGGTGGGCGCGGGCTTCATCGGAGTCGAGCTTCTCGATGATCCTGGTTTCGGTGCGTTCGTGGCCGTGACCGGCGGTGTACACGATGATGTAGTCATCGGCGAGGTGATACACGCCTTTGAAGTCACGGTAGCAACCAATCGGCCAGGTGATCGGCGCAGCCTTGATCTTGAGGACGGCTTCGATTTCGTCGAGCAGTTCGATCGGGTCGCGGATGTCACGGTCGAGTTTGTTGATGAAGCTGACGATCGGCGTGTCACGCAGACGGCAGACATCCATCAGGGCGATGGTCCGAGGCTCTACACCTTTACCGCCGTCGAGAACCATCAACGCCGAGTCCACCGCCGTCAGGGTGCGATAGGTATCTTCGGAGAAGTCTTCGTGGCCCGGGGTGTCGAGCAGGTTGATCATGTGTTCGCGATACGGGAACTGCATGACCGACGTGGTAATGGAGATACCCCGCTGCTTTTCCATTTCCATCCAGTCGGAGGTGGCATGGCGATCGGATTTACGAGATTTCACCGTACCGGCTACCGCAATCGCCTTGCCCATCAGCAGGAGCTTCTCGGTGATGGTGGTCTTACCGGCATCGGGGTGGGAAATAATGGCGAAAGTGCGGCGTTTCGCGACTTCGGCGGCCTGTTTGGTCATGGGAAATCGCCTGGCAGGTGATTCAAAAAAGGGCGCAGATTATAGCCCAAGTTGATCGAAGAACCGAACCGTTGAGCACATTAGGGGTGGCCAAATGCTGCTTCAGATGGGAACCTTTTAAAGCACGGAGACGTCCACTCCCCCGTAACGACCACTCGTCGGGGGCCTGAAACACCTGCAATTCGGCCTGACGAGGCTGTGCTCATGGCTCGATTGCCGTGCGTTTCCCCCTGTAGGAGCGAGCCTGCTCGCGATGGACGTCAACGATAATGCTGGGTACCTGAAGGTACGCATTGTCTTGAAGTTTTTCGCGAGCAAGCTCGCTCCAACAGTGAAACGCGCTCGGCATGAGCTGCTTATCGCGATCATTTTTTCGGCAGCCAGGAATGGCGTTGCCACACGAGAAAGTGTTCGCCGACTGAAAAAAGGAGTCCGCCTGTGGCTATCCACTATGGCAAAGGGCTGATAGGAGGCGCGCTGGTATTCGCCCTTCTGGCCCTGCTGATCCAATGGATCGGCATCAACACGATCGAACACTACCGCGACGATTTGTTGTTTTACCTGCAAGCTCATCTGGTTCTCGTCCTCGCTTCCATGCTGGCCGCCCTTGTCGTGGGCATTCCTGCCGGCATCCTCCTCAGCCGCCCGTCCATGATCGGCCGTGCCGAACGCTTCATGCAGTTCTTCAACATTGGCAACACCATTCCGCCCCTGGCCGTCCTGGCCATCGCCTTGGGCATCCTCGGCATCGGCAGCGGTCCTGCGATCTTCGCCCTGTTCCTCGCCTCTTTGCTGCCCATCGTGCGCAACACCTACGAAGGCCTGAAAAACGTTCAGGGTTCGCTCAAGGAAGCCGCCGTCGGCATCGGCATGACCCCGCGCCAGGTGCTGTGGAAAGTCGAATTGCCCAACGCGGTGCCGATCATCATCGGTGGTGTGCGTGTGGCATTGGCGATCAATGTCGGGACGGCGCCGCTGGCGTTCCTGATCGGCGCCAACAGTCTCGGCAGCCTGATCTTCCCCGGCATCGCCCTGAACAATCAGCCGCAATTGCTGCTCGGCGCGGCCTGCACCGCCCTGCTGGCCTTGTTGCTCGACGGTCTGGTGACACTCGCCAGCCGCCTCTGGCTCGAACGCGGCTTGCGCCCGTCTTAAGCCTCGGCAAAGGAATCGTCATGAAAACTTCAAGCTTTTTACTAGGCTGCGTCCTGCTGTTCGCAGGATTTGCCCAAGCCACGGAAAAACCGTTGATCCGCATCGGTGCCCGGGTGTTCACCGAACAGACCCTGCTGGCGGAAATCACCTCGCAGTACCTGCGCACCAAGGGTTACGAGGTGCGGGTGACCGGCGGCCTGGGCAGCAATCTGGCCCGCAGCGCCCATGAAAGTGGTCAACTGGACATGCTCTGGGAATACACCGGCGTTTCGCTGGTGGCCTACAACCATGTCACTGAAAAACTCGACAGCGAACAGTCCTACGCACGAGTAAAAGAACTCGACGCGAAAAAAGGCCTGGTCTGGCTGACACCGTCGAAATTCAGCAACACCTATGCCCTGGCACTGCCGAAAAACGTTGCTGACCAATACCCGCAGATCAACACCATCAGCGAGCTGAACTCGGTGCTGCGCAAGGAAGCCGAGGCCAACAATCTGGTGGCGCTGGATACCGAGTTCGCCAACCGCTCGGACGGTCTTGATGGCATGGTCAAGCTCTACGACATGAACCTGACCCGCAAGAACATCCGCCAGATGGACGCCGGACTGGTCTACACCGCGCTGCGTAACGGCCAGGTGTTTGCCGGTCTGGTCTACACCACCGACGGTCGCTTGAACGCCTTCAAACTCAAGCTCCTGGAAGACGACATGCATTACTTCCCCGACTACACCGCCGCACCGGTGGTGCGTCAGGCCTACCTCGATGCGCATCCGCAACTGGCCGAACAACTCAAGCCTCTGGCTGAGCTGTTCGACGACGACACCATGCGCGAGCTCAATGCGCGGGTCGATGTCGATCACCAAAGCCCTTCGTCCATTGCCGCAGATTTCCTGC
The DNA here is from genome assembly GCF_058797535.1 of Pseudomonas sp. GW823-FHT02E01. Classification (NCBI taxonomy): domain Bacteria; kingdom Pseudomonadati; phylum Pseudomonadota; class Gammaproteobacteria; order Pseudomonadales; family Pseudomonadaceae; genus Pseudomonas; species Pseudomonas sp. GW823-FHT02E01. The sequence continues at coordinate 108,780 of NZ_JBXAJS010000015.1, read as the reverse complement.
GCCAGCATCCAATCAAATAAGGAGGAAAAGCCATGGAATTTCTCAACGCCTTTTCCCACCTCGACTGGCAGCAGGTGATACAGCTGACCGGCCAACACATCACCCTGGTCGGCATCGCCGTGACCCTGGCGATTGTGGTTGGCGTGCCGCTGGGCATCCTGATGACACGCTTCCCGAGCCTCGCCGGGCCTTTGCAAGCCAGCGCCACGGTGCTCCTGACCGTGCCGTCGATTGCCCTGTTTGGCCTGCTGCTGCCGTTCTACTCCAAGTTTGGCCAGGGCCTGGGCCCGATGCCGGCCATCACCGCGGTGTTTCTGTATTCGCTGCTGCCGATCATGCGTAACACCTACCTGGCCCTGACCAACGTCGAACCGGGCATCCGTGAAGCCGCGCGCGGCATCGGCATGACCTTCGGCCAGCGCCTGCGCATGGTCGAATTACCCATCGCCGTGCCGGTGATCCTCGCTGGTGTGCGCACTGCCGTGGTCATGAACATCGGCGTCATGACCATCGCCGCGACCATCGGCGCCGGTGGCCTGGGCGTACTCATCCTCGCTGCCATCAGCCGCAGCGACATGTCGATGCTGATTGTCGGCGCTGTACTGGTCAGTGTGCTGGCGATCATCGCCGACCTGATCCTGCAAGTGCTGCAACGTTCGCTGACTCCAAAAGGACTGCTCAAATGATCGAACTTCAAAACCTCAGCAAGACCTTCCAAAGCAACGGCAAAGATGTGAAAGCCGTGGACTCGGTGAGCCTGACCGTCAATGAAGGCGAAATCTGCGTGTTCCTCGGGCCATCGGGTTGCGGCAAAAGCACCACGCTGAAAATGATCAACCGCCTGATCAAACCGACCTCGGGCAAGATCCTGATCAACGGTGAAGACACCACGGGCCTCGACGAAGTGACGCTGCGCCGCAACATCGGCTACGTCATCCAGCAAATCGGTTTGTTCCCGAACATGACCATCGAGGAGAACATCGTCGTGGTGCCGAAACTGCTCGGCTGGGACAAGCAGAAATGCCACGACCGCGCCCGCGAGTTGATGAGCATGATCAAACTTGAACCCAAGCAATATCTGCATCGCTATCCCCGCGAATTGTCCGGTGGCCAGCAACAGCGGATCGGCGTGATTCGCGCACTGGCCGCCGATGCACCACTGCTATTAATGGACGAGCCGTTCGGGGCAGTCGACCCGATCAACCGCGAGATGATCCAGAATGAGTTCTTCGAAATGCAGCGGGCGCTGAACAAGACCGTGATCATGGTCAGCCACGACATCGACGAGGCGATCAAGCTCGGCGACAAGATCGCGATTTTCCGCGCCGGCAAGCTGCTGCAGATCGATCACCCGGACACTTTGCTCGCGCATCCGGCGGATGAGTTTGTCAGCAACTTCGTCGGCCAGGACAGCACACTGAAACGCCTGCTGCTGGTGAAAGCCGAAGATGCGGCGGACAACGCGCCTTCCGTCAGCCCGCATACCCCGGTGGCCGAAGCTCTGGAGTTGATGGACGAGCATGACCGACGCTATGTGGTGGTCACTTGTGCCGAGAATAAAGCCCTGGGTTATGTACGACGTCGTGACTTGCACCGTCAGAGCGGCACCTGCGCGCAGTACCAACGCGAGTTCAACGCCACGGCGGCGTACGACGAACATTTGCGTATTCTGCTGTCGCGCATGTACGAGTTCAATCGGGCGTGGTTGCCGGTGATGGATGCCGAGCGGGTGTTTTTGGGCGAGGTGACGCAGGAGTCGATAGCGGCTTATTTGAGCTCCGGTCGCTCCCGTGGAATGAAGACCAATATCGTCTCGCCAGCCGAGGCGGTGGTCGCCTGACAGCTCACATAACCAGGTAAAAACACAAAACCTGTGGGAGCGAGCTTGCTCGCGATGGCGTCATTTCAGACGACTACGATGCTGGCTGTGAAAATGTCATCGCGAGCAAGCTCTCTCCCACAGGTTCTATGCGATTTTCCAGTGATTCGCAGGCCGGAAAAAAATATCAACAGTAGCGCCTGTAAAAACCATCCGAAAACACGCTCCTGAATAGTCAAATCCCCTCTCAGCCCACCTTTTCGCAGCCAACTTCGCCGATGTTGACGCTATCGTAGTTACTAGCGACTTTGCACACAAAAGCGTCGAACGTGCAGGTATTTTTAACACTCCATAAATCCTCGGGAACATCCGACTGTCATCTGTGTCGGTTACAAAGAGTGATGCCTGCAACGCGCGTCAGAAGAGTGCAAAAACGCGACATTTTTTGTTGATCTCAAGCCCCTCACGCCCTAAAGTTCGCGCCGAACGTCCATGCTGGAAACGATCCATCCGGCTCAAGTACTGACGACGAGACAGCAAGGCCAAGGGAAAGCTGCACTTCCCATGGCCTTTTTGCTTTCGGCGACATGCCTTGGGAAGTAGGCGAACCAAAGTGGGGATACGGAGGACGTTCATTTGCACCCATTGATTAACAACGTTTGCCTTTAGGAGCTCCCAGGTATGTCGATCCAGGTCGAAGACTATTTCGCGCGTGAAACCTTTCAGAAAATGAAGGCGTTCGCCGACAAACAGGAAACCCCGTTCGTGGTGATCGACACCGCGATGATCAGCCAGGCCTATGACGACCTGCGCGCCGGTTTCGAATTCGCCAAGGTCTACTACGCGGTCAAGGCCAACCCGGCCGTCGAGATCATCGACCTGCTCAAAGAGAAAGGCTCGAGCTTCGACATCGCCTCGATCTACGAGCTGGACAAAGTGCTTGGTCGCGGCGTCAGCGCCGACCAGATCAGCTACGGCAACACCATCAAGAAATCCAAGGACATCCGCTACTTCTACGAGAAGGGCGTGCGCCTGTTCGCCACCGACTCCGAAGCCGACCTGCGCAACATCGCCAAGGCCGCACCGGGCTCGAAAGTCTACGTGCGTATCCTGACCGAAGGCTCGACCACCGCCGACTGGCCGTTGTCGCGCAAATTCGGCTGCCAGACCGACATGGCCATGGACCTGCTGATCCTCGCCCGCGACCTGGGCCTGGTGCCTTACGGCATCTCGTTCCACGTCGGCTCGCAGCAGCGCGACATCAGCGTCTGGGACGCGGCGATCGCCAAGGTCAAAGTGATCTTCGAGCGCCTGAAGGAAGAAGACGGTATCCACCTGAAGCTGATCAACATGGGTGGCGGCTTCCCGGCCAACTACATCACCCGCACCAACAGCCTGGAAACCTACGCCGAGGAAATCATCCGCTTCCTGAAGGAAGACTTCGGTGATGACTTGCCGGAAATCATCCTGGAGCCAGGCCGCTCGCTGATCGCCAACGCCGGCATCCTGGTTAGCGAAGTGGTACTGGTTGCACGTAAATCCCGTACCGCGGTAGAGCGTTGGGTGTACACGGATGTGGGCAAGTTCTCCGGCCTGATCGAAACCATGGACGAAGCCATCAAGTTCCCGATCTGGACCGAGAAGAAAGGCGAAATGGAAGAAGTGGTCATCGCCGGTCCAACCTGCGACAGCGCCGACATCATGTACGAAAACTACAAGTACGGCCTGCCGCTGAACCTGGCCATCGGTGATCGCCTGTACTGGCTGTCGACCGGTGCGTACACCACCAGTTACAGCGCCGTCGAGTTCAATGGCTTCCCGCCGCTGAAGTCGTTCTACGTGTAAATACTGCGTAGAAAACAAAAAGCCCATGACCTGTCATGGGCTTTTTTGTTTATGCAGTTCCATGTAGGAGCGAGCTTGCTCGCGATGGATTTCAGAGCACCGCGTGTACTCAGACAGCACGCGTTATCGTTGTCCACCATCGCGAGCAAACTCGCTCCTACAGGGTTTCGAGCTGTTCGGCACGTTGTTTGTAATCCACAGCCATCGCCTGAATCTGTGGATCATTGGCGGCTGACAATGCCTCACAGGCCACTCGCAGAAAATTCAGGTTGCCACCGGCCAATGCCTTGCGCAGCCAGACCAACGCATCCTCGATATTCCCTTCGTCGGTCAAGACCGCAGCAAAGCTGAACTGCCCGCGAAAATCCCCGCCCTCGGCCGAACGTCGATACCAGTTACGAGCCGCTGCCGGATTCACCGGACAGACCCGCCCTTCTTCCAGATACCGCCCCAACAGATTCATCGATTTTGCATGGCCCAACTCAGCCGCACGGCGATAGAGACTCAGTGCCTGAAGCTGATCCTCAACCACCCCGCGACCGGTCGCCAGCAGATTGGCGTAGTTGTACATCGCCCAATCCAGCCCTGCAGTGGCCGCAAGTCGGTAATGCCTGGCCGCTAGCGAGGCATCGGCAGCGCAGCCCCAACCATGCTCATGGCAACGACCGAGCATGTTGCGCGCCATGAGGTGCCCCTGGCGCGCTGCGATGCCGAACCAGCTCAGCGCCAGCGGTTGGTCCTGCGCGATCCCCTGGCCGTCGAGCAGGATCTGCCCGAGCAAGGCCTGGGCTTCGACCTCTCCTTCTCGTGCGGCAATCAGGATGGCCTGGGCCGCACGGGCCGGACTTTCGTCGAGCATCGCGCGCAGGCGCTCACCGTCGAGCATTTCCTCGCGGCGTAAACGAAAATCTGCCACTTACACCTCGACCCAGCGACGCAACAGGTTGTGATACGTCCCGGTCAGGCGGATCAGCGATGGATGATCGGGCACATCGCGGGTCAGTTGCTGGATTGCCCCGTCCATCTCGAACAACAGGGCGCGCTGGCTGTCTTCACGCACCAGGCTTTGCGTCCAGAAAAACGAGGCGAGCCGCGCTCCGCGTGTCACCGCATTGACCTTGTGCAGACTGGTGCCGGGATACAGCACCATGTCGCCGGCAGGCAGCTTCACCCGTTGGGTGCCGAAGGTGTCCTGGATCTCCAGCTCGCCGCCGTCGTAATCCTCCGGCTCGCTGAAGAACAGCGTGGCGGACAAATCCGTTCGCACCCGCTCGATGCTGCCTTTTGGCTGACGCACCGCGTTGTCGATATGGAAATCGAAACTGCCACCGGCGGTGTAACAGTTCACTAACGGAGGGAAGACTTTGTGCGGTAACGCTGCTGACATGAACAGCGGATTTTTCCACAGCCGCTCCAGCATCGCCGCGCCGATCTCCTTGGCCAGCGGGTGACCTTCCGGCAACTGCAAATTGTGTTTGGCCTTCGCCGACTGGTAGCCGGCGGTGATCTTGCCATCGGCCCAATCGGCTTGCTCCAGAGCCTCGCGAATGCGCTGCACCTCGTCTTTTTCAAACAGGCCGGGAATGTGCAGCAGCATGACAAAGGCACCTGAAACCAAAGGGATGCCAATGGTATTGATTCTTATTGCCTGTGTAAAACACATCTGACGAATGAGTCAGCAGAAACCGTAAGGGTAAATTGTAAAGAATGTAAATTCAGTGCGAATAGTAATGTTTCGCAATTGATACGAATACGTGTTTACCCTATATTCCGCGGCCTCAAATCCTTGGGGAGGGGAACTCAAATGTCGCGTCAACAACCACAAGTACCGGTCAGTTCACCACGTCTGCTCGCATCGGCCATCGGCATGGCGATTACTGCCGGCTCTGCGGGCCACATGGTTTTCGCGGCGGAAAAAGCCGACGAAAAAGCACCGGGCAATGTGATTTCGCTGGGCGCCACCGCCATCACCGGCGAAGCTCAGGACGAGACGACCTACAACGTAGAGAAAGCCTCCTCGCCCAAGTACACCGCGCCGCTGGTGGACACACCGCGCTCGATCACCGTCATTCCGCAACAAGTGTTGAAAGACACGGGCGCCATGAACATGCAGGACGCCCTGCGCACCATTCCTGGCATCACCTTCGGTGCCGGTGAAGGCGGTAACCCACAGGGCGACCGTCCGTTCATTCGCGGCTTTGACGCCCAGGGCGATACCTACCTGGACGGCGTTCGCGATACCGGTTCCCAGAGCCGCGAGATCTTCGCTGTGGAATCGATCGAAGTCAGCAAAGGCCCGAACTCTGCCATCGGCGGTCGCGGCGCTGCAGGCGGCAGCATCAACCTGGTCAGCAAGAAAGCTCACCTGGGCAATTCGTTCGATGGTGGTTTCACCTGGGGCTCCGACCAGACCCAGCGCTACACCATGGACGGCAACTATCAGTTCACCGACACTGCCGCTGGCCGTCTGAACCTGATGAGCCATGAGAGCAACGTCGCCGGACGTGACAGCGTCGACTACGACCGCTGGGGTGTCGCACCGTCCCTGGCTTTCGGCCTGGGTACAGACACTCGCGTCAACCTCGACTACTACCACCTCGAAAGCAACGACACGCCGGATTCGGGCATTCCGTACTCGATCCCGACCACTCTCGCGGCTGGACGCACCAAGTCCAACCCGGACAAGCCGAATGACGGCGGCGACAGCAGCAATTTCTATGGTCTGACCGACCGCGACTTCCGCAAGACCCGCACCGACACCGCGACCTTCGCCATCGAGCACGACCTGAGCGACTCGCTGACCATCAAGAACACCCTGCGTCACGGCACCAGCATGCAGGATTACATCCTGACCCAGCCGGACGACAGTAAAGGCAACGTCAACAACGGCAGCGTCTGGCGCCGGGCGAACACCCGCGTGAGCAACACCGAGACCACCACCAACCAGACCGACCTGTTTGGTGATATCTACATCGCCGGGTTCAAGAACAGCTTCTCCACCGGTGTCGAATACACCCACGAGGAAAGTGAAAAATCCTCGTACAACGTCAACACGGACACCACCCCGGGAACGGCAGCGGTAACCAACAACTGCTCGCCGGCACTGATCGGCGCGCCAAGCGGTTACAACTGCACCTCGCTGTCCAACCCGACGCCGAATGATCCGTGGAGCGGTGCCATCTCCCGCAACTACGCGGGCACCGATACCAAGGCCAACACCTACGCACTGTATGTATTCGACACCCTGACGTTGTCCGAGCAGTGGCTGGTGAACATGGGCCTGCGCTACGACCATTTCGACACCGACTACAAAACCTTCAACGGTTCCAGCGTGACCACGTCCAAGGGCGATGACACCAGCGAGTTCGTTACCGGTCAGTTCGGTGTGGTGTACAAACCAGCGGAAAACGGCAGCATCTATGCCTCCTATGCGACGTCTGCCACTCCACCAGGCAACACCCTCGGCGATGGCGCGGAAGGCAACCCGTTGGGTGGCACGCCGGATCGCAACGGCAACCTGCTCAAAAGCGACATGGAGCCGGAAACCACCAAGAACTACGAAATCGGTACCAAGTGGGATCTGCTGAACGATCGTTTGTCCCTGACTGCCGACATCTTCCGCACCGAGAAAGAAAACGCTCGTGTGCAAACCAACACCACTACGTTTGAAAACGTCGGCAAAACCCGCGTTCAAGGTATCGAACTGTCGGCCACCGGCAAGCTCACCGACAAATGGCAGGTCTTCGCCGGTTACGCCTACATGGACAGCGAGCAAGTCGATGGCGGCGACCTGCCGGCAAACAAAGCCAACAACGGCAACGAACTGCCTAACACGCCGAAAAACAGCGCCAGCCTGTGGACGACCTATCAGGTCACGCCAAGGCTGACCATCGGTGGCGGTGCGTTCTATGTCGATGACGTGTTCGGCAGTGCCGCCAACACCACCATGGTCGATTCCTACGTTCGTTACGACGCAATGGCGGCGTACAAGCTGACCAAGAACGTCGACCTGCAACTGAACGTACAGAACCTGACCGACGAAACCTACTACGACAAGGCGTTCTCGACTCACTTCGCCAACCAGGCGGCCGGTCGTACCGCTTTGCTGAGCACCAACTTCCACTTCTGATTGCCACTCACACTGCAATCCCTGTGGGTGAATGCTGAAATCAGACCTGGCCCCGTTCATCCACATGAACGGGGCCTTTGTGCGTAAAAAGAATGCTTCTCGACAACCCCACGGCATAATGCGCGCCGTGATGAATCAACTTGAACGAACAAGGCGAGCGACGTGTTGAAGAAAACCCTGTTCCAGTTGCACTGGTTTTTCGGCATCAGCGCCGGGCTGGTCCTGGCCCTGATGGGCATCACCGGGGCGGCGGTGTCGTTTCAGGATGAAATCCTGAGCACACTCAATCCTTCTGTGTTGCAGGTCGAGAAACAGGTCGCCGGTGTGCTGCCGCCCGTCGAACTGGTGGAGCGAATCGAAGCCGCATCGGGCAAAAAAGTCTCGATGCTCACGGTGGAAACGGACAGCGGCAGCGCCGCCAAAGTGTGGTTCACCCCGCCGCCGGGTGAACGCCGTGGCGAGATGCGCTACTTCGACCCGTACACCGCCGAGTTCCTCGGCGACGCCACCGGCCAGGGCTTTTTCGGCCTGATGCTGCAACTGCACCGTTTCCTCGCCATGGGCGACACGGGTCGGCAGATCACCGGCGCGTGCACGCTGATCCTGGTGTTCTTCTGCCTGTCCGGCCTGTACCTGCGCTGGCCTCGCCAGTGGAAAAGCTGGCGGACCTGGCTGACCCTGGACTGGAAGAAAAAGGGCCGCAGCTTCAACTGGGACCTGCACTCGGTGGCCGGCACCTGGTGCCTGGTGTTTTACCTCCTGGCGGCGCTGACCGGGTTGTCCTGGTCCTACGAGTGGTACAACAAAGGCCTGACCCGGTTGCTCTCCGATTCACCACAGAGCGAACGCGTTCGCGGCGGACGCGGCCCTGCGCCAAGCGGTCCGGCACCGACGGCCGATTACGCGGCGATGTGGAGCAGCATCTACAGTGCGGCCGGTCCGCAACTGAGCTCCTATAACGTGCGCATGCCGCCCGTGGCCGGCCAACCAGCGACCGTTTACTTCCTGCTGAAAACTTCGCCTCACGACCGCGCCCTGAACCAGATCACCCTTGACCCGGCCACCGGCGTGGTCAAACGGGTTGATCGCTACAGCGACAAGAGCCTCAAGGCGCAACTGCTGACCAGCATCTATGCGCTGCACGTCGGTAGTTACTTCGGCATCGTCGGGCGCATTATCCTGACCATCGCCTCGCTGACCATGCCGCTGTTCTTCATCACCGGCTGGATGCTGTACCTGGATCGTCGGCGCAAAAAACGCCAGATCAAGGATGCGCGCAAAGATCTCGTGCAAACCGCCAGCGACGCGCCGGCGTGGCTGATCGGCTTCGCCAGCCAAAGTGGTTTTGCCGAACAGCTGGCATGGCAAACCGCCGGGCATTTACAGGCCGCAGGCTTGCCGGTCAAAGTGCAGCCATTGGCGGACGTCAGCGAACAGGACTTGCATGAATCGAACAATGCCTTGTTCGTCGTCAGCACCTTCGGCGACGGCGAAGCACCGGACAGCGCCCGCAGTTTCGAGCGCAAGGTACTGGGCCGGACACCGAGCCTGGGACGCCTGAATTACGCCGTCCTGGGGTTGGGCGACCGGCAGTATCAACACTTCTGCGGTTTCGCCAAACGCCTGCACGCCTGGTTGGGCGAACAGGGCGCAAAGACCCTGTTCGCCCCGGTGGAGGTCGACAGCGGTGACCCTTACGCCTTGCGCCACTGGCAACAGCAACTGGGCCTGTTGACCGGCCAGGCCCCCGTGGATACCTGGCAAGCGCCCAGCTACGACAACTGGACCCTGCTGCATCGTGTACTGCTCAATCCGGACAGCAGTGGCTCGCCGGTGTACTTGTTGGGCCTCAAGCCTCCTTCCACCAGCAGCTGGCTGGCGGGCGACCTGGTGGAAGTGATGCCGCGCAACTGCCCGTGGGCCATCGAGCACTTCCTCGATGGCATGGGGATTCACGGTGAAACCAAGGTGCAACTCAACGGCCTGGAAGAAACCCTCGAACAGGCCCTGGCCAGCCGCCAGTTGCCGGAGAACCGCGCCCACCTGGTCGGCCTGCACGCCCAAGCGTTGGCAGAGGCCCTCGTGCCGCTGGCGATGCGCGAGTATTCCATTGCGTCGATCCCGGCCGATGGCGTGCTGGAATTGATCGTGCGTCAGGAAGTGCATGCCGACGGAAACCTCGGTGTCGGTTCCGGCTGGCTGACCGAACACGCGCCGGTGGGCAGTTCCATCAGCCTGCGCGTGCGGCGCAACAGTGGTTTCCATCTGCCGGCCCAACCGGTGCCGATGATCCTGCTGGGCAATGGCACGGGCCTGGCCGGGTTGCGCAGCCTGCTCAAGGCCCGGATTGCCGATGGTCAGCAACGCCAGTGGCTGCTGTTTGGCGAGCGCCACCGCGAGCACGATTACCTGTGCCGAAAGGAGCTGGAGGAGTGGCTGATCAATGGTGATCTGGCGCGCCTCGACCTGGCATTTTCCCGCGACCAGGCCGAAAAGATTTACGTACAGGATCGCCTGCGTGAATCAGCGGCCGAGCTCAAGAAGTGGCTGGCGGACGATGCGGTGATCTACATCTGCGGCAGCCTTCAAGGCATGGCTTCGGGCGTGGATCAGGTGCTCAACGAAGTGTTGGGTAGCGCCGAAGTGGAGCGCCTGATCGAACAGGGCCGCTACCGCCGCGACGTGTACTGATTCACTGAGTTCCCTGTGGGAGCGAGCTTGCTCGCGATTACGGTCTATCAGTCAACCAATGTGTTGAATGTAATACCGCCATCGCGAGCAAGCTCGCTCCCACAAGGGCTCATGTATCCATCTCCATCTCAAACCGGCTGCAACTTCCGCTCGAATACAGACACCCCGTCCAGATCCCGCAACACCACGCTCAACTCCCCGCTCTGCCCATCGATGTTCACCTCGCCAAAAAACTGAAACCCGGCAAACGGTGAGACGTTCTGCGCGGGCGGCGCCTTCTCGAACACCACTTCAGGACCAAAGGTTTTATCCAGCGAGTTCGGTCCAAAGCTACCGGCATTCAGCGGTCCGGCGACGAACTCCCAGAACGGTTCGAAATCCTGAAACGCCGCCCGATCCGGATGGTAATGATGGGCCGCGCAGTAATGCACATCCGCGGTCAGGAACAGGAAATTGCGCACCTGTTGCGCCCGCAGAAAGCCAAGCAATTCTGCGATTTCCAGTTCACGCCCCTGTGCCGGGCCGGGGTCACCGTTGGCCACGGCCTCCCAGCGCGCGACACCAGGGCTGACCTCGCCGTCGGGCACGCCGAGGCCAATGGGCATGTCGGCGGCGATCACTTTCCATTGCGCGTTCGAGGCCTGCATTTCGCGCTTGAGCCAGTCCAGTTGCTCACGCCCGAGGAAAGGTTTTTCAGCGCCCTGATTGTCATCGTTGGGCCCGCGATAACTGCGCATGTCCAGTACAAAAACATCGAGCAGCGGCCCGTAACCAAGCTTGCGATAGATCCGCCCGCCGCCATTGGCACTCTGCAAACGCATCGGCGCATATTCAAGCCAGGCCTGGCGTGCGCGGCCCACCAGACTGTGGATATCTTTGTCCTGGTAACGCGCATCCAGCTGTTTGCCCGGCGACCAGTTGTTCACCACTTCGTGGTCGTCCCACTGCCAGATCTGCGGGACCTCGGCATTGAAACGACGGATGTTTTCGTCCATCAGGTTATAGCGGTAATTGCCGCGGTACTCATCAAGGGTCTCGGCGACTTTGCTCTTGGCCTCGGTGGTGATGTTGCGCCACACACGGCCACCTTCTGTGATGAGCTGTTCCGGGATCGGACCATCGGCGTAAATGGTGTCGCCGCTGTGGATAAAAAAGTCTGGCAGACGCAGGCGCATTGCTTCGTAGATGCGCATGCCGCCAATGTCCGGGTTGATGCCGAAGCCCTGGCCGACGGTGTCGCCGCTCCAGACAAAACGGATGTCACGGCGGGTCTGCGGCACGCTGCGCAAGTGACCGAACCAGGGCTCGCTGGCGATACCGCTCTGGGCGTCTTCAAACTGCACGCGATAGAAAATCGCCTGACCGGCGGGCAGCCCGGTGAGTTCGACCCGGGCAGTGAAATCGGTGCGCGCATCGGCCAGGGACGAGACGAATCGCCGGGGGTTGGGAAACAGGCTGCGGGTGTCCCACTCCACCACCATCCGCGCGGGGCGGTCGCAGCGGCTCCAGATGATCGCCCGGTCGCCCAGCAGGTCGCCGGACTGCACGCCGTCGGTGAGTTGCGGCCGATCCTTGACCGAAGCGATCACCGCCGGCGCCAGCCCCGGCAACAGCAATCCGGCGCCGACCGCTTGCATGACACGACGGCGCCCGAGGTTGAAATCGCTCATGGTGTTCTCCCTGGAAAAGGAAAAACTAAAGCATGACCCTATGACCCTGGCATGACACAAATCTTCCCAGCGCTGAAGATCCCTGTGGGAGCGAGCTTGCTCGCGATAGCGGTCGTTCAGCCAACATATTTGTTGAGTGTGAATCCGTCATCGCGAGCAAGCTCGCTCCCACAGGGTCAGGTGTCAGGCGGTGACGGGCTCTACCGCCAACTCCACCACTTCCGGCCGTTTCACCAGCGCATACGCCACCGCCGTCAACAGACTCCCCGCCACAATCGCCAACAGGTAGAGCAGCGCATGGTTGATCGCGTTCGGGATCGCCAGGACGAACAACCCACCATGGGGCGCCATCAATTTGCAGCCGAAATACATCGACAACGCACCCGTCAGCGCACCGCCGGCGATGCTCGCCGGAATCACCCGTAGCGGATCTTTCGCCGCAAAAGGAATCGCCCCTTCAGAGATAAAGCACAGCCCCAGCACCAGCGCTGCTTTGCCGGCCTCGCGCTCGGTCTGGGCGAACTTGCGTCGGGCAATGAACGTGGCGATGCCCAGGCCGATCGGCGGCACCATGCCGGCCGCCATGGTCGCCGCCATCGGCGCGTAGCTCTGCGACGCCAGCAACCCCACCGAAAATGCATAGGCCGCCTTGTTGATCGGCCCGCCGAGGTCGACACACATCATGCCGCCCAGCAACACACCGAGCAGAATCGCGTTGGTGGTGCCCATGCTGTCGAGAAAATTCGTGAGCCCGGCAAGCATCCCGGCGACCGGTTTGCCGACCACGTAGATCATCACCAGACCGGTGAACAGACTCGCCAGCAGCGGGATGATCAGGATCGGCTTGAGCGCCTCAAGACTTTGCGGCAATCGCGCATAACGGTTGATCGCCCTGGCCGCATAACCGGCAAGAAAGCCGGCAATGATCCCGCCGATGAAACCGGCGCCCAAGGTGCTCGCCAGCAGTCCGCCGATCATCCCCGGCGCGAGGCCCGGACGGTCGGCGATGGAATAGGCGATATAGCCTGCCAGCAGCGGCACCATCAGCTTGAACGCGCTGTCGCCACCGATCTGCATCAACGCCGCCGCCAGCGTGCCCTCCTCCTTGAACGCGGTGATGCCGAACACGAACGACAAGGCGATCATCAAGCCGCCGGCCACCACCATCGGCAACATGAAGGACACGCCGGTCAGCAAGTGTTTATAGACGCCCGTCTTCTCCTGTTTGGCCGTTGTTTTGGCAGCGCTCGATGCGCTTTCCTGTTGGCCTTCGGCCAAGGCCTTTTTCAACGTCGCTTCGGCTTGCTTGAGGGCAATGCCGGTGCCGCAGCGATAGATTTTCTTGCCGGCGAAACGCTCGGTGGCGACTTCGATATCGGCCGCCAGCAGCACCACATCGGCCTCGGCAATCGCTTGCGCGCTCAATGGATTGCGCGCGCCGACCGAGCCCTGGGTTTCCACCTGCAGCTCATAGCCCAGGCGCTTGGCCGCTTGCTGCAAGGCTTCGGCGGCCATGAACGTGTGAGCGACACCCGTCGGACACGCGGTAACGGCCACCAGTCGCGGCGCGTTCTGGACAACCGCCGCAGGTTCGACGGCGGCCTCTTCGGCGGCGTAAACCTGAGCGTCCTGCGCTCCACGGCGCAGCACGGCTTCCACGTCTTGCAGGGCCTGGGCCGGGGTACTCTGGAACACTCGCTTGCCGACAAAACGCGACATTTCCACCGGCGCGCTGGTCACCAGCAACACCCACTCCGCCGCGTCGAGGGTGGCCGCCGACAGTTGTTTTTCGGGATGCGCGGCATCGGTGACTTCGACACTGGTGCTCCAGCCCTGACGCTGGGCCGCGGCATCGAGCAGCCGGGCACACAGCACACTGGTGACCATGCCGTTCGGGCAGGCCGTAACGATGGCTAACTTCATGACAATCCCTCTTATTGTTCTGTCAGGGGACGCACGCGCACACCCTGTTCGAGCTGCGCCAGTTGCGCTGCATCGCCAATGCCGAATCCGATCTGGGTCACTGCCATCGCGGCAATCGCCGTGGCGGTGCGCAAGGTCTGCTCCGGCGTATCGGCACTGAGCAAACCGTGGAGCATCCCCGCCAGCAACGAATCACCCGCGCCCACCGTGCTGGCGACGTTGACCCTGGGTGGTGTGGCATGCAGCGCCGAGCCGACGCTGAACCAGTTCACGCCATCGACGCCATGGGAAATCACCACATGCTCGATGCCCTGGGCATGCAAACGCTCCGCCGCCAAGGCCTGGGCACTGACCGACACGACCTCGCAGCCCAGCACCTCAGCCAGTTCTTCAGTGTTGGGTTTGATCAGCCACGGCCCCGCTTTCAGCGCTGCGCGCAATGCCTCGCCGCTGGTGTCGAGGGCGACATTCAGCCCCAGGTTCTTCAAGCGCAAGATCAACGCCTGCAACCATTGCGCACTGACGCCCAACGGCAAGCTTCCGGCGACAACCACCGCATCGTGCCCCGGAGCAATCTGCTCCAGCCGATCCATCAAGGCCTGCTGCGCCGCCTCGCTGACCTGCGGCCCCGGCCCGTTGATGTCGGTGATGCGGCCGTCGCTTTCCGCCAGTTTGATATTGCTGCGGGTTTCGCCCGGAACACGGATGAAGGCATCGACAAAACCGCGTTTGGCGAACAATGTTTCGAACGCTTGCAGGTTGTCTTCGCCAAGAAAGCCACTGACGGTCAGTTGATGCCCGAGGTCCGCCAGCACCTGTGCCACGTTCACGCCTTTGCCCGCCGCGTGGGTGTGCATCACATCGCTGCGGTTGACCTGGCCGGCTTCAAGGCGCGGCAACTGGACGGTCAGGTCCAGCGCCGGGTTGAGGGTCAAGGTAAGAATCCGGGACATTACAAGTCCTCCACTAATGCGCGCACTTCATTGGCACTGCCCACGGCCAGCGCCTGTCGGGCAAGGGTTTGAGTCTGAGTGAAGCCCAGTTCGCGAATCCGCGCCTTGACCTCGGCAATGCTGCGCGCCCCGACGCTGAGCTCATCCACTCCGAGGCCGACCAGCACCGGCACCGCCAGCGGGTCGGCCGCCAGCTCGCCGCACACACCGACCCATTTACCGTGAGCATGGGCCGCACGCACGGTGATGTCGATCAGTTGCAGCACCGCCGGATGCAAGCCATCGGCCTGGGCCGACAGTGTCGGATGGCCACGGTCGATGGCCAGGGTGTACTGGGTCAGGTCGTTGGTGCCGACGCTGAAGAAATCGACTTCCTTGGCCAGGACCGGTGCCAGCAATGCCGCCGACGGCACTTCGATCATGATCCCCAGTTGCAGGTCGGCGACCGGGATTTCCTGGCGCAGGCGTTCGGTCATGTCACGGGCCTGGCGCCACTCGTCGACGCTGCCCACCATCGGGAACATGATCCGCAGCGGCCGGTTGTCGGCAGCCCGCAACAAGGCGCGCAGTTGCGCTTCCATGATCTGCGGACGCTGCAAGGTCAGGCGAATGCCGCGCACGCCGAGGAACGGGTTCTCTTCCTTCGCAATCGGCCAGTACGGCAGCGGTTTGTCGCCACCGACATCGAGGGTGCGCACCACCAGCGGCCGTCCGGCCAGACCGTCGAGAACGCGGCGGTACTCGATTTCCTGGGTCGCCTCGTCGGGCGCTTGCGGGTGGGCCATGAAAATCAGTTCGGTGCGCAACAGGCCAATGCCTTCGGCGCCCTGCTCCACCGCACTGGTGACGCCGGCGCTTTCACCAATGTTGGCGAACACTTCGACGGCGTGGCCATCGATGGTCAATGCCGGTTGATGACGCAGTTCAGCAGCCGCCTTCAAGCGTTGCTCGCGGGTATCGCGTTCGGCCGTGGCGCGCTGCAAGGTCGCCGCGTCAGCGTCCACATGCAGACGACCACGCTGGCCATCGAGCAGCAAAGCCGTACCCGGTGCCAGCAGCAACACGCCGGGACCGGCGCCGACCAAGGCCGGAATACCCAGCGCCCGGGCAACAATCGCACTGTGCGCCGTAGCACCACCCCGAGCGGTGAGAATCCCCGCCACGCGAGCCGGGTCGAGACGCGCGACGTCGGACGGGCCGACCTCGTCCATCACCAGAATGTACGGTTGATCCGGTTCGCTCGGGGTTTCGATGCCGCTGAGTTGCATCAACACCCGACGCCCGATGTCGCGCAAGTCGGCCGCACGCTCGGCGAGCAAGGCATCCTGCAACGCTTCCTGTTGCCGAGCCGCCGCTTCAATCACGGCCATCCACGCCGCCTCGGCACTTTCGCCCTGTTTGAGGCGCGTATCGACCTCATCGGTCAGTTCCGGGTCGTCGAGCATCTCTTGGTGGGTAATGAAGATTTCGCGAATGGCTTTGCTCTTGCTGCGCTCGATCAGGCCCTGGATGTCACGGCGTACCTGCTCCAGGGCGTGCTGGAGGCGCTCGCGCTCGATGCCGGCGGACTCGCCGCGCAACGGGTAATCGATGGTTTGCAGCACCTGAATATGCGCCGGGCCGATGGCGATCCCCGGAGCGGCGGCAATCGCCTGAACCACACTGCCAGATAACGGGGCGAGGACCACTTCGGTCAAATCGGCAACGACTTCAAGCGCCTGACTTACCGGCGGCAGCGGTTCGACTTCCTCCCCGAGGCCTTCTTCGATGGCGGCCAACAAGGCCGGCAACGCATCCGCCGCGATGCCCGGTTCGGCGATGATTTCCAGGACCTGTCCCCGACGAGCGCCGAGGCTGAGCAACTTGCTCAAGCTCTTTACCGACACCGCACTGTCATGGCCATCGACGATGCGTACGCGGATGTCACCTTCAAAACTCTTTGCCAGTTGCGCGAGGATTTTCGCCGGGCGCGCATGCAAACCGTGGGCGTTGGCCAATGCAATTCGCGCGCTGGGCCAGTCGGCGGGCACGTCACCACCGAGCACTTCGAGGACCTTGCGGCTGCTGGTGGCGCGCCCCAACTCATGGCCACGCCCTTCGATCAACAACGCGCACAGGCGTTCGAGCAAGGCTTGATGGGCCTCACCGAGGCTGGCCAGGCAGAATAGTCCAGTGAGTGGCTGGCCGAGATAACGCAGCGGTCTGTCCGGGGTGACGAAGGCCAGGCCCGGACGCTTCACCGTCTGCTCGCTGTGCAGCCACCACAGGCCATCGCCCAAGGGCAGCGCTTCAACCTGCTGCAACACCGCGGAGAAACCGTTGCTCACGCAGTCGGCCTGCCGCAGCAAACGTGCACCACGCCAGACCAGCTCTTCGAAATCTTCGGCCGCCACACCGAGGCCGATCATCTGTGCATCCAGCGCCAGCTCCTGCGGCGCGCCTTGCAGCAACTTCAGCAAGGCTTCGGCGGAGCCGGCGCGACGCAGGGCCTGGCCCAGGTCAGTCTCGCCGAGGGCGCGGGTGAGCAATTGCAACAGGCGCAGATGTTCATCGGATTTGGCGGCGATACCGATCGCCAGGTAAACGATATGACCATCGCCCCAGTCCACGCCATCGGGGAACTGCATCAGGCGCACACCGGTGGTGAACACCAGGTCGCGGGTTTCGGGCGTACCGTGGGGGATGGCAATACCTTGACCGAGAAAGGTCGAGCCCTGAGCCTCCCGCGCCTGCAAGCCGGCGAGATAACCCTCGGCAACCAGGCCGTCGGCGACCAGATGCCCGGCCAGCAATTGCAGGGCTGCGGACTTATCCACAGCCGATTGGCCCATCGAAATCTGCTCTACAGTGAGCTCGAGCATGCTTTCTCCTTTTTGGCGCCTTGGGGCACCAGGTATTGTTTTGAATGAGTCAGCTTAGGCGCTTGGTCATCGCTTTTGGCGGTTTCACGGCAGAACCGGCCAAAGGCGCCTAAAACGTAGAAAATACGCTTGCTGAAACGTTTAATCTATATCGATTGGCACGTTACTCGAAATTGGCCCATCCTTGAAGTCCAACTTGTCGGATGCGTTGCGACAATGGTCGCCTGCCTTAATCGGTTAGGATTGACGAAAATGTCGAGGCAATCTCGAAAAAACAAGGAAACAGCGGGTTGAAACTCAGTGATATCGCCCAGTTGGCCGGTGTGTCCGTCACCACCGCCAGCTATGTCATCAATGGCAAGGCCGAACAACAGCGCATCAGCAGCGCTACCGTCGAACGCGTGCGCGCGGTCGTCGAACAACATGGCTTCACGCCTAACCCACAGGCCGCCGGATTGCGCAGCCGACACACCCGCACATTGGGGTTCATTCTGCCGGATCTGGAAAACCCCAGTTACGCGCGAATCGCCAAATTGCTGGAACAAGGTGCGCGGGCCCGGGGTTATCAGTTGCTGATCGCCAGTTCCGACGATGCGCCGGACAGCGAACGGCAATTGCTGCAGTTGTTCCGCGCCCGGCGCTGCGACGCACTGATCGTTGCCAGCTGCCTGCCGCCTGGCGACGACAGCTATCGCCAATTGCAGGCCAAGGGCATTCCGATCATCGCCATCGACCGGGTCATGGAACCCGAGCATTTCTGCTCGGTGATCAGTGACGACCGCGAGGCCAGCCTGCAACTGACCCGCAGCCTGCTCGATCCCTTGCCCAAACAGATCGCGCTGATCGGCGCCCGCCCGGAGCTGAGCATCAGCCAGGAACGTTGCGCCGGTTTCAAAGAGGCGCTCGTCGGGTTCAACGGTGAGGTGCTGATTGAAGAAGGCGAATCCTTCAGCCGCGAGTGCGGCAAACAATTGATGGAAGAATTACTGCAGCGCCTAGGCCATTTGCCCGATGCCCTGGTGACCACATCCTACGTGCTGCTTCAAGGCGTGTTCGATGCGCTGCACGACTTCCCGCTGAAAAACCGCCCGCTGCGCCTCGGCACGTTCGGCGACACTCAGTTGCTGGACTTCCTGCCGCTGCCGGTCAACGCCATGGCCCAGCAGCACCAGCTGATCGCCGACAAGGCCCTCGCACTGGCCCTGGCAGCCATCGAGCAGTCGGATTACCGGCCCGGTGTGCAAGCCATTGCCCGCACGTTCAAGCAGCGTATTCGCCAGGACTGAACCGTGGAGCTGATCGACACCCACACCCATCTGGATTTTCCGGACTTCGACGCCGACCGTCAGGCGCTGCTGGCCGAAAGCCGCGCCCTCGGGGTGCGGCGGATCGTGGTGCTGGGGGTTTATCAGGCCAATTGGCAGCGGGTCTGGGAGCTGGTGCAAAACGATCCCGACCTGCATGCGGCGTTCGGATTGCACCCGGTGTATCTGGACGATCATCGCCCTGAAGACTTGAGCGAACTCGGCGATTGGCTGACCCGCCTGGCTGGCCATCGGCAACTGTGTGCCGTCGGCGAGATCGGCCTGGACTACTTCATCGAAAACCTGGACCGCGACCGCCAGCAGGCGTTGTTCGAGGCGCAATTGCAATTGGCGGCGGATTTCAATCTTCCAGCACTGATCCATGTGCGGCGTAGCCATGCGGCGGTGATTGCCACGCTCAAACGGTTTCGCCTGAAACGGGCCGGCATCATCCACGCCTTTGCCGGCAGCCAGGAAGAAGCCCGGGAATACATCAAGCTGGGTTTCAAACTCGGCCTGGGCGGTGCCGCGACCTGGCCTCAAGCGCTGCGCATGCACCGAGTGCTCGCCGAGCTACCGCAGGATTCTGTGGTGCTGGAAACCGACTCCCCGGACATGGCGCCCGCCATGTTCCCCGGCCAACGCAACAGCCCCGCGCATCTGCCCGCGATCTGCGCGGCACTGGCCGACATCATGGCGATCAGCCCCGAGCAATTGGCTGCGGCCAGTACGGCCAATGCCTGCGAGTTGTTCAACTGGTGAATCAAATCCTGTGGTATCAGGCGACCGCTATACCCGGAACGCGCTGATCAACTGTTTCAACTCCACGACCTGGGCCGACAACGCCCGGCTGGCATCTTCGGTCTGGTGCGCACCTTCAGCGGTGCGCTCGCCAGCGCGATTGATCTCGACGATGTTCTGGTCGATGTCGTGGGCCACGGCGGTTTGTTGCTCCACTGCGGCGGCAATCTGCTGGTTTTGGTCGACGATCATGCCGACCGCTCCCAAGATGTTTTCCAGCGCTCGCTGGACCTTTTCCGACTGCCCGACCGTGCCATTGGCCATTTCATGGCTGGTGCCCATGGCCTTGACCGCCGCGCCGACACCGCCATGGAGCCTGGTGATCATCTGCTCGATTTCTTCGGTCGATTGCTGGGTTCGTTTGGCCAGGGTCCGGACTTCGTCGGCTACCACGGCGAAACCACGGCCCTGCTCACCGGCCCGTGCCGCCTCGATGGCGGCATTGAGCGCCAGCAGGTTGGTCTGCTCGGCGATACTCTTGATCACTTCGAGCACACGGCTGATGGACTGGCTGTCGCTGGCCAGTTGGTTGATCACCAGTACCGATTGATCGATCTCGCTGGCCAACGCGGCAATGCTGCCTTGCTGTGACTCCACCAGGCCACGACCACTGATGGTCTCATCGTTGACACTGTGGGCACTGCTCACCGCCGCGGCGGCACTGCGCGCCACTTCCTGGGAAGTGGCCGACATCTGGTTCATCGCCGTGGCCACTTGTTCGATCTGCGTGCGCTGCCCGGCGACGGCCTGGTTGCTTTGCGCGGAAACGCTTTCCACCTGGCCGGCCTGACGCTCGACTTCGCTGACGGTCTGCCCCACCCGCTCGATCAGGTCATGGATCTTTTTCACCGTGCCGTTGAACACTTCGCCCAGCTCCCCCAGCTCATCGCGGCTGTGGGCGCTGAAGGTCACAGTCATGTCGCCGGCCGCCACCTTGTCCATCACCGCCCCCAGGCGCTTGAGCGTGGTGCGGGTCGAGGCATAGAAAGCGCCGTAGAGATAAAAGATCAACACAAAGACGACTGACAGCGCCACGGCCTGCAAGACCATGTGCGTGCGATTCTGCTCAAGTCGCTGCTGCAATTGCGGGCCGAGATACTTCAGGACCGCCTCGTTGAGTTGGTAAGTCTGGTCCATCAGGGCGCTGACCTGATCGTAAAAGCCCTGCCACGGCGCGTCGAGGGTATCAGCCATGACCACTTGTTCTTCGAACAGCTCGCTGGCTTTCTTCAAGGATGCCCGGCTGCTAT
This sequence comes from Pseudomonas sp. GW823-FHT02E01, assembly GCF_058797535.1. Lineage (NCBI taxonomy): Bacteria > Pseudomonadati > Pseudomonadota > Gammaproteobacteria > Pseudomonadales > Pseudomonadaceae > Pseudomonas > Pseudomonas sp. GW823-FHT02E01. The sequence goes on along the minus strand of NZ_JBXAJS010000015.1, from coordinate 87,534 downwards.
CGGCCTGAGTGGCCAGGGTCTCACGCGCAGCCTTGCTGGAACCCAGGGCATCCTGCAACTTCAGGCCATACTCGGCCTGGAGCTTTTCAATCTGCGCCAGCAATTCATCGAAACGGGTACTCGAAGCCGAGTTGATGAATCCCTGCCCCAACGAGTAAGACCCCATTGCCCGACCTTCGCCCAGGATCTGGGTGACCCGCGGCGTGACGAGGGTGACAAGCTCGCTCAACTGGCGCATGTCGCTCTGGTTGTCGCGACTGAGACCGGACTGGCTGGTGATGAGCTGGCTGAAAATCTGCGCGCTGCCCACCAGCTTGCCGATCAAGGCACTTTTGCTTTGCAGGGAATTTTCCGTTTGCTGGGCCTTGAACGCGGCGATCATTTCATCGCGTTTGCCATCAAACACCGCAACCTGCTCCGGGTCGCTGGTCATCGCCGTCAGCCCTTGCAGACGAGTCAGAATATTCTGCTCAAGGGCGCTGATTTTCGACTCGACGTTGCCGGCCTTGCCGGATTGGCCGAGGCTGACATTGATCTGCACCAGGTTGTTCAGGGTTTCCAGATCGCGCCGCAACGTCAGGCTGTTGCCCAACAGGTCGAGACTTTGCAGCTCGATGCGCGTGCCCTGGAATTCGCGGTAGGAGTCACGCACCAGATAGAAGTTGGTCACCAGCATCGGCACCAGGAACAGTACGCTGATCAGGCTGAACTTCATACCGAAGCTCAGACGGTTCATCAGTGCGACAGCGGGATAGAGCAAGCTCTTCACTGGATGTCTCCCTTCAGTTTCTTATTTTTTTTATTGGCAGGCGCAGACAGAAAGCAGATAGCCACTATTCGACGCTATCTCTGTATAACTTAAATCGGCAGGAGGTTTTGTAACTTAAGGTTAACGACAGAAGTCCGCGAGCGATACGAAGCGAACTCAATGTGGCGAGGGGGCAAGCCCCCTCGCCACAATGGCTCAGACAGCCGGGTTAATGCAGGACCGTCCACAACGCAAAGCCGGCATACCAGAGCACCGCCGCACGCAGCAGCAGCGCCCAGATGCGGTCCAGATTGTTGATACCTTCCGCGCCGGTCACCGGCGCCGGAATTTCACCGGCCACCAGCCCGACTTTCACGATCAATTGCGCGGCGCTGATGTTCCAGTTCAGCAGCTCATGCAGCATCACCCGACTGACCGCGACAAAATTGCCGACCAACGCCAGGCTCGCGGCCAGCAGACGCACCGGCAACCAGTCGAAGGCGTGACGCAGTTGCCCGGCGCGCTCGACCACTGCAGGGTTTTTCCCGTGCTCTTCGGCCAGCGCCAGCAACCGATAACTCAGCGCCGCAACCGGACCCAAAAGGAAGTACCAGAAAATCACCGCGAAAAAGCTCTGGTAGGCTTCCCACAGCAAATGCCCTTCGACCTGCTCCAGCAGCTGCTCGCCATTGTCTGCGCAGATATCCAGATCACGCTGGGCGACATGGGCCGCCGCTTGCAGGTCCTCCCGACGCCAGGCATCGCGGAACGGCCCGAGATCGCCCAGTAGATCACCGCGCCCCAGGCTGTAGATGACTACCAGCATATGGATCGGCAACGCCAGCAAGCCATAGGCCACCGGCTCGATGACGACCAGCAGCAACCCCAGCAACGCCACCGGCAACAAGACCAGTATCAACAGCACCAGCCATGGTCGGTTTGAAAATCGCGGGCTGGCCTCAAGCTTGTTCAGCTCGTGTGTCCAGCCATTGTCACGCTGAACCCGATGGCGCAGGGCCGAGAACTTCTCGATCCACACCGCCAACAGCAACACCAGAAAACTCATCGTCCTTCCTCTTGTGCCAGGGCGGCACGATAGCGTGCCCAGTCGAACGCCGGCCCTGGATCGGTTTTGCGCCCCGGTGCAATGTCGCTGTGCCCGCAGATACGCTCTGTGGTGATTGCCGTGAACGCCTGTTGCAACTGGCGCGTCAGGGCTGTCAACGCGCGGTATTGCGCGTCGGTGAACGGCAGATCATCCGTGCCTTCGAGCTCGATGCCCACGGAAAAATCGTTACAGGTTTCCCGCCCCTCGAAGCTCGAGACGCCCGCATGCCACGCACGCTCAAGGCACGAAACAAACTGGGTAACGGTACCGTCACGTTCGATCAGAAAGTGCGCCGACACCCGCAAGTCCACAATCCCTTCAAAATAGGGATGTTCGGTGACATCCAGACGATTCTGGAAAAACTCCTGCACCTTGCCGGTGGCGAACTGCGCCGGCGGCAGGCTGATGTTGTGGATCACCAGCAGGGAAATTTCGCCTGTGGGGCGCGCATTGAAGTTGGGAGAGGGGCAGACATGCACACCCTGAATCCAACCGCTCGCGGGGTCCAACTGCATACCGATTCCTTCAACGTCGACTGTATTGGCACAGTATGCCGCGATAATCCCCCAGGACGCGATCACTTGCCGCGTTTGAGGTTGTCGATCTAAAACAGGCGTATGTTCGGAATCGACAACCAACGCCGGCAACGTCAGGGATTCGACCAAATACAGGTGCCAGCGCAAACGTAACGCTCTGATGCCTTGGGTTGGTCGGTGGCATGGCCCTATAATCGAGCCACTTTGTTTGTGGAGTCTGTTATGCCGAATCTACGTCTCGCCGATCTGACCGCCGAAATCGAAGCCAACGTGCGCCGTGCGCTGCATGAAGACATCGGCAGTGGCGATATCACCGCGCAGTTGATCCCGGCCGAACGCCTGGCCAAAGCCACCATCATTACCCGCGACGCGGCCGTCATCAGCGGCACCGCCTGGGTCGATAACGTGTTTCGGCAACTGGACCCGCGGGTGGCGGTGCACTGGCAGGTTGCCGACGGTGAACGGGTGACGCCCAATCAGGTGCTGTTCCACCTCGAAGGCCCTGCGCGCTCACTGCTGACCGGCGAACGCAGCGCCCTGAACTTCCTGCAACTGCTCTCCGGCGTGGCGACCCGCGCGCAATACCTGGCGGACTTCGTGGCCGAGACTCAGGTCAAGCTGCTCGACACCCGCAAAACACTGCCGGGGCTGCGCCTGGCGCAAAAGTACGCCGTGACCTGCGGCGGTTGCCATAACCACCGCATCGGCCTGTATGACGCCTTCCTGATCAAGGAAAACCACATCGCCGCCAGCGGCGGCATCGCGCAGGCCATTGCCGCCGCGCACAAGATCGCCCCGGGCAAACCGGTCGAGATTGAAGTGGAAAGCCTGGATGAACTCAAGGAAGCGCTGGCGGCCGGTGCCGACATCATCATGCTCGACGAACTGAGCCTGGACGACATGCGTGAAGCCGTGCGCCTGAATGCCGGCAAGGCCAAGCTGGAGGCCAGCGGCGGGATCAACGAAAGTACGTTGCTGCCAATTGCACAGACTGGGGTGGATTACATTTCGATCGGTGCGATGACCAAGGATGTGAAGGCGGTCGATCTGTCGATGCGCCTGAGTCTCTGATCACACGTATGTGAGTTGCCAAAACTGTAGGAGCGAGCTTGCTCGCGATGTACCTGAAAGCGCCATGTTTAACCAGTAAACACGCGTTATCGTTAACGACCATCGCGAGCAAGCTCGCTCCTGCATGAGTGTCAGACCACCAGATTGTTCATCTCGCAGTACTCTTCCCACTCGACGCCCAACACCTCGGCTGCTTCCTTGTGCAGTTTCAGGCGTTCGGTCTCGTATTCTTCCGGGGTTGATGTGTACTTGAGCGTCAGTTCCCACGGTTGCAAGCCCTGGGCTTCGGCTTCATCCTCGAACGCCCACTGGATCTGGTCTTTCTGATCGTCGGCGGGCAAGTCCTTGATCTCGTCCATCAACTCGGGGGCATCCAGCACATACTTCTTCAGCGCTTCTTCGTGTCGGGCTTCCTGGGTCATCTCTTTAACAGTCATGGCGTTCTCGCTGATCTGGGAATGGAAGATGGATCTGGATCTTCAAGGATCTCTCTGACACAAAAAACCGGATCAAGCCCGGTTTATCTGGCCTTCAGAACCATTCTGGATCATCTGAAAACTGCTGGGCGTTGCTCAGGCAGACTCCGAATATAGGACGTTTGGCTGAGGATTTACACGTCTCTTTACATCTCCCCACAAAAAGTTGTGCACACAATGTTTTGATGGCGGCGGGAACATAAATTCAAACAGCGATCAGGACCGCGAACTCGAGAACCTCAAGCGCACCGTCGAGAACCTGAGCGGAAAGGTGAAACAAGCGAGGGGGAAATGGTGCCCGAGACAGGAATCGAACCTGCGACCTTCGCGTTACGAGTGCGCTGCTCTACCGGCTGAGCTACACGGGCGGTGGGCTAAACCTAGCACCGAGTTTCGGCAACGGCAACGTCGTCAATCAACTCTGTGATCTACAGACAAAAAAATGCCCCACCGTTTTCACGGCGGGGCATTTTTTATAACGTTGAAGCGGTCAGGCGTGAGGCGTGATTAAACGCCCGAAGCCTTGGCTGCCGCCACGTCTTTGATGGACAGCTTGATACGGCCGCGGTTGTCCACGTCCAGTACCAGCACTTCCACTTCCTGGCCTTCTTTCAGGATGTCGGTCACTTTCTCAACGCGAGCATCGCTCAGCATGGAGATGTGAACCAGACCGTCCTTGCCCGGCAGGATGTTGACGAATGCGCCGAAGTCGACGATGCGCTCAACCTTGCCGACGTAGATCTTGCCGATCTCGGCTTCAGCGGTGATGCCCAGAACGCGCTGACGTGCTGCTTCAGCCGCTTCCTTGGTTTCGCCGAAGATCTTGATCGAACCGTCGTCTTCGATGTCGATCGAAGCCTTGGTTTCTTCACAGATCGCACGAATGGTCGCGCCGCCTTTACCGATGACATCACGGATTTTGTCGGTGTCGATCTTCATCGCGATCATGGTCGGAGCGTTGGCCGACAGTTCGGTACGCGACTGGCCAATGATCTGGTTCATCTGGCCGAGGATGTTCAGGCGCGCTTCCAGGGCTTGGCCCAGAGCGATTTCCATGATCTCTTCGGTGATGCCCTTGATCTTGATGTCCATCTGCAGCGCGGTGACGCCTTTGGCGGTACCGGCTACCTTGAAGTCCATGTCGCCCAGGTGATCTTCGTCACCCAGGATGTCGGTCAGGACGGCGAATTTCTCGCCTTCCTTAACCAGACCCATGGCGATACCGGCAACCGGCGCCTTCATCGGCACACCAGCGTCCATCAGGGCCAGGGAAGCGCCGCAAACGGAAGCCATCGAGCTCGAACCGTTGGATTCGGTGATTTCCGACACAACACGGATGGTGTACGGGAACACGTCAGCGGCAGGCAGCATGGCCGAAACCGAACGACGGGCCAGACGGCCGTGACCGATTTCGCGACGACCAGCGCCACCCATGCGACCACACTCGCCTACCGAGAACGGAGGGAAGTTGTAGTGCAGCATGAACGGGTCTTTCTTCTCGCCTTCCAGGGTGTCCAGCAGTTGTGCGTCACGGGCGGTGCCCAGAGTTGCAACGACCAGAGCCTGGGTTTCGCCACGGGTGAACAGAGCCGAACCGTGGGTTTTAGGCAGTACGCCGACTTCGATGTTCAACGGACGTACGGTCTTGGTGTCGCGACCGTCGATACGTGGCTTGCCGTTGACGATGTTTTCGCGAACGGTGCGGTATTCGATTTCGCCGAAAGCCGCTTTGACTTCGCTGGAAGAAGGCTGGCCTTCTTCACCGGACAGCTTGGCAACGACCTGATCCTTCAACTCGCCCAGGCGAGCGTAACGGTCGGCCTTGACGGTGATGGTGTAGGCCTGGGAGATCGCTTCGCCGAACTCGGCACGGATAGCGCCCAGCAGTTCGGTGGCTTCTGGCGCAGGAGCCCAGGTCCAGGTTGGCTTGGCAGCTTCAGCGGCCAGTTCTTTGACGGCGTTGATCACAACCTGGAACTCGTCGTGAGCAAACAGTACCGCGCCCAGCATCTGGTCTTCGGTCAGCTCTTTGGCTTCCGATTCAACCATCAGCACAGCGTCCGAAGTACCGGCAACGACCATGTCCAGGCTCGAAGCAGCCTGTTGCTCATAAGTCGGGTTCAGCAGGTAACCGGTGCTTTCGTGGAACGCAACGCGGGCAGCGCCGATCGGGCCATCGAAAGGAATGCCGGAGATCGCCAGCGCAGCCGAGGTACCGATCATCGCAGCGATGTCCGGATCGGTCTTCTTGCTGGTGGAAACGACGGTGCAGACAACCTGCACTTCGTTCATGAAGCCTTCCGGGAACAGCGGACGGATCGGACGGTCGATCAGTCGGGAAGTCAGGGTTTCTTTCTCGGAAGGACGGCCTTCACGCTTGAAGAAACCGCCAGGGATCTTACCGGCAGCGTAAGTCTTTTCCTGGTAGTGAACAGACAGAGGGAAGAAGCCCTTGCCTGGATCGGCTTGTTTTGCACCGACTACGGTCACCAATACGCTGACGTCGTCGTCAACGGTGACCAATACTGCGCCGGAGGCCTGACGGGCGATACGGCCAGTCTCGAGGGTAACGGTCGACTGACCGAACTGGAATTTTTTGATTACCGGGTTCACGGTGTCCTACCTTCTTTGTGGCTCTTGGGGGAACTGGTTTCTTGCGAAATTCTTGGGCAACGCCGGGAATCGGCCCGACTGGTTTGTCCAGGTGTTACTCAGGCAAAGCAGGTATCCAGATAAAACTTGAGGCTGGGAGCCTGCCATGCGCCGGCGGGAAACCCGCTGGTGCACGACAGACAACCAACCTCTAGCGCAATCGCTTATTAGCGACGCAGACCCAGGCGACCGATCAGAGTCTGATAACGACCCAGATCCTTGCCTTTCAGGTAGTCCAGCAGCTTACGACGCTGGTTAACCATGCGGATCAGACCACGACGGGAGTGGTGGTCTTTACCGTTGGCCTTGAAGTGACCTTGCAGTTTGTTGATGTTGGCGGTCAGCAGTGCAACTTGCACTTCTGGCGAACCGGTGTCACCAACAGCTTGCTGGTAGTCAGCTACGATTTGAGCTTTTTCTTGAACGTCGAGAGCCATGAGGCAATCCTTTTATCAGGAAACTGTTTCAGAAAAACAGTTTCAACAGGCCAGGGACAAATCCCTGTATCTAAAAATGAGTAGTGACCGTGCCTGTTGACAGCCACCCTCGTCCGGTCATTCTGACCGAATCAGTCGACGCGGCGCGATGCGCCCGTCTTCGCTCACTTCACCGATACCGATGAAGCGACCATTGTGATCCTGTACCCGCACCATGCCGAACTTCGGAGCATCCGGGGCACGTACCGGCTGGCCGTTGAGCCAGTAGAACGCACTCGCTTCCGAGAACTGCAACAGTGGCCAATCCAGCAGGCCGCTGTCCGATGGCATCAGGAAACGATCGACCGCTTCGTTGCCGCCTTCGGCATGTACCGCTTCCAGCTCTTCGAGGGTAACCGTCTGCGCCAGGGTGAATGGCCCGGCCTGGGTACGTCGCAGTTCTGCAACGTAAGCGCCACAACCGAGTTGCTCACCGATATCCTCCACCAGGGTACGGATATAGGTGCCTTTGCTGCAATCCACCGCCAGCCGCGCAGTATCTCCTTCGAAGGCCAGCAATTCCAAGCGCGTAATAGTAACAGAACGCGGTTCGCGCTCCACTACTTCACCTGCACGAGCCAGCTTGTACAGCGGCTGGCCGTCACGCTTGAGCGCCGAGTACATCGGCGGTATCTGACTGATTTGCCCACGAAATTTCGGCAGTACAGCCTCGATATCGGTGCGACCAACGGTCACCGGGCGCTCCTGCAAAACTTCACCTTCGGCATCCGCCGTGGTGGTGGTCTTGCCCAGTTGCGCCAGGGTTTCATAACCCTTGTCGGAATCGAGCAGGTATTGCGAGAACTTGGTCGCCTCGCCGAAGCACAGCGGCAACACGCCGGTGGCCAAGGGATCGAGACTGCCGGTATGACCTGCCTTTTCGGCGTTCAGCAACCAGCGAACCTTCTGCAAGGCCGCGTTGGAGGTAAACCCCAGCGGCTTGTCGAGAAGGATAATGCCGCTGACGTTACGACGGATACGTTTGACCTGAGCCACCGATTACTCCTTGGTGTCTTCGGCTTCTGCCGCAACCGGATGCTGATTGTCTTCAGCCACTGCGCGCTCGATCAATGCCGACAGATGCGCACCACGCACGACGCTTTCGTCGTAGTGGAAGTGCAGCTGTGGAACGCTGCGCAGTTTCATCTCGCGAGCCAACTGCATGCGCAGGAAACCGGCGGCGGAGTTGAGCACCTTGATGCTTTGTGCAATTTCTTCGGCGCTGTCCTGCCCCATCACGGTGATGAAGATCTTGGCGTGACCGACGTCACGGCTGACTTCCACTGCGGTAATGGTGACCAGGCCGACGCGCGGGTCTTTGACTTCACGACGGATCAGTTGTGCCAGCTCACGCTGCATCTGATCGCCGATGCGTTGGGTACGGCTATATTCTTTTGCCATGTCTTGTTACCTGTTACTGCCCCACGGTGAAACCCGTGAGGTCTGAAAGCGGCAAACGCCCGGCCTGACAAAAGCCAGACCGGGCGTTGCGTTTAGAGTCCTAGTGACGAATTGCGCATTTGCATGCGACGCCCCGTCACGGCTCCTGAAGTGCGCGAGTTAGAGGCTGCGAGCAACCTGCACCTTCTCGAAGACTTCGATCTTGTCACCGACTTTAACGTCGTTGTAGCTCTTCACGCCGATACCGCATTCCATGCCGGCACGTACTTCGGAAGCGTCATCCTTGAAGCGGCGCAGGGATTCCAGCTCGCCTTCGAAGATAACGATGTCTTCACGCAGTACACGGATTGGACGGTTACGGTGAACAACACCTTCGATAACCATGCAACCGGCGATCGCGCCAAACTTCGGCGAACGGAACACGTCACGCACTTCGGCGATACCCAGGATGTTCTCGCGAACATCGCTGCCGAGCATACCGGTCAGGGCTTTCTTGACGTCTTCGATGATGTCGTAGATCACGTTGTAGTAACGCATATCCAGACCTTCCTGCTCGACGATCTTGCGCGCGCCGGCATCGGCACGTACGTTGAAGCCGAACAGTACAGCGTTGGAGGCCAGTGCCAGGTTGGCGTCGGATTCGGTGATACCACCGACACCGCCACCCACTACACGCACTTGCACTTCGTCGTTACCCAGGCCGTTCAAGGCACCGTTCAACGCTTCCAACGAACCACGGACGTCGGATTTGAGGACGATGTTGAGCGTCTTCTTCTCTTCCTGGCCCATGTTTTCGAAGATGTTTTCCAGCTTGCCGGCGTGAGCGCGAGCCAGTTTGACTTCGCGGAACTTGCCTTGACGGAACAAAGCCACTTCACGGGCTTTCTTCTCGTCGGCAACCACGCTCATCTCGTCGCCAGCGTCCGGGGTACCGTCCAGGCCGAGAATCTCGACAGGGATGGCCGGACCGGCTTCCTTGATTGGCTTGCCGTTCTCGTCGAGCATGGCACGTACACGGCCATAGTTCGAACCGACCAGGACCATGTCGCCTTGGCGCAGGGTACCGTCTTGAACCAGAACGGTAGCCACCGGGCCACGGCCCTTGTCCAGACGCGATTCAACCACGACGCCACGACCAGGAGCCGACGGAGTTGCAGTCAGTTCCAGGACTTCGGCTTGCAGCAATACGGCTTCGAGCAGTTCGTCGACGCCAGTACCCATCTTCGCCGAGACCGGTACGAACGGAGTGTCACCACCCCACTCTTCCGACGTCACGCCGTGAACCGACAGTTCGCTACGGATGCGATCGAGGTCAGCACCTGGCTTGTCGATCTTGTTCACTGCAACAACCAGTGGCACACCAGCCGCTACCGCGTGCTGGACAGCTTCAATGGTCTGCGGCATCACGCCGTCGTCCGCTGCAACCACCAGGATCACGATGTCGGTCGCCTTGGCACCACGGGCACGCATTGCGGTAAACGCGGCGTGACCAGGGGTGTCGAGGAACGTCACCATGCCACGGTCGGTTTCAACGTGGTATGCGCCGATGTGCTGGGTGATACCACCGGCTTCGCCAGCAGCAACCTTGGCACGACGGATGTAGTCGAGCAGGGAAGTCTTACCGTGGTCAACGTGGCCCATTACGGTCACGACTGGTGCGCGGGAAACTGCCTCGCCTTCAAACTTCAGGGACTCGGCCAGGGAATCTTCCAGGGCGGTGTCGCTGACCAGGGTCACTTTGTGGCCCAGTTCCTCGGCAACCAACTGGGCAGTTTCCTGATCCAGTACCTGGTTGATGGTCGCTGGAGTACCCAGTTTGAACATGAACTTGATGATTTCAGCAGCCTTCACCGACATCTGCTGGGCGAGATCGCCAACAGTGATGGTTTCGCCGATCTTCACTTCGCGCACGACAGGGCCGGTCGGGCTCTGGAAACCGTGGGCGTTGCGTTTCTTCAGCTTGGCCTTGCCGCGACCACCACGACGGAAGCCATCGCTTTCTTCGTCGGTAGTACGTGGGGCAACACGTGGAGCCGGAGCCTTTTCCTTGACCGAAGCACGATGCGGAGCGTTTTTGCGCTCGCCATCGCCGCTACCGCGACGATTGTTATCGTCGGCACGTGGCTTGTCCGGACGGCGCTGTTCGTCGCGCTTGCGGGTATCGGCCGCAGGAGCTGGAGCAGCCGCCACAACCGGTGCGCTTTCGCGAACTGGCTCGGCCACCGCAGCAGGCGCTGCAACAGGTTCGGCTTGAGCGGTCGGCGCAGCAGCAGGCTGGCGACGCGCTTCTTCTTCGGCGCGACGCTTGGCTTCTTCTTCAGCCTTCTGACGAGCAGCATTTTCTACTGCGCGACGTTCATCCAGTTCACGCTTGCGCTCGGCTTCGATTTCTTCCGGGCTGCGCTGTACGAAGACTTTCTTCTTGCGTACTTCAACGCTGATGCTCTTGCTGCCAGCAACACGCAGGGTGCTGGTGGTTTTACGCTGCAGCGTAATCTTGCGTGGTTCTTCCACTTTCGCCTTGTGGCTGCTTTTCAAGTGAGTCAGCAACGATTGCTTCTCACTGTCAGTCACACTTTCTTCGGCGGCGGTGTGCGGCAGACCTGCCTCACGCATCTGCTGCAACAGGCGCTCTACCGGTGTTTTGACCTCATCGGCCAGTTGTTTCACCGTGACTTGCGTCATGCACTTCTCTCCTCAGGCCGCGCCTAATTACTCGAACCAGTGGGCTCGGGCGGCCATGATCAACTTGCCGGCACGATCATCGTCAATGCCGTCGATGTCGAGCAGGTCGTCAATAGACTGCTCGGCCAGGTCTTCGCGGGTAATTACGCCGCGCACCGCCAGTTCCATCGCCAAATCCTTGTCCATACCCTCAAGCGAGAGCAGGTCTTCGGCCGGATGGGCGTCTGCCAGCTTTTCCTCAGTAGCGATGGCTTTGGTCAACAAGCGATCCTTGGCACGAGCGCGAAGCTCGTTGACGATTTCCTCGTCAAAGCCGTCGATGTTGAGCATTTCTTCCAACGGTACGTAGGCAATCTCTTCCAGGCTGGTGAAGCCTTCATCAACCAGCACCTGAGCCAGTTCTTCGTCGACTTCCAGCTCGTCGATGAAGTTGCGCAGGATGTCGCCGGTTTCTGCTTGCTGTTTAGCCTGGATGTCCGATTCGGTCATCACGTTCAGGGTCCAGCCAGTCAACTGGCTGGCCAGACGCACGTTCTGACCACCGCGACCGATGGCCTGAGCCAGATTGTCTGCGCCAACGGCGATGTCCATTGCGTGGGCATCTTCGTCAACGATAATTGCCGCAACCTCGGCCGGGGACATGGCGTTGATCACGAACTGAGCCGGGTTGTCGTCCCACAGGACGATGTCAACACGCTCACCGCCCAACTCACCCGACACTGCCTGGACGCGCGAACCGCGCATTCCGATGCAAGCGCCCTGCGGGTCGATGCGTTTGTCCTTGGAGCGAACGGCGATCTTGGCGCGCGAACCCGGATCACGGGACGCAGCCATCACTTCGATCAGGCCTTCGGCAATTTCCGGCACTTCGATGCGGAACAACTCGATCAGCATTTCCGGCGCGGTACGCGACAGGATCAACTGCGGGCCGCGGTTCTCGGTGCGGATTTCCTTGAGCAGCGCACGCAGACGCACGCCAACCCGGAAAGTTTCGCGAGAAATGATGTCTTCACGGGCCAGCAACGCTTCAGCGTTGTTGCCCAGATCAACGATCACGTTGTCGCGGGTAACTTTTTTCACGGTGCCGGAGATGATTTCACCCAGGCGCTCGCGGTAAGCGTCAACAACCTGAGCGCGCTCGGCTTCGCGAACTTTCTGCACAATGACTTGCTTGGCAGTCTGTGCAGCAATGCGGCCGAACTCGATGGACTCGATCTTCTCTTCTACGACGTCACCGACCTTGGCGCCAGGATGCGTTTCAGCAACCTTGCTCGGCCAGGTTTCGATGGCCGGATCGTCCAGGTCTGCTTCTTCGACGACCGTCCAGCGACGGAATGTCTCGTATGCACCCGTGTGGCGGTTGATTTCCACACGCAGATCAACTTCGTCTTCAAAACGCTTTTTGGTAGCAGTGGCCAAGGCCAGCTCCAGCGCTTCAAAAATCACGTTTGCCGGTACGCCCTTTTCATTGGATACCGACTCAACAACCAGCAGTACTTCTTTGCTCATCGTACGCCTCGCCTTTCGCAAGCCATTGGATCCGCGGGATCCGCAGTATCTGGCACGCCTCAGTCAAAACTGGGAATAATGTTGGCCTTGTCGATCATATCGATCGGCAACAGGAACTCATGGTCATCTACCTGCACCACGACATCCTGCTCTTCTACGCCGCGCAGAAGGCCCTGAAAGTTGCGTCGTCCTTCAAAAGGCGAGCGCAGCTTGATCTTCACTTGTTCACCGGCAAATTTTGCAAACTGCTCAAGAGTGAACAGAGGGCGTTCCATGCCAGGCGAGGAAACTTCAAGGGTGTACTCAACGGAGATTGGATCTTCAACATCCAGCACACCGCTGATCTGACGGCTGACGATGGCGCAATCGTCCACCAGCACGCCGCCTTCTTTATCGATATAAACGCGCAACATCGAGTGACGACCCTGAGCCGAAAACTCGATACCCCAGCATTCATAGCCTAGGGCCACGACCACCGGGGCCAGCAAGGCCTGCAACTCTTCTAGCTTGCTCGACACCTGAACCCCCTAGTGCATGTATGTGCATGCTATGCAAAATAAAAAAATGGGCGAAACGCCCATCCTTGAAACGCCGTCGAACAGCGGCGTTGAAAGTGTCCAGCTAACAAAAAGCCCCTTAAAAGGGGCTCCTTAAACTGGTTGCGGGGGCCGGATTTGAACCGACGACCTTCGGGTTATGAGCCCGACGAGCTACCAGACTGCTCCACCCCGCGACAAAGCTGGGGCGGAAGTATACGACCGATCCCCTACAGGGTCAATGTAACCTTCCACCTGCAAGAAAGCCCGCAACAGCGGGCTCTCCTGACTAATTGGTACCGAGAAGGGGACTCGAACCCCTACACCCTATGGGCACAACCACCTCAAGGTTGCGTGTCTACCAATTCCACCACCTCGGCAATACTACGTTTGAAACCCTTCTTACTTCTGCTCTTGAGCTGGAGGCACGTCAGTCGCTGGAGTAGCCGACTTTTGCTCTTGAAGCACCGGGACATCATCAGAAGCCGGTTGTTGCTTTGGAACTTCCAGTACCGCTGGATTTGGGAGACCTACTTGAGTCAGCTGGTGAGCCTTCTCTTTAGCAAAGTAACCTAACCCCAAGCTGGTTATGAAAAAACCTGCGGCAAGTATAGCAGTAAACTTACTAAGAAAGGTAGAGGAACCTTGGCTTCCGAACACAGTATTTGAAGCACCTGCTCCGAAAGACGCGCCAGCATCCGCACCTTTACCCTGCTGCAGCAAAACCAGAGCTACTACGCCCAATGCACCCAGCAGATGAAAAACGACTACGACTGTTTCCAGCATTTTTTCAGTTTCCCGCGGCGCGACAGATCGCACCGAACTCATCTGCATTCAGGGAAGCCCCACCAATGAGACCCCCATCGATATCCGGCATGCCGAACAGTTCGACCGCATTGGCCGCCTTCACGCTGCCGCCGTATAGAAGCCGCACACCTTGTGCGACTTCAGAATTCTCTGCCGCCAACTGGGCGCGAATGGCTGCGTGCACATCCTGCGCCTGTTGCGGCGTTGCAGTCAGCCCCGTGCCAATGGCCCAGACCGGCTCGTAAGCGATCACTGCCTTGGCAAAGGCACCGACACCCAGCTCCTCAATGATACTGCCAAGCTGACGCGAGACAACCTCAAGAGTTTTTCCGGCTTCACGCTGCTCCAGGGTTTCCCCTATGCACAACACCGGAGTCAAGCCACATGCCTGTGCCGCTGCGAACTTGCGGATCAGCATTGCGTCCTGCTCCCCCAGAATCTGGCGGCGCTCGGAATGCCCGACAAGCACCAGGGAACAACCTGCATCCACCAACTGACTCGGTGCAACTTCACCAGTCAACGCACCTTGTCCGGATTCCACCGCAGAATTCTGCGCGCCGACCGAAATCGACTTTCCTTCCAGGCCTTCAATCACTTGATTGATATGCAGGAAAGGCGGGAATACCGCAACATCAACACTGCTCGGCAAGGCCAAGTCACGAAGGCCGTTGATCAGCTCTGCGACGCTGGCGCGGGTACCGTGCATCTTCCAGTTACCAGCTACCATAGGGCGACGCATGCTGTACCTCGTCGGTCAAAGTGGGCGCAGATGTTACCCAACACAATCATGGCTGGCAAGCCGAATTCAGGCAGAAACTTCAGTTACCAGTTTTGCCAGCTCTTCGGCATACCCACGAACCTGCGTTTCGTCTTCGCCTTCGACCATCACACGCACCAGCGGCTCGGTTCCGGATTTGCGCAACAGCACACGCCCGCGACCTGCCATGGCCTTGGTCACACGCTCGCTGGCCTCCTTGACCGACGGATGCTCGAGAGGGCTTGCGCCGCCGCCGAATCGCACATTGATCAGCACCTGAGGACACTTGCGCAGCGCCTGCCGCGATTGCGCCAGACCTTCGTCACGCCTGCCCAGCGCCATCAACACCTGCAGCGCCGCAATAATTGCATCGCCCGTGGTGGTGTGGCTGAAGCACACGATGTGCCCGGAGTTTTCACCACCCACGATCCAGTTGCGCTCCAGCAGTTCGGCAATGACATAGCGGTCACCGACATTGGCGCGCACCAATGGAATACCCAGATCCGCCAAGGCCAGCTCCAGCCCCAGGTTACTCATCAGGGTTCCGACCACGCCGCCCTGCAGCTTGCCGCGCTCATGCAGGTCACGGGCAATGATGAACAGCAATTCGTCGCCGTCCACCACCGCTCCCGTGTGATCGACCATCTGAACGCGATCACCGTCACCATCGAAGGCAATGCCCAGATCAGCCTTCTCGGCCACAACGGCAGCCTGCAGCGACCCCATATGGGTCGAACCGCAATTGTCGTTGATGTTCAATCCATTCGGCTGCGCCGACAATACGACGACTTCAGCGCCCAACTCGCGGAACACGCTCGGCGCCACTTTGTAGGTCGCACCATGGGCGCAGTCGATCACAATCTTGAGGCCGGTAAAGCTGGTACCGGTCGGCACACTGCTCTTGCAGAATTCGATATACCGACCCGACGCGTCATTGATTCGCGACACCTTGCCGATCTTGCTCGACTCAACCACAGTCATTGGGGTATCGAGCAGCTCTTCGATCATGTGCTCGACTTCATCCGGAAGCTTGGTGCCCTGGCCGGAGAAGAACTTGATGCCATTGTCATCATGCGGATTATGTGACGCACTGATGACGATGCCTGCCTCGGCATGGAAAGTGCGCGTCAGGTAGGCGATTGCCGGAGTCGGCATCGGCCCCAGCAGCATCACATCGGCACCTGCCGACGTCAGCCCCGCTTCAAGCGCCGACTCAAACATGTAGCCGGAGATTCGGGTGTCCTTGCCTACCAATACCTTGCAGGCGCCCATCTTGCGGAAAGCCATGCCTGCAGCCCAGCCGAGCTTGAGCATGAAATCAGGAGTAATCGGGTACTCACCGACACGCCCACGAATACCATCGGTGCCAAAATATTTTTTGCTCATAAGTGCTCCTTCATTCTTATTCGGCTGATTCCACTGCGGCGATCATCCGCACCACATCCACTGTTTCGGCTACATCATGGACGCGCAATATACGCGCACCTTTCGCCAAAGCCAGCGCCGCGAGCGCCAAACCACCATACAGCCGGTCTCCCACCGGACGATTCAATGCCTGACCAATCATGCTCTTACGCGAAACCCCGACCAACAGGGGCCGCCCCAAGACATGCAGGGCTTCCATATGTTTGAACAAACTCAGATTGTGCTGCAAGGTTTTGGCGAAGCCAAAGCCGGGATCAAGAATGATCCGTTCAGCTGGAATACCCGCCAATGAACACTGATGCATGCGCTCGGCGAGAAACTCGCCGACCTCCCGGGTGACATCCTGATACTGCGGATTGTCCTGCATATCGCCCGGCTCGCCCAGCATGTGCATCAGACAAACCGGCAGCCCGGTGGCAGCAGCAGCATCCAGGGCACCATCGCGTCGCAACGAACGCACATCGTTGATCAGGCCCGCACCCAGGCGCGCTGCTTCTCGCATGACGGCAGGCGTTGAGGTGTCGACCGAGATGATCACATCCAGTTCGCGATTGATGCGCTCGACGATAGGGGCTACGCGCTCCAGCTCTTCGAGTGGCGACACAACCCTGGCACCAGGGCGGGTGGACTCTCCACCGACGTCGATCAGCGTCGCGCCGGCCGCCACCATGGCTTCGGCGTGGCGCATGGCCGCGTCGAGCTGGCTGTATTGGCCACCATCGGAGAAAGAATCAGGGGTGACATTGAGAATACCCATGACATGCGTCTGGGCCAAATCAAGAACCCGGTTGCCGCAAGGCAACCGGGTCGAGGACTGAACAGAAGTCATTTAAAACCTTATACGTCAGCAGCAGGACCGCCGATCGGTGTTTCCGGACGCTCATCCTGCACCACCGGAGGGGTGCCGGAAGTACCCGTACCACCCGACCAGTCGCGCGGCTCGCGAGGCGTACGACCCGCCATGATGTCGTCGATCTGCTCGGCATCGATCGTTTCGTACTTCATCAAGGCATCGGCCATCGCATCGAGCTTGTCACGGTTGTCCGTGAGAATCTGCTTCGCCGTGCCATAGCACTGATCGATGATGCTGCGCACTTCGGAATCGATCAGCTTGGCTGTCTCACCAGAGAAGCTTGCACTCTGACCGCCACCGCCGCGACCGAGGAACACTTCACCCTCTTCTTCGGCGTACATCAACGGACCGAGCTTTTCCGAAAGACCCCACTTGGTCACCATGTTCCGCGCAATCTGGCTGGCGCGCATGATGTCGTTGGAGGCACCGGTGGTCACGCCATCGAAGCCCAGGGTCATTTCTTCAGCGATACGACCGCCGTACAGCGAGCAGATCTGGCTGATCAACGCACGCTTGGACAGGCTGTAACGATCTTCTTCCGGCAGGAACATGGTCACACCCAGCGCGCGACCGCGCGGGATGATCGACACCTTGTACACCGGATCATGCTCAGGCACGACACGACCTACAATGGCGTGACCCGCTTCGTGATAAGCCGTGTTCTGCTTTTCTTTCTCGGACATGACCATGGATTTGCGCTCGGCGCCCATCATGATCTTGTCTTTCGCCAGTTCGAATTCTTTCATCTCGACGATGCGCTTGCCGGCACGGGCAGCGAACAACGATGCCTCGTTCACCAGGTTCGCCAGGTCAGCACCGGAGAAGCCTGGAGTACCACGAGCGATCACGGCCGGGGCAACGTCGTCGCCCATCGGCACTTTACGCATGTGAACCTTGAGAATCTGTTCGCGACCACGAATGTCCGGCAGACCAACTACAACCTGACGGTCGAAACGGCCCGGACGCAGCAGCGCAGGGTCCAGAACATCGGGACGGTTGGTCGCGGCAATCACGATGATGCCGTCATTCATCTCAAAGCCGTCCATCTCAACCAGCAATTGGTTGAGCGTCTGCTCGCGCTCGTCGTGACCACCACCCATGCCAGCACCACGATGGCGACCGACCGCATCGATTTCGTCGATGAAGATGATGCATGGAGCGTGTTTCTTGGCCTGCTCGAACATGTCGCGAACACGGCTGGCACCCACGCCGACGAACATTTCGACGAAGTCGGAGCCGGAAATGGTGAAGAACGGTACCTTGGCTTCGCCGGCAATGGCCTTGGCGATCAAGGTTTTACCGGTACCCGGAGGACCCACCATCAGCACACCGCGAGGAATGCGGCCACCGAGGCGCTGGAATTTGCCCGGATCGCGCAGGAACTCGACCAGTTCACCGACTTCTTCCTTGGCTTCGTCGCAACCGGCAACGTCAGCCAGGGTCGTCTTCACCTGATCTTCGGAGAGCAGGCGCGCCTTGCTTTTGCCGAAGCTCATCGGCCCGCCCTTGCCACCGGCACCGCCCTGCATCTGCCGCATGAAGAACATGAACACGGCGATAATCACGAGGATCGGGAAGCTGGCAACCAGAAGCTGAGTCCAGATGCTTTGCTGTTCAGGCTGCTTGCCTTCGACCACGACGTGGTTATCCACCAGGTCGCCGATCAGGCCGTTGTCCTGGATCGCCGGGCGAATGGTCTTGAAGCTGTCGCCATCGTTGCGCTTGCCGGTAATCACGTAGCCATCAACCGCTACGCGCTCGACCTTGCCATCCTTGACCTGCTGGATGAAGTCGGAATAGTTGAGGGTCTGCGGCTCGTTAGGGCTGGAGAAGTTGTTCATCACCGTCACCAGGACAGCCGCGATGATCAACCACAGGATCAGATTCTTTGCCATATCGTTCAATTAACTACCCTCTGAAGCAAGCTCCGCTACTGGCGCGCGCTTCGCATGATATTCACCGGCCTAACTTACTACATTACCTACAACTTGGCAGGCGCCGTCTGTAACCCTTTGTGAAACACTTCCTACACAATATTCGCTAATTCTGACAAGGCGTAATACAAAAATCCTATCGCCTTGATCGAAAATTCACTCAACTCTCACTGCGTCCGCGGAAACCACGGCCCAGCAGGTACTGCTCGCGAGAACGGTCGCGCGACGAAGTCGGCTTGCGCATCTGCACCTTCTCGAACTGCTGGCGAACGCTCTTGTGGAACTCGTCGAAACCTTCGCCCTGGAAGATCTTGATCAAAAAATCACCACCGGGCTTGAGCACCCGAGTCGAGAGATCCAGTGCCAACTCGCACAGGAACATCGCTCGCGGCATGTCCACGGCTGGTAGTCCACTCATATTGGGGGCCATATCGGAAATCACAAGGTCTACTTCCTTATTTCCGACGGCATCGAGGATCTGGGCCAGCACGGCATCCTCGGTAAAGTCGCCCTGAATGAAGGTCACGTCCGGGATGCTGTCCATTTCCAGAATGTCAGAAGCGATCAATGTCCCCTGCCCACCAATCAGACGACTGGTCACCTGGGACCAGCCACCAGGGGCCGCTCCAAGGTCGATTACGCTCATGCCCGGGCGGATCAGACGGTCCTTTTCCTGGATCTCCAGCAGTTTGTAGCTGGCGCGGGAACGATACCCGTCTTTTTGCGCCATTTTGACGAATGGGTCGTTGAAATGTTCTTTCAGCCAGTTAAGGCTTGTCTTGGAACGGGCCACGGGCCACCTCGAAAATAAAACGGGTCGTGATTAACTGGGCGGTCCCGGACTCGCTCGGGTAAACTGGCCGCCGCTTTTTACAAGATCAGACGCAGGGGTCAGATTATGCCGCTCACTCAAGAGCAGAAGAAACAGTACAAATCCATTGGCCACCATCTGAAACCGGTTCTGATTGTGGCAGACAATGGTTTGACTGAAGGTGTGTTAGCCGAACTCGAACGCGCATTGGCGGATCACGAGCTGATCAAGATCAAGCTCAACATCCTCGATCGCGAATCGCGCCTGGCGTCCATTGCAGAGCTCTGCAAGGTCGGCAAAGCGGATCTGGTCCAGGTCATCGGCAAGATGGCACTGATCTACCGCAAGAACTTCAGCGTCAACAAGCAGCTGTCGAACGTCCATCGCTTCAAGTGATGGCAAGGGTCAAGGGTGTGCTTCGCGCACCCTGCCACTCCATCCCGGCATCGGCTGCAACACCAGCACCAGCCCGGTAAAGCCCAGAACAAGATAGCTGAACGCCTGCCAACGCACGGCATCCGGCCAGCCGAAACGCACCACGAAGTACATCGCGCACGCATACAACGCCATCAACAGCAGTTGCCCGCGAATATCGCGCCATAGACTGACAAGGCCCTCGGCCTTAACCAGCACCAAAGCCTGCAATATCACACACGCCGTAGCGAATCCCACTACCAACGTATTGAGCATGCCTGCGATTTCATCGATCAGCAGCGGTGCCAGGCCAATTCGTCCCAGCACCGGCAAAAGACCGACGTGCAACAGCCACAAGCCGCCGACCCACAACATCTGGGTCAGCTGCCAAAGCATGACGCCCGCACGAAACGGGCGCCGGCCTTCAGACGTGGCGAACTTCGACAATCTCGTACTCGATAACGCCACCAGGCGTCTTGACGGCAACCACATCACCCTCTTCCTTGGCAATCAAGGCGCGGGCAATCGGCGAGCCGACAGAGATCTTGCCGAGTTTGATGTCAGCCTCGTCCTCACCAACGATCTGGTAAGTCACGCTTTCATCGGTTTCGACGTTGGCGATTTCGACGGTTGTGCCGAAAATCACCTTGCCGGAGTGAGGAATGGTCGTCACATCGATGATCACCGCGTTCTGCATGCGGCCTTCGATATCACGGATCCGCGCCTCGACCATACCCTGCTGCTCACGGGCAGCGTGGTATTCGGCGTTTTCCTTCAAGTCACCCAACTCGCGGGCCGTACCGATATCCTGGCTAAGCTTCGGACGAACGACCTTGGTCAGGTGAGTGTGCTCTTCTTCCAGGGCGCGTGCGCCCTGAACGGTCATCGGGTACTTCGTTATGCTCATGCCTTCAATCCTGCGTGTAGATCCTGCAAGCGGCGCACGGTCTTCTCGGGACCGAACTTCAGCGCTTCACAGATGGCTTCGCCAGCAGCAATGGTGGTGGTGCAGTAAATCTTGTGCTGCAGGGCATTACGACGAATGGAGTACGAATCAGCGATCGACTGACGACCTTCGGTGGTGTTGATGATCAGCGTGACTTCGTCATTCTTGATCATGTCGACCACGTGCGGACGACCCTCGGTCACCTTGTTCACACGGCGCACTTTCAGGCCTGCAGCCTCGATCAGCTTGGCAGTACCGGCAGTGGCGACCACTTCGAAGCCCAAGTTGATCAGATCACGGGCCACGCCCGCAACCAGTGGCTTGTCGTCGTCACGCACGCTGATGAACGCAGTACCGCCGGTCGGCAACACTTCGCTGGCACCCATCTGGGCCTTGGCGAACGCTTCACCGAAGGTGTCGCCCACGCCCATCACTTCACCGGTCGACTTCATCTCTGGGCCGAGGATCGGGTCAACGCCAGGGAATTTGGCGAACGGGAACACCGCCTCTTTCACGCTGTAGAAGTTCGGAATGATTTCCTTGGTGAAACCCAGTTCTTTCAGGGTTTTACCGGCCATCACGCGCGCCGCGATCATCGCCAGGGAAACACCAATGCACTTGGACACGAACGGTACGGTACGGGAAGCGCGCGGGTTGACTTCGATGACGTAGATGTCCTCGCCTTGCAGCGCCAACTGTACGTTCATCAGGCCGACCACACCCAGTTCCAGGGCCATTTTCTTGACCTGTTCGCGCATTTCGTCCTGGATGTGCGCCGGCAGCGAGTACGGCGGCAGCGAGCATGCGGAGTCACCGGAGTGAACGCCAGCCTGCTCGATGTGCTGCATGATCGCGCCGATCACCACGTCCTTGCCGTCGCAGACTGCATCCACGTCCATTTCGATGGCGCAATTGAGGAAGTGGTCCAGCAGCACCGGGCTGTCGTTGGACACTTGAACCGCTTCGCGCAGGTAGCGCTTGAGTTCTTCTTCTTCGTAGACGATTTCCATCGCACGACCGCCCAGTACA
This sequence comes from Pseudomonas sp. GW823-FHT02E01, assembly GCF_058797535.1. Classification (NCBI taxonomy): domain Bacteria; kingdom Pseudomonadati; phylum Pseudomonadota; class Gammaproteobacteria; order Pseudomonadales; family Pseudomonadaceae; genus Pseudomonas; species Pseudomonas sp. GW823-FHT02E01. The sequence goes on along the minus strand of NZ_JBXAJS010000015.1, from coordinate 65,360 downwards.
TAGGACGGACGTACCACCAGCGGGTAACCGATCTTGGCGGCGGCACGAATCGCTTCGTCTTCGCTGCGCACGGTGGCGTTTGGCGGCTGACGCAGGTTCAGGCGCTGAACCATCTGCTGGAAGCGCTCACGGTCTTCCGCACGGTCGATGGCGTCAGGGCTGGTACCGATGATCGGCACGCCGGCGGCTTCCAGGGCACGCGCCAGTTTCAGCGGGGTCTGGCCGCCGTACTGGACGATCACGCCTTTCGGCTTCTCGACGCGGACGATTTCCAGCACGTCTTCCAGGGTCACTGGTTCGAAGTACAGGCGATCGGAGGTGTCGTAGTCGGTGGATACGGTTTCCGGGTTGCAGTTGACCATGATGGTCTCGTACCCGTCATCGCGCAGGGCCAGTGCCGCGTGTACGCAGCAGTAGTCGAACTCGATGCCCTGGCCGATACGGTTCGGACCGCCACCCAGGATCATGATCTTGTCGCGACCCGATGGCGCCGCTTCACACTCTTCTTCGTACGTCGAGTACAGGTAAGCGGTGTCGGTGGCGAACTCAGCGGCGCAGGTGTCGACGCGCTTGTAGACCGGGAAGATTTCCAGCTTGTGACGATGAGCACGCAGGCTCTTCTCGGTCACGCCCAGCAGTTTGGCCAGGCGCATATCGGAGAAGCCTTTGCGCTTGAGGCGGAACATCAGATCGCGGTCGATGCTGGTCAGACCCAGGGTCTTGACCTTCTCTTCGTCCTTGATCAGGTCTTCCATCTGCACCAGGAACCAAGGATCGATCATGGTCATGCCGAAGATGTCTTCAACACTCATGCCGGCGCGCATGGCGTCCGCCACGTACCAGATACGCTCGGCGCCCGGCACGGTCAGCTCGCGCTTGAGCACGCTCATGCTTTCCGGGTTGGCCAGATCAACCTTCTCGTCCAGACCGCAAACACCGACTTCCAGGCCGCGCAGGGCTTTCTGCAGGGACTCCTGGAAGGTCCGGCCGATGGCCATGACTTCACCGACCGACTTCATCTGAGTGGTCAGGCGCGCGTCAGCCTTGGAGAACTTCTCGAAGGCAAAACGTGGCAGCTTGGTGACGACGTAGTCGATGGACGGCTCGAAGGACGCCGGGGTCTTGCCGCCGGTGATGTCGTTCGACAGCTCGTCGAGGGTGTAACCCACGGCCAGCTTGGCCGCAACCTTGGCGATCGGGAAGCCGGTGGCTTTCGAAGCCAGGGCCGACGAACGGGATACACGCGGGTTCATCTCGATCACGACCATGCGGCCAGTGTTCGGGCAAATACCGAACTGAACGTTGGAGCCGCCGGTTTCCACGCCGATCTCGCGCAGTACCGCCAGGGAGGCGTTACGCAGGATCTGGTATTCCTTGTCAGTCAGGGTCTGTGCAGGTGCCACGGTGATCGAGTCACCGGTGTGCACGCCCATCGGGTCGAAGTTTTCGATGGAGCAGACGATGATGCAGTTGTCCTTCTTATCGCGGACAACCTCCATCTCGTACTCTTTCCAACCGATCAGCGATTCGTCGATCAGCAGTTCCTTGGTCGGCGACAGGTCCAGACCACGGGCGCAGATTTCTTCGAACTCTTCACGGTTGTAAGCAATACCGCCACCGGTGCCGCCCATGGTGAAGGACGGACGGATGATGCACGGGAAGCCAAGCTTCTCGAGGACCGCATTGGCCTCTTCCATGCTGTGGGCGATACCGGAACGCGGGCACGCCAGGCCGATGGATTTCATCGCCTTGTCGAAACGCGAACGATCTTCAGCCTTGTCGATGGTGTCGGCGTTGGCACCGATCATCTCTACGCCGAACTTCTCCAGAACGCCTTCGCGCTCCAGGTCCAGGGCGCAGTTCAGAGCAGTCTGGCCGCCCATGGTCGGCAGCAGCGCGTCCGGACGCTCTTTTTCGATGATCTTGGCAACGGTCTGCCACTTGATCGGCTCGATGTAGGTCGCGTCGGCCATGGCCGGGTCGGTCATGATGGTGGCCGGGTTGGAGTTCACCAGGATGACGCGGTAGCCCTCCTCGCGCAGGGCTTTACAGGCCTGGGCGCCGGAGTAGTCGAATTCGCAGGCCTGGCCGATCACGATCGGGCCAGCGCCGAGAATCAGGATGCTTTTAATGTCTGTACGTTTTGGCATGGGTTTGTCACTCAAATCCGCAGGTCAGTCGGCAAGCCGTCTTGTTCAATCTGAAGCCTTGAGGGGGCCGCCGGTATCGGGACCACCCTCAAGCCTTGCTACATCAGGGCGAGCGATCAGCGTCGCTTGGCCATCTCGGTGATGAAGCGATCGAACAATGGCGCTACGTCGTTCGGGCCAGGGCTGGCTTCCGGGTGACCCTGGAAGCTGAAGGCGCTCTTGTCGGTACGCTCGATACCTTGCAGGGTGCCGTCGAACAGCGATTTGTGGATCGCGCGAACGTTGGCCGGCAGGGTCGCTTCGTCTACGGCAAAACCGTGGTTCTGGCTGGTGATCATCACCACACCGCTGTCCAGGTCCTGGACGGGGTGGTTAGCACCGTGGTGGCCATGACCCATTTTCAGGGTCTTGGCGCCGGAGGCCAGGGCCAGCAGTTGGTGGCCGAGGCAGATACCGAAGACCGGAATTTCGGTTTCCAGCACGTCCTGGATCGCCTGGATCGCGTAGTCGCAAGGCTCCGGGTCACCAGGGCCGTTGGACAGGAATACGCCGTCCGGCTTCAGCGCCAGCACTTCGGCAGCAGGCGTTTGCGCAGGCACGACGGTCACGCGGCAACCGCGCTCGACCAGCATGCGCAGGATGTTCACCTTGACGCCGTAGTCGTAGGCAACCACGTGGTACGGCAGCTCGGAAGCTTCGATGGTCGCGTGGCTGTCGGTTTTCAGATCCCAGACAGTCGAGCGCCACTCGTAGCTTTCCTTGGTGCTGACGACTTTCGCCAGGTCCATGCCCTTGAGGCCAGGGAAGCCCTGGGCGGCGGCAATGGCGGCAGCTTCGGAAATGTTGTCACCAGCCATGATGCAGCCGTTCTGCGCGCCTTTTTCACGCAGGATGCGCGTCAGGCGGCGGGTGTCGATACCGGCGATGGCCACAACATTGTTGGCCTTCAGGTAGTCGGACAGGGACATCGTGTTACGCCAGTTGCTCGCCACCAGTGGCAGGTCACGGATGACCAGGCCGGCAGACCAGACGCGGTTGGATTCGGCGTCTTCCGGCGTGGTGCCGGTGTTGCCGATGTGCGGGTAAGTCAGGGTAACAATCTGTTGGGCGTAGGAAGGATCGGTAAGGATTTCCTGATAGCCGGTCATTGCGGTGTTGAACACCACCTCACCAACGGTTTGACCGTCGGCTCCAATGGCTTCGCCGCGAAAAATGCTGCCATCAGCAAGGGCGAGTATGGCTGGCTTAGTCAAGAAGACCTCCCGTAAATAAAGCCTGAAAGGGCGATCGCAGGTTGTAAAAAAGCGGAGTGACGTATGGACACGTCACCCCGCTTCTTCACTGAATTATTCTGCGCGCTTTTAGTGGACACACTAAAGCTGTAGCTTACAGAAAAAGGCCTTTTTGGTCTACCGCCAATGAGCCTTAAAGGCTGGAGAATGCGACAGGACGTCGCTTGGCGGAACAAAACCGGGCTCAAACGCTGTGCGCGAGCCCGATTTCGGGTGCATCTTAACGCAGATCGAGCACGTCTTGCATGTCGTAAAGGCCAGGCTCGCGCCCGTCCAGCCACAATGCGGCACGCACCGCACCCTTGGCGAACGTCATGCGACTGGATGCCTTGTGTGTGATCTCGACACGCTCGCCGTCGGCGGCGAACAGCACGGTGTGATCACCGACGATGTCGCCAGCGCGCACAGTGGCGAAACCAATGGTCTCGCGATCACGAGCGCCGGTCTGGCCCTCACGACCATACACCGCCACCTTTTTCAGATCGCGACCCAACGCATCGGCAATCACCTCTCCCATGCGCACGGCAGTGCCGGACGGCGCATCGACTTTATGCCGATGGTGAGCTTCGGTGATTTCGATATCGACATCGTTGCCCAATACGCGAGCGGCCGTGTCGAGCAACTTCAGGCACAGGTTGACCCCGACACTGAAGTTGGCCGCGAAGACAATCGGAATGTCCTTGCCCGCTTCCGCCAGCAACTGCTTTTCTTCAACGCTGAAACCGGTGGTACCGATGATCATGGCCTTGCCGTGTTTACGGCAGAAGGCCAGGTTCTTCAGGGTCACCGTCGGGTGCGTGAAGTCGATCAGCACGTCGAACTCGTCGACCACCCGATCCAGATCACCGGACAGAGGCACGCCGATACGACCCAGCGCAGCCAACTCACCGGCATCCGCGCCGACCAACGTGCTGTCGGGACGATCCACCGCCGCCGTCAGACCGGCGCCCGGGGTTTGCTGCACGGCTTCAATCAGGGTCTTGCCCATGCGCCCGGCGGCGCCCATCACTGCAATACGTCGCATGCCTGTCTCCTTACAAATCGCCGAAGAAGCGCTTCACACCTTCGAACCAACCGGTGGTTTTTGGCGAATGGCTGTTGTCATCCGCCAGCGAACTACGGAATTCCTCGAGCATTTCACGCTGGCGACGGCTCAGGTTGACCGGAGTCTCGACCGCCACGCGGCACATCAAGTCGCCAGCACCACCGCCACGCACTGGCGCGACACCCTTGCCGCGCACACGGAACTGCTTGCCGGTCTGGGTCCCCTCAGGGATCTTCAGCTTGACCCGACCATCAAGGGTCGGAATTTCCAGCTCGCCACCCAGCGCCGCATCGACGAAGCTGATCGGCACTTCGCAGAACAGGTGCTTGCCATCGCGCTGGAAAATCGAGTGCTCGCGCACATTGATCACCACGTACAGGTCGCCAGTCGGGCCACCCTGGGCACCCGCCTCGCCTTCGCCGGACAGACGAATGCGATCACCGGTATCGACACCGGCCGGCACTTTCACCGACAGGGTCTTGTACTCTTCGACACGACCTTCGCCGTGGCAGGAATCGCACGGATCGGAAATGATCTTGCCTTGGCCATGGCAGCGCGGGCAGGTCTGCTGCACCGAGAAGAAACCTTGCTGCATGCGCACCTGGCCGATACCGCCGCAAGTCGGGCAGGTCACCGGCGCAGAACCTTTCTTGGCGCCGGAGCCGTCGCAAGGCTTGCAGTTGACCAGCGTCGGAACGCGGATATTCACGGTCGTACCGCGCACCGCCTCTTCGAGATCCAGCTCCAGGGTGTAGCGCAAGTCACTGCCGCGCTGAGCACCGCCACGGGAACCGCCGCGACCGCCACCGAAGAAGTCACTGAAGACATCACCAAAGATGTCGGAGAAGTTCTGACCGCCGAAACCGGCACCGCCGCCACCCATGCTCGGGTCGACACCGGCATGGCCGTACTGGTCGTACGCCGCGCGCTTGCTGGAATCGGACAGCACTTCGTAGGCCTCGTTGGCCTCCTTGAACATCTCTTCCGACGCCTTGTCATCGGGATTACGGTCCGGGTGGTGCTTCATCGCCAGGCGACGGTAAGCCTTCTTCAGGTCCGCTTCGCTTGAGCCACGCTCAACACCCAACACTTCGTAATAGTCACGCTTTGCCATAAGTCTTTGCACTCTTGAGGACGTCCGACAAAACCCTCCTGAGTTTGCCGAACTCGTTGAGCCCCAATACAGGCCCGGACCCAACTCACGTCAATTCAACGATCCTGGTCTTTGATTCTTGCGGTACTTGCGGCACGAAAAGCAGGAGCATTTCCGGCCATACCACCAGCACGTGAACGCTGTCGCATGCTGTAAAAATTCGCGTATTCCAGATACGCCAACGCGGGAGCAAGCTCCCGCGCGGCGACATCCTACCAGTCACCGCCTAAAGGCAGTCAACCGGCCGACCAACAACTTACTTGTGGTCTTTGACTTCTTCGAACTCGGCATCGACAACGTCGTCAGCCTTTTCCGCCTTGTCGTCGTGCGGTGCCGCGCCTTCAGCAGGCTGAGCCTGTTCGGCGTACATCTTCTGCGCCACTGGAGCGGAGACTTTCGACAGCTCTTCAACCTTGGCGTCGATAGCAGCCTTGTCGTCGCCTTTAACGGCGGCTTCCAGGGCAACTACGGCAGCTTCGATTGCAGTCTTCTCTTCAGCGGTCACTTTATCGCCGGCGTCGGAGACCATTTTGCGAGTCGAGTGAACCAGTGCATCACCCTGGTTACGGGCAGCGGCCAGCTCTTCGAACTTGCGATCTTCCTCGGCGTTAGCCTCGGCATCACGCACCATGCGCTCGATTTCTTCGTCGGACAGACCGGAGTTGGCCTTGATCACGATCGACTGAGTCTTGCCGGTAGCCTTGTCCTTCGCACCTACGTGCAGGATGCCGTTGGCGTCGATGTCGAAGGTCACTTCGATCTGCGGCACGCCACGTGGAGCTGGTGGAATGTCGGCCAGGTCGAACTTGCCCAGGGACTTGTTCTGTGCGGCTTGCTTACGCTCGCCTTGCAGCACGTGAATGGTCACGGCGCCCTGGTTGTCGTCGGCAGTCGAGAACACTTGCGATTTCTTGGTAGGAATCGTGGTGTTTTTCTCGATCAGCGCGGTCATCACGCCACCCATGGTTTCGATACCCAGGGTCAGCGGGCTGACGTCGAGCAGCAGAACGTCCTTCACGTCACCGGCCAGTACCGCACCCTGGATGGCAGCACCCATGGCAACCGCTTCGTCCGGGTTGACGTCTTTACGAGCTTCTTTACCGAAGAACTCGGTTACCAGCTTCTGAACCAGTGGCATACGGGTCTGACCGCCCACCAGGATCACGTCGTTGATCGCGCCAACGTCGATACCGGCATCTTTCATTGCGATGCGGCAAGGTTCGATGGTGCGCTGAACCAGGTCTTCCACCAGCGCTTCGAGCTTGGCGCGGGAGATCTTCACGTTCAGGTGCTTAGGACCGGTGGCGTCTGCAGTGATGTACGGCAGGTTCACGTCGGTCGACTGGCTCGAGGACAGTTCGATCTTGGCTTTTTCAGCAGCTTCTTTCAGGCGCTGCATGGCCAGCGGGTCGCCCTTGAGGTTCATGCCGCTTTCTTTCTTGAATTCGTCGACGAGGTAGTCGATCAGACGAATGTCAAAGTCTTCACCGCCCAGGAACGTGTCACCGTTGGTGGCCAGTACTTCGAACTGGTGCTCGCCATCGACTTCAGCGATCTCGATCACGGAAACGTCGAAAGTACCGCCGCCCAGGTCGTAAACGATCACGGTGTGATCGCCCTTGGCCTTGTCCATGCCGTAAGCCAGAGCAGCTGCGGTTGGTTCGTTGATGATACGTTTTACGTCCAGGCCAGCGATGCGGCCGGCGTCTTTGGTCGCCTGGCGCTGGCTGTCGTTGAAGTAGGCCGGAACGGTGATCACCGCTTCAGTCACGGTCTCGCCGAGATAGTCTTCGGCGGTCTTCTTCATCTTCTTCAGGATTTCAGCCGAGATTTGTGGCGGCGCCATTTTCTGGCCGTTCACTTCAACCCAGGCGTCGCTGTTGTCAGCCTTGACGATCTTGTAAGGGACCATCTGAATGTCTTTCTGCACGACTTCTTCGTCGAAACGACGACCGATCAGACGCTTCACCGCGTACAGGGTGTTGTGCGGATTGGTCACGGCCTGACGCTTGGCCGACTGGCCAACCAGGATTTCGCCATCGTTGGCGTAGGCGATGATCGACGGCGTGGTACGCGCGCCTTCAGCGTTTTCAATAACTTTTGCCTTGCCGTTTTCCAGCACGGAGACGCAGGAGTTGGTAGTCCCCAGGTCGATACCGATAATTTTGCCCATGTTCACTCTCCCGAAACTTTGGATTTGGTTGCCGCAGCAGTGGTGGCTAACTGCGGTAGCACTTAAACGCTTGACTTATAAATGGGGGCCTTGCGGCGGATTTCAAGCCTGCTCGTCAATCGAAGGCGAAACCGGCGCAGGCGCCTTGCTGACCACGACCATCGCCGGGCGCAACAGGCGACCATTGAGCTGATAGCCCTTCTGGAACACCTTCAGAACGCTGTTAGGCTCGACATCGGCGCTTTCCTGCATGGCCATTGCCTGATGCTGAACGGCGTTGAACGGTTCGCCATGCGGATCGATCGCTTCAAGCTGATAACGCTTGAGAGTGTCGTGGAACATTTTCAGGGTCAGCTCGATGCCTTCACGCATCGGACGAATGCTTTCGTCGTCCGGGCTGGACAGTTCCAGGCCACGCTCCAGGCTGTCGACGATCGGCAGCAGGTCGCCGGCGAATTTTTCCAGCGCGAACTTGTGAGCCTTCTCCACATCCTGCTCGGCGCGACGGCGGACGTTCTGCAGATCGGCGGCTACACGCAAAGCCTGATCCTGAGCGCCTGCCAGTTGCTCTTCGAGCACTTGTACACGAGCCGCCAGGTCTTCACCCGAAGCCTCGGGCGCCTGGTTGGCGTCTGGGTTTTGCGTATCCACTGTCTGTTCGTCAGCCATAGATTTCTCCTTTCAATATCGTCCGCGAGCTCGACTCGCGCTTCTGCCCAGCTATATGGGGCCGCAAAATCCGGCTTCAAGGGGGCCCGATCATTAACCCTACAAAAAACAACTGCATTTTCATTCCCGCCCGCGATAAGGGTTTCGTCGGACCAAGCCAATCGAGCTAACGAGGGGCATTGTCAGCCAGAAACAAAACACTGTATAAATAACCAGACCTAACACCTGGGAGCGGCCCATATGCTGGTGCACCTGTCCGTACACAACTACGCCATCGTTGAACATCTCGATCTCGAACTCGATCGCGGGATGAGCGTGATCACCGGGGAAACCGGCGCGGGCAAGTCGATCATGCTCGACGCGCTGGGCCTTACCCTGGGTGATCGCGCCGACAGCGGCGTGGTCCGCCCCGGCGCGGACAAGGCCGATATCCTGGCCACCTTTGATCTGGCCGACATTCCGGAAGCCAGCGCCTGGCTGGCCGAGCGTGACCTCGAAAACGACGGCCCGTGCATCCTGCGCCGGGTAATCACATCCGAAGGACGCTCGCGTGGCTACATCAACGGCACGCCCTGCCCGCTTGGCGACCTCAAGGCGCTGGGCGAGCTGCTGATCGACATTCACAGCCAGCACGAACACCAATCCCTGCTCAAGACCGATACTCACCGCCGCCTGCTCGATGAATATGCCGGCGCGACCGACCTTGCCCGCCAGGTTCAGCTCGCCGCCCAGCGTTGGCGCCAGACCCGCCAGGAACTGGAGCGACTCTCCAACTCCGGCGATGAGCAACGCGCCCGCCATCAGTTGCTCAGCTATCAACTCGAAGAACTGGAAAACCTTGGCCTTGGCGACAACGAGCTGGAGCAGCTCGAGCAGGAACACAAGAACCTGACCAACGCCGAGACCTTGCTCGGGATCTGCCGGCAAGTCGTCGAGCAATGCAGTGAAAGTGATTCCGGGAATGTACTGAACGCCCTGACCGCCAGCCTCAACCGCCTGTCGAGCGTGAACAGCTCGATCGGTGCGCTGGGCGAAGCCAGCAGCTTGTTGACCAGTGCACAGATCCAGGTTGAAGAGGCCGTGGGCGAACTGAACCGCTTCCTCGACAACTTCGACGCCGATCCGTCGCGCCTTCAATACCTTGAAGAGCGCCTCGACGCGATCTATACCCTGGCGCGCAAACACCGCATCCAGCCGACCGAAGTTGCCGAGATGCAGCAGAAACTGCTGGATGAAATCGAAACCCTCAACGCCAACGACGAATCCATCGAGAGACTGAGCGACGAACTGTCTTCATACGCTCGCCATTATCAGGAAAAGGCTCGCGAACTGAGCGATCTGCGTCATCAAGCCTCGAACAGCCTGGCCAGCGCCGTGGAACAGGAGATCCAGCGCCTGGGCATGCCTGGCGGGCGCTTCACCATCGAGTTACGCCCAAACAGTAGCGACGAGCTACTCCCTAACGGACTTGAACAGGTTGAACTACTGGTCAGCGCCAACCCGGGCCAACCATTGAAAGCCTTGGCAAAAGTTGCATCCGGAGGCGAGCTGTCACGGATCAGCCTGGCGATCCAGGTGATCACCGCGCAGACATCTCGCGTTCCCACTCTAGTGTTCGACGAAGTGGACGTTGGTATCGGTGGTCCGACTGCAGAAATCGTCGGCCAGCTGTTGCGTCGCCTCGGCGAGCGCGGGCAGGTACTGACCGTGACCCACTTGCCGCAAGTGGCAGCGCAAGGCCATCAACATCTATTTGTGCATAAAGTGCGCGGCGAAGATGCCACCCGCACGGCCGTTTCCAGATTGAGCAAAAACGACCGCATCGAAGAAGTCGCACGGATGCTGGGCGGCATCGACCTCACCAAGGAATCCCTGGCGCATGCCAAAAAAATGGTGGTGGCCGCAAAAGCCTGAATAAAGGCAGAAAGCACGAAGGCGACCCTGGGGTCGCCTTCGTTCGTTTCGCGAACTGAATGTTCGCGCGACATGCTTACTTTTTCTTGCGCACGTACAGCACCAGATTGTGATCAACCATCTCGAAGCCATACTTGTCGACGATTGCTTTCTGAAGCCGCTCGATTTCTTCATCGAAGAATTCGATCACTTCGCTGGTTTCGACGTTGACCATATGGTCGTGATGCTTTCCGTCGTCCAGTTCGAAGACCGCATGGCCTCCGTCGAAGTTGTGCCGCACCACAAGGCCAGCTGCCTCGAACTGGGTCAGAACACGGTAAACCGTGGCCAGACCGACGTCCTCACCAGCCTCCATAAGGGCCTTGTAGACATCCTCGGCACTCATGTGGCGCTGCTCGGCGGAATCGAGCATTTGCAGAATTTTGACCCGTGGCAGGGTCACTTTGAGGCCGGCTTTGCGTAGTTCGCTATTTTCAACCATGGTCAGCTTTCTCGCGATGCTGCTTCGCAGCTTCTCTTAATGCGGGTATGATCGGCGTTTACGTTGTCCCAGCCAAGATAGTGGAAGTCGCCCACCGATGCAAAACACCAAGCTCTTGCTAACCAGTTTCACCTTTGTGGGACTGCTCGCACTCGCCGGTTGTTCATTCCCCGGGGTTTACAAAATCGACATCCAGCAGGGCAATGTCGTCACGCAGGACATGATAGACCAGTTACGCCCGGGAATGACCCGCAAGCAAGTACGGTTTATCATGGGCAACCCTCTGCTGACTGACACGTTCCATGCCGATCGCTGGGATTATCTGTACAGCCTGCAACCGGGTGGCGGTGAACGCCAACAGGAACGCATTAGCGTTATCTTCAACCCAAATGATCAGCTTGTCAGCCTCTCCGGTGATTTCATGCCAGGCGTGAGCCGGGACGAAGCCATTCTCGGCAAGGACAGCGGCACGACAGTGGCTGCCCCGGCAGAAAACGTCGAGAAGCCAAAACCGGAAAAACCGGTCAAGCCAGGTTCGCTGCTGGATCAGATCCAGAAGGACGTCGACGGCGTAGAAACCGTTCCGGTCCCGACGCCGGAGCCACTGGACACCTCGCCGCAATAATTTGCGACGCAATAAAAAGCCCGGCATGCCCGGGCTTTTTATTGTCTGGCGTTCAAGCCACTCACTGATTCCGCGCTTTGGCCTCGGCAGCTTTCGCCGCGCGCAGTCGGCGCACCTCTTTCGGATCGGCCAGCAACGGGCGGTAAATCTCGATGCGATCCCCGGCCTGGACTACCCGACTCTCCGGGTCAGCGACCACCTTGCCGAAGATCCCCACAGGGCAACGGGTCAGATCCAGCTCCGGAAACTCTTCAGCCACGGCCGACCTGAGCAAGGCCGCCCGCACGGTCGTTCCGACAGGTACGGCCACTGTCAGCAGCACCTGACGGTCTACGGCCGCGTAGACCACCTCGACTTCAATCATGACCTCAACCATGTATCTGCTTGGCGCGCTGGCAGAACGCATCCACCAAAGTGTTGGCCGCCTGATTGAACAGCGGCCCCAAGGTGGCGCGAACCAGCGGCCCGGCATAATCGAACGACAGATCGAGGCTGATCTTGCAGGCTTTGTCGGTCAGCGCCTTGAATACCCAGATGCCATGCAATTGGGTGAAAGGGCCCTCTTCGAGGTTCATTTCGATCGACTGCCCCGGAATCAACGTGTTGCGCGTTACGAAATGCTGACTGAGGCCACCCTTCGCCACGCCGACACTCGCCCGCATATGCTCAGGTGAGCTCTCCAGGACTTCGGCGGACGAGCACCACGGCAGAAACTCCGGATAGCGCGCCACGTCGTTGACCAGGTCATACAGCGCTTGCGCCGGGTACGGCAGCAAGGCCGAACGTGAAATGTGTGTCGTCATGTCAGCGTCACTTCCACAGCTGGGCGGCAAACACTACGAGAATGCCGATGGGCGCCACATAGCGCATCAAGAACAAGGACAGGCCAAACAGCGCAGGGTTACGGATCGACAACTCGTCGCGCACCGCTTCACGCCCCATGATCCAGCCCGCAAACACCACGAAACACAAACCGCCAAGCGGCAGCATGAGTCGCGAGGTGAAGAAATCGATCACGCCAAAGAAGTCGAGGCCACCGGTCGCTCCCCATTGGTAGAGGTGGAACATCCCGCCTTCGTTCACGAAGAATTTGGCCTCCTTCCAGATATTGAAGGAGAACACCGTACCCAGGCCAACAAACCAGCAGCTGAACGCCAGCCAGAAGGTGACCCAGGCACGACTCACTTTAGTGCGCTCGACCAGGTAGGCCACCATCGGTTCCAGCAGGGAAATCGCCGAACTCCAGGCAGCGACCGCCACCAGCACGAAGAACACAACACCCATCAATTGCCCGAACGCTACGTTACCGAAGGCAAACGGCAGGCTGACGAACATCAGCCCCGGCCCTTCGCTCGGATTCAGGCCCGCCGCGAAAACAATCGGAAACAACGCCAGGCCGGCCACCAGGGAAACGAAGGTGTCGAGCAGCGCCACGCCGACAACCGTCCCTGAAATCGATGAGTTCTTCGGCATGTACGCACCGTAGATCATGATCGAGCCAACGCCCACGCTCAGGGAAAAGAACGCATGCCCCATCGCGGGCAACAAGCCGTCCATGACCTTTTCCGGGTGGAAGTCGAACATGAAATGCACGCCTTCCATGAAATGACCGGTGGTCATGCTGTAGCCCAGCAGCACGAGGATCATCACGAACAACAACGGCATCATGATGCGCAAACTGCGTTCAAGCCCGGCAACCACGCCCTTGGCGATCACCACCGCTGACAACAGCATGAAAATCGAGTGCCAAAGTGTCAGGCGCCAGGGATCGGCGATCACATTGCCGAAGTAAGCCCCCACTTGATCAGGCGTCGCGCCCTGGAAGTCGCCACGCCCCATGTCGATGATGTAGTCCAGCGACCAGCCGCCAACCACACTGTAGAACGACAGGATCAGCAATGCCGTGATCATCCCGGCAAACGCGCCCCAGGACCATTTGGCCGAGTGCCCCGCCTCGACCGCCAGCATCTTCAAGGCATTGGCCGGACTCTGCCGGGCACGCCGGCCGATCAGGGTTTCCGCCAGCATGACCGGCACGCCGATCAATGCGATACAGGCCAGGAACATCAGCACGAAGGCGCCGCCGCCATAGACGCCGACCATGTACGGGAATTTCCAGATACTACCCAGCCCCACGGCCGAACCGGTCGCGGCGAGTATGAAGACCCAGCGGCTAGCCCAACTGCCGTGGACAGAAACCTTGTCTGTCGACATCGTTATCACGCCCAAGCGTTCAAAAAAGAGGCCGCATTGTCCGGGATTCAATCAACCTGCTCAAGCACGTAGCAACACCGTAGCCGACTCGCGTGCAACTCCCTATAATGCCGCCCCTATGGCTAAACAGAAGAAACACCCAACAGGGACCATCGCGCAAAACAAAAAGGCGCGACACGATTACTTCATCGAACATCGTTTCGAGGCTGGTCTGGTCCTGGCCGGCTGGGAAGTAAAAAGTCTGCGGGCAAGCAAACTGCAGCTGGTTGACAGCTACGTACTGCTCAAGGATGGCGAAGCCTGGCTGCTCGGCAGCCACATTACGCCCCTGACGACCGCCAGTACCCACGTCATTGCCGATCCGGTGCGCACCCGTAAATTGCTGCTCAACCGGCGCGAGCTGGAAAAGCTGGCCGCGGCCGTGCAGCAAAAGGGTTACGCCTGCGTGTGCCTGTCCTGGTACTGGAGCAAGCACATGGTCAAGTGCGAGATCGCTCTGGGCAAGGGCAAGAAGGAATACGACAAGCGCGATACCGAGCGCGAACGCGACGCCGGTCGCGAGTTGCAGCGTGCGGTGCGCAACAAGGGCAAGGAAGACTGACTCTTTCGCCTTGAGGCCCCTTCGCGGGCAAGCCCGCTCCCACAGGGTTTCGGTGTACCTGTGGGAGCGGGCTTGCCCGCGAAAGCAATCTCACAAACGATATGGAACCGACTGGCTACATCCCCTTGCGCCGTTCCGCCCGGGCCACGCGCTGCACTTCCTGACGCACCTCCTCCAGTACCTCCTGCACATACAGAATGTGCCGACTGGACACTTCCCGCGCCTGCTCCGCCCGCCCTTCGATAATCGCCTGATACAACTCCCGATGCTGCGTGATCAGCATGTCGCGGGTTTCAGTGCGCTGCTTGTACATGCCACCGATGTTGGTCACCACGTTGCGCTTGAGCAGGTCGAACAGCCCGCGAATGGTGTGAAGCAGCACAGCATTGTGGCTGGCCTCGGCGATCGCCAGGTGAAAGCTTGCGTCCGCCGCACCCTCTTCGGCACGACTCACCTCTTCGTGACGCGAATAGCAGTCCTGTAATTCGTTGAATGCCGCGGTCAGTCGCTCGCGATCCACATCGGTGGCACGCAACGCGGCGTAGTAGGCGCAAGACGCTTCCAGCGTATGCCGAAACTCCAGCAGATCGCGCTGTGCCTCGGGGTTGCTTTCCAGCAGCTGCAACAAGGGATCACTGAAGGTGCTACCCAGCGACTCCACCACATAGTTGCCGCCGCCCTGGCGACTGACCAGCAGGCCTTTGGCGGTCAGCTTCTGAATGGCTTCGCGCAATGAAGGGCGTGACACGCCAAATTGTTCGGCCAACGCACGTTCGGCCGGCAAGCGCTCACCCGCTTTCAGCGTGCCCTCGAGGATCATGCCCTCAAGCTGCTCGACAATATCGTCAGACAAACGGCGCTGACGAATCTGATCAAACCCCATAACTCGATTACTCCACGATCCGACGGCTCGCCGGGGCTCTATTCTGGCCTATCGGCGCCGCGCCAGCACCTGCCACAACGAATTTGGTCTTACCAGGCAGGCGACCTGCGGACTTTGCATTCGACAAAAGTTTTAGGGCGGCAAATTGACACACCGCCTACAAGGCTTTTACCCTAGCCAACAGCGATTGTAAATTGGTCTTACCAATTATCCAAGAACGCTGATCAGTGCCTGACCAACAACAATTAGGGGCCACCCCATATGCAAACCTGGCAACAGCTCTATACCCCGCTTGGCAGCCTCGGCTTGTCCGCACTCGCCGCCGTCATCCCCATCGTATTTTTCTTCCTGGCTTTGGCCGTGTTCCGCCTCAAAGGACATGTGGCCGGCAGCATCACCCTGGCCTTGTCGATCCTGGTGGCGATCTTCGCCTTCCAGATGCCGGTCGATATGGCGTTCGCCGCCGCCGGGTATGGCTTCGCTTATGGCCTGTGGCCGATCGCCTGGATCATCGTGGCAGCGGTGTTCCTCTACAAACTGACGGTCAAGAGCGGGCAGTTTGAAGTCATCCGCAGTTCGGTTCTGTCGATCACCGATGACCAGCGCCTGCAGGTTCTGCTGATCGGTTTCTGCTTCGGCGCCTTCCTCGAAGGTGCAGCCGGTTTTGGCGCACCCGTGGCGATTACCGCTGCGCTGCTGGTAGGACTTGGCTTCAACCCGCTGTACGCCGCCGGCCTGTGCCTGATCGCCAACACCGCGCCGGTGGCCTTCGGCGCCCTGGGCATTCCGATCATTGTTGCCGGGCAAGTGACCGGTATCGACGCGTTCAAGATCGGCGCCATGACCGGCCGCCAACTGCCGCTGCTGTCGCTGTTCGTGCCGTTCTGGCTGGTGTTCATGATGGACGGCCTGCGCGGCGTACGGGAAACGTGGCCGGCAGCGCTGGTGGCCGGCTTGAGCTTTGCCGTCACCCAGTACTTCACCTCGAACTTCATCGGCCCGGAACTGCCGGACATCACCTCGGCCCTGGCCAGCCTGATTTCCCTGACCCTGTTCCTGAAAGTCTGGCAACCAAAACGCGCCGCCGGCCAACACATCGTCGGCGCTGTCTCGGCCTCCGTGGTGAGCGCCAGCGTCGGTGGTTTCGGCCAGAAGCGCACCACTGTGGCTTCGCCCTACAGCCTTGGGGAAATCTTCAAGGCATGGTCGCCGTTCCTGATCCTGACCGTACTGGTCACCATCTGGACCCTGAAGCCGTTCAAGGCGATGTTCGCCGCCGGCGGTTCGATGTACAGCTTCGTATTCAACTTCGCCATCCCGCACCTGGACCAGATGGTGATCAAGGTCGCACCGATCGTAGTCGCGCCAACCGCCCTTCCGGCAGTGTTCAAACTGGACCCGATTTCCGCCACCGGCACGGCGATTTTCTTCTCGGCGCTGATCTCGATGCTGGTGCTGAAGATCAATATCAAAACTGGTCTGACCACTTTTAAAGAGACCTTCTACGAACTGCGCTGGCCGATCCTGTCCATCGGCATGGTGCTGGCGTTTGCCTTCGTCACCAACTACTCGGGCATGTCTTCGACCATGGCCCTGGTGTTGGCAGGCACCGGTGCAGCGTTCCCGTTCTTCTCGCCGTTCCTCGGCTGGCTGGGCGTATTCCTCACCGGTTCCGATACCTCGTCCAACGCGCTGTTCAGTTCGCTGCAAGCGACCACTGCGCATCAGATCGGTGTCAACGACACCTTGCTGGTGGCGGCGAACACCAGTGGTGGCGTGACCGGCAAGATGATCTCGCCACAATCGATCGCCGTGGCTTGTGCCGCGACCGGCCTGGTGGGCAAAGAATCGGATCTGTTCCGCTTCACCCTCAAGCACAGCCTATTCTTTGCAACGATTGTCGGCTTGATCACGTTGGCCCAGGCCTACTGGTTCACCGGCATGCTGGTGCACTAAGGGCTACAAGCAACACGATAAAAACCGACGCCGGGCCACGCCCCCGGCGTCCGCTATTCACACCCCGGTCTGTAAGGCTGCTGAAAGCTACCGGCTCTATATTCAGCAGCCTCAACAGACGAATAACCGGGACCACCCGGAGACCGCCTGATGAGCGAGCTTTTTTACAACGCCGTGCCGAATGCGACCCGTGTCGCCCCGCCACTGCCCGAGCCTCGGCAATACCCCAGCGAGAAACCGTCACGGGTCTACCTGTTCGGGACCTGCGTGGTCGATTTGTTCTACCCGGAAGCCGGGATGGATGCGATCCACCTGCTGGAGCGCGAAGGCATTCGTGTCGAGTACCCGCAAGGGCAAAGCTGCTGCGGCCAACCGGCCTACACCTCGGGTTACACCGAACAGGCTCGGACCGTGGCGCGCTCGCAACTGGCGCTGTTTGCCGGCGACTATCCGGTGGTGGTGCCGTCAGGCTCTTGTGCAGGCATGCTGCGCGAACATTACGCCGACTTGTTCAAGGACGAGCCGGAAACGTTGAAACAGGTCCAGGCCCTGGCGGCCAGAACCTACGAGCTGGCCGAGTTCCTGTTGTTTGTCTGCAAGGTGCAGCTCAAGGACGGCGGCGAGCCCGTGAAAGTGGCGCTGCACACCTCGTGCTCGGCACGCCGTGAAATGAACACCCACCTGCACGGCCGCGAGTTGTTGGCGCAGTTGAGCAATGTGGAGCGGGTCAACCACGATCACGAAAGTGAATGCTGTGGCTTTGGTGGGACATTCAGCGTCCGTATGCCAGACATTTCCGGCGCGATGGTGGCTGACAAGACCCGGGCGCTGAAGGAGTCCGGCGCGCACAAGGTATTGAGTGCCGACTGCGGCTGTTTGATGAACATCAACGGCTCGCTGGAAAAACAGCAGGAAGCGTTGCGCGGTCAGCATCTGGCCAGCTTCCTCTGGCAGCGAACCGGAGGTGTGAAATGAGCACCTCGACGATTATTCCTACGGTTGCCGTAGAAGAAGATTTCCGCACCCGCGCCCACAACGCACTGGGTGACCCGCAATTGCGAAGCAACTTTCGCAAGGCGATGGATTCACTGATGACCAAACGGGCAGCCGCTTTCAGCGATGCCCATGAAAGAGAACACTTGCGCGCACTGGGCAATGCAATCCGTGCCCGCGCGCTCTCCAAGTTGCCCGACCTGCTCGAGCAACTGGAACAGAACCTGACCCGCAACGGTGTGACAGTGCACTGGGCGGAAACGGTGGACGAGGCCAATGGCATCGTCCTCTCGATCATCCGCGCTCACGAGGGGCGGCAAGTGATCAAGGGCAAATCGATGGTCAGCGAAGAGATGGAGATGAACCATGTCCTCGCTGAACAGGGCATTGAATGCCTGGAATCGGACATGGGCGAGTACATCGTCCAGCTCGACCACGAGAAGCCTTCACACATAATCATGCCGGCAATCCACAAGAACGCCGGTCAGGTCGCGTCCTTGTTCCACGACAAACTTGGCGTGGAATACACCAAGGACGTAGACCAACTCATTCAGATCGGCCGCAGAGTCCTGCGGCAGAAATTCTTCGAAGCGGACATCGGCGTCTCCGGTGTCAACTTCGCCGTGGCCGAAACCGGCACTCTGCTGCTGGTGGAAAACGAAGGCAACGGTCGCATGACCACCACGGTGCCACCCGTGCACATCGCCGTCACCGGTATCGAAAAAGTCGTGGAAAACCTGCGTGATGTGGTGCCGTTGCTGTCGCTGCTGACCCGTTCAGCCTTGGGCATTCCGATCACCACCTACGTCAACATGATCTCCGGTCCGCGCAAGGAACATGAACTCGACGGCCCGCAGGAAGTGCACCTCGTACTGCTCGATAACGGCCGCAGCCAGGCCTTTGCCGACAGCGAGTTGCGCCAGACCCTGAACTGCATTCGCTGTGGCGCCTGTATGAATCATTGCCCGGTGTACACCCGAATCGGCGGCCATGCCTATGGGGAGGTTTACCCCGGGCCTATCGGAAAAATCATCACCCCGCACATGGTCGGCCTGGCAAAAGTCCCGGATCACCCGAGCGCCTCGTCGCTGTGCGGTGCCTGCGGTGAAGTGTGTCCGGTGAAAATCCCGATCCCTGCTTTGCTGCGGCGCCTGCGGGAAGAAAACGTCAAGGCCCCGGACAGCCCCCATCAAGTGATGCGCGGCCAGGGCAGCAAGTATTCGCGCAAGGAGCGGTTCATCTGGAACGCCTGGGCCAAGCTCAACAGTTCGCCGACGCTCTATCGCCTGTTCGGTTTCTTTGCCACCCGTTTGCGCGCCCTTACGCCGAGCAATGTCGGCCCGTGGACGCAAAACCACAGCGCACCGAAACCCGCTGCCCGCTCATTGCATGACATGGCCCGCGAGCACTTGGCCAAACAGGGAGACCGCCGATGAGCGCCAAACAAAATATCCTCGCCAAACTGCGTAAAAGCCTGACAGGTACCACGCCGGTGGCCGACAACTTTGATGTCGATCTGGTGACCCAGCCTTACACCTACGCGCCAGAGCAGCGCATTGCGCAACTGCGCAAATTGATGGAAGCGGTGCACACGGAAATTCATCTGACGTCCGGCCAAGAGTGGCCGACGCTACTCGCGCAGTTGCTGCAGGACCGCCAGTTGCCAAGCCTGCTGATCGCACCGACAACGCCCCACGGTCAACGGATCACGCAGCACTGGGCGAATAATCCCGGCCTGCCAATGCTGAAAGCCTACGACCGCCCGGTTGAAGAATGGAAAGCCGAGCTGTTCAACGACACCCCGGCGAGCATCACTGGAACCCTCGGCGCCATCGCTGCCACGGGTAGCCTTATTCTCTGGCCGACCCGGGAAGAACCGCGCCTGATGAGCCTGGCGCCACCGGTGCATTTCGCCCTGCTCAAGGCCAGTGAAATTCGCGACAACTTCTATCAGGTGCAACAGGAATTCGAATGGGCCCAGGGCATGCCGACTAACGCACTGCTGGTGTCCGGCCCGTCGAAGACCGCCGACATCGAGCAAGTGCTGGCGTACGGCGCCCACGGTCCGAAAGACCTGGTGGTGCTGATCCTGGAGGACCAATGAGTCTACCGGCCGCTTTCCTGCGTGATGCACAGCAACTGATTCCCCAAGAGCGACGTTTCGACGACCCGCTGTCGACCCTGGCCTTCGGCACCGACGCCAGCTTCTATCGTTTGATTCCGCAACTGGTGATCCGCGTCGAGTCCGAAGACGAAGTGGTGGCACTGCTGCAACTGGCGCAACGGGATCAGGTGCCGGTGACTTTCCGCGCCGCCGGTACCAGTCTGTCCGGCCAAGCCATCAGCGACTCGGTACTGATCGTGCTGGGGGATAACTGGAACGGTCGTGAGATCCGCGGCCAAGGCACGCAAATCCGCCTGCAACCGGGGGTGATCGGCGCCCAGGCCAACGCCTGGCTGGCACCGTTCGGACGCAAGATCGGTCCGGACCCGGCCTCGATCAATGCCTGCAAGATCGGCGGGATCGTCGCCAACAATGCCAGCGGCATGTGCTGCGGCACCGCGCAAAACACCTATCACACCCTGGCCGGCATTCGTCTGGTGCTGGCCGATGGCAGTCGTCTCGACACCGAGGATGCCGCCAGCGTCACGGCGTTTCGCCAAAGCCACGCCGCGCTGCTGGAACGCTTGGCGATCCTGGGCCGCGAGACCCGCGCAAATACCGAGCTGGCTGCGAAAATTCGCCACAAATACCGCCTGAAAAATACCACCGGCCTGTCGCTCAATGCCCTGGTGGATTTCGACGAGCCTGTGGATATCTTGAGCCACTTGCTAGTGGGCTCCGAAGGCACACTCGGGTTCATCAGTGCCGTGACCTACGACACCGTGATCGACCACCCGAACAAGGCCTCGGCCCTGATTGTGTTCCCAGATGTCGAGACCTGCTGCAATGCAGTGTCTGTGCTGAAAAGCCAACCAGTGTCGGCCGTGGAACTGCTGGACCGGCGCAGCCTGCGCTCGGTACAGAACAAACCCGGCATGCCCGCTTTCGTACAGCACCTGTCGAACAATGCCTGTGCACTATTGATCGAATCCCGCGCCGCGTCGTCCACTTTGCTGCACGAGCAACTGGCGCAGATCATGGCGTCGCTCAAGGCGTTCCCGGTGGAAAAGCAGGTCGACTTCACCGAAGACCCGCAGGAAAACGCCCGTCTCTGGGCCATCCGCAAGGACACCTTCCCCGCCGTCGGCGCCGTGCGCAAGACCGGCACCACGGTGATCATCGAAGACGTCACCTTCCCGGTCGAACAACTGGCCATCGGCGTCAACCGCCTGATCGAACTGTTCGACAAACATCACTACGACGAAGCGATCCTTTTCGGACACGCCCTGGAAGGCAATCTGCACTTCGTCTTCACCCAAGGCTTCAACAGCCCGGAAGAAGTCGCACGCTATCAGGCGTTCATGGACGACGTGGCGCAACTGGTGGCGGTGGAGTTCGGCGGTTCGCTGAAGGCTGAACACGGCACCGGACGCAACATGGCGCCGTTCGTTGAACTGGAATGGGGCAGCGATGCCTACCAGTTGATGTGGCAGCTCAAACGACTGCTCGACCCCAATGGCATTCTCAACCCGGACGTGGTGCTCAGCGAAGATCCACAGATCCACCTCAAGCACCTCAAGCCCTTGCCCGCTGCTGACGAGATTGTGGACAAGTGCATCGAATGCGGCTTCTGCGAACCGGTCTGCCCGTCAAAAGGCCTGACCCTGAGCCCGCGTCAGCGCATCGTGATCTGGCGCGACATTCAGGCGAAGAAACGCGCGGGCATCGATACGTCCGAACTCGAAGCCGCCTACGACTATCAAGGCATCGATACCTGCGCCGCCACCGGCCTGTGTGCACAACGTTGCCCTGTAGGCATCAATACCGGCGAGCTGGTGAAAAAGCTGCGCAGCCGGAAGGCGACGCATACGAAAACCGCGAACTGGCTTGAAGGACATTTCGCCACGGCACTGCAAGGTGCACGCTTCACCCTGCACGTGGCCAATGGTGCGCGGATGTTGCTGGGGGCACCGAGATTGGCGAAGTTGTCGGCGACGTTGACGCGCCTGTCCAAGGGCCAGGTCCCGCAATGGACCAACGCCATGCCCCAGCCTGAACGGCCGATTCGCTTCAGCCCGACGGTGACGGACGCGCGCCCGCGCGTGGTCTATCTGGCGGCCTGCGTATCCCGCGCCATGGGCCCGGCAGCGGGCGATACGGAGCAAATGTCGCTGCACGACAAGACCCGAGGCCTGCTGGAAAAGGCCGGCTACCAGGTAGTGTTCCCGGACAACCTCGACAACCTGTGCTGCGGCCAGCCATTCGCCTCCAAAGGCTACGCCGAGCAAGCCGAGCACAAACGACAGGAACTGATCGGCGCCCTGCTCCACGCCAGCCGTGGCGGGCTCGACCCGATCTACTGCGACACCAGCCCATGCACCTTGCGCCTGGTTCAAGACCTCGGGGAAGTCCGTTTGGACCTGTACGACCCGGTGCGCTTCATCCGCACACACCTGATGGATCGCCTGGACTTCACGCCTCAGGAGGCGCCGATCGCCGTACACGTAACCTGCAGCACCCAACACCTCGGGGAAAGCCAGGCGTTGATCGACCTGGCGCGCAAGTGCAGCAAAAACGTGGTCATTCCCGAAGGTATTCACTGCTGCGGCTTCGCCGGCGACAAGGGCTTCACCACGCCAGAGCTGAACGCCCATTCGCTGCGCACGCTCAAGGATGCGGTGCAGCAGTGCAGCGAGGGGATTTCCACCAGCCGTACCTGCGAGATTGGCCTGACACAACACGGCGGAATCGACTACCACGGACTAGTCTATCTGGTGGACCGCGTTACCCAGGCCAGGGTGACCTGATGACGAGGCCTCAAGAAAGGCGCATTCAGGCGCCTGTCTAGTCGTTTCTTGTGGGCATCAACACAGAAAAACAGAACCCTGACGTGTCGCCGCAGTCCACCGATCAAGTCCCGCCAATGCGGGACTTTCCCAACACTCGGTAGACCGATTTGATGGCCAGCAATGCCTGGCCATCAGTTCAAGGAGAAACACATGAATCGTTCTGTGCTGTTAGGTCTGTTCGTTACTGCTTCCATGCTGGCTTCCACTTCATTTGCCGCTGAAGACCTTTGCGCGGTCAACCTGAAAACCATCGAAAACGGCAAGGCACAGATTCCTCCGGAAATGACTGACCAGGTAAAAGCCTCCGTCGAGCAAGCCAAAGCCGACCAGGCAAAAGGCACCAAGGAAGGCATTGATGATTGCATCGCCGAGACCAACGACATTATCAAGGCCGTCACCGACTCGAAAAAAGGCGCCAAGTAACTCGGCTCAAGGCCAACCTTCGGGTTGGCCTTCCGGGCCGCGTTGGCGTACATCAACAACGGAGTACTGGCAGCCGGGAGCTCAAAGCCCGGCCGTGCCCGATACGAAGCAAACCAAAACCTGCCAGTTGCGGGTTTTGTTGCATCTGGGGGGCTGGATACGTGTAACCGCCCGCATCGCTGCAGAAGCTCGACACATTTTCTGAGAAAACCGAATTCTTGCGTTGAATCGTAGTCTTTGAGGTAGGCCCCATCAGATCGGGCGGACTTTTCGGGCTCGGCTTGGCCGTCTACTCATACGACAGCACCGAGACCATCAGCTCAAGGAGATACCCATGAAACGCACCACACTCGCTGGCCTGTTCATTGCTGCTGCCATGCTGGCCTCTCCTGTATTTGCTGCGGACAACAACCTCTGTACGAGCAAGCTGCAAGAGCTCAAAGGCAAAGTGAATGCGCTGCCGGCGAACTCCGCAAACACCACGATGGAGATCAAAAGACTGATGTCCAGCGCCGAAGCCTCACAAGCCTCCGGAGACGACAAAAAATGCGTCACCGAGGCCACCCAGGCATTGGCGCTCGCTGACAGACAGAGCACCCAACCAAACCCATGATCTGTGGTGGCCAACCTACGGGTTGGCCTTCCGGGGCGTGATGACGTACACTGTATATGCCTGCTGCTCACTTGATTCACAGAGCATCAGGCTCGGGGCCGTTTAGGATTCGACGCCGGTTGCGAAACTTTAGGTGCATGCCGAGTTGGTAACAGAACTCGTAAATCCACTGTTGCAACTACTTATAGTTGCCAATGACGATAACTACGGCCAGGAATTCGCTCTCGCTGCGTAAGCAGCCTTAGCCCTGAGCTTCTGGTACCTTCGGGTCCAGCAATCACCAGGGGATGTCTGTAAACCCAAAGTGATTGTCATATAGAACAGAATCGCCGTGCAGTACGTTGTGGACGAAGCGGCTAAAACTTACACAACTCGCCCAAAGCACCCTGCCCGTCGGGTCGCTGAGGGTTAACTTAATAGACACGGCTACGCATGTAGTACCGACAGCGGAGTACTGGCGGACGGGGGTTCAAATCCCCCCGGCTCCACCAATTGAGACACCAACGAAGCCCGCCCCGTGCGGGCTTTCTTGTTTCTGGCTGTATCGCTAGCCCTGCAACCGTCTGAAACAGGACCCACGCCAACGATCAGTACTTGATATCCCGGGCTGTGCGACGGGTATCCTGCTTGGTGCTGCGCTTGTCCTGGCGACATTCCACGTTGCTCTTGTCATTGCCCTTTCTGCACTCATCCTTGGTTTGCCGGGCAGTGGATCGCCCTTCCTGCCTGGTATCGCGAGCTTCACGCCGCTGTTCACCCTGCTCGGTCGCGAAGACGGGTAGCGTCACCCACTGCACGCCAGCGGCGATGAGCAGCGTCGCCAGGGCTTTCAAGTAGTGCTTGCGAATCATGACTTTTCTCCAATTCAACATCGCTCGGTCGCTTCGTTCGCTCCCCCAGGATTTCAGCGAAAACGTGAGTTACATCGTACGCCCACAACTCACAAAAGCACTTTGTGGCAGGTAAAATCTGACGATAGGGTCACATGGACAGTCGCGCAATGCCGCTATGTGCATGGTTGCAATATGGGCACCGGCCCGAACCTCCTTGTTTCCAGGTAGTGGCGTCGAGTCGATGCCTGACAGACAAACCGGTCGGAAGCAGACTTTGCCGCGGATCATTTGCCGTAGCTATGCCGCAAGCTCTGGTACAAGGCTTTGATCCAGATGAATTTTTCTTCACCCCACGGTTGCGTTACTGCCTGTACATTGCACTCGCTCATTCAAGAAACTACGGTTTGCCCGCCCTCCCGCGGGCTTTTTTTTGTCTGCGAATTCGCAATTCGAGACTCACTGAAGGTTTCCTCGAGCAACAAAAAACCCGCCCCCTTTCGAGATGCGGGTTTTGCGGTTCAACACCAATTCAATTCGCTGCCTGGATCTGAGTCGCCGCCACCGGTTGTTGCGCTTTGGAGAGCACGGGCTGTTCCAGCCTCGCTCGCCCGTAGAATGCCAGCGCCGTCAGTAAACACGCCAGCCATACGAAGATCCCGGCCCAGAAGGTGTGGGACATGTAGTGCCAACCTTGCAATACCCGCGTGGTGCCATAGATGAAACCGAGGGTCAGCGAGCCGTACATGATCGCTTTCGAATAACGCCAGCGATAACGGCGAGCCACGAAGTACAACGCCAGCATGGTGAAACCGCCCGATGCATGTCCGCCCGGCCAGCAGCGCCCCTCACCGGCGACTTTCAACAGGTCGAAATTTTCATACCACTCGATGTGCTCCATTTTGCCGCCGTACAGGGTCGTCTCGATCGGGCAATACACGCTGGTGTGGCCCTTGAGGTAGTGAATGACCCCGGTGCTGATGGAGAACGCGAACACCACGTAGAGAAAGTCGCGTCGATGGCGATTGGCAAAGCGCAGCACCGGTGCGACTTTGATTTTTTCCAGGAAGGCGATGATTTTCGAGTGCTTTTCAGTCTTCAGGCGCGGCCAGAGAAACGACAGCAAGGCACCGATAATCGCCATTTCTCCGGTCCAGTTCGGAATGATCCGCGCCCATTTGTGGGTGATTTTTTCGAACAGATGGACCTGGTCCAACGGGTACGTCTGCGTCACCGGATCAAAAAAGTAATTGTTGAAGGCGATGTCGATGCTGGTCATGTCGAACATCAGGAACACCGCGACCGCGCAGGCCAGCGGAATACCAAAATTCACCCAGTAAAAGCGGGAAGCGGTCTGCATGCTCAGTCCTGATTCAAAGGGATGGTGAAATTCAACGGGTCGTCACCGTCGGCCAATCCGATGCTTCGATAAAGCCAAGCATGCGCGGAGTCTGCGGCGTTTCGGCGGAGATAAACAAAGAAGCCCCGTAACCCAGGGTCGAAGTCGGCAAATGGAGGTCTTTTTCCATTTGGTCCATGCATTCGCTGTGGGTCACCAGAATCAGGTTACGTCCGGCCACTTTGTGCGCCAATGCGTCGCGCAGCATGGTGCCCCGGCAACCGATCAGCCAGTCTTCGCCCGTGCCGACCTTGTTGAACATGAAGTTGGCGGTCTGCGCCGTACGCAGGATCGGGCTGTTGTAGATATCGGCCTTGTCCAGGCCCAGGTTCTGGAAATGCGCACCGACACCCATGGCGACACTGCGCGAGCGCTCGGTAATGCCATCGTTGCCAACCAGGCAAGGCGCCGAGGAGTGATCGCAGCGCTCGACGTGGCGCACCAGAACGATCAGGTCGCCCTTGGCCCACCCGGTCATCAACGCCTGTGCACCGGTCACATTGCCGTGAGCCAGGTCCGCAACGGCGGCAGGTCGCAGCAAGAACAGCACCAACGGGATCACCAGCAACGCCGAGACCAACACCACCGCAGCGTTGCGATAACGGGCGAAGCGGTTCAGATCGATCGAGCGTTTTACCCCAAAAAGACTCAGTCTTAATTCCACATCAAGCCGCCTCGCCGGCACGCACTACCTCATCAGATACCGGCAGGTTAAGGAAACGCGCGTCGGTGGCTGGTGAAACCCATGTGAAAAAAAGCTTAAAGCCGCTGTAAAAGTCTTGTTACAGAACCATGCGGAAAAAACCTTTCAGCTCCCGGGATTGCTGCCGATACATCCTGCTTACACCGCTTGGCGGCTTCCAAAAAAAACAATCTTCCAGCCAACCGACGATAAAGAAGTACCAAGTTCCTGGAGGAATGAGATGAATAGCTGGTTCGGCAACATCAGCGTGAACTTGAAACTGGGCCTGGGGTTTGGCCTGGTCCTGGCACTGACCTGCGTCCTGGCCCTGACCGGCTGGACCAGCCTGGGCGGGTTGATCGACCGCAGCAACTGGATGAGCGACATCACCCAGCTCAACGCCGGCCTGACCAAGCTGCGCGTGGTTCGCCTGCAATACATGCTGACCAACGGCGACGAAACCGCCGCGCAGAACGTGCAGACCACCCTCGACGCCTTCTCGGCCCAGCAGCAAGCCCTGCTGGCGAAGTTCAAAAGCCCGGAAAACCTCAAGCTGCTGCGCGAGCAAGGCGCCGTCATCGACGCCTACAGGACGTCCCTGGGCAAGATGCGCAGCGCCTATCGCGCCGGCAACAGCGCCCGCGACGCCATGAGTGCCAACGCCGAAACCGCCAACACGCTGATCAATGACATCAATACCCGCGTGCAGCAAATGCCGTTGAGCGACCAGCGTTTCGAACAGTTCCAGGCCATAACGGCTGCCAAGGAAGCGTTCCTGCTAGCCCGCTACGAAGTGCGCGGCTACACCGCCAGTACCAATGCCGAGACCGAGCAAAAAGCCGTCGGTCAACTGGACGCCGCCATCGCCAGCCTGAAACCGCTGAACGTGCATTTCGCCGATTCCCAACAAGACGCCTTGCGTCAGCTGGAAACCGCGCTGGGCAACTACCGCAGCGCCTTGCAGACCTACAAGGCCGCCAGCAATGACGCGGTGCAGGCGCGTAAGGAAATGACCGAACAGGGCGCCGCCATCGTGTCCCAGAGCGATCAGCTGTACCAGATCCAGCTCGACCGCCGTGACGCCGAAAGTGCCCAGGCCCGTACCCTGCAACTGATCAGCACGTTGCTGGCACTGCTGGTGGGCGTCATTGCCGCCGTGATCATCACTCGCCAGATCACCCGTCCATTGCGCGACACCCTGGCGGTGGTCGATCGCATCGCCAGCGGTGACCTGTCCCACAATGTGCTGGTCACTCGCCGTGATGAACTCGGCGTGTTGCAGCAAGGCATCGCGCGCATGGGCGTGACCCTGCGCGACTTGATCAGCGGCATCCGCGACGGCGTGACCCAGATCGCCAGCGCCGCCGAAGAGCTGTCGGCCGTGACCGAGCAGACCAGTGCCGGGGTCAACAGCCAGAAAGTCGAGACCGATCAGGTCGCTACCGCCATGCACGAGATGACCGCCACCGTGCAGGAAGTCGCGCGCAACGCCGAAGAAGCCTCGCAAGCTGCTGCAGCGGCGGACGGCGAAGCCCGTGAAGGTGACAAAGTGGTCAACGAAGCCATCGCCCAGATCGAGCGCCTGGCCAGCGAAGTGGTGCGCTCCACCGAAGCCATGAGCGTGCTGCAACAGGAAAGCGACAAGATCGGCAGCGTCATGGACGTGATCAAGGCCGTCGCCGAACAGACCAACCTGCTGGCACTCAATGCCGCCATCGAAGCAGCCCGTGCCGGTGAAGCCGGTCGTGGTTTTGCGGTGGTGGCCGACGAGGTCCGCGGCCTGGCCCAGCGCACGCAGAAATCCACCGAGGAAATCGAAGGCTTGGTGGCCGGCCTGCAGAACGGCACGCAACAAGTGTCCGCCGTGATGAACAACAGCCGCGTCCTCACCGACAGCAGCGTGGCCCTCACCCGCAAGGCCGGCGAGTCACTGGAGAACATCACCCGCACGGTGTCCAACATCCAGTCGATGAACCAGCAGATCGCCGCCGCTGCCGAACAGCAAAGTGCCGTGGCGGAAGAGATCAGCCGCAGCATCATCAACGTGCGCGATGTGTCCGAGCAGACCGCTGCGGCGAGCGATGAAACCGCCAAGTCCAGCATTGAACTGGCGCGGTTGGGTGGTCAATTGCAGCAGATGGTGAGCCACTTCCGCGTCTGACCGTACACCGTCGGTAATTGAAAGGCCCATTCGCGGGCAAGCCCGCTCCCACAGGTAGAGAGTCGAACACAGACTCTGTGAACGACCCAAAACCCTGTGGGAGCGAGCTTGCTCGCGATTGCGTTCTCACAGACCGCATCTGAAAGGGTGTGCTGCGCGGCTTACCGCGTCCCGCGCTGGCGCAATGCCGACGGCATGAAGTACGCGTCTTCGGGCACCGGTTGGGCAAAGTCCACTGTGCCCGGCTCTTCGTTATCCAGGTTCTGCACGTAGTAACGACGCGCCTGCAAGTCATGGAATACGTCCAGCGCACTCCAGGTGGTGGGCAGGTCGTAGAAGTTTTTCAGGTAGGCCATCGACACCCGCCACAACTCCCCTCGCCCGTCATATTGATCCACCAATGCGGCGCCCCAACTGTCCTCGTCAAGAAACAGCACGCGCTTGGAATAGATATGCCGCGCGCCCGGCTTGAGCGTGCCTTCGACCACCCAGACCCGATGCAGCTCATAACGGGTGAATTGCGGGTTGAGGTGGCCCGGCGTGAGCAACTGCTCGTACTTCACCTCAGGGCTGCCGACTTTGTAATTGTTATAGGGAATGTAGACCTCTTGCTTGCCCTTGAGCTTCCAGTCGTAGCGGTCTGGCGAGCCGTTGAACAGGTCCGTATCGTCCGCCGTGCGCAGGCCGTCGGATGAGGCGATCGGGGTGTCATACGCGAGGTTCGGCGCCCGGCGCACACGGCGCTGGCCCGCGTCGTAGACCCAGGCCTGACGCGGGTCCTTGAGCTGGTCCAGGGTCTCGTGAACCAATGCCGCACCGCCCGCCAGACGGGCCGGGCTCTTCACGAACGCCAGGTAGTAGAACAGGATGTTTTTCAGGTCGGCAAACTGCCCGCTCGGGCGGTAATAGTTGAAGAGCCCCTCCTGCTGCGAGGTCACGAGCGCGAAGCTGCCGTTGCGTTGTACCGGCGCTTCGGAGGCACGACGGACCACATAGATGCCGCGATAACGGGTGATGTGGTTCCACAGCACCTCGATGCCATCCTTGGGCACCGGGAACGGCACACCGCCATAGGCATCGTCAAAACCGGTGCCGCCATCGAGCAGCTTGGCCGAGGTCGCGTTTTTCAAGGTGTTGTCATACAGCCACTGCGGCGCCGCGCCCGAGCGGCGAGAGGGATAGACCGGCATCTGGAAGGTGTCGGGGTAGCTGTTGAACAGTGCGATCTGACCCGGGCTGAGGTGGGCCTTGTACTGTTCAAGGTTGGCCTTGGTGATGGTGAACAGGGGCTTGTCCGCCGCATACGGGTCCAGGTGATGCTGGCCCGGCTTGTAGCCCGCCGGTGCCTGAGTGATGCCGCCGTTCCAGGCCGGAATGGTCCCGGCCGCATTGCCGGCACGCTCGGCCCCCAGCGGTGTCAGCGTGGTCTTCAATTGCTCGGCCTGCTGGGGCGAGATCGCGGCCAGCGCGCTGCCGGCGGCCAGGCTCAGGAGCAGCGCCAGCGTGGTCTTGGTCAGTCGTGAAGTGTGAAACATGATCGTTCTCCGAAGTACAAAAACCTGTGGGAGCGGGCTTGCTCGC
This sequence comes from Pseudomonas sp. GW823-FHT02E01, assembly GCF_058797535.1. Classification (NCBI taxonomy): domain Bacteria; kingdom Pseudomonadati; phylum Pseudomonadota; class Gammaproteobacteria; order Pseudomonadales; family Pseudomonadaceae; genus Pseudomonas; species Pseudomonas sp. GW823-FHT02E01. Next base: position 34,569 of record NZ_JBXAJS010000015.1, on the reverse strand, counting down.
GAAGAGGGCGGCACATCCAGCACAGATGTCGCCTGATTCACCGCTTTCGCGAGCAAGCCCGCTCCCACAATGGGTCTGCATGTAGCAATCAAAGGAAGTACTTGAGGTTGAAGCCGACGTTGTCGCGGTCACGCAGGCCGTTGTCCTGCCCACCGCCGTAGAACTCGGTGTATTGCAGCTCGGCCTCCAGCTTGTTCTGGTAGTTGGCCTTGATCCCCAGGGTGTAGGCCTTGCGGCCCTCGATGATGTTGCCCGCCTGGTAGCTGTTGCCCTTGAAGTCATCCTTGTAGACGACATAAGGCGAGACGTTGACCCCGGCATACACGTCGTTCCAGGTGCCGTTGAGCATCGCGGTGTAGCTGTAGGAGTTGCGGTTGACCTGATCGCTGCGTTCGCCGCCGGACACATAGGAAAAGTTACCGGTGCCAGCGTAGTAACGGGTACTGCCGTCATACGCGGTGTATTGCAGGCTGCTGCCGCGCAGGTGCTCGGACGCCAGCTCGAACACGCCGAACATCGAGTCGAATGACAGGCTCGGGCCAAAGTTGTAGATGGTGCCCACGGATGTGTTGAACGCTTCCACCCGCTCGGCGTTATTGATCTGGCTGTCGAGCGTGACCTGCTGCCCGCCGATGTTGATGGTCTGGCCGCCTGCCGCTGCGGCGGCGCCGTTGGCCAGGTCGCCGATCAGGTCGTTGGTGGCGGCGACCCCGATGGGCAGGTTCGGCCGATAGGCCACTTCGCCGAAAACCGACGCCTGGCCCAGGGTGGTGTTGAAACTGAAGCCGTACATGCGGATGTCTTCGGCGTAGCGCCGATGCGCCTGAATATTGCCCAGCACATCCATGGTCGCCAGGCCGTTGGCCAGTTGCCCCGCCTGGCTGCCGGCAACACCGGCCAACAGGTTGGTCAGGGCGTTCATGTCGATGCCCTTGTACCCACCCAGATCGGCGGAAATGGTCGGTTCCTTGGCGTGGTAGTTGACCATGTACAACCCGAACTCGGTGCTGTTGAGCTCTTCTACGATGTAGCGAAAAGCGAAACCGAATTGGCCGTCGTTGCGCGCGTTGTAATCCTTGCCAACCGAGGCCACTTTGACGGTGTTGCCAAAGGCCGGGGTGACCCCGTTGGCGTACAAGCCGGTGGTGCTCAGGGCCTGGCTGAGCAGCGGGTTGTTGCCCAGCGCGCTGTACAGATCGATCACGTTGCCGAAGCCAGGCACCGGGGTGTCCAGGGCGGTACCGGTAAAGTTGTTGTAGGCGGTGTTGCCGCCGTCGGCGAACAGGTCCGTCTGCGAGTAGAACGTGCCGACCGGGTCGATGCGGGTTTCCTTCCAGTTCGTCTGGTAAAAGCTTTCCATGGTCAGGCTGTCGGTCAGGCCGATGTTGAAGCTCAGCGCTTCCACCGGCACCAGCACTTCCTTGACTTCAGCCCCGGGCAAACGGTATTTGGCCGCGTCCACCGGGTTGGTGGTGTTGACCCCGCCACGGTAGAAAATCCCCTCACCCCAGTTGAACACCTGGCGCCCGACACGGGCCGTGACTGGTATCTGCGCAACGTCCCAGTTGCCATAGAGGTAGGCATCGAGCATCTCCACCCGGCTGCCGGCGATATCGCGGGTCTGGTCAGTAAAGTGGTCGTCCTGCGGGAAACTCTGACTGGGTTGCGACGGGTTGTTGTTACGGTAGTAATCGTTGCGCTTGTCCATCAATTGGGTGTCATAGAACGCGGTGCCGCGCACGAACATCCCGTAGTTCTGATAGTTGGCCTCGAGCTCCGAGGTGATCTTGTACACCTCGGAAACCAGCCCGGTGTCGAAGTTGCGATTGCCGTCGTTGGTGTTGACGTCGTCGTTGTTTTTGTCCCGCCCCTGGACCCGCCACAAGCGGCCATAGGACAAGGTACTGTCGAATGAACCGGTGATCTGGTTGTCCAGCACGCTGAACTCCTTGGCCTGCACGCCGTCGACCGCGCACAGTTGCAGCAGCCCTGCCAGGCCCACGCCGGGAAGCGCCGCGCCAGACAGGCGAAATCGAGTGCTCATGATCCTTTCCTCTTTCCCTGGTTTTATTGTTTTTGTGTTCTGAAACTGTGGCTGCGATGGCTATGGCGCCAATCCCGCACGGGCGTAAATCCGGCTGTGGGCGCCGAAATTTCCCAGCAGTTTGAACAGCTGCCGGTTGAGTGCCGGATGGTCGAAGTCTTCGCGCTGCAGCTGATTACCGCTGCTGAAATCGCTGGTGGTCGGTGCCGTGTCCAACCACTGGCCGATGGCTTCATCAAACGCCGCGGATTCGTCGACGGACTCGGCACTCACCACTTCGCGCAGGTAGTTCACTGAGTACGGCGGATAACGGCCGTCCTGTGCAGAGTCGGTATAAGCGTCGAGCATCGGGTGTGCATGGCCGGCGCGCAGCAGGCGACGAAGCCAGGTCGACTGATACTTCTCCACTTCCATGTGTCGGGTGGCGACCCGTTCGATGGCGGTATGTTTGTCCGCATCGAAGCCGGCCAGAGCCTTGCCTTCCAGCACCAGCAGGCTCGCCAGTTCGACACCGGGCAGCGGCTTGGCGTGATAAGGCTGGGTCAGGTCCTGAACGTGGTGCAGGCCCCAACCGAGAAATCGATAGCCCCAATAAGGATGGCCAGTGGCAAACGCCAGTCGCGCCAAGCCCATGTACTGGTAGGCGCGCCAGTCCGGCCAGCTGCGCTGAAGAAACCCGGCAGCGGCGTACACCACCGGGCTTTCATGGAAGAAGCCCATATGGAACGGTGCCTGGGAGCTGTACTGAAACCGGGCGTCGCCGAAAGGCTGCGGGCCGAAGCCGTACAACGCGCCGACTTCGCCGGGGTTGTCACTGAACAGGTTGATGTCGTGGCCGTAATCCGGCTCATCGGCAGCGCTGGCCAACACGGCCAGGGGCGCGACTTGTTCGTGGTCAGCGACAACGATGAAGCGCTGGCGATTCCACGGTGAAAGCGTCTGTTGCACCATGACTTGTTCGGCCTTGAGGTGTTCACACTCGGGCAGATCCTTGCCCGGCATCGGCTGGATGACCATCGCCAGATGAATCCCGGGGTTGATGCGCAGTGCGCTGAGGAAGTCATGGCGCAGATTGCCCCCAGGCACGACTGGCAATCGCAGGTTGTCGGGGCGCGGCGGGTATTGGGCGAAGTGCTCGCGGGCGAAGCGCTCCTGCTCATCGAGCAGCGCACTCACGGCCTGGTATTGCTGCGAAAGAAACTGTTCCAGCGGCTCGACTTCGACCTGTGGCGCATCACGCAAGGCCGGCAAATCCTGCAACGCCAGGTAGCTGCCCACCGTATGGTTCGACCAGCCCCAGGCTGTGGGGGCCGTTGCACAAAGCAGCAACAGGAGGAATGTCAGCTTCATTGCTTGGTTCTTATTGGATGTGCTGTGGGGGTTGAGCCTAACAACCGACCCTGCCCCTGACACTGTCCAATCTCACCAGAAAAGGTCTCCGATAGCGCCACATGAGGTGACATGAAATCACCCCCGGACATTGTAGGAGTGAGCCTGCTCGCGATAGCGGTGGGTCAGCCAACAGTTACTTTGACTGACACACCGCTATCGCGAGCAAGCTCGCTCCCACAGGGTTCCCGGGTGTTTTCCTAAGCGGGGTAACCGGTAATTTTGCGGATGCTCTGGTACAGCGGCTTGAGCTGTCGATACATGCGCAGGTAGACCTCTTTGTACAGTCGCTCATAGATCTGCTGCGCTTCGGGTTGCGGCATGAATACCGCACCGACCCGGGTCATGGCGGCCATCGCCGTGGGGAAATCCGCGTGCAGTCCCAGCCCCACCGCGCAGCAAATGGCCGCGCCCAGGCCGGACGCTTCGTAGACATGCGGACGCTCGGCCGGCAGGCCGAAAATGTTCGCCGTGAGTTGCATCGCGGCATCACTCTGGGAGCCACCTCCGGCGACGCGCAAGCGCGTGATGGAGACCCTCGAACGTTTCTCGATCTTCTCCATGCCCTGACGCAAGGCATACGCCAGACCTTCGAGGATCGCCCGGTAAATGTGTGCGCGGGTATGCACGTCGCCGAAGCCGATCATCGCGCCCTTGGCTTCGACACCCGGCTCGCGGATACCGGGCGACCAGTAGGGTTGCAGCATCAACCCCATGGAGCCCGGCGGCACGGCGTCGACCAGCGCATCGAAGAGTTGCTCGGGCTCCACACCCTGGGCTTTGGCCTGCTGCATTTCCCGCAGACCGAACTCGTTCTTGAACCAGCTGACCATCCAGTAGCCGCGATAAATCATCACCTCGCAGTTGTATTGATCCGGTACCGCAGACGGGTAAGGCGGAATCAACGGAACGATTTCCAGGTAGCGCGACCGGGTGCTGGTGATCGTCGCCGTGGTGCCGTAGGAAAGGCACACGGTGCCTGGGTCGACGACGCCGGAACCCACGACTTCGCAGGCCTTGTCGGCACCTGCGGCGATCAGCGGCAGCCCCTCGGGAATGCCGGTGTGGCGGCTGGCCTCGGCGCTGATGTAGCCGAGGGTTTCACCGGGCTTGTGCAGGCTCGGAAGTTGTTCGGGACGCACCGCCAGCGCCTGCCATTTCCAGTCGGCGGGGGCGGCCCAGCGCAAGCGCTTGAAGTCGAACGGCAGGTAACCGACGCAACAGCCCACCGAATCGACAAAGCGCCCACACAGGCGATGGGTGAGAAACCCCGAGAGCAGCAAAAACTTGTCGGTCGCCGCCCAGACCTCAGGCTGGTGGCGGGCGATCCAGTTGGCCTCGGCCTGGGTGCGAAAGTAGTCCACTGTGGCTTGCGCGCCGACCAGTTTGAACAGCCAGCCCCACGGTCCCTTGATGCCGCCTTTGACTTCGGCCTGGCGTTGATCGAGCCACAGGATCGCCGGGCGCAGCGCCTTGCCCTGAGCATCGACGTTGATCACTGTGCCGCGCTGGGTGGTCAGGGAAACACCGGCGATCTGTGAACGATCGATGCCGGTTTGCTGCCACAACTGCTGGCAGGCCTCACCCAGTTTTGCCCAGTAATACTCCGGGTCCTGTTCGGCCCAGCCGGGTTGAGTCGAGTAATAGGCCTGCAACTCGACCTTGCCTTTGCCCAGCAGATTGCCCTGCAGGTCGAAGAGCAGCGCGCGCACGCTCTGGGTGCCATTGTCGATGGCCAACAGGTAACGCTTGTTCGGGTGGTTATCCATGGAGCTCTCTTCAATGGGCATCAATGCGCGGCATCCGGCAAACCATGATGGCGTTGCCACAACGCCCGATAACGCTGTAATTCCTGCTGCCAATGCTCATCGTCCCAACCCAGTCGCGGTTGGCAGAGTTGGCGAATGGCAGCGAAATAATCCTCGCCACCGCGCGGCAGCAACAGGCCCAGGCGGGTTCGGCGCAGCAGCAAGTCATCCAGGTGCAGGACCATTTCCCCACCGCAGGCAACGGCCAGCTCCGCCCACAAGGTGTCAGTGCCGCCGACGGTGTCGTGGCCGAGTTCGGCGATCAGTTGCGCCAGCCTCGGCAGGTCACGGCCATGCCGCCCGGCCAGGCGTCGCCACTGGCTGACGCTGAGCCCAGGGATCGCCAGCGGCGGCACGACGGCAAACACCGGCGCGGCGTCATCAACGAACGGACGATTGAGCATGGCTGCGCAGGCCTTGAGCACTTCAATCGCCTGCGGGCGAAAGGTGGTCAGCTTGCCGCCGGCCAGGGTCACGCAACCAGGCTCCTGCCACAGCACATGCTCACGGGTTTCATTCGACGGCTTGTCTTGATGCTCACCCGCCGCACTGCCCACCACCGGGCGCACGCCCGACCAGGTCGACAGCACATCGGCGGCGACCACCTCGGCCTGGGGGAACTGTTGGCTGCAGGCCGCCAGCAGATAGTCGAGCTCATCAAAGCTGATGCTCGCACTCTGATCCAGATCGCCGTGATGATCGAGGTCCGTGGTGCCGACCACCGTGGCACCCTCCCAAGGGAAAACGAACACCGGTCGACGGTCGCGCTCGTGCAGGAAGGTGAAGGCTTGCGCCACGGGCAAGCGCCAGCCCGGCAACAACAGATGACTGCCACGCAACGGCCGCAACTGGCGAGGGGCATCGGGCAGGCGCAAGCGCTCGGCCCACGCGCCGGTGGCCACGGCCAGCGCACCGCAACGCAATGTCAGTAACCCGCCCCCTTCGCAGTCTTCGACCTGAACCCCGCAAACGCGCCCCTCTTCACGCAGCAATTGCTGTACGCGCACGCCGTTGAGCACCACGGCGCCATCGGCCCGGGCCTCGCCCAATACACGCATCACCAGACGGGCATCATCGGTCAGCGCATCGACAAAACAGGTGCCGCCCAGCAGGTCATCTTCCTTCACCCCGGGCGCCAGATAACGCAGTTGTTGCGCGTCATGGAAGTGATGGCTGCGCCGCCCGGCCAATGCGTCATAGATGGACAGCAAACCACCCAGCACCCGCGGTCCGGGAAAACCGCCACGGTAATGCGGCATCATGAAACTCATCGGCTCCACCAGCCCCGGCGCCTCGTCGAGCAGGCGCTGGCGTTCGCGGACTGAGTCGCGGGTCAGGCGCCACTGGCCCTTGGCGATGTAACGCAAGCCGCCATGGACCATTTTCGAGGAGCGGCTGGAGGTGCCCCAGGCGAAATCGCGCTGCTCCAACAGCAGGCAACGCCACCCTCGGCGCGCGGCTTCGCGCAGGATGCCGGCGCCGCTGATGCCGCCACCGATGACGATCAGGTCCCAGGTTTCATCCGCCAGCGTCGGCAGCACTCGCTGTCGCCACGCCGCGTTCCAGTCCAGGCTCATGGCCGTCACTCCTGCAACAGCGTGCCAGGGTTCAGTCGCCCGGCCGGATCAAAGTGCCGACTCAGTGCCTGCAGGGTGTCCATCGCCAGCGCGCCCTTCTCCCGCCGCAGGTACGGCGCGTGGTCCTTGCCCACGCCATGCTGGTGACTGATGGTGCCGTGGTTGTCGACGATGGTCTGGCTGGCCGCCTGCTTGAGCGCCTGCCAGCGCGCCAGGGTGGCGGGGTAGTCGGCCGCCGGGCGAAACACATAGGTGGTGTAGATGCTCGATCCTTCGCCATAGACATGGGAAAGGTGGGTGAAGACATGCACCCGCTCGCCTTCGGCAGCCAAGGCGTCGCGCAGGCTGTTTTCGATCAGCGTGAGCAGGTTATCGACGTTGCTCCAGTCAGTGGCGGTTTCCAGGGTGTCCACCACGTAACCGGCGTTCCACAGGTTTTCCCGCAGGTAGGGAAAACGAAAACGGTTCTGCGCCCACTTCTTGCCGAGCAAGGTGCCGGTAAACACCCCGCCGAACGCCTTGAGGTGCTGCCGGGCCTGGCGCAGGGACAGCGCATTTTGTCGACGATTGCCGGTAACACCGAACGTCAGCAGGCATTTGCCCGCACCGACGCCGCGCAGGGCCAGGTACTTTTCCAGCCAGGCGATCTGCTGCGGGTGACCGGCCAGCGCCAGCTGGGTTTCGGTTTCCACCGCGTTGGACAGACGCAGCATCGACAGCGGTACCCGCGCCTGGGCCAACTGGCGGATGGCTTGCAGCGCCTTGGGCCAATCGGGCAGAAACACACCATAGAAACGCTCATCGGCGGGCAGAGCGCTGACCCGTACCTTCACCTCGGAAATGATCCCGAAACGGCCTTCACAGCCCAGCACCACTTCGCGCAAATCAGGACCGGCCGCCGAAGCCGGAAAAGATGGAATTTCCAATGGACCGGCAAAGGTTTCCAGGGTCCCGCCGGCGAACAGTTGCTCGATCCGCCCATAGCGCAGCGACTGCTGACCACTGGAGCGGCTGGCGACCCAACCACCCAGGGTCGACAGCTCCCACGATTGCGGGAAATGCCCCAGGGTGTAACCACGGGCGCGCAACTGACTTTCCACCTGCGGTCCGCTGGTGCCAGGGCCGAACGTGGCCATCAGGCTCTGTTCGTCGAGGTCCAGCAGGCGATTCATGCGGGCCAGGGAAACCGTCACCACCGGCCGCGCGGAACTCGGCGGGTTGATGTGACCGGCCACCGAGGTGCCACCGCCATAAGGAATCAGGCACAGATCCTGTTCATGGGCGAGCAACAGTAACCGGCGAATCTGTTCAGCGTTCACGGGATAGGCCACGGCGTCGGGATAATTCCCCAGCGCGCCTTCACGCAACGCCAGCCAGTCCGGCAGGCTCTGCCCTCGCGCATGCAGCAAACGATCTTGGGCATCCACGCTGTACAGGAAGTGTTGCTGCAACCGCGACGGGGGCACGCGGGCCAATGCTGTCTCAAGCGTCGCATCGGGCAGCGCTCGACCGTCTCCCACCCGCTGGGCGAGAAAACTCGCGCCCTGGGCCGGCAGTTCGACCACCGTGGTTGCATCTCCCCAGCCGTTCCAGCGTCGCATGCGTGTGTCCTTTTGCGGTTCTGATCAGTGATATTTCAGGCCCCCATACTAGTCAGCCGCCGAAAAGTGTCACGGTCGCATCCGGCCAGTTCGAGTAGCCAATTGAGTCAAACGTCGCGCAGGCGTCAGCCATTTACTTTAGCCGTGGTTTCAAATTACCTTTCAGGGCATTCATCCGCGCACGCGGGCCTTGATCAAAGGAATACGATCATGCAATCCCTGGGCTTCACTTCAGTTCCGCCGCTGCTCAAATACCTGCGTCATGCCGAACAACTGGGCATGGCCATCGAGCCTGCGTTGGCGGCTGCCGGGTTGCAGGCACAGCAGTTGAGTGACAACAGCCTGCGGTTGCCGGGTGAGGCCCATGAACGGCTGCTCGATTATTTCTGCGAACACTCGGGCGATGCGTTGTTCGGTCTCAACGCCGCGCGTTTTGTGTTGCCCAACTCCTGGAGCGTGCTGGGCTACATCACCATGAACTGCGCGACACTGGGCGACGCCATGAGCCGCATCATGCCGTTCGAGAAGCTGGTGGGAGACATGGGCGTCAGCCGCGCCGAGGTGCAGGGCAGCGACGTGCACCTGATCTGGTCATGCCGCCATCAACGCCCGCGAATTCGCCGACACCTGGTGGAAAACGTGCTCGGCTCCTGGCTGCAATACGCACGCTGGATCGCCGACACGCAAATGTCACCGGCTGCCGTCTGGCTGGAACATGCCTGTCCGGCCGACACGACGCTGGCACAGTACGAGCAGTTCTTCGACTGTCCGGTACTGTTCGACCAACCATATTCGGCGCTGATTGTCCCTTTGCCGTATTTGCAGTTGCCATTGCGCCAGGCCGATGCGCAATTGCTGCGCACCCTGGAAGAACATGCCCAGGGGTTGATGGCCACACTGGAGGACGCTTCGCTGGAACAGCGGGTCAAAAGCATCCTGCGAAAATTGCTCAAGGAAGGTCTGCCGCGCAAGGAGCAGGTGGCCGAGCATCTCGCGGTGTCAGTGCGCACGCTGCAACGCCAGCTGCATCAGGCCGGTACGTCGTACCAGCAGATCCTCGATGACCTGCGCCAGGAGCTGGCCGAGCATTACCTGCTCAACAGCACCCTGCCGATCCAGGACATCGCCCAGTACCTGGGCTTCTCCGAGCCCCGCTCGTTTCACCGCACGTTCAAAAGCCGGCGCGGGATGCCGCCCGGCGAGTTTCGCCAAACCCACCGGGTGCCGAACGAAGGCTGAAGGCTTAAACCTGAGGGGCTGAAGGCTCAGAGGCTGATCGCGTTGGTGAACACCAACCGATTGCCGAACGGGTCGGCGATGGTCATGTCCTGGCTGCCCCAGGGCATGGCCTGAATCTGCGGATGGGAAAACCTGTATTGCTTGGCCAGCAGTTGCTGCTGAAACTTCTCCAGCTCATCCGTCTCGATCCGCAGCGCAGACCCCGGTGTGCTGTCGCCATGGTGTTCGGACAAGTGCAGCACACATTCGCCACGGGAGATTTGCAGGTACAGCGGGTAATTCGCTTCGAATCGATGTTGCCAGTCGATCTTGAACCCCAGGAAATCGACGTAGAACTCCACTGCCTTGGCTTCGTCGAAAATACGCAGGATCGGAGTTGTTTTGCCGAAGCTCATCGGGTTGCTCCCAGACAATGAAAGACCTGCAGGAGCGAGTTTGCTCGCGATGGTCGTTAACGATGACGCGTGTCTACTGGGTAAACGCTGCGCCCTATCGTCCATCGCGAGCAAGCTCGCTCCTACAAAATACGTAACCGAACCGCAATGATAGCCGGGCCTGTTGTCAGCAATTCGGCGCGGAAATGCCATTCTTTAGTTTCAAAGTGCCATCACTGTGACACAGTCCTCGAAACTCACTGAAAACCCGTGCGCAAATCCCCTTCCCGGGCCAGAAACCGTCCTTCCCTGCGCCCGTTGGCCTGGCCATCACGGTAACTCAACACACCGTTGATCCATACCCCTTCAATGCCCTCCGCAGCCCGCTGTGGGTCGTTGAAGTCGGCGACATCACGAATGGTCGCCGGGTCGAACAACACCAGGTCCGCCCAATGGCCTTCGCGTATTTCACCGCGCGCCTTCAAGCCGAAGCGCGCCGCCGACAGCCCGGTCATTTTGTGCACGGCGGTGTGCAGCGGGAACAGTCCCACGTCGCGGCTGAAATGTCCGAGCACCCGAGGGAATGCGCCCCACAAGCGTGGGTGCGGAAACGGATCTTCCGGCAAGCCGTCGGAGCCGACCATCGACAGCGGATGCGCGAGGATCCGACGGACATCCGCCTCATCCATTCCGTAGTACACCGCACCGGCCGGTTGCAGTTGGCGAGCGGCCTCCAGCAACGGCAGATTCCATTCGGCGGCGATGTCCATCAGGTCGCGGCCGCCCATCTGCGGATGCGGGGTCGACCAGGTGATGGTGATGCGGTGGGCATCGGTCACCTGCTTGAGGTCCAGGGTCGAAGAGCTCGCGGCGTAGGGATAACAGTCGCAACCCACCGGGTGGGTCTTCGCTGCCTCTTCGAGAGACGCCAGCAGCTGCGGACTACGCCCCCAGTTACCGGCGCCGGCGCATTTGAGGTGAGAGATGATCACCGGGCTTTGCGCATGGCGACCGATCCGGTACGCCTCGTCCATGGCCTCCAGCACCGGTTCGAATTCGCTGCGCAAATGGGTGGTATAGACCGCCCCGAACGCGGTCAATTCTTCGGTCAGTTGCATCACCTCATCGGTCGATGCCGAGAAGGCGCTGGCATAGGCAAGGCCGCTGGAAAGGCCCAGGGCGCCGGCCTCAAGGCTTTCGCGCAGTTGCTCGCGCATCGCGCTGATTTCGTCTGCCGTGGCGGTGCGAAACAGGTCGTCCAGATGATTGCTGCGCAACGCCGTATGACCGACCAACGCGGCAACGTTCAGCGTGGTGTTCGCCGCTTCGACGGCCACGCGGTAGTCGCGGAAGGTCGGATAAACGAACGCAGCGGCCGTGCCCAGCAGGTTCATCGGGTCCGGCGGATCGCCGCGCAAGCTCACTGGCGACGCACTGATCCCGCAGTTGCCGACGATGACCGTGGTCACGCCCTGGCTGAGCTTGGGCAGCATCTGCGGCTGACGAATCACCACGGTGTCGTCATGGGTGTGCACGTCGATGAAACCCGGCGCCAGCACATGGCCCTGCGCGTCGATTTCCTCGCTGGCACGGGCATCGCGCAAGACGCCGATACGCTCGATGCGCCCGTTGAGAATGGCCACGTCGGCGGGGTATCCAGGGCTGTTGCTGCCGTCGATGATCAGGGCGTTGCGAATCAGCGTGTCGTACTGCATGTCAGTCTCCCAGCGGCAAGTGATCGTCGCCGCCGCGGTATTCGTCGAGGGCGAGTTTGATCCGCCGCAGACGTTCTTGATTGTCTTCAGGATTGGCCAGGGCCAGCTCGGTGGCGAGCACATCGATGGCCAGCAACATGCCGTAGCGCGCTGCCGTGGGTTTGTAGATGAACGAGGTTTCGGCGCTTTGCAGGGGCAGGACGATGTCGGCCAGTTGCGCCAGGGGCGAATCTGCCCGGGTGATGGCCAGAATGCCTGCGCCATAGTTGCGCGCCAGCTCCACCGTTTCAATCAGCTCCGGGGTGATCCCGGTCAGCGAGCAGACAATCACCACGTGTTCAGCGCTGAGGCTGGCGGCGGTGACGCGCATCATCACCGCATCGTGGCACACCGCAATCGGATAGCCGAGGCGTACCAGGCGCACTTGCAGTTCATCGCTGCACAGGGTCGAGCAGCCGCCCATGCCGAAAGCGTGGATCATGCGCGCCTTGCCCAGCAGTTTCACCGCATCGGCGAAACGCGACTCATCGAACGCGGCCAGGTGCTGGCGCAAGGTCGACTCGATGTCGCCCACGATCTGCCCGTAGAACGCCGACTGCTCGGGCGTGCCCGCCGGGTCGAGAAACCGGCTGCCGACGCCGCTGGCCTGGGCCAGTTGCAAGCGCAAGTCACGCAGGTCCTTGCAGCCGACCGTACGGGCGAACCGCGACAGCGTGGCGCTGCTGACCTCCGCCCGCAGCGCCAGCTCATCGAGGCTGGCGGAGGCGGCAAATCCTACGTCGTCAAGCATCAGGCGGGCGATACGCCCTTCACCGGCGCTGAAGGAGTCCTGACGGGCGCGGATCTGGTAGAGGATGTCCATGCAAGTGGCTCCGGCTAAATCAGGTAAGAAAGGCCAACGGTCAGGCCGAAGGCGACGACCGAGATCAACGTCTCGAGCACGGTCCAGGTCTTGAAGGTCTGGGTCACTGTCATGTTGAAGTATTCCTTGATCAACCAGAAACCACCGTCGTTGACGTGGGAAAAGATAACCGACCCGGCGCCAGTCGCCAGCACCAGCAACTCCGGATGGGGATAACCCAGACCAATGGCCACTGGCGCTACCACGCCTGAAGCGGTGGTCATGGCCACAGTGGCAGAACCGGTGGCGATGCGCATCAGCGCGGCAAACAGCCAGCCCATCAACAGCGGCGACAAATGAAATTCGTGGGCCAGGCCGACGATCTGGTCGGTGACGCCGGCGTCCACCAGAATCCGGTTCAAACCACCGCCGGCGCCTACCAGCAAGGTGATGCTCGCGGTCGGTGCCAGGCATTCGTTGGTGAACTTGAGGATCGATTCACGGTTGAAGCCCTGGGCCAGGCCGAGGGTCCAGAAACTCAACAAGGTGGCCAGCAACAGCGCGATCACCGAGTTGCCGATGAACAGCAGGAACTGATTGAAACCACTGCCCGGCGTAGAAATCAGATTGGCCCAGCCACCGATCAGCATCAGCACCACCGGCAACAGGATGGTCGCCATGGTGATGCCGAAACCCGGCAGGCTGTCGCGCGGTTCACGCTCCAGGAACTGGCGTTCCAGCGGGTTTTCCGCCGGTAACTGAATGCGCGGCACGATGAATTTGGCGTACAGGGGACCTGCGATGATCGCCGTCGGAATGCCGATCAGGATCGCGTACATCAACGTCTGCCCCACCGACGCCTGATACACCTGCACCGCCAGCATCGCCGCCGGGTGCGGCGGTACCAGCGCATGCACCACCGAAAGCCCGGCGACCATCGGCAAGCCGACCATCAGGATCGAGACGCCAACCCGCCGCGCCACGGTAAAGGCAATCGGTACCAGCAAGACGAAACCGACTTCGAAGAACAGCGGCAACCCCACCAGAAACGCGATGGTCACCATCGCCCAATGCGCGTTCTTCTCGCCAAAGCGGTCGATCAAGGTCCGCGCCACCTGCTCGGCGCCACCGGACTCGGCCATCATCTTCCCGAGCATGGTGCCCAGCGCCACTACCAGCGCGATGTGTCCCAGGGTCTTGCCGACCCCGGCCTCGTACGCCCCCACCACACCGGACGGCGGCATGCCCGCCACCAGCGCCAGGCCAATGGAAATCAGGGTGATGACAATGAACGGGTTGAGCCGGTAACGGGCGATCAGAACGATCAGTGCAATGATGGCGATGGCGGCATACACCAGCAGCCAATAGCCGAAGGACAGGGTCATGCGGTACTCCTCGAGAGGGTCACGTCGAAATATTTGTGAAACTCTTAAAACATTTCGGAAGGTGATTTTCAAACGAGGTGAAAGTAATTTTCGTGCAGAGGTAAGGCGTGTCGCGCAGAGGTATGAGTTGTCGCAAATAATGAAAATCAGGCAGGCGGATTTTCATCGCGCCCGCCTGTTTGATTTCAGTCGTGCTGCATCCGGGCACGCTTGAGCAATTTCTTGCAACGCTCGGACAAATGCAGCACCCGCAGGTGCTTGCCGGCCTTGGTGTAGCGCTCGCGCAAGGTGCCCAGTGCAGCGATGGCCGAGTAGTCGACAAAGCTCAGGTGCTGGCAATCAAGTGTCACTTGCGCCGGGTCATTGGCCGGATCGAACTGATTGAGGAAGGGTGTGGTCGAGGCGAAGAACAGCGTGCCATGCACCCGGTACAGCTTGCTGCCGTCGGTTTCCAGATGACTGTCGGCGTACAGCTGCCGGGCCTGCTGCCAGGCGAAATTGAGCGCCGCGATGATGATCCCGCAGAGCACCGCCATTGCCAGATCGGTGAAAACGGTAATCACCGTCACCGCGATGATCACCAGCACGTCGTTCAACGGCACCTTGTTCAGCACCCGCAACGAAGCCCAGGCGAAGGTCTGTTGCGACACCACGAACATCACCCCCACCAACGCGGCCAGCGGAATGCGCTCTATCAGCGGCGACAGAAACAGGATGAACAACAGGATCGACACCCCCGCCACCACCCCGGACAAACGCCCGCGACCGCCGGAACTGAGGTTGATCACGGTCTGGCCGATCATGGCGCACCCGCCCATGCCACCGAACGCACCGGACACCAGATTCGCCGCCCCCAGCGCCACGCACTCGCGATCCGGGTAACCACGGCTCTCGGTGAATTCGTCGGTGAGGTTCAGGGTCAACAGGGTTTCCAGCAACCCGACCAGCGCCATCACGATCGCGTAGGGCGCGATGATGCGCAGGGTGTCCAGGTTCCACGCAATGTCCGGCAGCGCCAGCGTCGGCAAGCCACCGGCAATGTGCGCCATGTCGCCCAGGGTGCGGGTCGGCAGGCCAAGCAGATACACCGCCAGGCCCACGCCGAGAATCGCCACCAGCGCCGGTGGCACCGTACAGGTCAGGCGCGGCATCACATAGACAACGGCCATGGTCACCGCGACCAGCCCGAGCATCATGTACAGCGGCGTACCGCTCAACCAGGCCTCACCGTTCTTGAAGTGCTCCAGTTGCGCCAGGGCAATGACGATCGCCAGGCCGTTGACGAAACCGAGCATCACCGGGTACGGCACCATACGCACCAGCTTGCCGAGCTTGAGCAGCCCGAACGCGATCATGATCAACCCGCCCAGCAACACCGTGGCCAGCAGATACTGCACACCGTGTTGCACCACCAGCGCGACGATCACCACGGCCATCGAGCCCGCCGCGCCGGACACCATGCCCGGTCGCCCACCGAACAGCGCGGTCAGGGTGCAGATGATGAACGCGCCATAGAGCCCCATCAACGGATTGAGATGGGCTACCAGCGCGAAAGCGATGCACTCGGGCAACAGGGCGAAGGAAGTGGTAAGTCCGGCCAGGACATCGGCACGTAGACGTTTTGCTTTCATTGGGAACCGCACACAGGGAGAGACGAAAAAGAGTGTGCGGATGTTACGGAAATGCAGTCAGACCGACCAGTTGTTGTGCCTGCGCAAACGCCATCGCGAGCAAGCTCGCTCCCACAGGTTTTGTGTCATTCACGAAATGGGCGAACAACACAGTACCTGTGGGAGCGCGGCTTGCCCGCGAAGAACGATGACGCGGTCTAAAGCGAGCTCAGCCCCTCTCGTCATTGCGCAGCAATCACGAATCAACCCTTGAAGTCTGCGCTCGCATAATCGGCCAACTTGCCCTGGATAAAGTCCAGGAAGCACTGAATGCGCAGGGCCAGTTGCGAGTTGCGGTAGTACACCGCGTTGATCGGCTGGCGATAACCGCTGTTGAACTCGGCCAGCAACACCTTCAAGCGTCCGGCACGAATGTCTTCGATGGTCATGAAATGCGACAGGCTGGCGATGCCCTGGCCGTCCAGTGCGAGATGGCGGATGGTTTCGCCGCTGGAAGCACTGATCGACGCCTGGATCGGCCAGCGATCGCCATGCACATAACGCAGCGGCCATTGGTTGAGGCCTTCGTTCTGGGTGAACCCCAGCAGCGTATGGTGGGCCAGGTCAGCCACGGCTTGCGGTGTGCCATGCTTTTCCAGGTACGCCGGGCTGGCGACGATGTGCAGCGGGCTGCAACCCAGGGAGCGGGCATGCAGCGTCGAGTCGGTCAGGGTGCCAATGCGAATGGCAATGTCGGTACTCTGCTCCAGCAGATCGATGATCAAATCGTTGCTGTTGAGTTCGAGCTGGATGTCGGGGTAAAGCCTGCGGAATTCATCGATGTAGGGCACGATGGCGTGCAGCATGAACGGTGATGCCGCGTTGATCCGCAGCCGCCCGGACGGTGTTTGCTGGCGTGAGGACAGGCGCTCCTCGAGCTCATCCATCTGATCGAGAATCCGCTTGGCATGTTCGAAGAAGTACTTGCCCTCTTCGGTCAGGTCCATGCGCCGCGTGGTGCGGTTGATCAACGTGGTGTCGAGCTTGGCCTCCAGCCGCGACAGCGTACGACTGACCGCCGAAGGCGTTTGCCCGACCTGCTCGGCCGCCGCAGAAATCGACCCGCATTCAATCACGCAGACGAAAATCTGCAACTCATCGGATCTGGCTTTCACGTGTGTCCCTTATCGATAGTCCTGCGCCGCCCTATTGTGCAGAGAAAATCCATTGTGGCGAGGGGGCTTGCCCCCGTTGGTGCGCGAAGCGGACCCAAAACCCACAAACGCGGTGGCTCAGGAAGTCGCGCGTCAACCGACTTTACGACGGCTTCGCCGCCGAACGGGGGCAAGCCCCCTCGCCACAAAAGCCCGCACACAAACTCAAGCTTTCGATACTAGCTGACAGTTACGCCTTGAGACCAAACACCTCTGCCAAATGCTGCTCATAGCGCGCCACGTCGCCGTCGATGTTCGGGCGCTTCATCACGTCCACACACAGGAACGTCGGCAAACCGGTCATGCCCAGGAACTCGTTGGCCTTGTGGAACGGGAAGTACACCGCGTCCACGCCTTTGGCTTCGAAGAAATCGGTCGGGTCGTCGAAGGCCTGCTGCGGGGCGTTCCAGGTCAGCGACAACATGTATTGCTTGCCGTGAATCAGGCCGCCGCTGCCGTACTTCTGCGACGCGTCCGAACGGGTGCGACCGTCGCTGGCATAGAGGCTGCCATGGCCTTCGGTGAAGACTTCATCAATGTACTTTTTCACGGTCCACGGCGCGCCCATCCACCAGCCGGGCATCTGGTAAATGATCACGTCGGCCCAGAGGAACTTGGCCACTTCTTCGGCGACGTCGTAGCCCTCGTCGATGAAAGTGGTTTTGACATCCATACCGCCGCGATCCAGCACGCTCAACGCGGCTTCATGCAGGGTGGCGTTGTAGCGGCCGTCGGAGTGTGCAAATTTTTTGCCGCCATTGAGCAACAGGACTTTTTTCATGGGAGGTCTCGGGAAGGTCGGGAATCGGATGGCGGCAGAGTACCGATCGACCTCACGCGGAGTAAGCGTCGATTTGGCAAAATTCATTTGACCTACAAGCACGAATCATCAGGCGATTGTTGCCTTAAACTGGCACCAGTTCTGACTTGAGGAGAGATGTAGATGAGTGAAATCCAGGGATTCATCCTGCACGCCAAGACCCGTCCGGAAAAATCCGACGCCTTTGAAGCGTTTTTCAGCGGCTACGTGCAAGCGAGCCGAGCCGAACCCGGTTGCATCGAATACCACATGCTGCGCGACAAACAGGACCCGACCCTGTTCATCTTCTACGAGATCTGGCAATCCCAGGCCCACCTCGATGTGCACTCGAACCTGCCGCACATGAAGCAGTTCCTCGAGCAGCGCGATGAATACCTGGAACGGGATTTCGAGATCCGCGCCATCGACATGATCAGTCCGTCGTCCGCTAGCCGCTGATCAGCAAATGGCCGCCTAGCCCCCCCAGGCCAACGAAGAACACGCGCTTGAACCACAGGGCGCTGATCCGCTGGCGCAGCGATTGTCCCAGCCACATGCCGAGCATGGCCGGGATCAGCGCCAACAGCGACGCGCTCAACTCGCCCCCGCCGAGCGCGCCGCGCCATAGCAAGCCACCGGCCAGGGCCAGGGTCGAGACGGTGAACGACAGGCCCAGCGCCTGCACCAGCTGGTCCTTGCTCAAACCCAGCGCTTGCAGATAGGGCACCGCCGGAATCACGAACACACCGGTGGCTGACGTGATGACGCCGGTCAGCACGCCGCACAGTGGACCGAGCCAGCGTTCGCTGCGCCGCCCCACGCGCACAGTCGGCAGGAACAAACCGCTGAGCGCATACAGCAACAATGCCGCGCCCAACCCCCGCACCACCCAATGGCCACCGCTCATGCCGACCCACAGCGTGCCTGCTCCGGTGCCGATGAAAATCGCCAGCAACATCGGCCACAATCGCTTGGCCAGCCCCGACAGATGCCCGCCGAATGCCAGTTGCCAAATGTTGGTCAGGGTCGCCGGAATGATCAGCAGCGCCGCAGCCTGCGTCGGCGCCATAGCCAGACCGAGCAGGCCCATGGCAACGGTCGGCAGGCCGAGGCCGATCACCCCCTTGATCATGCCGGCCAGCACAAAGGTGCCGATAACCAGCAGCGAAAGGGCCAAGCCGAGATGCTGATAAAACGCCGAGAGTGTATTCATGGGGCCATGGTGAGCCCGCTGGGGTTGATTGAAAATCTGCCATATACTGAGGCTGCCTCTCTTCAAACAAGAGGCTGAATAATCGGGTGCGGTATCTGACGCCATCGCGAGCAAGCTCGCTCCCACAGTGGTTATGTGTTGTTCACAAATCTCCTGTGGGAGCGAGCTTGCTCGCGATGGCGCCCTCCCAGACAACACACATCCAGAGGTTGCCGCAATGCACTTCGACCTGACCGACCTGCGCCTGTACCTGAACATCCTCGACACCGGCAACATCACCGCCGGTGCCGCGCGCAGTCATTTGTCCCTGGCAGCGGCCAGCGCGCGCATCCGTGCCATGGAGGCGTCGCTGGGCGTCGAATTTCTTCAGCGCAATCGTCGTGGGGTCAGCCCGACGCCGGCCGGCAATGCCCTGGCCCGACACGCCCGGGTTCTGCTGCAACAGGCCGAACGCCTGCAACAGGAACTGGCCGAATACGCCCAAGGCGTCAAAGGCCAGGTGCGGCTGCTGTGCAACACCACGGCGATCACCGAGTACCTGCCAGAGCTGCTCGCGGATTTCCTGCATAGCCATCCCAACCTCGACATCGATTTGCAGGAACTGCCCAGCACCCGCATCACCCACGCCTTGCGCCAGGGTGCGGCGGACCTGGGCATCGTTTCCGACGCGGTGGACACCGATGACCTGCAGACCCGAGCGTTTCGCGATGATCCGCTGGTGCTGATCATGCCCCGGGAACATCCCTTGTCTCATGCGACCTCAGTGAGCTTCACCGACACGTTGCATCACGACTACGTTGGCCTGAATGCCAACAGCGCGCTGGCGGTGTACCTGGAAGAGCAGGCACTGCACGCCGGCC
Source organism: Pseudomonas sp. GW823-FHT02E01 (assembly GCF_058797535.1). Classification (NCBI taxonomy): domain Bacteria; kingdom Pseudomonadati; phylum Pseudomonadota; class Gammaproteobacteria; order Pseudomonadales; family Pseudomonadaceae; genus Pseudomonas; species Pseudomonas sp. GW823-FHT02E01. Next base: position 14,900 of record NZ_JBXAJS010000015.1, on the reverse strand, counting down.
TGCGCATGCAGATTCGCATCCGCGCCGACGGTTTCGATGGCGTGATGCGCATGGTCGCCCGAGGGGCGGGACTGGCAATCGTACCGTTGGCCGCGGTCGAACGCGGGTCCGCCGGACTACCCTTCAAAAGCCTCGCCCTGCAAGAACCCTGGGGCCAACGCAAACTGTTGCTCTGTGCCCGGGACTTCGCCGCATTACCCGGTTATGCCAAGGCCCTGCTGCACGCCTTGACTCTCCCCTGAGGGGCAGACTTTATCCTTGAGGTTTGATCTTCAAGGACATCGATGATGGGTAAACGAATACTGGTGATACTCGGGCATCCGTCCGGCAACAGCTTCTGCGCCGCCCTTGCGGAGCGCTACACACTGTCGGCAGTGCGCGCCGGGCATGAAGTGCGTCAATTGTTTCTGGGCAGCATGGATTTTGACCCGGTGCTGCGCGAAGGCTATCAACAGGTCCAGCCGCTGGAAGCCGACTTGCGTAACGCCCAGGCCGATATCCTGTGGGCCGAACAACTGACGCTGGTTTATCCGATCTGGTGGGGTGGCGTACCGGCCTTGCTCAAGGGCTTTTTCGACCGGGTGTTCTTGCCGGGTTTTGCCTTCAAGTATCGCCAGGGCAAAGCCTTCCCCGACAAACTTCTGCGCGGCCGAACCGCCCACCTGCTGGTGACCATGGACACACCGCCCTGGTACTACCGATGGATCTACCGCATGCCCGGTTTGCATCAGGTCCGTAAAACCACGCTGGAATTCTGTGGCATCAAGCCAACCCGAACCCTCACCTTCGGGCCAATTCTCGGCGCCAGCGCAGACCGGCATGCAGCCTGGTTGCGGCAAGCCGAAGCTATCGCCAGCGCTTGAGTCGGTCGATAATGCGCCGAGCTTTATCCTCGGAGAAAAGGACCTTCCCATGTACATCGGCCAAGCCGCGCAACGTTCCGGAACCACGGTCAAAAGCATCCGTCATTACGAGTCGATTGGCCTGCTGCCTGCTGCTCGCCGCCTGGGCAAGTACCGCATCTATGACCAGCACAGCGTCGACCTACTGATGTTCATCAAATGTGCCCAGCAGTTGGGTTTCAGGCTCAAGGAACTGCAGTCGGTCTTCGCCGGACATCAGGGTCCGCAGTTACCATGGGAACGGGCACACCAGATCATCGCCAGCAAAAAACAGGAAATCGCCGAGCGGATAGCGGCGCTGTCGCAACAGCACTCACAATTGGTCGAGTTCGAGAACAGCCTCGAACAATCCAGGCTCGACTGCCCGCTGACCCGTCCTTGAGGGTTGTGCGTTTCTGGACAGCTCAGTGTCGAGCACAGACAACTGAACGATGGGCAGGCGCTATAGGGTGCGACTTCAGTTCTTGAGCCCACTGCCCGGAGTCATCATGACCGCACCGATTACCGTTCTTCGCGATACCCACCCGCTGCCCGTGCTCGACGCCTGCAAATGGGAAAAACTCGAAGGCGACCCGCACACCGTCAACCTCAACGCCTACACGAGTGAAGACGGCAGCAAGATCATGGGCACCTGGATCTGCACGCCGGGCAAGTGGTACGTCGAATATGTGAAGTGGGAGTACTGCCATTTCCAGGAAGGCTACTGCGTCATCACCCCGGAAGGCATGGCACCGATCCACCTGCGCGCCGGCGACATTTTCGTCATCGAACCGGGAATGAAAGGCACCTGGGAAGTGGTGGAAACCGTGCGCAAATATTTCGTGTTTGCCTGATACAAAAAACCGGGGGATCACCCGACGTGATCTCCCGGTAAATATCTTTGGGTATATGCAGTCCCTGTGGGAGCGAGCTTGCTCGCGATTGCGGTGGGTCAATCACCATCAATGTCGACTGTAACGACCTCATCGCGAGCAAGCTCGCTCCCATAGTTTTTTCACCGCCCTTCTATTGCGGTTTGCGATAGCCATTGATGATCGCCGAGAAGTCCTGACCACCCTCCCCACGCAAACTCATCGCCTGATACAACTGCTGGGCCACCGCGCCGAGTACCACCGGCTGGTGCGCCTGACGCGCCGCTTCAGTGGCCAGCCCCAGATCCTTGAGCATCAGTTCGGCACCGAAACCACCGGTATAACCGCGCGACGCCGGCGCTGTTTCAACGATGCCCGGCCACGGGTTGTACATCTCCGAACTCCAGCAACGCCCGGTGGAACTGTTGATGATGCCCGCCAGCACCTTGGTGTCGATGCCCAGGGCATCGCCCAACGCCATGGCTTCGCTGACGCCGACCATGGAAATCCCCAGCAGCAGGTTGTTGCAGATTTTAGCGATTTGCCCAGTACCGACCTCACCACAATGGACGATGTTGCGGCCCATTTGCGCCAGTACCGGTTGCAGGGTGGCGAACAGTTCGGGGGTGGCGCCGACCATAAAGGTCAGTGTCCCGGCGGCTGCGCCACCGGTGCCGCCAGAGACCGGTGCATCGGCCATGGCCACGCCCTGTTTGGCAGCGGCGGTGGCCACGTCCCGCGCGGTCTGCGGATCGATGGTGCTGCAATCCACGGCCGGCACACCTTTGCCGATACCGGCGAGCACGCCGTCTTCACCCAGCCACACACTGCGCACATGCACCGCGGCGGGCAGCATGGTGATGACCAGTTCGGCGCCCTCTGCGGCTTCACGGGCCGATGCACTGATACTGCCACCCAGCTGCTCCAGTTCCGCCAGCACGGCTTTGTTCAGGTCCACCAGGCGCAGTGCATGGCCGGCCTTGATCAGGTTGCGCGCCATCGGCGCGCCCATGTTGCCCAGACCGATAAAAGCGATTTTCATGTCCGGCTCCTTAACGCAGGTTGATGGTGGTGTTCACACCGTCGTTGACGCTGTCGTCATCGAACCAGCGACTGGTGACGGTCTTGGTCTGAGTGTAGAACTGCACCACTTGCTTGCCGTACGGGCCGAGGTCGCCGAGCTTGGAACCGCGCGAACCGGTGAAGCTGAAGAACGGGACCGGCACCGGAATCGGGATGTTGATACCGACCTGGCCGACGTCGATTTCGTTCTGGAATTTACGCGCCGCCGCGCCGCTCTGGGTGAACAGGCCCGTGCCGTTACCGAACGGGTTGGCGTTGACCAGGGCGATGGCCTCGTCGAGCGTATTAACCTCCAGCACCACCAGCACCGGGCCGAAGATTTCCTGGGTGTAGATCTGCATGTCGGTGGTCACGCCGGAGAACAGTGTCGGGCCGACAAAGTTGCCTTTCTCGTAACCTGGAACCGAGATCTCACGACCGTCCAGCTCCAGTTTCGCGCCTTCCTTGATGCCGCTCTCGATCAGGTCGAGAATCCGCGCCTTGGCCTTTTTCGAAATGACAGGGCCAACATCAGTGCCCGGCTCGCTGCCGGCATTGACCTTGAGTTTTTGTGCCAGCGCCTTGAGATCCGGCAGCCATTGCTTGGCCGCGCCCACCAGTACCACCACCGAGGTGGCCATGCAGCGTTGACCGGCGGCACCGAAACCGGCACCCACCAGCGCATTCAGCGCTTGTTCGCGATTGGCATCCGGCAGCACCACGGCGTGGTTCTTGGCGCCCATCATCGATTGCACGCGCTTGCCGTGTTTACCGGCCAGGTCGTAGACATGCGTACCGACGGCGGTTGAACCGACGAAGGAAACCGCCTTGATATCTTTATGGGTGCAGAGCCCGTCGACCACATCCTTGCCGCCATGCACGACGTTGAGCACACCGGCCGGAATGCCCGCCTCGATCGCCAGCTCCACCAGGAGCATGGTCGACATCGGGTCCTGTTCGGACGGCTTGAGCACGAAGGTGTTGCCGCAGGCGATGGCCATCGGGAACATCCACAGCGGAATCATCGCCGGGAAGTTGAACGGGGTAATGCCGGCGCACACGCCGATCGGCTGGCGCAGGGTGTAGGTGTCGACGCCACCGGCGACGTTTTCAGCGAACTCGCCCATTTGCAGGCTGCCGATGGAACAGGCGTGCTCGACCACTTCCAGGCCACGGAAAATATCGCCTTCGGCGTCGGCAATGGTCTTGCCCTGCTCGGCGCTGAGGACGGCGGCGATGCGCTTGGAATGTTCGCGAATCAGCGCCTGGAGCTTGAGCATGATGCGCATCCGCGCGCCGATGGGTGTCAGTTTCCAGGTCTGGAATGCACGATGAGCGGCGCTGATGGCCGCGTCGACTTCTTCAGCGGTGGCAAACGGCACCTTGGCCAGCACCTGCTGGGTCGCCGGGTTGATGATGTCGTGCCATTCGGTGGTCTTGGATTCGACCCACTGGCCGTCGATCAACAGTTTGACCTTCTGCACGGTGGTGTCATTGGGCGTGAGCGATACGTTCATGTGGGTCTCCAGATCTTTGTTGTTATCTTGGGAGCCAAGGCGAAATAGTCGCCTTGAGAAGAGGCATGCGCCGCGAATTGGTTAACGGGCTGTTTTTGGAGTATAGATGTGCAAACTTCTGATAAGAACGCACATAAAAACCGGTCCAACATGCAAAAAAACATCACCTCCCTCGGCTCGTTGAACTGGGACGACCTAAAGTTTTTCCTGGAAGTCTCCCGCACCCGCAAGGCCAGCACCGCGGCCAAGCGCCTGGCGGTGGACTACACCACGGTGTCGCGGCGCATCAGTTCCCTGGAAACCGCACTGGGCACTTTGCTGTTCGAAAAATCCCGGACCAGCGGCTTTGTCCTGACCGCCGAAGGCCAGCGGTTGATGGGGTATGCCGAGTCGATCGAAAGTACCTTGCACATGGCGTGCGAGCAGGTTTCCGGGTCCGGCGTGGCGCTGTCCGGTCATGTGCGCATGGGCTGCACCGAAGGCTTCGGCAGCTTTTTCATCACGCCGCAGCTGAGCCACTTCGTCGACACCTACCCGGCGATCTCGGTGGATATCCTGCCGCTGCCGCATTTCATCAGCCTGTCCAAGCGCGAGGCCGACATCGTCATCGCCCTGGAGCGCCCGGAACATGGACCGTACGTCTGCTGCAAACTGTGCGACTACCGTTTGCAGCTGTACGCGACCCAGGACTATCTGGACAACCACCCACCGATCCGCCGACCGGCAGACTTGGCCAAACATTCGTTTATCAGTTACGTCGACGACCTGGCGTTCAGCTCGGAGCTGTTGTACCTGGCCAACGTATTGCCCGGCGCCAGCGCCAACCTGCGCAGCACCAGCGTGATCGCGCAATTTGTGGCCGCGCAGCAGGGACGCTCACTGGCGATCCTGCCGTGCTTCCTCGCCACTCAGGACCCTCGCCTGCTGCCGGTGTTGCCGCAGGAAATCAATATCACCCGACAGTTCTGGATGTACTGCCGGGAGGATTTGAGGAAGCTCAAGCGGATCACCCTGTTGTGGGATTACATCCGCGAGGTGACCGAGCGCAATCAGGGACTGCTGATGGGTGAAAGCCGGGAGATGCTGTTCGCCGACTAGTCGGCGCCGAGCCCCAGCATCAACCCGCTCAAGCGCTTGACCTTGCGCCTCACCGCATCTTCGAACACCCCTGTGCGGGGCTCGATCAAGGTGAACCAGTTCTTGGCCCGGGTGATCCCGGTGTAGATCAGTTCCTTGGTCAACACGGGGTTCAAGGCGTCAGGCAAAATCAACGCGGTGTGGGCAAATTCCGAGCCCTGGGATTTATGCACGGTCATGGCGTACACGGTTTCGACATCATTGAGCCGGCTCGGCAGGACAAAGCGCACGCCACCCTGGCCGTCATTGCGCGGAAAGGCGACACGCAGAACCTGCTTGCCGGCCTCGGGGCCCTCACGCTCCGGAAGCTTGAGGGCGATGCCGATATCGCCGTTCATCAAACCCAGGCCGTAGTCATTGCGGGTCATCAGAACCGGACGGCCTTCGTACCACTGCTGGTCACTGTCGATCAGGCGTGCCCTTAGCAAGGCGTCCGTGACTCGCTGGTTCAAGCCCTCCACACCCCACGGCCCCTTGCGCACGGCACATAACAACTGGAACGCGTCGAAGGCTTGCAACACCTCCCGGGCCCAGTCGGTCCAGCGTGAATCTTCCAACGGACAATCGAGCGCCGGGCGCTGATTGCGCAGCAGGCTCAGGTAGTGCCGATAACCCTGCGGCCCTTCACCGTGGCCTTCGAGCAGCAAGCGCTCCAGGGCCCGGTCCTGCTCCCCCTTGAGGGACAAGGCATACACATCGTCATGGCTTCGCGCAGACAACAACTTGCGTGCTTCTTCGGGTTGCTGCTGGTTGACCCAACGAGCCAGTTGGCCAATACCGCTACCTTCACCGAATCGCCGGGAATGGCGCAACATCACGACCTGTTGGGCCAGTGGATGAGCGCCCTGCGTGTCCTCCTGCAATCCACTGGCCTGCAAACTCTCGCCGCTGACGGCTTCCAGCCACTGGCGCGTCTGCGGGCTGTACCAGCCAGCCTCGGCGTCGCGACACAGATCCCCCAGTACCGCACCGGCTTCTACCGAAGCCAGTTGATCCTTGTCCCCCAACAGCACCAGGCGCGCATGGGCGGGCAAGGCGTCGAGCAGGTTGGCCATCATTTCCAGGTCGATCATCGAGGCCTCGTCCACCACCAACACATCCAGCGGCAGGCGATTGCCCGCGTGGTGCCGGAAATGACGAGTCCCGGGCCGGCTGCCGAGCAGGCGGTGAACGGTGGTGACGTCGGACGGAATCTTTTCCCGGACGTCCTCCGTAACCTTCAAGGTCCGGACTTGCTGGCTGATGGATTCTGTCAGACGCGCCGCGGCCTTGCCGGTCGGTGCGGCGAGACGAATGCGCAGGGGCATGCCGGCCTCGACCGCCGGCGCCTGGAGCAACGCCAGCAAGCGCACGACGGTGGTGGTCTTGCCGGTTCCCGGCCCCCCCGTCACGATGCTGAAGGCGCTGCGCGTCGCCAGGGCGCAGGCCAGCTTCTGCCAGTCGATCACGTCACCAGGCCGGGCAGGACCAAACAACCCGGTGAGACGCTGGAGCAAGTCGATCGGCGTGGATTCGTGTTCCGTCAAACGCTCGCGCAACGAAAGGTCGATCCGCCGCTCGTAGGCCCAATAGCGGCGCAGGTACAAGCGTTTGCCCGATAACACCAAAGGCCGGTCACGCACGTTGTCACGACTGTCAGCAGCCAGTGCGACCAGGTTGCTGGCGGCCAGCACCTTGCACCAATGAGCACCGTCCAGCGATCCCAGCAATTGCGAGGGCAACAACATCGCGCCGCCTTGCACGTCACCTTCGGGTGGCAGCGACAGGGCGAAGTCCGGTTCTTTCAGCGTCTCGAACAGGTCGAGACAGACATGCCCGTGACCCAACTGGTGGCTGGTCAGCGCGGCTGCCAGCAACACCAACGGGTCATCCTCCGGCGCCAGTTCATGTAGAAACGCCACAAAGGCTTTGTCCAGCGCGCGCAACCAGCCACGCTCGACCCAACGCGTGAGCAACAACAGCAAGTCGTCGGCACGACTCAGCGGCGCCAGATCGACCAGGCTTTCGGCTGCCAGCGATGTGGGCAACAAATCGGCGAATGTGCGACTCATAACAGTACTCCCTGTTCCCAAGCGGGTTCGGCCTTGGGCTCTGGCTTGCCCTGGAACAACCTGTCCAGACGCTCGATCAGCTCTCTTGGCGGGCGGGCGAAAAACACACCCTGGCTGGCCGCGCGCGTACCGCGCAAAAACAGGTACAACGCACCGCCGACATGCCGGTCGTAGTCGTAATCGGCGAGCCGCGCCTTGAGCTGGCGGTGCAGGGCCAACAGGTACAACACGTATTGCAGGTCATAACGGTTGTCGAGAATCGATTGTTCCATGGCCTGCGCGGTGTAGGCCGCATCATCGACGCCGAGCCAGTTGGATTTGTAGTCGGCAACGTAATAACGGCCGTCATGTTCGAACGTCAGGTCGATGAAGCCCTTGAACATACCGTTGAGCAACACCGGTTCCGCGGCCACCCGGGCCACGCCGTTATGGGTGTATTGGCACACCAGCGCATCGAGCTTGAGCACATCGACCTTATGGCTGGCGAACCAGAACTCCATCTCGACCTGATACTGCGTCAACTGGCCGAATACCACCGGTGCCTGACCAGCGCCCAGTTGCAACGGCGACTTGAGCAGATGCTGCAGCCAGTCACTCAAGGTGCTGATCCAACCCTCCCAGCCTCGACGGTTGCAGCGACGGGCAATGGCGTCGATCACCTCGTGTGGTGCCGCATCAAAACCCTCGCCCCCCGCCCATTCGAGCAAGCCATGGAGGAAGGTGCCGGGATTCGGGCCGCGCGGGAAGCGATGGATATCACCACCACCGGCAACCACCTCCCTGGGGGCCTGCGGATCGAGGCGTTCGTCATCGAACAGTTTTTGCGCCTGCGGGCTCTCCGGCGCCTCGTCTGTGCCGACACTCAGGGTGTCGCCAATGCGCAGCGCGCTGTAGGAAGCGATCCACCAGTTTTCACTGGCCTTGCGTTTCGGAACCCGCGGAACCAGCAGCGCCGCATCGTTTTGCGGTGGCTGATAATGCTCTGCAGTTGCTTCAGGCATCTCGGCATACGCCAGCGCCGGGCAGTCCTGTTGCAGATCCTGCAGCCAACGCTGCAACGCCGGGGACTCGGCCAATGGCGCACCGCCGCCCAACAGATAACCCAATGCCGACAGATGCAGCACCGAGCCATTGTTGTTGCCGCGCTTGAGGTCGGCCACCCCCAGCCAGCAGGCGTGTTGCGCCCGGGTCAGGGCGACATAGAGCAAGCGCAGATCCTCGGCCAGACGCTCATCGTCAGCCAGGGCAATCAATTCTGCCGTCGGCTTCAAGGTGACTTGGGCGTTGCCGGATTCATCGTGGTAGTGCAGCGGCAGGCGACTGCCATCCACTGGTTTCGCCGAGCAAATGAACGGCAGGAACACCAAGGGGTATTCAAGGCCTTTGGACTTGTGAATGGTCACGACCTTGACCAATTGCTCATCACTTTCCAGACGCAGGATCTGCTCTTCGCCAGCCTGCCCGGACAACGCCAGATGCTCGGACAAATGCCGGATCAAGGCTTGCTCGCCATCGAGTTCAGCGGCGGCTTGTTGCAGCAGTTCGAAAAGGTGCAGAAGGTTGGTCAAAACGCGTTCGCCGTCACTGCGGGCGATCAAAGCCTGGGGCAAACGGAAGTCGTGCAGCAAGCGTCGCAGCATCGGCAGTACGCCCTGCTTGCGCCAGACTTCGCGATAGCCACGGAACTGCATGACCCGGGACTCCCAGGCCAACTCGTCCTGATTCAGACGCTCGAGTTCCGTCAACGACAGGTTCAACGTGATGCTGGCCAACGCAGCCCGCAGCGGTCGCTCGACATCCGGCTCGGCGCAGGCCTTGAGCCAGGTCAGCACGTCATGCGCCTCCTGGGCGGCGAACACCGAGTCCTTGTCCGACAGGTAAACACTGCGCACACCACGGGCGGCCAATTGCGCACGAACCGCCTGCGCCTCCTTGCCATCGCGCACCAGGATGGCGATGTCCGCCGGTAGCAGGCCCCTGAAGGCTTTGCCGTCCTGGGTGAATCCCGCTTGCCCCTGCTGCCCGCCATTGAGCAATGCCGTGATTTCACTGGCGCAGGCAGCCGCCAGATGTTGCCGGTACACCGCACCGGACAACGGTTGTTCGGCCGACAAGTGCCAGATGTTCAAGGCAGGGATTGCCTGGTCATTGATGCGCAAGACTTCTTTGCGGCCCTGGGAGGCAACCGGCGTGAACGGAACCGGGTTGTCGCCATTCTTCTCCCGAAAGAGGAACGCGCCGCGTCCTGACTCACGGGCTTCGGCGCGCGCGAACACATGGTTCACCGCGTTGACCATGCCATGGCTTGAGCGGAAGTTGGTGCCCAGGGTGTGCAGGCGGCCAGTGGTGGCCTGCCGGGCGCGCAAGTAGGTATGGATGTCGGCGCCGCGAAAAGCGTAGATCGCCTGTTTCGGGTCACCGATCAGGAACAGACCGCACTCGGGGCTGTTCTCTTCAATGCGGTAGATGCTCTCGAAGATCCGGTATTGCACCGGGTCGGTGTCCTGGAACTCATCGATCAGTGCCACCGGAAACTGCTCGCGAATCAGGGTTGCCAGTCGCTCGCCGCCATCGGACTGCAAGGCCGCATCGAGGCGCAGCAACATGTCGTCGAAGCCCATTTCCGCACGGCGGCGCTTCTCTTCCTCGAATCGTGCCCCGACCCAGCGAGCCGCATGTTGCAGTACGGCGGCATCAGGTGTCGGCAACCCATCGAGACAGGTCTTGAGGCCGGCCATCGCATCGAGCCCCGGATGTCGAGGCGCTTCGCCCTTCCAGGCTTCCGCCATGCCATCAGGGGTCAGGCGCGTGAAACCGGTGCCGATATCCAGTTGCTCGAGGGATTCATCTTCGGCCCAGGCTTTGATCTTTTCAAACCAGGGCTCGAAATAGCGTGCCTGCATCTTGCGACCGTCGACAGCCTTGCTGGCAACGCCTTGCTGACAGATCGCAAGCAACTCGTCCGCCCACTGCAGCCAGGGCTTCTTGAGTTCGATCAGGGCCGCCCTTCGCTCTTGCAAGCATTGCGAAATCACTTCGGCGGGTTCTTTCCCTTCAAGGGTATCCCGCTCGCTGGCGAACAGTGCACGAATCCGCGGCAGCAGCGCCGCCGGTCCGCTCCAATTGCTGCGCACCCAATTCAAGGCGTCACCTTGCATCGGGTAGCAGAACAGCCGCCAGTAATCGCGCAGGACTTCCCCCAGCAAGTCGCTGTGGTCGGTTTCCAGGGTCTGGGTAAACAGGCTGCCGCTGTCGAATGCGTGCTCGCGCAACATGCGCTGGCACCAACTGTGGATGGTCGACACCGCCGCCTCGTCCATCCACTGGGCGGCGATATCCAGGCGGTTTGCGCATCCGGGCCATTGCTCGGGCAAGTACTGATCACGCAACTCGGCAATCAGGCTGTCGGGGGCTGGTGTTTCATCGCGAAAAAAGCGTGCAGCCTCGGCGAGCCGCGTGCGAATGCGTTCGCGCAGCTCTTTGGTAGCGGCGTCGGTGAACGTCACGACGAGGATCTGCGGCGGCAACAGCTCACGCCCGAAACCACTGTCCTCCCCGCCGTTGCCAAGCACCAGACGCAGGTACAACGCGGAAATGGTGAACGTCTTGCCGGTCCCGGCGCTGGCTTCGATCAACTGGCTGCCACGGAGCGGGAATGCCAGGGCCAAAGGTGTCTTCGTGCTCATCAACGCGACTCCTCGCTGGACAGGGAACACCAGGGCGCTTCAAGAAGCGGACGATAGAGCGCGTCACACCACTGGGGGAACGTCTCGTCGGCGACCAAGGCATCGTAATCGGCGAACTGGCGAGCGAGCGCCGGGCTTTCGCGGCGCTCTCCGTCCGTCGTCTGCCCATCACCTTCATAGGCCTTGCGCGCAGCGGCTTCGGCTTTGACCGGGTCGGTTTGCCCCAGCCACGCGAATGCGGTCTTGACAGCGATCGGCAGAGGCTGGCGCATCCCCGACTGCCAGGCCATCAACAGGTCACCGAGAATTTTCCGCGCCGTGGACTCGTCCAGCGGACCGAGCAACAGGCTGTCGTCACTGGCCACCAATGCGGTGGTCAACGCCATGCCACTGGCACAAGCCATCAGATGATTGACCCAAGGGCGTGTCAGTCGATGCCATTTGCGCGACTTGATCGAGCCGATGCTGTTGGGGATCGTTGTAACAGACAACAAACCACCATCAGCACGCTGATGCAGGCCGCCGAGCCAGCCCTCGATGTGCAGTCCTTGCAGCTCAAGACTGACAGGCAACGCGCTGCTCAGCGGTGTTGGCCACAACGCCAGGAGCTGTTGGTGGCGTTGCAGCAAGTCAGGCAATGGCTCGATCAACTCACGTTGCAGGCACTCACCGAATCCGGCCATCGGCAGCAGCCCGCTGTTCTGCAAACGTTTCGCCTGATCCTCCAGTGCCTGCCCGGTATTTCCAGGATCTGCCAGCGCCGCTTCGAGCAAACGGTCGCTGAGGCTGTAACGCTGCAACGCATCCAGGACAAAGGGCTCTTCATCGGCCAACGGCACTTCTGCTGCCTCGAAGAAGACCTTCAGTCGCTGGCTGAAAAAGTGCCGTACCGGATTGCGCAGGAAATCCTGCAGTTGACCGAGACTCAGTGGTTCGTCCTGAACGTGGGGCCCGAGCACTTCGGCGCTTGGCTGCTGCTCTGCCGCTTGATGAAGGACCTGCCATTCGGTGGCGTAGCTGAACGAGTCATCGCCTTCGTGAAAGTAGCGAGCACTGAAGGGTTGCAACGGGTGTTCCCGGGTCATGGCTTCCAGCAGATCCTCGTCGCTTTGCAGCATTCGCCAACCGCTGGCCAAGTGGTCACGCAACTGGCCGATCAGCACCGAGGCAGGCCGCTCGCTGTTATCGCGGATGCTGCGACCCACCCAACTGATGTAGAGCTGGTCCCGTGCCGACAACAAGGCTTCCAGTAGCAGGTAGCGGTCATCTTCGCGCCGGGAGCGGTCACCCGGACGGTAATCACTGCCCATCAGATCGAAATCCAGCGGCGGTTGCGCGCGCGGATAATCGCCGTCATTCATGCCCAGCAGGCACACCAGTTTGAACGGGATAGCGCGCATGGGCATCAAGGTGCAGAAGTTGACCGCACCGGCCAGAAAACGTTGGGACAAACGGCCCTGATCCAGACCTGCAAGCCAGGCTTCACGGACGACGGTCAGCGGCAATTCATCCTGCAACCCGACGGATTCGCAGGTTTCGAGCCAGGTCTCACGCAGCTCTTCGAGCTGGGCCAGCAAGTAGTCATCGTGTTCGTTACCGGCAAGGAAGAACAACTGCACCAACGCCTGCAAGCGCAAGCCCCATTGCCCTGGCGATGCCGGTTGAGAGAGCTCGTGGTGAGCCACTTCCAGCGCGTCCAGCAACGCAACCAGCGGACCAATGAGCGCAGCGTCCAGACCACCGATCTCGTCGTAGGGCTCGATACCCTCATAAGCATCGGCGCTGCCAACGGCATAACCGAGCAACATCCGTCGCAAGCCGAAGCGCCAGCTGTTTTGCTCCAGTTCGTTGGGCAGCCCGAGCCCGGCACGTTGCTCGGCATTCATGCCCCAGCGAATACCGGCACCTTCGATCCAACGGTGCAGCGTCGGCAGGTCACGCTCCTCGACACCAAAGCGAGCACGCAGTGCCGGGACGTCCAGCAGATCGAGAATCTCACTGACGGGGAATCTGCTGTCAGGCAGCTTGAGCAGGTGCTCGACAGCAATCAGCAATGGATCGCGACCACGCTGGCCCTGGTCAGCCAGGGTAAACGGAATGAAGCGAGGATCCTGGCGGTCAAGCTGACCAAACACGGCACGAATATGCGGTGCGTAGCTGTCGATGTCCGGGACCATCACGATGATGTCTCGGGGCCGCAATGTCGGGTCGGCGCTGAAGCGCGCGAGCAGTTGATCGTGGAGGATCTCGACTTCTCGCTGGGCGCTATGGGCGATGTGAAAACGGATCGATTCGTCCTGCTGCAGATCGATAGCCGGCCAACGCTCCCGAGTCTCGTTGAGGGGGCGCAACTCGAGGATGTCATCCTGCAACTGGTTGAGCACATTCAGCGGCTGACCGTCACTGAACAGGTCGATGCGCCCGTCGCGGAATGCCGAACGATAGCTGTTGGGATCGTCATAACTGTCGAGCAGGTTGATATAGTCCCGCCCCTGCTTGCCCCATGCGGCCAGCAACGGGTGAGCATGCTGATGCAGGGTTTGCGGATCGATCACTACCGGCATGCCGCTTTTGCGGGCCTGACGCTTGTATTGATGCCGCAACAGGTCTTTATCGGCGACGATGTCCGCCCAATGGTGACGACACGGGTTATGCACGCACAGCAAAACCTGACTGAATCGTGCCAGTCCCGCCAGTGCTTCCAGGGCTTGTGCAGGCAGCGAAGAAATCCCGAAAACGATCACTCGCGAGGGTAACCCCTTGGGGGCTGCTTCGAGATGGTTGATACGCTCGACAAATCGCTGATGGACACCGGCACGGCTTTGCGCCATGCCTTCTTCTCCCACATCCAGCAAGAGTGCGCGCCATAGCTCTGCCTGCCAGCAATTGGCCGGGGTCAGGGGTTTGGCTTCACCCCTGGCGTTTCTTGTTTGATGGCGACCTTCCGCCCAGTCTTCGAGCCAGTCGGCTCGGTACACCTGGTATTGGTCGAACAGATCCGCCAGACGCTCAGCCAATTGATAGCGCTTGCGCAGATCGGTGTCATGGGTCAGGAAACGCTGCAGCGGCTCGAAGTGCGGCTGATTGATCAACTGCGGCAGCAGGCGCATCAGACGCCAGGTCAGTGGGGCTTTATCGAGCAGGGACTTGACCGGAATTTCGTCACGGCCAAGGACCATGCGATAGAGCTGCCACATGAAGCTGCCGGGCAACTGCACGTCGATGGCGGCAGCGATGCCGCAGCCTCCCATGTCGTCTTCTTCAGAGTCTTCCGCCAGTGCCAGCTTCAGCCATTGGGCAATGCCATTGCTTTGCACCAACGCGATTTCGTTCTCCAGGGGAGCCAGCGGGTAGCGTCGCATCCAGCTGACCACCAGGCTGCGCAACTCGTCCAGGCGGTTGCCGTGAACCACCATAAAACCAGCACTGAGGGACGTCGCGTCCGGCATAAAGGCTTCCTTGGATAATACAAATTCGAGGGACGACTTTAGCATTGAAGGCGATTGGCTTCATTGTAGGAGCGAGCTCGCTCGCGAAGAACGCCAATGATGACGCGGGAAACCTGACACCCCGCAGCTCTCTCGGGTTTTTCGCGAGCGGGCTCGCTCCTACAGGGACGCCAAAAACAAAACCCCTACCTGCATACGCAGATAGGGGTTTCGGAATTTAATCTTGACGATGACCTACTCTCACA
>NZ_JBXAJS010000014.1:0-133327 GCF_058797535.1 Pseudomonas sp. GW823-FHT02E01 | reverse complement strand
CGGTAGTTCAGTCGGTTAGAATACCGGCCTGTCACGCCGGGGGTCGCGGGTTCGAGTCCCGTCCGCTGCGCCATATTTTCCGAGTCAGGCATGCCTTGATTCGAGATTGAAAGAGAGATTGAAAAGTCTCGGAGCTTTCAGTCAGACAAGTTACTTGAGCGTCAGCTCAAAGCGATACGCAGCGGTAGTTCAGTCGGTTAGAATACCGGCCTGTCACGCCGGGGGTCGCGGGTTCGAGTCCCGTCCGCTGCGCCATATCTGCCCCGAGGCCCACTGAACGCCTTGGAGCTACGGAGAAGCCACTGGTTACTTCGAGTCGATAGCAAAGACCCTGGTCGAAAGACCGGGGTTTTTTGTTTCTGCGATTTAAGTTTTTGCGACCCATTCTGCAGGAGCGAGCAAGCACGCTCCTGCTCGGTTGTTGGTTTTCGGCAATCAGCCTTGCAAATACACCGCATGAGTATGGGTGTACTCATACAGCCCATGCTTGCCATCCGCGCCACCAATACCCGATTTACGCACGCCGGCGTGGAAGCCCTGCATCGCTTCGAAGTTCTCGCGATTGACGTAGGTTTCGCCAAAATCCAGTTCACGCATGGCCTGCAGGGTTTTGCTCAGGTCGCGAGTGTAGATCGATGAAGTCAGGCCATAGTCGCAGTCATTGGCCAGGGCGATGGCTTCGTCCAGGTCGTCGATTATCTGGATCGGCAGCACTGGGCCGAAAATCTCTTCGCGCATGATCTCCATGTCGGCGCGGCAACCGGCAAGTACCGTGGGCTGGAAGTGGAAGCCATTGGGCAGGTCGGCCATCTGCCCGCCGCTGATCAGGCTTGCGCCCTGGCTCAGCGCGGTGCGGACTTTGCGGTTGACGCTTTCCAGCCCCTGGCGGTTGATCAGTGGGCCCATCTCGACGTCGGGCTGGGCAATCGGGTCGCCATAACGGGTCGCGCTCATGGCCGCTGCGATGCGTTCGATAAATTGATCCGCCACCTTGCGTTCGACGTACACCCGCTCGGCACAGTTGCACACCTGCCCGCTGTTGATAATGCGCGAATCGCGGATCGCCCTCACGGCCAGGTCGAGGTCTGCATCCGCCAACACAATAGCCGGTGCCTTGCCGCCCAGTTCCAGGTTGAGTTTGGTGATGTTCGGTGCGGCGGCGGCCATTATCCGCGAGCCGGTGTCGACGCTGCCGGTGAAGCTGATCATGTCCACGCCCTTGTGCGAACTCAGGGCGGCGCCGACCTTCCCGTCGCCACAGACCACGTTGAACACGCCGGGCGGCAGGTCGGTTTCGGCGACCAGTCGGGCGAACTCGAAGCAGTTGTTCGGGGTTTCTTCACTGGGCTTGATGACGATGGTGTTGCCGGTCAGCAGGGCCGGGGCCATCTTGCGGGCAATCAGGAAGAAGGGAAAATTCCACGGCAGGATCCCGGCCACCACGCCCAGTGGTTTGCGGAACAGGAAGATGTTTTCGTTCTGGCGGTCGCTGGTGATGATTTCACCTTCTATGCGCCGGGCCCATTCGGCCATGTAGTCGAGGTAGTCGGCGGTGAAATTGACTTCGACTTCCGCCAGCCCGCTGATCTTGCCTTGTTCCAGAGTGATGGTGCGCGCCAGATGCGCGACGTTTTCCCGCAGTTTGGCAGCGATCCGGCGCAAGTAACCGGCGCGATCATTGGCCGGTTTGCGCGCCCAGCCTTTCTGGGCGGCACGGGCGGCGGCGAGGGCGCGCTCGACGTCCTCGGCGGTCGAGGCCGGGACTTTCGACAGCACGGCGCCGGTGGCCGGGTTGATCACATCGAGGTGGGCAGCGCTGGCCACGAACTGGCCGTCGATGAAGTTTTCGTAAACAGGCACGGATGACATGGTGCGACTCCTTGGCAGATCAGTAAGTGCGTGACGGCGCTTGAGTGGCAGCGGGTTCGCGGTAGCGGGCGAGGGTGGCCATGGCGCCTTGGCGCAGCAGGCTGATGTCGATGGCCACTGCAATGAACTGGCAGCCCCAGCGCTGGTAGCGGCGGGCGTCTTCTTCGTTGGGGGCGAGGATGCCGCAGGCCTTGCCGGCTGCCAGTGTGGCGTTCACGGCGTATTGAATCCGCTCCTGGACTTCCGGATGGCCGGGGTTGCCGGCGTGGCCCAGGCCGATCGACAAATCCGCCGGGCCGATAAACACCGCATCCACACCCTCGACGGCGGCAATCGCTGCGACGTTTTCCACACCGGTGCGCGATTCCACCTGCACGATCAGGCACAGTTGTTCGTGGGCGGTATTCAGGTAGTCCGGCACGCCGTCCCAGCGGGTGGCGCGGGTCAGGCCGCCGCCGACACCGCGAATGCCGTGGGGCGGGTAGCGCATGGCGCGCACCAGTGCCTGTGCCTGCTCGGCGGTTTCGACCATCGGGATCATCAGCGTCTGTGCGCCGATGTCCAGCAGTTGCTTGATCAGGTTGGCATCGCCATTCACTGCGCGCACCACTGGCGCGGTCGAGTAAGGCGCCACGGCCTGCAACTGAGCGAGTACCCCGGGCACGGTGTTGGGCGCGTGCTCGCCATCGATCAGCATCCAGTCGTAACCGGTGGTGGCGACGATCTCGGCGGCGTAGCCGGTGGCGAACCCGGCCCAGATGCCATATTGGGTCGCTGAGCTGTTCAGCGCGGCCTTGAACGCGTTGTGCGGCATGTTCATGTCGAACTCCTTTCTCAGCGGTTATACGGCCGATGCAGTTGGCATTCGGGGTTGAGGGTCACGCCGAAACCTGGCTGGTCGAGCGCGGACAGGCGCATGCGGCCATTGACCGGCACCGGTTCGCCGAGCAATTGCGGGTGGAACATCGGCACCACTTCGTCAGCTTTCGGCGCCATCATCAGGAACTCGGCGAAGGGGCTGTTATGCCTGGTGGCGACGAAGTGGTAGCTGTACACCGAAGAGCCGTGAGGGATGACCAGCGCGTTGTGGGCATCGGCCAGGGCCGAGATCTTCACCAGTTCAGTGATCCCGCCGCACCAGCCGACATCCGGCTGGATGATGTCGCAGCAGCCCATCTCCAGCAGCATGCGAAAGCCCCAGCGTGTGGCTTCATGTTCGCCGGTGGTCACCAGCATGCCCTTGGGCACGTTGTTGCGCAGGGCCGCGTAGCCCCAGTAGTCGTCCGGCGGCAGGGCTTCTTCGATCCATTTCAAGCCGTATTCGTGGGCGCCAACCGCCAGTTTGGTGGCGTAGTTGAGGTCCAGGCTCATCCAGCAATCGAGCATCAGCCAGAAGTCTGGGCCGACGCGTTCGCGCATGGTGGCCAATTCTTCGAGGTTCTTGCGCAGGCCTTCCTCGCCCTCGGCCGGGCCGTGGTGCAGCGGCATCTTGCCGCCGATGAAACCCATTTTCTGCGCCAGGTCCGGACGGGCGCCGGTGGCGTAGAACTGCAACTCGTCGCGCACCGCACCGCCGAGCAACTGATGCACGGGCTCCTGGCGGATCTTGCCGAGCAAGTCCCACAGCGCCAGGTCGACGCCGGAGATAGTGTTGATGACGATGCCCTTGCGCCCGTAATACAGGGTCGACTGGTACATCTGATCCCAGATTTTTTCGATGTCGGTGACCCGGGCGCCTTCAAGGAAGCGCGCCAGGTGTTTCTCGACGATGTACGCGGCAGGTTCGCCACCGGTGGTCACGGCAAAACCGACGGTGCCGTCGCTGGCTTCGATTTCCACCACCAGGGTGCCGAGTACGTTGATGCCGAAGGTGCGGCGGCTCTGGCGGTACTCCGGGTATTTGCTCATCGGTGTGGCAATGTGATCGTCGATCCAGTGGCCGTCGGCCTGGTCGTGATAATCCGCGCCGCCGCCTCGCAGAGTGAAAGCGCGGACGTGTTTGATGGTTGGAATGCCCATGGTGTGACTCCTCAGGTTTAAACGGTGGCCGGTTTGTTCGAGGCTTTATGGCCGGGCGCGCGTATGCCCAGCACCAGCAACGCGGCGATGACGGTGGTAGCGGCCAGCACGTACAAGCCTGCTGCCGGTGAGTGGAAGGCGCCTTCGGCCCAGTTCTTCAGCACCGGGGCGATGAAGCCACCGAGAGCGCCGAACGAGTTGATCAGGGCGATCCCGGCCGCGGCGGCGCTGCCGGCGAGGTAGCTGGAGGGGAAGGTCCAGAACACCGGTTGCACGGCGATGAAGCCGGAGGCGGCGAAGCACAGGGCGATGATCCCCAGCAGCGGGTTGCTGAAGGTCACCGAGCAGGCGATCCCGGCGGCGGCCATGAGCAAGGTCAGGCACGCGGTGCGGCGGCGTTCGCCGGTGCGGTCGCTGTAGCCGGGAATCAGGTAGGCGGCGATCAATGCGCAGATCCAGGGGATCGCTGTCACCAGGCCGACCATCAGCCCGACCTTGGTCCCCAGCAGCCCTCCGACCTGGCTCGGCAGATAAAACACCACGCCATAGACGCTGGCCTGGATCAGCAGGTAAATCAGGCACAGGTACAGCACCGAGGGTTGGCAGATCACGTTGAGCAGGCTGCGGCCGTGATTCTGTTTATGGCTGTCTTCCTGATCGAGCAGGCTTTGCACTTGCTGGCGTTCTTCGACAGTCAGCCACTTGGCATCGGCCGGGCGATTGTCCAGATACCAGTAGGCCCAGATGCCTACCGCCGTCGCCATCAGGCCTTCAACGGCAAACAGCCACTGCCAGCCATGGAAGCCGGCGAAGCCGTCCAGTTCCAGCAGCAGGCCGGACAGCGGGCTGCCGAAGATGAAGGCCAGCGGTGCACCGAAATAGAAGAAACCCATGGCCTTGCCGCGCACGGCGCTGGGGAACCAGTAGGTGAGGTAGAGGATCACGCCGGGGAAGAAGCCGGCTTCGGCCACGCCCAGCAGAAAGCGCAGGATGTAGAAGCTGGTTTCTGTGTGGGCGAAGACCATGGCGGCGGAAACCAGCCCCCAGGTGACCATGATCCGGCACATCCACAGGCGGGCGCCGACGCGGTGCAGGATCAGGTTGCTCGGCACTTCAAGCAACGCGTAACCCACGAAAAACACCCCGGCGCCGAAGGCGAAGGCGGCATCGCTGATATTGGTGTCGGCTTGAAAGGCTTGTTTGGCGAACCCGACGTTGGCGCGGTCGAGGAAGGCCATGATGTACATCAGCAGGAGAAACGGGAGTAGCCGCCAGGAAATTTTGGCGAGCAGAGGCGCGGGTAGAGTCTTCATCGCAGTTTTCCTTTGGTAGGGCATTTGTTCTTATGGGGGAAGACTGTACGGCCGCTGATCGATGCGTTACAAATCGAATCTAGCTCACAACTGATACCTTCAGGGTATCGATAAAAAAGGCCCGTCATGACCACGCCGATCATCTCCCGCAGCCTGCTCAATCGCCTGCGTTACAAGCATCTGCACATGTTGGTGACGCTCAGCAGCAGCCAGAACCTGCACCGCGCTTCGCAAAGCCTGAACATGTCGCAACCGGCGGCAACCCGCATGCTCCATGAGATTGAAGACATGTTCGGCTGCGATCTGTTCGAACGCCTGCCGCGGGGGATGCGCCCGACAGCGTTGGGCCAGGAGCTGATTCGCTTTGCCGAGTCGGCCCTCAGTGGCCTCGACCGTTGTGCCGAGGATCTGATGGCGCGGCAGCTGGGCGGCTACGGCTATCTGTCGATCGGTACCATCATGGGCGCGGCGCCGGGCCTGGTGATGGATTCGATTGCTGAAATCAAGTCGCTCAATCCGCAGCTGCGGATCCGCATCATGGGCGACACCAGTGACCAGGTGATCCAGTTGCTGGAACAGGGTCGCATCGACCTTGCCATCGCCCGGCGCAATGCCGCCACCGACAGTGAGCATTACGTCTTCGAGCAACTGGGTAACGAACGCTTGCTGGTGGTGGTGCACGCCGGCCACCCGCTGGCGCGACGCAAAAAACTGGAGATGGCGGAGCTGGTCAGCGGTTGGCCGTGGATCCTGCAACCGGAAACCAGTCCGGCGCGCATCGGTCTGGATCAGGCGTTGCAGCGCCTGGCGTTGCCGTTGCCGGCAGACATCATCGAATGCAGTTCGGTGTACTCCATGCAGCAACTGATTCAGCTGACCGACGCGATCATGGTCCTGTCGGAAACCGCATTGCGCGACTATCTTAAAATGGGCCTGGTGGTGGCGCTGCCGGTGGAACTGGATGTGCAGATGGCGCCCTTCGGGTTGTTGTTGCGCAAGGGCGAGCACATCAGCCGGGAGTTGGGGTTGTTCATCGATCTGCTGCGACGAAAAGCCGCGGTTTTTTGATTTCTTGGTCAGTTTTTAGTTTTCCGCGAAGGCATAAGCCTATAAACTTAACCTTTCGGTCAGCTTTGCACTGTCAACAACAGCCCTTTGCATCGTCGAAAAGGGCTTCTGCAAGACTCGAGATTTCCAGAACATAACCAGAAGGGCGGACCCCATAACCGCCCAGAGGATGATCCATGTCCAACCGTGATATATCCCGGCGCTCGTTCCTTCAGGGCGGGCTGGTAGCGGGTGTGAGCGTGACGCTCACGCCATTGAGCAGCCAGGCGCTGGCCGCCTTGATGGAAAACAGCGTGACCGTGCCGTCCGAGCAGTGGCTCGGCAACAATGGCAAGGCGCGCGCCCGTAACGATGCCTTGTCCAAGGTCTGCGGCAGCAAGGTCTTTGCCCGCGACATCCGCGCCAAGGACATGCCGGGCTGGCCGCAGCAGCAAGGCCACGCCATGCTGCTCAAAACCATCAAGGCCGACCACATCTTTGCAGGCATCGACCTGTCGTGGCTCGGTGCCGAGTTGCAACCGGACCGCATCGTCACCGCCGAAGACCTGGTCAAGGACGGTATCGTGTTCCCCGAGGAGCACGCCCCGGATCCGCTGTTGCCGGCCGGCAAGGTGCCGATGTTCATCGGCCACCCGGTGGCGATCCTGATCTGGAACGACTTCGAGCGCTTCCGTCAGGCCAAGAACCAACTCAAATTCAATGACAAGGCGATTCGTTACGGTGCCCAGGTGCCGTTCTACGAAGGCGATCCGTACGGCAGCTTCCGCTACGTGCGCGTCGGCGGCGCGACCTCGGCGGACGAAGACGAATTCGCCAGCCTCAAGGATTCGATTCTGTTCCCGATGCTGAAAAACCGTCGTCCGGTATGGAACTCCCAGCCGAACCTGCACGGCAATCTGACCGAGCGCGGGTTGTTCTACGCCGAGCGCATGAAGCAGCAGATCGATGCGCCGCCGGACAACTGGCTGGTGTTCGACGAGCGCTACAAGACCCCGTCGATCGAACCGGCCGCGCTGGAGCCTGACAACGGCAACGGCTGGTACGACCCGGCCACCAAGACCCTGCATTTCGTCGTCGCCACCCAGTGTCCGCTGGAAGCCGCGACCGAGACTGCGAAGATGATCGCGCCGTCGCGTTTCGGCCTGGCCAACCTGAACATGCACCCGGGTTACACCGTCGGTTACGGCTCCAAGGACCACAACATTTTCGTCTACTACGCAGCCCTCGCGGCGTTGTACGGCGCGGGTGTACCGGTACGCCTGGCCAACGATCGCTATGAGCAGTTCCAGAGCGGCATCAAGCGTCACCCGTTCGACATTCGCTATCAATTGGCGGTGGACAAGAACGACCACAGCTTCAAGATTTTCCGCTCCGAGATGAGCGTCGACGGTGGCGGACGAATCAACTACAGCCCATCGGTGGCTGCGGTGGGCGCCACGGCGGCACAGTCGATCTACTACATGCCGCAGAACGATCTGCAGGTCACGGCTTATCACTCCCGCGCCGTTGAAGCCGGGTCGATGCGTGGCTACGGCACCCTGCAAAGCATGGCGGCGACCGAGATGATGGTCGATGAAATCGCCGGTCGCCTCGGTGTCGATGCGATTGAGCTGCGTCGCAAGAACGCACTGCGCTCGGGCATGAAAAACACCCAGGGCGCGATCCCGGCCGGTGCCTTGCGCCTGCACGAGATTCTCGACAAGGCCGCGGTTCACGAAGTCTGGAAAAACCGCGAGGCGATCAAGAAACAACGCGAAGCCGCCGATCCGGACAACTGGTACGGGGTGGGTTTCGCCATCTGCCAGAAAGACTTCGGTACCGGTTCCGAAGCGCCGATGGCCAGCATTGAATTCACCGCCGAAGGTCGCATCAGCCTGCGCCACATCGGTATCGAAATCGGCACTGGCATGTCCACCTCTCAGGCCATGGTCGTGGCCGATTTCCTCGGTGTTCCGGCGCACGAAGTGAAGACCGGCGAAACCGAATGGAAAGAGTTGCAGCTGGTCAGTGGCGGCAACCCGTACATCATGAGCCAGGCCGAGCAGGACAACTTCCTGCGCAATCCGCGCTGGGTCGGCAAGGTCGCTTCGGCTTCGTCGGCCACCAACTCGGCGTACTACTTCAGCCACGCGACCCGTGAAGCGGCGCGCGTGCTGTTCAACCACGGCCTGTGGCCGGCGGCGCTGGAAATCTGGCGACAAGGCCCTTACGGCGGTCAGGCCAACCCTTACGTGGTGCGCCGCGAAGACGCCCATTGGGTCGACGGCAAGCTCACGGCCAACGGTATGGAGCCACTGCCATTCGCCGTGCTGGCCAAGCGCGTTCACGAGCGCGGCCTGGTGAGCGGCGCCACCGTGCACGGATTCAACCGCTGGAGCTGGGCCGAGGCCGAGTTCAGCATCGACGGCGTGCGTGAGCGCTTGCCGCTCGACGGTCTGGCCGTGAAGTACGGCGACGGTGCACCGAAGGCGAAGAAGGCGCAGATGAACAGCGCCGGTTTCCATCTGCTGGATCGGCAGGGCATCGCCTACCCGGCGACCCAGCTGAACAACGCGGCGGTGACGTACTACAGCCCGGTCGCGACGCTGGTGGAAGTGAAGGTCAACAAGGGTTCGAACGAAGTGTCGGTACTCAATCATCACTCGTGGGTCGAGTGCGGTCGGGTGCTGGTGGAAGAACTGGTCAGGGGTCAGCTCGAAGGCGGGATCGCCATGGGCATCGGCCATGCGCTGATGGAAGAGATGCCGTTGTACGAAGGCGGGCCGGGGGAGGGTGACTGGAACTTCAACCGTTACCGCTTGCCGATGGCGCGTCACGTCGCGGTGTGGAAACAGACTGCGGAAATCCTGCCGCCATTGTCGCCGAGCGACCCGTCCAAGGGCATCGCCGAGGTGGTGATGATCCCGGTGGTCGGTGCCATCGGTAACGCCGTGGCCCATGCCATCGGTAAACGTGTCCGCGACCTGCCTATCACTTCTGCACGCATCAAGGAGGCCCTCAATGGCTAACCGTCCGCTTCAACTGACCCTCAACGGTCAATCCGTCGGCCCGGTGGACATCCCTGATGACCTGCCGATGATCGACTACCTGCACGAATACAAGAACCTCACCGGTTCGCGCCTGGGCTGCGGCCAGGGCATCTGCCACGCCTGCGTGGTGATTGTCGACAACCCGGACGGCACCAGTGAAGAAGTGCGCACTTGCATCACCGGCGCGCACTATTTCGAAGGCAAGAAGGTTCGGACCATCGAAGGCCATGCGACCTGCGACGAGCAGGGCAAGGTCACCGAGCTGAACCCGATCCAGCAGCGCTTCGTCGACGAGTTCGCCTTCCAGTGCAGCTACTGCGCGCCGGGCTTCGTGAATGCCGCGACCGTGCTGGTGGAAAAGCTGCAGCGTCAGCCCATCGTCAAAAGCCAGCTGGAAAAAGTCATCGAGGACAGCCTCGGTCATCACATCTGCCGTTGCACCGGGTACGTGCGCTACTACAGCGCCACCCGCAACGTGCTGACCGATCTCGGCCTGGTCAAGGAGGGTTAAGCATGAAGCTTCTACTTAGCCGCCTGGCGTTGGCGGTTGGTCTGGCTGCGCCTGTGGTGGCAGCTCACGCCGATGATGCGCAGGTCAAGCAAGGCGAGTACCTCGCCCGCGCCGCCGACTGCATGGCGTGCCACACCGCACCGGGTGGCGCGCCGTACGCGGGCGGCCTGCCGATCGTGTCGCCGTTCGGCACGATCTACGGCACCAACATCACCCCGAGCAAAGAGCACGGTATCGGTCTGTACAACGATGACGAGTTCTTCGCCGCGCTGACCGAAGGCAAGCGCCGTGATGGCGCGAACCTGTATCCGGCGATGCCCTACACCTCGTATCACCTGATCCCGCGTGCAGATTCCGACGCGATTCATGCCTACCTGAAAACCGTCGAGCCGATCGAACGCGCGGCACCGGTCACCAGCCTGAGCTTCCCGTTCAACGTGCGCCTGGGCCTGATGGGCTGGAACATGATGTACGGCAAGGACGTGAAGCTGGAACCGGCTGAAGGCAAAAGCGAAGCCTGGAAGCGCGGTCAGTACATGGTCGACGTGCTGGGGCACTGTGGCGAGTGCCACACCCCGCGCGGCCTGCCCGGTGCTATGCAGATGGACAAACGCATGACCGGCGGCATTCTCAATGGTTATCTGGCGCCGAGCCTGCTAGCGACTGACCTGGCAGCCCGTGGCTGGAATCATCAGGACCTGAGCTCGTTCCTCAAACACGGCATGAGCGCCCAGGGCACGATGTTCAACGAGATGTTCCCGGTGTTCCACAACAGCACCCAGGGCCTCAGCGATCCGGATCTGGCGGCGATGGCGACTTTCCTGCTCGGCGATCAGCCGCCTGCGGCGAAAGTGCTCGTCGAAGTGCCGTTGGACAAACTGAGCCCGAGTGCCCAGCGTGGCCGTCAGGAATATTTGAATGTCTGCGCCGGTTGCCATGCACCGGGCGGTGAGGGCAAACCGCACATCGCCGTGGCCATGCGCGGCAACACCACGCTGCGCCTGGAAGATCCGCGCAACCTGGTGCGGGTGATCGACGACGGTATCGGCGAGCAGAAGTTCTCCGGTTTCGAACACATGCAACCGATGCCAGGGTTTGTCGATAAGCTGAATGACGAACAACTCACGGACCTGCTGAACTACCTGCGTCAGGGGTGGGGCGGTCAGCCGAATGATCTGGCAGTGAACGACGTGCAGAAGTTGCGGGCCGATGCGCCGCCGCTCGAGCACAAGGCCCACTGATATGCAGCATCTGGATCTGCAAGTGGTGCGTCGGGCGCTGGAGTGGTCGGCGGCCGGTCAGCGCATCTGGCTGTGTACGGTGCTGGCCACTTACGGCTCGGCACCGCGCGCACCGGGTTCGCTGCTGGCGGTGAACGCTGATGGGCACTGGATAGGCTCGCTGTCCGGTGGCTGTGTCGAGGAAGACTTTCTCGAACGAGTCGCCGAGGGCGCGTTTCTGGAGCCAGTTTGCGTTGTTCGTTACGGCGAAGGCGACGATCCACGCTCACGCGTCAGCCTGCCCTGTGGCGGGGTTCTGGATGTACTGGTCGAGAAGCTTGATGCCGATTGCGAGGTACAAGCGCATCTGCGGGAACTGGAGTCGGCGCTGTTGGGCCGACGTCGGTTGATCCGCGAAGTGGATCTGCAAAGTGGTGTGCGCAGCCTGTTCGATGATCGTGAGCAGGGTGTGCGTATCGAGCGTGAAATCGACCGAGTGCGTGTACGTGTCGGCGCGGCTCAGCGCTTGCTGCTGGCAGGGTATTCCAGTGTCGCCCAGGCCTGTGCGGAGTTTGCCGTGGGGCTTGGGTTCGAGGTGATTCTGTGTGACCCGCGGGACGAAGTGCTCGAAGGCGTCGTGCTGGAAAATGTGGAGATTCGCCGTCAACTGCCGTCGGTGTTCATCGCTGACGGCGGTTGCCACAGCGACACGGCGGTGGTGGCGTTGACCCACGATCCACGTATCGACGATTTGGCGATGATGGAGGCAGTGCGCACCGACGCGTTTTACATCGGTGTGATGGGCTCCATGCAGACCTCGCAAAAGCGCTTCGAGCGGTTGCGGCGCATCGGTGGTCTGGGGGATGTCGAGTTGGGGCGGATTCATGCTCCCATCGGGCTGAACCTGGGCAGCAAGACGCCGGCAGAGATCGCGCTGGCGGTACTGGCCGATATCTTGCGGATCCGAAGCGGTATCCCACGAGATCGTCTCTAACCCCCAAAACCTGTGGGAGCGAGCTTGCTCGCGATGAGGTCGTAACATCCAACACATTCGTTGGCTGCCAGACCGATATCGCGAGCAGGCTCGCTCCCACAATGTATTGCGTGTCGCTTAGTACCCGAATTTATCCCGCAATCCGTAATACCACGCACCCAATGCCGCAAACGGTGTGCGCAGCAACTGGCCGCCGGGGAACGGGTAGTGGGGCAGGTCGGCAAAGGCGTCAAAACGCTCGGCCTGGCCGCGCAGCGCTTCGGCCAGCACCTTGCCCGCCAGGTGCGTGTAGGTCACGCCATGGCCGCTGCAGCCCTGGGAATAGTAGATGTTGTCGCCCAGGCGTCCGACCTGGGGCAGACGCGACAGGGTCAGCAGGAAATTGCCCGTCCACGCGTAATCGATCTTCACGTCCTTGAGTTGCGGGAAGGCCTTGAGCATCTTCGGCCGGATGATCGCTTCGATGTTCGCCGGATCCCGCGCGCCATACACCACGCCACCACCGAAAATCAGACGCTTGTCGCCGCTGAGGCGGTAGTAGTCGAGCAGGTAATTGCAGTCTTCGACGCAGTAATCCTGAGGCAGCAATGTCTTGGCCAGTTCTTCACCCAGTGGCTCGGTAGTAATCACCTGCGTGCCGCAAGGCATCGACTTGGCGGCCAGTTCCGGCACCAGATTGCCCAGATAAGCGTTGCCGGCGACGATGATGAATTTGGCCCGGACCTTACCCTGCGGTGTATGCACCACCGGGCTGGCGCCGCGCTCGATGCGTATGGCCGGCGACTGCTCATAAATTGTCCCGCCCAGGGACTCGACCGCCGCCGCTTCACCCAGCGCCAGGTTAAGCGGATGGATATGACCGCCACTCATGTCGAGCATCCCGCCGACGTATTGATCGCAGGCAACCACCTCGCGAATGCGGCGTTGATCCATCAACTCAAGCTGGGTGTGCCCGAAACGCTCCCACAGGCGCTTCTGGGATTCGAGATGACCCATCTGCTTGGTGGTCATCGCGGCGAACACGCCACCGTCCTTCAAGTCGCACTGGATGTTGTACCTGGCGACCCGATCACGAATGATTCGCCCACCCTCGAACGCCATCTGCCCCAGCAACTGGGCCTGCTTGGGACCGACCGTGCGCTCGATGACATCGATATCGCGGCTATAGCTGTTAACGATCTGGCCGCCATTACGCCCGGACGCCCCGAAACCCACCCTGGCCGCCTCGAGCACCGTGACCTTGAAGCCGTTCTCCAGCAGAAACAGGGCAGCGGACAGCCCCGTATAACCGGCGCCAATCACACAGACATCGGTCTCCACGTCATCCTGCAACGCCGGGCGCGGCGGAGCCGCATTGGCCGATGCGGCGTAATAGGATTCTGGGTAGGGAGTGTTAGCCATCCGGCAGCCTCTGTTTAATATATTTTACGAGTGCGTTGATCCTACCCGAGTTGAAAATCGCCCGCCAGCACCCGGAAAATCTTCTTTGTACCGGCAAAATTAAATATTTTGCATATTCATAGGGTTAGCGCGAAAAAAGGTGTTGACACCCCTCCGGAATTCCGTAGAATGCCGCCTCACAGCAGGCACGTAGCTCAGTTGGTTAGAGCACCACCTTGACATGGTGGGGGTCGTTGGTTCGAGTCCAATCGCGCCTACCAAACAAAATCCGCTCTGCTGGGCGGTCTAGAGGGGTCACCGGAAACGGTGACCCCTTTTTGCTTTCTGCGATTTGCAAAACTTTTGCAAAACTCCCACCTCAGAACGCCAATTCGGCGCCCACCTCCAGATACAAGATCTTCTTTTCGTCGTGCCCCTCCTGATAGTGTTTCGTCATCTTCTCGTCCGCATGGCCCATCAGCGCCTGGATATATTCCATCGGGAAATTCTGCTGTTCGTACAGCCATGCCCCTAAAGCGCGGATCTCGTGAAAAGTGGGGCGCTCGCCGGCGGGTACGTGGTCGTAGGCGTGCGCGGCGCCCCGGGCCTCGGGCCTGTAGTGGATCAGGCGCGGTGACGCCAGCGGCGACCGCAGACATTCACTGACAACCTCACGTAGCGCGGCCCGCATAGCGTTTCATCGCCCTCCGTTCACCGGCAGGTTCAATGTTATTTTTTTTCAGGGTTGTGTTCGGGACACTTGGCGTTGCGCTGGGTAAAGTCATTACCGCTTGCCCGGCCTGGTGTGTTTCAGATGGATTACTGAATGGCCAGCAACTGGTCAGGGTGGGCACCAATTCGAGACAAGGTGCAGGCGACAAAAACCAAGTAGTTCAGCGTGGCGGATCTGCCACTGCTTTCGCACCTTGCAGGTGTTCAGCGCACGCCCCTTGTCGGGGCCGCCTCTGCCGGAGAAGTCAAAGCCCTGGCAAGGCGATAAGAACGGCAAGGCCTCTTTACTTGGGTCAAAGCCTCAAGCAGATGATCCTTCGCCTCGTCGAAGGTGCATTCGCGCCTCCCCCCCCCCAAAAAAAAACAGAACATGACTTTGAGCTGCCGCTTGCTGAAGTCACGTAGCCACAATGGCCGCTTCCGGTTTAGCGATCCGCAGGTGCTCACGCCAGAGCCGTTCGAAGGGGATAATCATGCCCCGCGCGCACTGGGTAGTGCAGTAGCGCAGATCGGCCAGCACCCTGTCGACGCTGTTGTCCGGCATGCTCTTCATCACCTTGACGCATGTGTTAAACGCCATTCAAGTGATGATTGATGCACATGATCAAGCAGTCACCACGGATTCTTACTGTACGGAGGAAGTTGTTGCCTTTAGTGAGCTTCTTGGATTTCACTTGCAGTCTACTGTGGCATATGGGCAATCCTTTGTAATTATAAGGGTCCTTATTTAACTTCATAAGGATTTCCTCGTTGCCAATAACACGCTCCTCACCGCTTGTTAGTAATTCAAGCACTACACATTTCATGCGAGTTAATTTGATAATCGTCAGATTGTTAGAAGACAGGCGTTGGGGTTTGTTAAACACCGTAACGTCGGCCTGTTGATGCGATCAGATACACACTTAGAGTCGCGCTGGTCGATCCAGGCAGCAACTTCATCGAGGGCAATAAAGTCTTCGTCGGTAACAGTGGGCGGGGCGGCGGTAAGACATTCTGACATCGCGCTTCCTCCATGCAAAAAAATCGTAGCCAAGAGGTGCGCACGCTGTAGGTAGCAGGCGAAAAAAAACCGCATGGGCGGGCTTAACGGGTGAGAAAAAAAGGTGGGTGCTGATCCGTCAGCATATATTGAGTTTCGTTAGTGAGTTACGGCGCCGCTGTAGTGCGGGACAACTGGATTGCCTTCAGGCTTCTTGTTGCTTTTGTGGGTGAAGGGCGTGGCGAATGATTCAGGTAGGTGCTACTTCCCATGACCGTTGGCGTAATTAACGAGGGAGTCCATAGAAACTCTTGGTTTTTATTCTCGTCTTTAACGTTTTTCAGGCGCCAAATATTTGAACTTTTTAAGTTGATCGAAAAGCGATTGGTCTTAGCGCGATTTATTCATACGCCCCATTACAATCTCAGCCATAAGTAAGAAAGCGTCAAACTGGAACAAGCGGCGAGGAGTACTGCAACCCAATAAAAGACAAAATATTGACAACAAAAAACAGTCACATTCTCCCTATTAAGTCGGTGATATATCATGATCAAGATCATGGCCTGCTTTTTAATAGGAGCTGTAACTGCAGGATGCAACGGCATCGTAAAACCCGACTTTTCGGGATCTGCGAATGATTCATATTTTTTAGTCTACTCGGGCTTTCCCGCACCGTATCTATACATGGCCTCGGCCGTGCAATGGAACGAGGACTACGCCGTAACCACTCGCCACACTCCGTTCATCCCCAACGTGAAGTACAGCTGCAGCACAGGTTGTGATCTCGTCTTCATCCTGCACAAGGCCAACGGCCGCTACCCGTCATGGCGCGCACCGCGTGTGGGCGAGAGCATAACTGCCGTTGGGGCGAGTCCTTACTTCATGACCACTACCGGGAAGGGCAAGGTGTATGAAACGCCTTTCGTCAATGCCGCTGAACACAGCGGTGATCTCTATGCCATCCACGATGCCCCGCTGATCAAGGGCATGTCGGGCGGGCCGGTCCTTGCAAGTGACGGCCATATTGTCGGCATCAATATTGGTTTCTATTCAACCACCCTGAACGATGTGAGCAATCACTCCGGCGTAAAGGGGGCTGAGAGGCTCAGCATCTTTATTCCATACTCGATCATTCAGCGCGAGTGGGGGATATTGCAGGCAAAACTTGACGACCCGCACGGCGCGAAGTATGTCGCGAAATAACTTTTAGCTTTCAACCCATTGGCCATCGCGCGTACCAGATAAAGTCCGCTCTGCCGGGCGGCCTGGAAGGGCTCACCGAAAGGTGGGCCCTTTTTGTTGTCCCGGATTTCTTCAGGTGTTCACAACGTATCGGGCTCGTTCACGCTGGGCAATGTGAACGTTGATGCGGGCGCGACGATTGCTGAGCGGATACCGGGCCACCAGTGATTGCCAAGTAATCGTTCAGATCGTCGCCAGCCTCAATAGGCGTCAGAGGGCAAAGGTCGCTGCAAGGCCGTGGTGGCCTTCCTGTGCTCCTGCGATCAGGTGCATTGGGATGTTCTGTTGTACTTCAATGGACGGTACTTCGAAGCTCCCTACGATCTGGAGGTGGCGCTCGCTCAGTTCGGTCGACTTTCCTGCTTTTTCCTTGGCCATTCTCGCGTGGTTCATTGCGATTTCGTTGAGCGTTGACACGTTACATCTCCCGGTGACTGACCAAGCGTATCGCTGGCGTCCTTAAGCATTGATTGAATGGCTGCGGCGTCAGAATCATGTCGTTCCGGCGCTGCTACGGGCGATCTTAGCAAGCCTCAAGCCATGGATACGGGCGAATTCCTCGTTGTGTTCCGGCAGGCGACGAATGGCGGGTGCCTGTGAATGATGGTCCGGATTTTTTGTTTTTCAGGCGTAAACTAGCAATGCGACCTTATCAAAAGGAGCCGCCTATGAACGCCGATCAAATGAGCAAACAGGCACCTGTGGACACGACTGTCTGGGATCGATATTTCTGCGCTGCATTGATTGCCGAAAGCAATCTGACTGCCCCGATTGTGGGCGAGGCTACTCACGAGGACAGGCAGAACCTGTTGATCGAGAGGGCCAGAGTCCTCGCGGATAAAATGATGCAAAACCGAAGATAACCAGAGCCCAGCCGTCGCGCTGGGCTCTTTGCATGCGGGGTCATGCACCGATGCTGGGGGCGTGCGCATTGCGGGTCAAACGATCAACTCCACCTTGCCGCTCGCCAGGCGATAGATACCGCCCACGATCTTGAGCGTGCCTTTGCTCTGTGCATCAGTCAGCAATGGCGAGGCCTGTTTCAGGCTGTTGACCGAATTCTTGACGTTTTGCGCGGTGGCGTTTTCCATCAGGTTCCCGGGCTGCTTGAGTACTGCCTCGACTGCCGACTTGAGTGCTTCAGTCAGTTTCGGGATATGACCGGGGAAAATTGTCTGATCCTTGACCGCCTTGATACCGGCCTCGATGGCACCGCAACTCTCATGCCCGAGTACGAGAATCAGCGGGGCGCCCAGTACGGCAACCCCGTATTCAAGACTGGCCAAGCCTTCCGGCGTAACGAAGTTGCCCGCGACGCGGATGGAGAAAAGATCGCCGCGCGCGGTGTCGAACGCATATTCCGGGGCGATCCTCGAGTCAGAGCAACTCAGCACGGCCACGAACGGATTTTGGCCGGACACCAAGGCCTCTCGCTCTGCCTTGAAATCGTGCGTCGTGGAAGTGCCGCCTACATATCGTGCATTGCCCTCCATCAGTCTTTTCAACGCCATGTCGGGACTGATTACGTTTTGAGGTTTGGGTGGGGCTGACGCTTTTTCGGCTGCCTGGATGATCTTGCCGGGCAGTGTGCCGGTCAGCAGCAGGGCGCCTGCGCTCAATCCGGCAAATTGAAGAAAACGACGACGGCCTGTTGTATTTGAAGCAGAGCTTGAATCACATGATTTACACATGATTTTGTTTACTCAGTTCAATGGGGTGAGAGTGAGTTGCTGTTGGGGCGGGTACTGCCACGGACGCTCAATACCGGCGCAGTGGAGTCTAGTAGGTCTGTCATATTGTGTTCCGGGCATTGTCTGCGGATGGCGTGCACGCAGCCATTTCATGGGCTACTACTGACAGGCTCATACAACTTCGACCTGGCAGGAGTTTCTCGATGCTGACTCAATGGTTTCTGGCGGCGGTTCATCTTCTGGCATTTGCCTTGGGATTCTGGGCGGTATTGGTTCGAGGCACGGCTTTTCGGCGTTTGGCCGATGGCGCCACAGAGGTGCGCAGTGTTTTGATGGCGGACAATATCTGGGGTATTTCAGCTGTCGTTTTATTGATCAGTGGCGGGATGCGAGCCTTTGGCGGGTACGAGAAAGGCACGGACTATTACCTGCATCAGCCGCTGTTTCATCTGAAGATGACGCTGTTCGTCCTGATCTTGTTGCTGGAGATTGCGCCGATGGTGACGCTGATCAAATGGCGGATAGCGCTTGCCCGTAAAGTGGCGATCGATACCGGCCGTGCGAAGCTGTTTGCACGGATCAGTCATATCGAGGCGCTGCTGGTGTTGCTGATGGTGGTGGCAGCGACTGGCATGGCGCGAGGCGTGATGCTTGGTTGACTGCGCAGTGAACGCATCCTTCCCTGGGGTAAACCAGAAAAGTCTGACAGCAAAAGGATGGAGCTTGCCGCTAGTATCGGCCCCAGGGGTTTGGGTGGGGGCGAAAGCGCAGGGCGATGGGGTGCTGAATCTTTAGCCAGCCGTAATTCCGGACTGAACGGGCTGGCTACTGACTGCAACAGGATTCAGGATTGCGGCTTTTCCGGGGCGGTCAGGCCGGCCTGAATGCGCTGGTAAATTTCTTCACGATGCACTGCAACGTCCTTCGGAGCGTTGATGCCGATCCTGACTTGCTGGCCGCTTACGCCCAGGATGGTGATCGTAATGTCATCACCAATGTTTATGCTTTCACCGACTTTGCGGGTGAGTATCAGCATGGTCTTCTCCTTGATTGCTTTGTGGGGCACCTGATTCGGACAGTGCAGAGGTCGGTGGTATGTATAGATTAGTGCGAAGTCTCGTGGTTTGGGTGCCTCTTTCTGACGCGCAGATGTGGCATTAATTCCCAAGGCGTAACTATACAGAGGCCGCAATCATCAATCTCGTTGTTTTGAGCCCATTTTACGGCACTCGTGAAGTATTCATGGGTGTTAAAATCGCCGCTTTATGCATTTGGAGGGAAGCGTCGTGCGCAAAATGGTTTTGATCATCGCGATATTGGCACTGGCGGGATGTGGCGAGGGCAGCCGTGTGGATGCGCCGAAGCCCAAGCCGGCCATGGCTGCCGTACCCGCGCCAGTGTCCGGTCCGCAATGGGATCTTGAAGTGCGAGGTGAAACCCCTCAGGCGGTCAGTGATCTGAGTGGCTGGCTGATCGAGCACAGTTTCATGTCCAGTGTCGTCAAGGAGAATGGCAATACCCGAATCCTGGTGGGGCCATTCAATTCGAAAGCCGAAGCCGAAGCCAAACAGGATGAAGTTCGCGCGGCACTCACTCGCGCGAAGAAACAGAACATCGAATTGCTGGTGCTTGAGCGTCCAGCCGCTCAATAACGTAGCGCAGACGTTGAAGAAACAAAAAAGGCCTCGGGCGTTTAGCACCGGGACCTTTTTTGTTTCAGTGTCCCGTCCTGGATTCAGCCGCAGGCCTTCATGTCTACCGGGCCGACGAACTCGTTGCCGCGCCCCATGACGCACCCCACGCTCTGATTGCGTTGGCGTTCCCAGGCCTGTACCGGATAGGTCTTGTCCCAGGCTTCGTACAGTTGTCGATCCTGTTTCGACAGGCGCAAGCCATACTGCTTGCTCATGTAGAAGTAGGTCCGGGCGATCATGCCGCGAATGGAAGGGCGGGGCATGACTTTCTTGGCCTTGAAGTCGACCTGGGTCAGGCAGGAACCATATTGCCCCGACTGCTCGGGCAGCCAGCCAAAGCTGAAGTTGCTGCGATCGCCATTGACCTCGCCAATGCTGGGCACCAGGTTGTGCAAATCAGCCTCGGCCTTCTGGTAAACCGGGTCGTAGCGGGTGCAGTTCTTGCGACCGCCCTCTTGCCAGCACTGGCGTTGATGGCCGATTTGCCAGGCCGGAACAATATGCTCCCACTCGATGCGGGATGCGCGCTTGGCATTTTTACGTGGCACATAACCGCAGGCTTCAAGGTTCACCCGGTTGCCGGTGTACTTGCAGCCACAGTAAAACTCGGTGGACTGGGGCGCGTAGAGCTTCCAGGCGACCTTTTTCGCTTCGGTAAAAGTGCGCGGCGCGTCGGCTTGCGCCCCCATGACAAAAAACAGAAACAGCAAAGCAAACCAGCGGACACTCATCGACTCAATCTTCCTTCGGCACAACCCAGAAAATCTGCACACCGCCATCGTCGCGATAGGCGAGGGTGACGTTGTCGTTTTCGTCTATTTCTTCCAGTAAGCGTTCCCATTCATCCACCGGCTCGTCGGGAAGGCGGAAGATCAACGCTGCCCTGGCTTTTTGTGCGGTAGGGGAGTTGATGATTTTCTGAACGCGCAGGCCCATGCGTACATAGGTGTCGGGAGAGGCTGAGGTGGTGTCCACGGAATTATCCTTATTAAGCTGTACGTGCATACAGTATTTAACTGTAGGCCATTTCGCAACTGCTTAAAAACCAAGAAAATCCTCTGACAGCGATTTGTTCCGTTTGGCGTAAGGCGAAGGGAGTTTTTTTGTCAGATCCGCGGCAGCCACTCGCCAAGGCTGGCGAGTGGCGCACGGGGTGCCCGACCGGATCCGGTCGGGCGAGGGCGAATCAGTATTCCCAGAACATCCGTTGCAGCTCTTTGCTGTCATTGGTTTTGGTCAACGCGACCATCGCCAGGACCCGGGCTTTTTGTGGATTCAGGTCGTTGGCCACGACCCAGTCGTATTTATCGTCAGGCTGTTCGGCGTTGCGCAGTACAAAACCGCCGGCGTTGACATGGGAGGAACGAATGATCTGCACGCCATCCTTGCGCAGGGCTTGCAGGGCGGGCACCACTCGCGACGATACCGAGCCATTGCCGGTGCCGGCGTGGATGATGGCTTTGGCGCCGGACTGAGCCAGGGCCTTGTAGGCGGTGTCGCTGACGTTGCCATAGGAATAGGCGATCTCGACGTCAGGCAGGCTCTTGATGGTCTTGATGTCGAATTCGGAATCCATGGTGTGACGCTTGGCCGGCAGGCGGTACCAGTAGGATTTGCCTTCTACCACCATGCCCAGCGGACCCCAGGCACTTTTAAACGCTTCGGTCTTGATATTGATCATTTTGCTGACGTCGCGACCCGACTGGATTTCATCGTTCATGGTCACCAGTACACCTTTGCCTCGCGCGTCTTTGCTGCTGGCCACGGCCACCGCGTTATACAGGTTCAGCATGCCATCGGCGGACATCGCGGTGCCTGGGCGCATGGAGCCCACGACGATGATCGGCTTCTCGGTTTTTTCCACCAGGTTGAGGAAGTACGCCGTTTCTTCCAGGGTGTCGGTGCCGTGGGTGATCACGATGCCATCGACGTCTTTGCTGTCGGCCAGCTCGGCTACGCGGCGACCCAGTTGCAGCAGGTTTTCGTTGGTGATGCTTTCGGAGGCGATTTGCATGACCTGTTCGCCGCGAACGTTAGCCAATTGGCTCAGTTCAGGAACGCCGGCGATCAACTGTTCAATGCCGACTTTCGCCGCTTGATAGGTTGCGCTGTTGGCGGCGCTGGCCCCCGCGCCGGCAATGGTACCGCCGGTGGCGAGGATCACCACGTTGGCCAGTTTTTGTTGGGTTTCGGCTTCTTTGGCCTGAAGGGCAGTGGGTAGAAGCAACAGCAGGGCCAAGGCGCCCGGAACGAAGGTCTTGAGTGCAGATGTCATTATTTTTCTCTTCTAGTTGTGAGACGGTGCGGATGCAGGTTCATCTAGATACGCCCCGGGCGAATCTGAACGCCGGGGGTGTGAGGGGAAGAGCAGGATCTGTACCAGTAATACGCTGAATCGAAAAACACACCTAAGTTAATGATTTGTAACGGTATTGCTGTTTGTGTCAACAGCGGTTTCGAGGCTGGGCGTCCGGAATGCCGAACATGTTTAACTTTCGCGTTCGGCTCTCCGAAACGGATCGCGGTCTTGTTTAGGATTTAAACGGGTCAAATCATCCGTCATGACTAAAGAAACGCCCGAGCCGGTCGATGCTCCTTCAAGGGATCTTTTTCTTCAGGAGTTCACATGTCGTTATCTGTTGGCATTCCCAATGCCGCCGGCATCACCATCGCTGGAAAATCGGCCACCACCCTTCGTGCCTTGAGCGACGCAGCCGCTGATTCGGCTGCTCGAGCGCCGGGTGCAAAGGAAAGCGATGGCAACCAGGTCAAGACGGGCCCGGTAGGTCTGGGGGAGGGTGCCGGCGTAAAGGCCGAATCGGAAGCCAGCGATAACACCAGCGTTGCGGTGAAGGTCTTGCTCAAGCGTCTGAAGGAATTGCAGCAGCAATTGCGCGAGCAACAGCAGCAACTGGCACAAGCCCAGGCAGCGTCCTATCCCACCCCGGAAGCCAAGACCACAGCAGTAGCAGCCATACAGGGGCAAGTTGCCGACACCAACGGCGCCATCCTGCAAGTGAGTGCGAGCCTGATCAAGGAAATGGCCAAGGGTTCTGGCACGGGATCGGTGGTCAATACCACGGCATAGCTGAATGCCGTTTTTCGCCAAACATAGCTGAAAGCGCTTTTCAGGTCGTTGACAAATACCGGCAGGGTTCGCATAGTTTGGTTCACGCAAACGTTTGCGCGGCTCCAATGATGGCTTTTCATCACGGCGGGCCGTGAAGCTTACGCCAGCGCAAGCGTTGCTCACAATAATCATAAGATCGGAGTGAACCCATGAAGCTGCCATTCGCTGGACGTCTTCTCGCTGTCGCTATGTTGGCTGCTGCATCCGCTGCATTGCCTGTCTCTTCGGCTTTTGCTGAAACCACTGAAAAACCGAAAGTCGCTCTGGTCATGAAATCCCTGGCCAACGAGTTCTTCCTGACAATGGAGGACGGCGCCAAGGCCTACCAGAAAGATCACTCCGGCGAATTCGACCTCATCTCCAACGGCATCAAGGATGAAACCGACACCGCAGGCCAGACGCGTATCGTCGAGCAGATGATCCTGGCCAAGGTCAATGCACTGGTGATTGCGCCGGCAGACTCCAAGGCCATGGTCCCGGTGATCAAGAAAGCCATCGATGCCGGTATCACCGTGATCAACATCGACAACCAACTGGACCCCGCCGTCGTCAAAAGCAAAAACATCAATGTTCCGTTCGTAGGCCCGGACAATCGCAAGGGTGCACGGCTGGTGGGGGACTATCTGGCCAAACAGCTGAAGGCCGGTGACGAAGTCGGCATCATCGAAGGTGTGTCCACCACCACCAATGCCCAGCAGCGGACCGCAGGTTTCAAGGATGCGATGGAGGCGGCGCAGATCAAGGTCGTGTCCCTGCAGTCCGGAGACTGGGAGATCGACAAGGGCAACAAGGTAGCTGCGTCGATTCTCAGCGAATACCCGCAAACCAAGGCTCTGTTGGCCGGCAACGACAGCATGGCGGTCGGTGCGGTGTCTGCGGTGCGCGCCGCGGGCAAGGCCGGCAAGGTGCAGGTGGTGGGCTACGACAACATCAATGCCATCCAGCCTATGCTCAAGGATGGTCGCGTGCTGGCCACTGCGGACCAGTTCGCGGCTAAACAGGCGGTGTTCGGCATCGAGACTGCATTGAAGATTCTCAAGGGCGAGAAGGTCGACGGCGGCGCCAATGGCGTGATCGAAACGCCGGTAGAACTGGTCACCAAGTAGCCTTCTGGCGACGTAACGGCGCTCGTCCAGCCGGACGGGCGCATGGAGAGTTTCTATGTCAGTTTGCGCTCCGAACGCTGTCCTTTCGGTCAGTGGTATCGGCAAGACTTACGCCCAACCGGTCCTGGCCGGCATCGACCTGACGCTCATGCGCGGGGAAGTGCTGGCGCTGACCGGCGAGAACGGTGCGGGCAAAAGCACGCTTTCGAAGATTATTGGCGGGTTGGTCACGCCGACCACCGGCCAGATGCAGTATCAGGGGCAGGACTACCGTCCGGGTAGCCGGGCTCAGGCTGAAGCGCTGGGTATCCGCATGGTCATGCAGGAACTCAATCTGCTGCCGACCCTGTCGGTGGCGGAAAACCTGTTTCTCGACAACTTGCCCGGCAAAGGCGGCTGGATCAGTCGCAAGCAGTTGCGCAAGGCCGCCATCGAGGCCATGGCTCATGTCGGGCTAGACGCCATCGACCCGGACACCCTGGTCGGCGAGCTTGGCATCGGCCACCAGCAAATGGTGGAGATCGCCCGCAACCTGATTGGCGATTGTCATGTGCTGATTCTCGACGAGCCGACCGCGATGCTCACTGCCCGCGAAGTCGAAATGCTGTTCGAGCAGATCACCCGCCTGCAGGCTCGCGGCGTATCGATCATCTACATCTCCCATCGTCTCGAAGAGTTGGCGCGGGTCGCGCAACGCATTGCCGTGCTGCGCGACGGCAACCTGGTCTGTGTCGAGCCGATGGCCAACTACAACAGCGAGCAATTGGTCACGCTGATGGTCGGCCGCGAACTCGGCGAACATATCGATATGGGGGCGCGCAAGATCGGCGCTCCGGTGTTGACGGTCAAGGGCCTGAGCCGGTCCGACAAGGTTCGCGACGTGTCGTTCGAAGTCCGTGCCGGAGAGATTTTCGGGATTTCCGGTTTGATCGGCGCGGGGCGCACTGAATTGCTGCGTCTGATCTTCGGTGCGGATATCGCCGACAGCGGCACGATTGCCCTGGGTGCACCGGCGCAGGTCATCAATGTGCGTTCGCCAGTGGATGCGGTCGGGCATGGCATCGCGTTGATCACTGAAGATCGCAAGGGCGAAGGTCTTTTGTTGACGCAGTCGATCGGCGCCAATATCGCCTTGGGCAACATGCCCGGCATCTCCGGCGCGGGCTTTGTCGACAACGATAAGGAGCGCGCCTTGGCCCAGCGTCAGATTGACGCCATGCGCATCCGCAGTTCCGGTCCGGCACAACTGGTGTCCGAGTTGTCCGGCGGCAATCAGCAGAAAGTCGTTATCGGCCGTTGGCTGGAGCGCGATTGCTCGGTGTTGCTGTTCGACGAGCCGACCCGCGGCATCGACGTCGGCGCCAAGTTCGATATCTACAACCTGCTCGGTGAATTGACCCGCCAGGGCAAGGCGCTGGTGGTGGTCTCCAGCGACTTGCGCGAGCTGATGCTGATCTGCGACCGGATCGGCGTGCTGTCGGCAGGAAGCCTGATCGATACCTTCGATCGCGACAGCTGGACCCAGGATGAGTTGCTCGCCGCTGCTTTTGCCGGCTACCAAAAACGTGATGCGCAGCTCGTTGAAGCCGCGCCTAGGGATCTTCCATGAATACCGCTTCTTATGCCGGCAAACGCAGTGG
Source organism: Pseudomonas sp. GW823-FHT02E01 (assembly GCF_058797535.1). NCBI lineage: Bacteria > Pseudomonadati > Pseudomonadota > Gammaproteobacteria > Pseudomonadales > Pseudomonadaceae > Pseudomonas > Pseudomonas sp. GW823-FHT02E01. The sequence goes on along the minus strand of NZ_JBXAJS010000014.1, from coordinate 107,710 downwards.
CAATTTCTACGGCCTGGGCACCTATCTGGGGCTGGCGGGTGCCTTGTTGGCGATGATCGTGCTGTTCTCGGTGCTGAGCAGTCACTTCCTGTCGTACGATACTTTTAGCACCCTGGCCAACCAGATTCCGGACCTGATGGTGCTGGCGGTCGGCATGACCTTTGTGTTGATCATCGGTGGCATCGACCTGTCGGTAGGCTCGGTGCTGGCGCTGGCGGCCTCGACCGTGAGCGTGGCGATTCTTGGGTGGGGCTGGGGCGTGCTGCCGGCGGCGTTGCTGGGCATGGCCGTCGCGGCGCTTGCCGGTACCATCACCGGCTCGATCACTGTGGCGTGGCGGATACCATCATTCATCGTGTCCCTGGGCGTGCTGGAAATGGCTCGCGGTGTGGCGTACCAGATGACCGGTTCGCGTACGGCCTACATCGGCGATGCGTTCGCCTGGCTGTCCAATCCGATTGCCTTCGGCATTTCGCCGTCGTTCATCATTGCGTTGCTGATCATTTTCGTCGCCCAGGCCGTGTTGACTCGCACGGTCTTCGGTCGCTACCTGATCGGTATCGGCACCAACGAAGAGGCCGTGCGGCTGGCGGGGATCAATCCAAAGCCTTACAAAATCCTGGTCTTCAGCCTGATGGGGTTGCTGGCCGGCGTTGCCGCGTTGTTCCAGATTTCTCGCCTGGAAGCCGCCGACCCGAATGCTGGCTCCGGTCTTGAATTGCAGGTGATCGCGGCCGTCGTGATCGGCGGGACCAGCCTGATGGGCGGGCGCGGCTCGGTGATCAGCACGTTTTTTGGCGTCCTGATTATTTCCGTGCTGGCCGCGGGGCTGGCGCAGATCGGGGCAACCGAACCGACCAAGCGCATCATTACCGGTGCGGTGATCGTGGTGGCGGTGGTGCTGGATACTTATCGCAGTCAACGCGCAAGCCGGCGGACCTGAGTCATGGCGACTATCAAAGATGTGGCAGCCCTTGCCGGCATTTCCTACACCACGGTTTCCCATGTGGTGAACAAGACCCGCCCGGTCAGTGAAGAGGTGCGGATCAAGGTCGAGGCGGCGATCAAGACCCTCGACTACGTTCCCAGCGCCGTGGCCCGCTCACTCAAGGCCAAGACCACGGCAACCATCGGCCTGTTGGTTCCGAACAGCCTCAACCCGTATTTCGCCGAACTGGCCCGGGGTATCGAGGATTACTGCGAGCGAAACGGTTACTGCGTCATCCTGTGCAATTCCGACGACAATCCGGACAAGCAGCGCAGCTACCTGCGTGTGCTGCTGGAAAAACGCATCGACGGCCTGATCGTCGCCTCGGCCGGCGGCGACAGTGGCCTGGCACAAGGCCTGAAAGGCGTCCGCACGCCCATGGTGATCGTCGACCGCGGACTGGGCGGTGTCGATGCGGACCTGGTGCGCATCGACCATGAATACGGCGCGTATCTGGCGACCCGGCACCTGTTGGAGTTGGGGCACCGGGATATCGCCACGATCAGCGGGCCGCAAAGCACCAGTGTGGCGCAGATGCGTCTGGCGGGTTATCGCAGGGCCTTGAAGGAGGCGGGCGTCGAAGTCTCTCCCGGGCGCATGCTGGAAAGCGATTTCACCAGCACCGGCGGTTACAGCGCTGCCGCGATTCTGCTGGAAAGCAATCCGCCTACCGCCGTTTTTGCGGCCAACGACATGATCGGCATCGGTGTGCTGAGGGCCGCCGCCGAGCGCAATATTCGCGTACCGAGCGAGTTGTCGGTGATCGGCTTCGACGATATCCAGATGAGTCGGTATGTCTACCCGTCGCTGACCACGGTCGGGCAATCGATCCTGCAGCTCGGCGAAATGGCTGCCGAAGTGCTTTTACGCCGAATCGCCACGCCGGGTCTGGCGACCGATCAGCGGATCGTGACGCCGAGTATCGTCATGCGTGAATCGACGGCGCCGCTGGCCGGCGTGTTTGCCCAATTCCGTTGAAACAAAAAGCCGTTGAAAACAGAAAGCCGCTGAATCAAAAGCGCCGCCGAAACAGAATCGATGAGTAGCAATGTATGTCAGCAAAAGTAGTGGTAATTGGCAGTTTGAACATGGACCTGGTGACCCGGGCCCCGCGCTTGCCCAAGGGCGGTGAAACGCTGATTGGTCAATCGTTTACCACCGTCTCCGGTGGCAAGGGTGCCAATCAGGCCGTAGCTGCGGCGCGGCTGGGAGCCCAGGTGTCGATGATCGGCTGCGTGGGCAATGACGCTTATGGTGAGGCACTGCGCGGGGCGCTGTTGGCCGAGCAGATCGATTGCCGGGCGGTGAGCACCGTTGACGGTTCCAGCGGCGTGGCGTTGATTGTGGTCGACGACAGCAGTCAGAACTCCATCGTGATCGTCCCCGGTGCCAACGGTGCATTGACCGCAGAAACCATTGACCGTTTTGATTCGGTGATCCGTGCGGCGGACGTGCTCATCTGTCAGCTGGAAGTGCCCGATGCGTCTGTTGGCCATGCGCTCAAGCGCGGCCGCGAGCTGGGCAAGACAGTCATCCTCAACCCGGCTCCGGCCAGTCGTCCACTGCCATCGGACTGGTACGCGTCCATCGATTACCTGATTCCCAACGAAAGCGAAGCGTCGGCCCTGAGCGGACTGTCAGTGGACTCCCTGGACACCGCACAAGCCGCGGCAACCCGCCTGATTGCCCTGGGCGCCGGCAAGGTGATCATCACTCTCGGTGCACAAGGTTCGCTGTTTGCCGATGGCCAACGCTTCGAACATTTCCCCGCGCCCGTGGTAAAGGCTGTGGATACCACGGCGGCCGGCGATACGTTCGTCGGCGGTTTCGCTGCGGCACTGGCCGCGGGTAACGATGAGGCGCAGGCGATCCGCTTCGGACAGGTGGCCGCGGCGCTGTCGGTCACCCGTGCCGGCGCGCAGCCTTCAATTCCCGCCTTGAGCGATGTACAGGCGTTTAAAACCCCATGAAAAAGACACCTCTGCTCAACATTGCGCTGTCGCGACTGATCGCTTCATTGGGACATGGCGACAGGGTCGTCATCGGGGATGCGGGGCTGCCGGTTCCTCCGGGCGTTGAATTGATCGACCTGGCCCTGACCCATGGCATTCCGGACTTTGTCAGCACCTTGAAGGTCGTGCTCAGTGAAATGCAGGTCGAAAGCCATGTGCTGGCTCAGGAAATCTTCGATAAAAAGCCGTCGGCCCTGGTCACGCTGGAAGCGCTGGATGGCGAAGGCGCGTTGGGTCGGCGTGAGTTGCTCACCCATGAACAATTCAAGGTCCTGAGCCGACAAGCCAGGGCGATTGTTCGTACAGGCGAATGCCAGCCGTACTGCAACATTGTGCTGGTCGCCGGGGTTACGTTTTGACTGGCTGGCCGCGTTTTGATGTCCCTGGCACAAGGCGTGCGCCCCGCATCGCTATGCTCAGTAACTGCACCCACTGCTCCGGAGCCTGCTGCTTTTGACCCTGACGACCGCAACCAACGCCCAGGCGGCACCAAAGATCGACCTGATCATCGACACCGATCCGGGGGCTGACGACGTCGTTGCCCTGTTGTTCGCCCTGGCGTCGCCGGACGAACTGAATGTCCGGGCATTGACCACCGTTGCCGGCAACGTTCGCCTGGACAAGACCTCACGCAATGCGCGGCTGGCCCGGGAGTGGGCGGGGCGCGAAGAGGTGCCGGTCTATGCGGGGGCGCCCAGACCCCTGATGCGCACACCCATCTACGCCGAGGACATTCATGGCAAGGAAGGGTTGTCGGGCATTGACGTGCATGAGCCCAGGAAGGGGCTGGCCAAGGGCAGCGCCATCACCTATCTGATCGATACCTTGAAATCTGCCGAGCCCCACAGCATTACCATCGCCATGCTTGGCCCGCAGACCAACCTGGCCCTGGCGTTGATCCTGGAGCCGGGTATCGTTCAGGGCATCAAGGAAGTGGTGGTCATGGGTGGTGCGCACTTCAACGGCGGCAACATCACGCCGGTGGCCGAGTTCAACCTGTTCGCCGATCCGCAAGCGGCCGAAGTGGTGCTCAACAGTGGCGTGAAGCTGACCTACCTGCCGCTGGATGTGACCCACAAGATCCTTACCAGCGAAGCGCGCCTGAACCAGATTGCCGCGCTGAACAACAACGCCAGTCGTCTGGTGGGCAGTATTCTCAATGAGTACATCAAGGGCGACATGGAACACTACGGCCTTCCGGGCGGCCCGGTGCATGACGCCACGGTTGTCGCTTATCTGCTCAAGCCGCAATTGTTCAGCGGTCGTTCGGTCAACGTGGTGGTCGACAGCCGCGAAGGACCGACCTTTGGACAAACCATCGTCGACTGGTATGACGGCTTGAAAGCGCCAAAGAACGCCTTCTGGGTAGAAAGCGGCGACGCCCAGGGCTTCTTCGATCTGCTGACCGAGCGCCTGGCCCGCCTGAAGTAAGCTTCATCTCCCGCAGGTGCTTGCCTGCGGGTTTTACTCCCTCGTACTAACCGCTTCGGTCTTTTGGTCCGATAGATGTTTCTCGAAAATCTGCTCGATGAACGATTGGGCGGCTTCGGTTCCAAGGTCCCTGACCAGAAGGTCGATACCGATAATGGCGAGCTCTTCCGTGCTGCTTGGGCTGTAGGAGCTGTGGCCGTCTTGCCACTTGGCCTTGATGGCAGCGTCGATGCTTACGGTGGTCATGATGGCACTCGGGAGGTCGGGGAAGTCTGAGTGCCGAGTTAACCATTTTGCGGGGCTTTTGACACGTCGACTTAGGCATGAAAGGAGGGCTGTGCGACACTTGGTCTCTGACGAATATTCAAGGAACGCGCTGTGCAGATCGATTTGAACTCCCCGGATGGCCTGACCCTCGAGGCGGTGCGTCAGTTGCTGGCCGGCGCCAGTGACGATGAGCACACCCAGTTGCGGGTCACCAAGGGAGGCATTGCCTACATCTCCTCGGGTGTCGTGGGCGGTACCGATATCGACGGGTTGTTGTTCCGGCTCGAAACCTGGGCCAAGGGCTCCGGTTATGTCGGGCGGGTCGCGGCCAGCGATGAAGTCTGGGTCATGCAAATCTTCAATGCCTTGAAAGAGAACTGGCCCAATCCTCCTTACGACTACATCGACGTCTATTGAGCGTCGTTCATATTCAGTCACGATTCAGTGATTAAGGGCAGGGCGACGCTCAGGCAGAATCGCGGCTCGTCCGGATCATGGGCAGGGTGCCAGCGCTCCCTGTGAAACCAAACGCCAGTCTGGTTGTCGCACGATCTCAGCTTAATCATTGAATAAGGAGGCTTCATGCCTTGGAAGCTCGCGTCATTGGGTACTTTGTTGGCCGTTGCCACGCTGGCCGGTTGCAGCACTCCCTCTACGGAGTCGGCAACAACGGATGTTGCGACGACTGACACGGGTCACAGTCGCTGTGAGGCAAAGGCTGCCGAGTTCACCATCGGCAAACAGGCATCGCCGCAGCTGCTCGAGCAGGCGCGTACCCGCGCCGGGGCGCAAAGTGCACGGTTCCTGCTGCCAACCGATATGGTGACGCTGGAGTACCGTTCCGATCGCCTGAACCTGAACACCGATGCCAGCCGGGTAGTGACCCGCGTCAACTGCGGCTGATCGTTCGACTTTTGTTTCACCCATAAAAAACCCCGTCACATGGACGGGGTTTTTTTAGTGCGCCTGGAAATTACTCTGGGCGGACTTGAGCAGCTTGCATACCCTTTTGGCCTTTCTCAGCCACGAAGGAAACAGTCTGGCCTTCTTTCAGGCTTTTGAAACCGTCGCTTTCGATAGCTTTGAAGTGTACGAACAGGTCGTCACCGCCACCTTGAGGAGTGATGAAGCCGAAGCCTTTTTCATCGTTGAACCATTTAACGGTGCCGGTTTGGCGATTAGACATGGTGTATCTCCAAGAAACATATATTTTCAGTAGTACTGTGCTGCTCAGGCCAACTGGGCACACCCGAGTATCATAGTCGAAATGTTCGGTTTGGGAGCCCCCCGGACGCACTGTTTGCCAATCAGACGTTTTTTCTTTGTGTCCTTTAGCGGCTGAAAGCCCCGTTCTATAAGGCTTTCGGCCGAAAGTTAAGGCAATAAAAAAAGCTGAAAAACCTGAATAAATTGTACGAAAGGTCCTGTTTCAGCGGCTTTTTAACAGTATTTCAGGGGCTGAAAGCGTGGGGGCGGGCTTATTTTTGCTCTGTTTTGGTGGCCTTGCAGGCTGCAATTTTGCTCAGTGCCTGCTGCTTCAATGTGTCGCTGGCCGTGTTGTTCATCAGGGCCTGAATGTCGGCGGCAGGGTACGATTTGATGGCATCGGCACCGCAGGCGCAGTGGGATTTTGCTGCCGGCGTACCAATCTTCTCGGCAGCGGCAGGAACGCACTGAGCCATGTATTTCTCTCGTTCGCCTTTTGGCCATTCTGCATGGGCGGCAAGTGGCAGGAGGAGAATGACGGGGGCGACTACGGCGAATAAACGATTCAGACGCATGCTGAGATACTCCTTGTGGGTCAGATATCTTGTTATCTGAGGGCGATAGTGCGCTTCAAGTTCAGCACTCTGGCATAAAAACAGCCAATTTACCCTGCTGCAAAACCTGCGCACCGTGGCAACCGTTCATCTGTGCTAGCATGCGTGGCTCGGGCGTTTGCAAGCTCCGATGGACCTTCAGTCCCGGTGGCGGCAGATGCACGATTAACCCTGATTTGAATCCCAGTCACTCTGGTTCGGTTTCCCGGTTGGCCGCAAGGCTCCTGCCGCTGTAAGGCAGGCGTTCGTCATTGAATGGCCTGGACCGGATCTTGTACTGGCTCATCCCAACCCACGTGACCTTTGGTAGGGGTCACCACTAGGAGAGGAGGCGCCATGCCAACTATTACTCTTCCCGACGGCAGTCAACGTTCATTCGATCATCCGGTTTCCGTAGCCGAGGTCGCCGCATCCATCGGTGCAGGCCTGGCCAAGGCCACCGTTGCCGGCAAGGTCGATGGCAAGCTGGTCGACGCCAGCGACATCATCGACAGCGACGCGTCGCTGCAAATCATCACGCCAAAGGATGAAGAGGGGCTGGAGATCATTCGCCACTCTTGCGCCCACCTGGTTGGCCACGCGGTCAAACAGTTGTACCCGACCGCCAAAATGGTCATCGGTCCGGTCATCGATGAAGGTTTCTATTACGACATCGCCTTCGAGCGTCCTTTCACTCCGGACGACCTGGCGGCCATCGAACAGCGCATGCAGCAGCTGATCGAGAAAGATTACGACGTGATCAAGAAAGTCACTCCGCGCGCCGAAGTGATCGAAGTGTTCAAGGCCCGTGGCGAAGACTACAAGTTGCGCCTGGTCGAAGACATGCCGAACGAGCAGGCCATGGGCCTGTACTACCACGAAGAATACGTCGACATGTGCCGCGGTCCGCACGTGCCGAACACCCGCTTCCTGAAATCCTTCAAGCTGACCAAACTGTCCGGTGCCTACTGGCGCGGCGATGCCAAGAACGAGCAATTGCAGCGCGTCTACGGCACCGCATGGGCGGACAAGAAGCAACTGGCGGCTTACATCCAGCGCATTGAAGAAGCCGAAAAGCGCGACCACCGCAAGATCGGCAAGCGCCTGGGCCTGTTCCACACCCAGGAAGAGTCGCCGGGCATGGTGTTCTGGCATCCGAACGGCTGGACTTTGTACCAGGTGCTCGAGCAGTACATGCGCAAGGTTCAGCGCGACAATGGCTACCTGGAAATCAAGACGCCGCAAGTCGTTGACCGCAGCCTGTGGGAGAAATCCGGGCACTGGGCCAACTACGCCGACAACATGTTCACCACCCAGTCGGAAAACCGCGACTACGCGATCAAGCCAATGAACTGCCCTTGCCACGTGCAAGTGTTCAACCAGGGCCTGAAAAGCTACCGCGAACTGCCAATGCGCCTGGCAGAGTTTGGTGCGTGCCACCGTAACGAGCCATCGGGTGCCTTGCACGGCATCATGCGCGTGCGCGCGTTCACTCAGGACGACGCTCACATCTTCTGCACCGAAGAGCAGATGCAGGCCGAGTCCGCCGCGTTTATCAAGCTGACCATGGATGTCTACGCCGATTTCGGCTTTAAAGATGTCGAGATGAAGCTGTCCACTCGTCCGGAAAAACGCGTCGGGTCCGACGAGCTTTGGGATCGCGCCGAAGCTGCGCTGGCCGCAGCCCTTGATAGCGCGGGCCTGCCGTACGATCTGCAGCCGGGCGAGGGTGCGTTCTACGGTCCGAAGATCGAATTCTCGTTGAAAGATTGTCTCGGTCGCGTCTGGCAGTGTGGTACCCTGCAGCTCGATTTTAACCTGCCGGTCCGTCTGGGAGCCGAATTCGTCTCCGAAGACAACAGTCGCAAGCACCCGGTGATGTTGCACCGGGCGATCCTGGGGTCCTTCGAGCGTTTCGTCGGAATCCTGATCGAGCACTACGAGGGTGCATTCCCGGCGTGGCTTGCTCCGACCCAGGCAGTGGTGATGAATATCACTGACAAACAGGCTGATTTCGCCGCCGAGGTTGAAAAAACCCTCAACGAAAGCGGATTTCGTGCCAAGTCTGACTTGAGAAATGAAAAAATCGGCTTTAAAATCCGCGAGCATACTTTGCTCAAGGTTCCTTATCTCTTGGTTATCGGAGATCGGGAAGTCGAGATGCAGACTGTCGCTGTGCGTACTCGTGAAGGTGCTGACCTGGGCTCGATGCCCGTCGCCCAGTTCGCTGAGTTCCTCGCCCAAGCGGTTTCCCGGCGTGGTCGCCAAGATTCGGAGTAATTATTATTAAGCGTGAAATGAGACAAGATAAACGAACTGCACCGAAAGCCCCGATCAACGAGAATATCTCGGCACGCGAGGTTCGGTTAATTGGGGCTGAAGGTGAACAGCTCGGGATTGTGTCAATTGAAGACGCGCTTCTTAAGGCTGAAGAGGCCAAGCTGGATCTGGTGGAGATTTCCGCCGATGCAGTACCACCTGTTTGCAAACTGATGGACTACGGCAAATCGATCTTCGAAAAGAAGAAGCAGATTGCTGCGGCCAAGAAAAACCAGAAGCAGATTCAGGTTAAAGAAATCAAGTTTCGTCCAGGGACGGAGGAAGGGGATTACCAGGTAAAACTGCGCAACCTGGTACGTTTCCTGAGTGACGGGGACAGGGCCAAGGTATCCTTGCGATTCCGCGGCCGTGAGATGGCCCACCAGGAGCTGGGGATGGAACTCCTCAAGCGAGTTGAAGGTGACTTGCTCGAGTACGGTTCGGTCGAACAGCATCCTAAGATGGAAGGACGCCAGCTGATCATGGTCATCGCCCCGAAAAAGAAGAAGTAATCAACAGGGCACGGCAGGCCTTCTGATTATGTTTATCAACTGAATGCGGAGTATCCGAACATGCCAAAAATGAAGACCAAAAGTGGTGCTGCTAAGCGGTTTCTGAAAACTGCTAACGGTATCAAGCACAAGCACGCTTTCAAGAGCCACATCCTGACCAAAATGTCGACCAAGCGTAAGCGTCAACTGCGCGGTAGCAGCTTGCTGCATCCGTCTGACGTGGCAAAAGTCGAGCGCATGCTGCGCCTTCGTTAATTTTAGTCAAGAATAGAGGAAGTAACTCATGGCTCGTGTAAAGCGTGGCGTCATTGCCCGTAAGCGTCACAAAAAAATTCTGAAACTTGCTAAAGGCTACTACGGCGCACGCTCCCGCGTATTCCGTGTTGCCAAGCAAGCGGTAATCAAGGCAGGCCAATACGCCTACCGTGACCGTCGTCAGAAAAAACGTCAGTTCCGCGCTCTGTGGATCGCTCGTATCAACGCTGGTGCTCGTATCAACGGTCTGTCCTACAGCCGTTTCATCGCCGGCCTGAAAAAAGCGTCCATCGAGATCGACCGTAAGGTTCTGGCTGATCTGGCAGTGAACGAAAAAGCGGCGTTTGCTGCGATTGTCGAGAAAGCTAAAGCCACCTTGGCTTAAGTACCCCCGACAGTCACCCGGCCTCGCATCTGTGGGGTCAGGTGTTAAACGTCATAAATAGGGGAAGAGCCTTCAAGCTCTTCCCCTATTTTGTATCTGGAGTCTGTACATGGAAAACCTGGATGCGCTCGTCTCTCAAGCTCTAGAGGCTGTGCAAAGCGCTGAAGATATCAATGCCCTGGAGCAAATCCGGGTTCACTACCTTGGCAAGAAGGGTGAATTGACTCAGGTGATGAAGACCCTGGGGAATTTGCCGGCAGAAGAGCGTCCGCAGGTCGGTGCGCTGATCAACGTTGCCAAGGAGCGTGTCACAGAGGTCCTTAATGCGCGCAAGGCATTGTTTGAAGAAGCCGATCTGGCTGCCAAACTCTCCGCCGAGTCCATTGACGTGACCCTGCCTGGCCGTGGTCAGACCTCCGGTGGTCTGCATCCGGTTACCCGTACTCTGGAACGCGTCGAACAGTTCTTCACCCGTATTGGCTACGGCATCGCCGAAGGCCCTGAGGTCGAAGACGACTATCACAACTTCGAAGCGCTCAACATCCCCGGCCACCACCCGGCCCGGTCGATGCATGACACCTTCTATTTCAATGCGAACATGTTGTTGCGCACCCATACCTCGCCGGTACAGGTCCGCACCATGGAGTCGAAACAGCCGCCGATCCGCATCGTCTGCCCAGGCCGTGTATACCGCAGCGACTCCGATATCACCCACTCGCCGATGTTCCACCAGGTCGAAGGCCTGCTGATCGATCGCGACATCAATTTCGCCGACCTCAAAGGCACCATCGAAGAGTTCCTGCGGGTGTTCTTCGAAAAGGAACTGGCGGTGCGTTTCCGTCCTTCGTACTTCCCGTTCACCGAGCCGTCCGCTGAAGTCGACATGGAATGCGTGATGTGCAGCGGTAAAGGCTGCCGCGTCTGCAAGCAGACCGGCTGGCTGGAAGTGATGGGTTGCGGCATGGTTCACCCGAACGTGCTGCGCATGTCCGGGATCGACCCGGAAGAGTTCTCGGGCTTTGCCTTCGGCATGGGCGTAGAGCGTCTGGCCATGCTGCGTTACGGCGTGAACGACTTGCGTCTGTTCTTCGACAACGACTTGCGGTTCCTCGCGCAATTTCGCTAGTCGTAACGAATTCTTAGGAGAGCAGGATGAAATTCAGTGAACAATGGCTGCGTGGCTGGGTTAGCCCGCAGGTAAGTCGCGACGAGCTGGTTGCTCGTCTGTCGATGGCCGGTCTTGAGGTCGATAGCGTTACGCCGGCCGCCGGTGTTTTCAGTGGCGTGGTCGTTGGCGAGGTGCTGAGCACCGAGCAGCACCCGGACGCCGACAAACTGCGCGTGTGCCAGGTCAGCAACGGTTCGGAAACCTTCCAGGTTGTTTGCGGTGCGCCAAACGTGCGCCCGGGCCTGAAGATTCCTTTCGCCATGATCGGCGCCGAGCTGCCAGGCGACTTCAAGATCAAGAAAGCCAAGCTGCGTGGCGTCGAGTCCAACGGCATGCTGTGCTCGCAAACCGAGCTGCAGGTCGGTGAAGGTAATGACGGCCTGATGGAGCTGCCGGCCGATGCGCCGGTGGGCGAGGATTTCCGCGTTTACCTGGACCTGGAAGACGCCAGTATCGAGGTCGATCTGACCCCGAACCGTGGTGACTGCCTGTCCCTGGCCGGTCTGGCCCGTGAAGTGGGTGCCCTGTACGCCGCTGCGGTGGTCCGTCCGGTGGTGGCTTCGGTTCCTGCCGCCCACGACGAAGTGCGCTCGGTAGAAGTGCTGGCGCCCGCCGCGTGCCCACGTTACCTGGGGCGTGTGATCCGTAACGTCGACCTGTCCAAAGCAACGCCGCTGTGGATGGTCGAGCGTCTGCGTCGTGCCGACGTGCGCAGCATCGACGCTGCCGTCGACATCACCAACTATGTGATGCTGGAACTGGGTCAGCCGCTGCACGCCTTCGATCTCGCTGAAATCAACGGTGGCATCCGTGTGCGCATGGCTGAAGAGGGCGAGAAGCTGGTGCTGCTCGACGGCCAGGAAGTCAGCCTGCGTAGCGATACGCTGGTGATTGCCGACCACTCCCGCGCACTGGCAATTGCCGGCGTCATGGGTGGCGAGCACAGCGGTGTTTCCGCGACCACACGTGATGTGTTCCTGGAAAGCGCCTTCTTCGACCAGATCGCCGTTGCAGGCAAGGCCCGTTCCTATGGCCTGCACACCGATGCATCCCATCGCTATGAGCGTGGCGTGGACTGGCAGCTGGCCCGCGAAGCCATGGAGCGCGCGACTGGTTTGCTGCTGGAAATCACCGGTGGTGAAGCGGGTCCGATCATCGAGACCGTCAGCGAACAGCACCTGCCGAAAATTGCTCCGATCACCCTGCGTGCCCAGCGTATTACCCAGATGCTGGGTATGGAAATGGATTCGGCTGAGGTGGAGCGTCTGCTCAACGCCTTGGGCCTGACCATTACTGCCGATGGGGCAGGGCAGTGGCGTGTAGAAGTTCCAAGCCATCGCTTCGATATCAGCCTGGAAGTAGACCTGATCGAAGAACTGGCACGCCTGTATGGCTACAACCGTTTGCCGGTTCGTTATCCGCAAGCGCGTCTGGCGCCGCAAGCCAAGGCAGAAGCTCGTAGCGACCTGCCTGAACTGCGGCGCCTGCTGGTTGCCCGTGGATATCAGGAAGCAATTACCTATAGCTTCATCGATCCGAAACAGTTCGAACTGTTTAATCCGGGTGTGGAGCCGTTGCTGCTGGCCAATCCGATCTCCAATGACATGGCTGCCATGCGTTCGTCGCTGTGGCCGGGTCTGGTCAAGGCGCTTCAGCACAACCTGAACCGTCAGCAGGATCGCGTGCGTCTGTTCGAAAGCGGCCTGCGTTTCGTTGGCCAGCTTGAAGGTCTGAAGCAAGAGCCGATGTTGGCGGGTGTCGTTTGCGGTAGTCGCCTGCCGGAAGGCTGGGCGCAGGGTCGCGATACCGTCGACTTCTTTGACGTCAAGGCAGACGTGGAAGCGGTGCTGGGTTTTGCCGGTGCCCTGGATTCGTTCACTTTCGTGCCAGGCAAGCACCCAGCGCTGCACCCGGGTCAAACCGCGCGCATCGAACGTGACGGTCGTCTGGTCGGCTTCATTGGCGCTATCCACCCTGAATTGTCGAAAACCCTCGGTCTCGACCGTCCGGTCTTCGTCTTCGAGTTGGTTCTGGCGGAAGTGGCGTCGGGCAAAATGCCAAAATTCCACGAGTTATCGCGCTTTCCTGAAGTGCGTCGTGACCTTGCACTGATTGCGCACAAAGACGTTGCAGCCACGGCTGTACTGGACGTAATCCGTGAAAATGCAGGCGAATGGCTGACAGACCTCAGGCTATTTGACGTGTATCAGGGTAAAGGCATTGATCCTGATAGAAAAAGCCTCGCAGTCGGCTTGACCTGGCAGCATCCATCGCGCACTCTTAATGACGATGAGGTGAATACCGCAACGCAAAACATCCTCACCTCGCTCGAACAAAGGTTGAACGCCACGTTAAGGAAGTGACGTATGGGGGCTCTGACGAAAGCTGAGATGGCGGAACGTCTGTATGAAGAGCTGGGCCTGAACAAACGGGAGGCCAAGGAATTGGTCGAACTGTTTTTTGAAGAAATCAGGCACGCTCTCGAAGACAACGAACAAGTCAAATTGTCCGGTTTCGGCAATTTCGACCTTCGGGACAAACGCCAGCGGCCTGGCCGCAATCCGAAAACGGGGGAAGAAATCCCGATCACGGCTCGCCGTGTGGTCACCTTTCGTCCAGGGCAGAAGTTGAAGGCCCGAGTTGAGGCTTATGCTGGAACCAAGTCATAACGACGAGCTCCCCGTCATCCCGGGCAAACGCTACTTCACCATTGGTGAAGTCAGCGAGCTGTGTGCGGTAAAACCACACGTGCTGCGCTACTGGGAGCAGGAGTTTCCTCAACTCAACCCTGTCAAACGCCGCGGAAACCGCCGGTATTATCAGCGCCAGGACGTGCTGATGATCCGGCAGATCCGCGCGCTCCTTTACGATCAGGGGTTCACCATCGGCGGAGCGCGCCTGCGTTTGTCCGGTGATGAAGCCAAAGACGACACCACCCAATACAAGCAAATGATCCGCCAGATGATCGCCGAGCTCGAAGATGTTCTGGTGGTACTCAAGAAATAAATTCTCGCTTTTAAATACTTCCAGTTTTCAAAAGCTTGCGATATATTCTTGAGCGTTCCTCGAGATGGGGGATGGGTTTCACGCCTAGTCGGGGCGTAGCGCAGTCCGGTAGCGCACTAGCATGGGGTGCTAGGGGTCGAGTGTTCGAATCACTCCGTCCCGACCATATTTTTCAATGACTTAGCCCAACTCTAGCCAGTTGGGCTTTTTCATTGGTGGGGACTTTTTCGGGACTTCATCCTGTTTTCCTCTTCAGGATCGTCAGCACCGGGCCCCGTGAGTCGGTTGCTGATACCATATTTGCAGCTTCAATCAGATGCCCGAGTTCAGCGCCCGAGTAGTGGCTGGTGATGCTGCCGTTCTTGTGTCCCAGCAAGGCCTTTCGATCTTCCTGTGTGACGCCTGCCGCCCGAAGGCGACGGCCAAACGTGTGTTTCAAGTCATGCACCCTGATGGATGCATACCCAGGGTGAGCGGGGCGAAGGTTTTCCTCCTGCCAGAGTTTCGCCGCTCTCACCCGCGCCTTCTTCCAGGCTGAGTCATTCATACGATGCATCGCGTTGCCGTTGTACGGAAAAACCCAGTCCTTGCTCTGACCGCGCTGCTTATCGATGATCGATTTCGCCACGCTGTTCAGTACGACCAGTCGCTCATCGCCATTTTTCACACCTGACCGCTCGTTTCGGCCGCCAAAGTCGGACGGAATCAGGAATACGATGGTGCCGAGTTCCGGTACCGAGATTTCCCAATCCCACCTCAATTTGCAGACCTCCTGCTCTCGACAGCCTGTGTTCACCTTGAACAAGGCCATCGTTTGCAGATGCGCCGGCAATTCCCCGAAAAGGATTGATTGCTCTTCCCATGTCATGGGGTAGGGCTCACGCACCTTTTTCTTCAGGTCCAGCTTGGCCAACATCGGCACCGAATCAAGCCAGGGCCTGCGCTCTTCATCCCGCCACTTCCTTGCACAAAGCGAAAGAACCCGAATTACCCGCTCGATCGAGATGTTGATCGTTCGAGGCGCCACCGGCTTCAACTGCTTCCCGTCCGGCAACACCATTCCCTTCAAACGATCCCTCACGAACGGTTCAAGTGCCTGGTCATCGATGTGCGTCAATGGCAGGTCCTTGAGGTACGGATGGAGGTGCTTCAGGTGATGCGCCGTCAACTTGATCGAGGGTTGGTCCTTGCTCTCGATCAGAAACCTTGTCGCCGCTTCCTCCCAAGTTCGGGTGCGGCGGACGCCGTACACCTTCTGCTGTCGAAGTTGCTCCAGCCGGTGAATCAGGTACTGCTCGGCTTCTTGCCGGTCACCAGTTCCAGTGCTCTCTCGAAGGCGCTCGCCTCGGAACACTTTGTCGATTTGCCAGACTCCACCTTTCTGGTAGAGGCCAGAGATCGCTTTTCTCGCCATGGTTTACCTCCTTTGGCTTCACCCTGGCGCTCGCTGCGAGGGCGATTGTTGTCCTGATTCACGGTCTTTTCAATCGACTTGCTCTCGATGTAGGCGTCCGCCCATTCGTCGAGCTCGATACGATCAAACGCCACGCCCTGTTTCCCGATAGGGAATTCACGAACGTTTGGCCTGACCGTTTTGTTGAATTCGTCCCGGCACATGCCGAGATAGCCTGGTGCATCCATGAATCGGATGAACCTCGGCGGGATGCTTGAAACCTTTGCTGCTGTTGCGTTACCCATGGTGGGATTCCTAAGGCGAATGCCACCGTCGCTCGCCATTCATCGGCAGGCCGGTAGGTGGATTGTGAAATCAGATAGGGGGCGTCAGGCGAGCTGAACGGGTGAGCTACGGTTTATTGGTTCGCCCCGCCAGTTGCGTACACGCTTTCTCCCCTGAAGATAGCTGACGGGGTGAACACCCATCACCGCGGCCCCTTGTAGCTGTAGACGTAGGCGAACCAGGCGAGGGCTGGCTCTGCGAGCAGGATCATGGCGTCACCCTCCGGCCCCAGACACAGACAGGACCATCCTCAGCGTCATGAATGGAGAGGATGAACCAGCCTGGTTCGGTAGGGTGCTGGATCTCCCAGGCCGAGCAATCGACCTGACCGTCATTCATGTAGGCGTCGAACACGTCGGCGTCGACGTCGTTTTCCATGTGGGTGACCTTCGTTTCCACTTGGTGGCGCAGGCACCATTCTTGGAACTGTGCTTCTGTGATTTCGTCGTCGAACTCCGAAAGGTAGTCGGGGTGGGACCACCAGCCATCAACATCGCGTTCAGCAGGCTGCGGCTGGATCAAAACATTTTCTTCAGGCATGACTTCGTCCTTGCCGCCATAGCGGCTGACTTTGAAGAGGGAGGGAGTTAGATCGGGCCAGTCATAGCCCGCGTTGAATTATTTACTGCGCATACACTCAACCGTATAAGGGGCAATCGTCTCTCAATGGTGGTGCGTACCACTTAGGGAAAGAAAGCATGACATCCGTCGACCAATTCAGGTTTGATTCGTACAAGCTGCTTCTTGAGTTGGACGCTGCAACGACGAGCATGATGATGCTGGTTTCCTCGCGACATGCCTCCGGGCCTGAGTGGGATATAGCCACTGAAAGGCACCGCTATGCTTACGAGGCCTGGAGTTCATTTCTTAATGAACCGGTCGACAAGCCGGATGCCTGAGATCACAGGATGCCACCTCAGTCGGCTCATCCTGCACTCTCCATCGATACCAGATCATGGGTATTCACAACCGGCATGCCGTCCTGTAGTTCTTGGCGTAGTGCCTGCTGAACTGCCTCGACAACCCGGCGTAGGTACGTGAACTTGTGGTTTTCTTCGACAGCCTTGCCATCGATGGAGTAATGCCATTCTTCGCCGAACAGCTCGGTCAACAGCCTGCTGTGGTGCCAGCATTCGTTCAAACTCTCGATACTGCGCAGAGCTTCGATGTCGTGCCAAAGCTCGCGCGCTTCTCCTTTGCTCAGCTCGCCAAGCTCCCAGTCATGGCGCCCGGTCTGTTGCCGTCGGCGCTGGACGATGCACTTCTTGGCGAAGGCATGCAGCGCATTACCGCTGAACACGGTGGAACTGATACCGCGATCCAGGCAGTTCAGGACGTAATCCCAGCCGCAATCGGCGACGAACTCGGCGACAGTGCGCGGCCCCATTCCGTCCCAGTAGGCGTTCCAGCTCTTGCCCCAGCAGTTGATCGTGATCTTGCCCTGGGCGGTCTGGTAGTTCGGGTTGGAGTCGGTGGGGCAGTCCCGGCGACCGAAGTCCTCGAGGAACACCGTGATCGGGTCTAGCCGTGGCGCGCCGGTGATCACCAGCTTCGTGACTGTCGAGCGCTCAACCTGTATCAGCTCAGCCGTTTTGTTTTCTGTGGGCATGGGGCGTCCTTTGCCGGGGCATGCCCGGGCGGTGGAGGGGTGGGAATCGTCTATAGTTAGGGGTCTGCCAATGGAGGTAGATATGGAATGCCTAATTTGCGATGAGCCTGCTTCGGACGTCGATGTTGGTGATGATTACCAGGAAAGAGCATGCGCGAAGTGCGGACACTATCGAATTACCCATACAGCGCTTGTTTGGATGGAAACCCATGGCTGGCGATTCGACGTGAAGCTGACTCGGGCCTGGCTCGCACATCAACAGGGCTCGGGGCTGATCCCAACTATTGATTCGCAGCAGGCTAGCGTTCTGATCCAGGTTTAAGCTGCCGCCATGCCTCTATCATCTTCCTTTCTCGCCGGCTGGCGTGATTCGTAAATTGGGTTGATGATTTGCACCTGGCGCATACCTGACGGTGACTGCGATGAGTACAAAAACCGATGTGGAAGCGATAAGGCTGATCGGTGAAGAGGTTGTGCGGTTGCTCAGTCTTCCGCCTGAAAGGCTGGAGGCAGATGCTCGCGCAGGTCTTCGCCTGATCGCCGATCTCGCGCAGTGGCGAGTGATTGCCTACGGACCTGAGCCAGTCCTTCAGCGCAATAGGTGAGGGCGGGTCAGTCGTGCAAGTGCTCGCGCTTGCCTGTTTTCTGATAGTGCTGATCCTGGATCGTGATCTGCTGGTCAATAGTGAACATCGGGTTGCAGGTGGTGCAGTGACCGGCAATTTTGATGGCCTGATACGAAAGTGAAATCGAGGCGTAGTCCCGGTAACAGGAGGGGCATTTGTTAGCGTCGACGCAGCAGCAAGTGAATGCATCGTCTTCATCGTCGTGATGCTTCTTGCAGACCGGGCATTCGTACAACTCAATGATGTCTGGCCGGCAACACTCCATAGCGCCATCCTCGTCGTCGTGGATTTCGCGACAAGCGCCGCACTGGTAAAGCGCCCTGATTTCCAGATCCATGGTGTTCTCCAATGCAGGCGCCGCCCTCCGTGACCGGATGCGACAGTGGGGTGATGGTTTTTTGATCTACGCTTCATTAGATAACAATTGAGTATTTCGCCGTGAAGAACCAGCCTGAAGAGAAATCTGAAGTTCGGCGAAAGAGAGTTATTGGTGAAGCTATTGGGCTCACTCCCAAGGAGATGGAGCGCTTTGTCACTTGCATCCAAAGGAAGGGCGAAAGCAACGAATACATCATTTACTTTGATCTAGACACTCCTGCGCTTGTGCTTTCCAGAGTTATTGGTCTGCAAGACGGGCTGTTCGTCCACACGCAGCCAATCGATTTTGATGGGCTGCCACCAAGCAGCATTTAATTTTTCTGGGAGCCGGTCTCTGCGAACCTCTCAAGCTGTCGCGACCACTTTTCAGAAACTACGATTTCAGGTCGCGACATGCTGGCAAAGCGGGCGGATTCCTCCGGAGGCGCGGCGGCCAGGTTGATCAGGAACGTCGTCACCGTCTCCTGCCATTCCTCGAAGTCGTGCCGCTCGCCCAGAATATGAAGTGCATCATCTAATGCCTTCGACACAATCAACGATCGCTTCTCGGCGCCAATCCGGCCCAGTAAGGCTTTCTCCTTGGCGCGCTTGTCCCGCTGAATATCCGCGTTGCTCTTGGCCATGACCTGCCTCTTCAATTCCGTGGGCCGGTAGATCCAGCCATGTCTGTCTTCGACGCTGGCGCACTTGGTTGCTGATGCTTCTCATAGTGCCCTCTGCTGATTCCAGACACCCACGGTGTCGAACACCTGGGCGGCTTGCTCTTCAGTCAGCGATATTTCGGCGGGAATGGCGATCCAGCCCGAAGCAACCCGATGATTCGGATTGCTCTCGGCGACCAGGTCTTTGTAGGTGACCTCGATCGCGTCTTCGAGGTGCGCGGCCAGATAGTTGCCTTGGGGAGCAACCTCTACTGATTTAGTGTAGCGGTGCCCTTGTTGATCGCGACACTGGACGCTGACATAGATCGTCCAGCGGTGGGCAATGTCGCAGACTGCTTCTGCCATGCGCTGCCCTGGCGGGATGCTCTTGCAGCTCTTTCTGTTGATCATCCCTTGGCGTCCGCTGGGGTCGATGTGGACCACCGCGACGTGATTGGCATTGAGCAGTGCCCGGCTCGCTCGCTCTAACCGGGTACGCATGTTATTAGGCTTTCGCTTTTTCATAGCGTCACTGCTATCTGGCGATTGGCCTTTGCTTCGAACTGCATGGCAAGGACGTGAGCGGCCTTGTAGGTACCACTGAAGGCGCAAGTCTTGCCGGTGGTGAGGTCTTTAATCTGGTACATGCCGAAGCTTCCGCCGGCGATTTGGTAGCGCACCGGTTTGGCTGGGGCTGGTTGTCCAATACGGGCGAAGTACCCGACCCGGACGGCACTTGATTGTTGCAGCGGCACACCGAGGTCATCGATGCGTTCTTGAAATGATGGATGCATGGTTGATCCCTCGGAGTAGGTTAGGTGTATTCATCAGCAGTCCGACCACCTGCTGGTGGCCATTGGGCAGGGAAGGGGGCTGATGGATAAATTGCAGGCGTAAAAAAGCCCGATCGGAACCGGGCCAATGTTTGCGTCACAAAGACCTGCTTAAGTGATCGCAGGTGGTTCCATCGCGCACTTCGACAAACCCGCCTGAATGCGCTGGGTGATTTCTTCTCGATGCACCTGGACATCCTTCGGTGCGCTAGTTCCGATACGTACCTGTTTGCCGCTGACACCCAGCACTGTGATCGTGATGTTGTTGCCTATGTTGATGCTTTCGCCTTCTTTGCGAGTCAAAATCAGCATTGTCCATTTCCTTGCGTGAGTAGGTTTCCCAATGCCGCCTTGTAAGAAGCGGCATCAGTGAAACGTCACTGCATTACGCGGATTTCATTGCGTGGGAACCACGCGCCGTCGAGCTTCACCATGCAGCCAACAATGGCGGCGTAGCGAGTCTCTCGGTCTGTCTGGAAGCCGTAGTAAGAGCAAGTGGCCCACGAGGCAAGACCGCTCAGCAACATGCAGCCGACGATCAGTGCCAGCAGGATCAGCAGAACCTTTGTCGCGTACCTCACGCCTCGATACCGTAGTCAGCCAGGCGCAGACCGAAGTGCATGCCTATTTCCTTGAGCACCACCAACTCTGCTGGCTCGATCTGACCATCAGCCTGGGCAACGGCAAGAATGTTGACGAAGGCTTCCTCCGCGTCGGCCGGAACGTTTTTGATGTCGGCCAGTTCCCGCTTGATCGCCAATCGACCTACTTGAAAATTGGCGTTCAATGGACCTGTAAAACGATTGATGGTTTCGGTGATCTCGCTGCCGAAATGCGTCAAATTCGGGTTGGAGCGAATCAACTCATCCAGCTTAGAAACCTCGCTGGCTTCAATCTCTCCGTCGGCCGCGGCGACCAAAAGGCCGCCACCGACAATGGCCTGCATCAAGTCGCGGTTAACGACCTTCTTCATTTCGGCTTGGGCATTGCCGACTTGTTTGCCGAAGAGTTTTTTCATTCCGAACATGGTGTTTCCTCTGGTGGGATTGCATCCCGCTGCACCCTGTCGCCAAGGTGCAGTAGTGATGCTGTCCGTCCTATTGCCGCCGGAGGAGCGGGGCGCATTGCTTGCCGGGTCATTCACACGGTTCTGGCGTTTCACCATCGAGCAGCCGTCCAGGTTATTCCTAGCGTGGGCAGGCCTTCGGGCCTGTCTGTTCGCCGGTCGCCGGTAGAGGCAATGCGGTCTGTTGTTTGTTGCGCTGATTGTTAAAGAGTGGCGAGGCTTTCGCTGCTGAGCCGGTTATGTGTCGGCATGGGTAAAATATAGGCGTACACATAATTTGAGTCAATGGGTAAACCCATAAAATTCCTTGTGGGCGTAAAAAAGCCCGCTAATCGCGGGCTCCTTCTATAGGTCGGCGTATTTCTGCCAGCCAATCTTCACGCTGTCTTCTTCTAAGCGCTCGACAGTGATCCCGTCAGTCTCCTCAAGTTCTTGGATCACTCGTTCCCATGCCGCGGGGGATTCGTCGGCGCGTCTGGCAATCTTGATTGTCCGTACCTTTTGCACGTTTGGATCGGACACCAGGCGTTGAATACGACGGCCGACTTGTTCGTAGTTGTTAAGCGTGTGGGTAATGCCGGTAGCGCCATGATTCATTCCTGTCTTCCTTTGTTTTTCATTATGGATAGACAGTATTTAGTTCCAGATAAGGCAGCAATCCGGAAAGAGCGCGTTTGTACTCTTTCGGGTTTAGCTCGAAAAAAAGCCCGCTGAGTGCGGGCTTGTTCATCACCTGAATAGCAGCGAGCGGCGTACTAGAGCTTTCCGGTCATACGCACTGCTACTCCAATGATGCGGCAGTTTTCATCACACTCGACCATTTTATAAGCTGGGTTCAGCGGCTTCAGATAACGAATGCCGCCATCTTCCACCAGCTTCTTGAATGTCGCCTCGTTGCTCGCGGGTAATTTGGCAATAACAAGCTTGCCAGGTTTCACATCAGCCTCGGTGTCTACCAGGATCATCATTCCTTCAGGAACGCTGACGCCTGCGGGGGCGGTCATAGAATCGCCTTTTACCTCAAGCCAAAAGGCAGGTCCTTTGGAGTCGTAGTCAGATACTTCATATCTGTCTGAAAAACCGTCGGGGTATGGCTGCACCGCTTCCTCCCAACACCCGGCTGAAACCCAGCTGATCACTGGATATCGATAAAGCATCTGAGGTTGAACCACGTCTTTTACGTTGGGCTGTTCGGTATTGTCTGAAACCATCGGGCCAGACCCACTCTCAATCCAAATGGCGGAAACCCCACAAGCCTTCGCAATGGACGCGTTATAGGAGGAGCGTTGTGATCTCCCCCGTTCGAGATCAGAAATAGATGCCTGATCGATTCCCACGAGCTTTGCTAGCTCAGCTTGGGTAAACCCGGCGTGCCGTCGAGCGGCCTTGATTCGTTCTTTATATTCCATCTTTCGATTATTACTGGCGAACCCATATCGTTGCAAAGTGGTATGCCCATGATCTACGATATGGGTATTCACATAAGTGGGCGTAGTATGAAGACCATTTTCAAAGACCTTGTTGCCTTCTTCGGGACGCAGGAGGCCACAGCAGAAAAGCTCAAAGTCGATCAAAGCACAGTTTCTGGCTGGGTCCGGGGTAAGCACGGAATGTCTCCTGTTATTGCCAAACGGGCAGAAGCCTTGACCGACGGGAACTTCAAAAAAGAGGACCTTTGCCCTGCTTTTCCATGGGCCGAAATGGTGGCTTGAATCGATATTCGAATCGCTCCAGCCCCTTGAGAAATATTTTGATACCGGTAATGGCTTAACGCTACGCGAGACGAACTGAGGTTTTCGCAATGGAACATTTCGAAAGAACACTGCATCGGGAAGTAAAGGCTGATGGCGGCACCGCCCTAGCAAAACGTATGGGCGTGAATGAGACCAGGTTGCTTGACTGCGCCAATCCGAATCGTGAGGCGCATCGGATGAATCTAGAGATGTTCGGCCAAGTGCTCACCCATCTCTCTGTCGAGTCCCGGGCGATTGTTCTCAACGCGCTACTCGATGAGTTCGGGTACTCGCTGGTGGCGAAGGAAGTTACTGAGGTGAGAACCCTTCCTGCCGCGCTAGCACTTGTTGGAAAGGAGTTCGCGGATCTGACGGTCGCTGTACATAACGCGTTGGTAGATGGCCGCGTAACACAGATCGAGAAAGCGGGGATCTGTAAAGAAATCGCGCATGTCCGGCGCGAGGTTGACGCCATTGAGGCAGCAGTGAAGGTCGCCTAAATCACAGGTACAAAAAAGCCGACGGAGAAGGTCGGCTGATTCGCAAAACTAGAGAGCGGCGATTATGCACAGCCACATTGTCTTGAGCAATACCTCCGATGTCGTGACACGTTTCAGTGAATCGCAAAGCGTGTCATGTCACACCATGTCTTCACGCGAGATCGCCGAGCTGACTGGCAGCACGCACGACAACGTCCTGAAAACAGTCCGGGGACTCGTTGCCAAGGGTGTCGTTTCGTCAAACGACACCCCCTACGTCCACCCACAAAACGGTCAGATCTATCGCGAGTTCTTGCTATCTCAACGTGACACCTTGGTGGTGGTCTCGGGCTACAGCGTCGAACTGCGCGCGAAAATTATTGATCGCTGGCAGGATCTCGAAGCCCAGTTCAGTCAATTTCAGATCCCGGCGACCTACGCCGAAGCGTTGCAGGCAGCCGCTGACCAAGCAAGGGACAACCAGTCGCTGCGATTGGTCATTTTCGATCAGGCACCAAAAGTTGCCGCGATCAAACATCTGGCGGCGGCCGGTGGAGCGATCTGCATCACCGACACTGCCAAACAGTTACAGATCCAGCCTGCGAGGTTGTTCGCCTGGCTTGAGCAGCATCGTTGGATTTTCCGCTGCAAGGGCTCCAAACGCTGGGTTGCCTTTCAGCCACGCATTACCGCTGGCTACATGACTCACAAAGTCACAGCCCTGAGGCCTGATCCGGAAACCGGCATCAAGCGAGCTACATTCGACCCAATGGTCACTCCGAAAGGCCTTACCCGTCTTGCTGAGCTTTTGCAGGAGGCCAAGTAATGGCCGGCGATTGGATCAAATTCGAACTCACCACCCTGGACAAGCCTGAGGTCTGCCAGATTGCTGACTTAGCCGACATCGACCCGGATGCGGTAGTGGGCAAATTGATGCGTGTATGGGGTTGGTTCGACCAGCAGACGGAAAACGGTAACGCTCCGAGCGTTAGCAAAAAGTTACTCGATCGGTTAGTGGGCGTTATCGGTTTTTGCGAACACATGAAGACGGTGGCATGGATGCATGAAGTAGATGGCGTTATCAGCCTGCCGCATTTCGAGCGTCACAACGGGAAAACCGCCAAAAACCGGCTTCTCACAGCCAAAAGGGTAGCCAACCACAAAGCAGCTAACGCCAAAGGTAACGCTCCAAGCGTTAGCAATGCGTTACCTAAAGAAGATGTAGAGAAGAATAAAGATCAACACAACACTCCAGGCGCGAGCGATCGTTCGGCGGCAGTCGAGATGTCGCTTGAGTGGGTGCCTGATCAACAGCTCTTGCAGGCATACGCACTACGGATGGCCCTACCGTTGACGACGTTCACCGCGGAGGCCACGGCTGCTTTCGTTTGCCATTACACCGCCAGTGGTCGTTTCGAGACGCAAGCAGCCTGGGTCAGCCTGCTCGTGAAGTGGATCAAGCGTGATGTTGCCCAAACGGCCAGTTCCAACATTCGGCAATTTCCCGTAAAGCAGGTCAACGGCCCGGATTTCGACGACACGACCTGGTCTGATGATCTGGGTGATTTGTGATGAGCCAAGTCAAACACGTCCCCCAGAGCGCCAACCAGTTGCTGAGCAAGATGGGCAACCTGCCGCCTGTGACGCTGGAGCAACCGAAACAATTGCCCCCTGGTACCGCTGACGTCGTTAACGCACTGTTCAAGGAATTGCAGGCGATCTTCCCCGCGTGGAAGCAAGCTTGGCCAGATGATGAAGCCCTACGCGCTGCAAAACGTAGCTGGGTGAAGGCATTCATTGCAGCCGGGATCAATACCCTCGAGCAGATTCGGTACGGCTTGCAGAACTGCCGACAGCACGGCGGCGATTTCGCGCCGAGCGTCGGCAAGTTTGTGAAGTGGTGTCAGCCAACGCCTGAAATGCTGGGCATTCCTTCGCACGATAAGGCCTTCCGTGAAGCGCTGGTCAATTTGGACCCGAGCCGAGCATTTTCCCGCGAGTGGTCGCACCCGGCGGTACGTCATGCCGCGCTTCAATGCGAGATGCATAACCTCAACAGCCTGGTTTCCGAGAAGGCCAGCAAGGTCTTTGATCGCGCTTATGACATCACCATCCGGATGTTGGTCAGCGGACAGCCGCTTGAAGACATCGCCATTGGCATCGGCCACGACTCGCAAAAGCCCGAAATGCAACTCGCGGAAGAGTACGGCGAGGCGCGGTTGTTGATGACTATGTCGCAACAGTCGATCCCGCTTGACGGCAAGGTCGCCCGCGTCCAGTTGCTGGCTCGTTTTGCCAGTGACCCGGGAAAACGCGAACAGCAAAACGCCTCGCTTCCACGTGCTCGCTTGAACTCCCTCCCTGATCCATTCAATCCCACAGGTGGCTTCTGATGAATGCAGCCAAGCAACAAAACATGCTCGCCGGGCAATCTTCACTTGCCCGTAAGGTGTTCCAAGTCGTGCCAATCCAGGAGCGTTGGAGTGCCCACGACATTTTCAATTCGTTGATGGTTTCCGAAGCCACGGGGGCCCAGTTCCCGGCTGTCCGTCGCGGCTTGGGTGAGTTGAAGGAGGCAGGTCTCATTCGCGAACCCGTTAACGGGCATTTCCAGCGTACTGCCATCACCATCAAATTCCCGAGAGAGCAGAGCATGTCAAAAGAAACCAAGCCGGCCGTCATTGCCATCAATAAAGCCGAGGTCAGTGCTCTGGATACGTTGGCGGTGCTGTCTGGTGAGGTCATCAGCTTTGCCGAGGAGGTCGGGCAGCGCATGAAAAAGCTGGCTGCACGTATCGAGGAGGTGGCGCTTTCCGTCGAGGCGGAGCGCGAGACCAACGCTGACGCACTCGAAAAATTCAAGCTGCTGCAATCTCTGCTGAAGGGGGGCTAATGGGCAAGCGCATGGTAATCGGTTCGGATATGCCTGATCGCCGCCTGGCTGTACCGAACCCGGCGAACTATCGGTTCGCCGTGTTCTGCTGCTCGTTCAAGATGGATATGGGCAGCACCCCCGACCACGCTTTGGCGCTGTTCGTTGACCAAGCAATGGCCGAACGTTACGGCGCCTGGCTGTGGCCGACCACGTTCCAGGTTGTTGACCTTGAAGATCCCTCTGGTACCCGACAATGACGGCTTTGATCAAAACCCTAACGGTGAAACTGTCTGATGCCGAGATCGAGCGCAATGCCAAGAAGTTGCATGTCCGCGATCTACGAGATGCCAGTCACCCGGCATTGCACTTTCGTTTTGCGAAGAATCGTTCCCGTGGCTCCTGGTACCTGCTCAGCAAACGCACCTGGCACCGTATTGGCGGCTTCCCTGATCTGAGCACCAAGCAAGTGGTCACGGCACTGCCCGCAGTACGTTTGCGAGTGGCTGCCAATGAAGGTTCGGCGCTGTCCAAGTGGGTCACGACCAGCGAGCTGTTGGGATGGTACGCCGAACGCATGTCCCGTGATCGCAGCCTTTCCAGCAAGCGCAAGAGCACTGCCGCATCGGCCATCACACGCCACCTGATACCGCGTCTGGGTGATCTGCCTCTCAGCGATATCAACAAAGCCATGCTCGACAGCGAGCTGATCTGGCCTCTGCAGGAAAACTACTCAGCGGGCTATGTGCAGCTGGTGTTTAAGCTTCTGGTTCAGGCGATGCGTCAGGCGTTCAAACTTGGTTTTATCAGCGCTAACCCGATGGTGGGAATCAAATTCAGCGACTTCAGCAAGACGAAAGTCGGAGCCAAGCCTGGTCGGCTACGCGGCGTTCAATTGCCGCAGCTACTGGAGCAATTGTCCCTCGTCATGTCGACTGCCCCTTCCGACGCCATGTTGGCGTTGATGATGCTTTGTCACGGCTCGCGCATTGGTGAAACCCGGCAGACACGCTGGTCGCATATCAGTTTGGCTGAGCGCGAGTGGTTCATTCCGGCCGAGCACACCAAGACTGGCGTCGAGCATCACCTGCCGCTGACAGACCAGGTGCGCGAGACTCTGATCCGCTACCGCGAGATTCAGCAGGCCAAAGGGTACGACGGTCAGTTTTTGTTCCCGGCACGCCATGGCAAGGCTCTCAGTGAAGGGCAGGCCAGTGCTGTCTTCACCCGGTTGGGGCAGGGTGAGTGGACCAGCCACGACCTGCGCAAGTTGGCCCGTACCGGCTGGGCTGATCTCGGCGTTGATCACCTGATCGGCGAGCTGCTGATCAACCACGCCATGGGCCACAACGTGAAGGTGTACATCCAGTCGGACGTCATGAGTCGCAAGCTCGATGCCTTGGAGCAGTGGCACGTTCATCTAGACCAGAAGGGGTTTGCCCTGATTCACGGGTTGACCGGTGTTAGATCCGGAGATTCCGGTAATCCTCTGGAGGCCTTGCAAAACAAGGCCTGCGAAGCCCTTCAAGAAACAACCATAGGAGAGGATTTAAAACATGCAGAAAGGGCAGGGGCTTGGTTTTAAGAGGCCGCGGATCGAACTTGGACCTTGCCCGACCTGCAAGGGCAAAGCGGTAGTGAAAGGGCTGTTTTATGAGTTGATTTGTACTGCTTGCAATGGCTCAGGTTGGGTTATTCGGGGTAGCAGGTTGGTGCTTTCTTCGGACGAGTTGGTGACGCAATTGAGCTTCAAATTGCAGCAGGCTCAGCGAGAGATTGAAGCGCTCCAGCGTGGCTCGTCGATACCTGGCCCGGCCGAGTACTACCAACAGAACAACCGTCGCGGCGCTGGCGGATCAAATTACACAGGGGATTGAGAGCATGATGATTCGAAAACCAGCCGGCCGACCATTGGGCGATACCGAATACCTGCTGGAACAGTGGGGATGGTGGCGGATGGATGGGGCAGGCGTTCCCAACTACATTTCACCGACATTTGCGCTAATGCGTCAGGCGATACCGCAGGTGTCTGCGAGCAAAAGCTATTGCATTACAGATGAATGGGCTGGCGCTATTGATCACGCAGTTGCGCGCCTCTCACACCGTGATGGACAAATGGGCGACATTATTTGGCTCTACTATGGTGCTAAATGGCCAATGGTACGGGTTGGCAAGCACTACGGTATAAGCGAAGGGAAAGCGCGGGAGCTGGCGAGAGCAGGGGCGGCATGGATCGATTGTGCTGTCAATTCAATGCGGCAAGCTGCCTAATCTATCAGTCGATTTCTGCCTGTCCCCACCGTCTGCTACGGGTTGAAATGTCGGGTCACCCAAAAAGGGCAAAGTGATGCCTTGACCTTGCCACTGTGGCAAGGTCCAAACTTGAAATAGGGACGGCCAGAAGTTGCTCGTAACCTACGTACTCCTCTCTACAACCGCTACCGTCCCTACCTCTCACTCAGGAGTGTGAGTGGCAGAAGGGGCATGGCTGGGCCGATAAGGCTTTGGCCCTTACCTCCAGGCTAAATCCGCAGTCGCTTGCTCGGAGCCTGCCACTTACCACGGTCGTGGAACAGGAGAGCTGCCATGCGTAATGCCATAACCTACACCGCCCTTGCTGTCTTCATCGCTCTTGGAACCGCAACTGCAGGTTTTGCCGAAGAGGCCAAGCCCCCGACTGAAGGCAGTACCGAGGCAACCAAGGGTGGGGACATGCACCTGATGGACGGCCACCAGATGCCGATGATGGACATGCAGGAGATGTCCAAGATGATGAAAAACTGCAATGCCATGATGGAGAACATGAACCTGCACATGGACAAGGAGGCCCCGAAGGGCAGCCACAAGGCGCAATAGTGGACTGTGACAAATCGGTGTTCAGCCCGAAAACGATTGCAGCTGGCAGGCCCGCCAATGCAAGTGCCCACAGAAATGCCGCACGACTGTCCGGTACATGCCCCCGTTTCTTGCCAGTGATGTTGGGCGTAAAGGACTGCACGATTTCGTAACCGGGATAAAAACCGCCCATTACTGGACGCGTAATACACTGGCGATTTCTCTTGGACCTTCCTAAAACCGCATCAATGTTGAGGGGCGGTAAAATAGACTGGGCTATTCTGAAAGTCTGCTTTTGGCTGTGGATTCAACCGCTTGATGCGTCGCCGGAACCTCCCCGTTGTACTCACTAATCCTGAATGAGAAGTTGTATGAAACTGACCCTAATTGCAGTTGCAAGCACCGTAGTTGCGATGTCTCTTTCTGCTCATGCAGAGGAAATGCCGTGCAAAATGGAAAGTATGGAAGGCATGCAGATGAAGCAGGAAATGCCGTGCATGAAAATGGACGGTATGGAGGGCATGCAGATGAAGAAGGAATCGAAACAGACTCCGGTAGCCGAAGCCGAGGGGACGATTAAGGCGATCGACACTGCGAAGCATACTGTGACCATCTCCCACGGCGCTGTTCCAGCGGTGCAATGGCCGCCGATGACCATGGCCTTTTCGGTAACGGAAGATCAGTTGACAGGGCTTACAACCGGAGACCGTGTATCGTTTTCCTTTCTGGTAGAGGGTGGCAGAGCCAAGATTGTTTCCATAAAAAAATGAAATAGTGATGGTGAAGGTAGCCGGTACGTTTTGTTGTGCCGGCTTTTACCATCCGCTATGCACGAAAACCAGTAATTCAGTGATGCAGCAGGAATGGCCGCTTTTGATTCCTGCCTGTCTCGTAGGGCTGCATCGAAGTTGGGTTAAATTTCGCTTTTATTTCGGAAAAGCCTTTTCCGCGCGGGATAGATTTGCTTTTATAGCAGCGTGTGTTGCTGTCAACGCAGCGAGACGCCTTTTAAGAACCCGACTACTGAGTCGGGTTTTTTGTGCCCTTTTACAAGCCCTGCCATCGAGCAGGGCTTTTTCGTTTTCGGCCCCGTTACACCCATCGCCTCAAGCTGGGAGTGCTGCGGGAGCCGGATCTATTGCACTCCCCAAAAAGGGAGGAATCCGGATGACAAACATGCCCGACAAACCAGACACATGGCTGCTCGTTATCGCATGGCTGGGACAGCATGCGCCGACGATCTACGCCGGAGCATTGTCATTCGTGGTCGGTGCCTTGCGGATCATTTACGGCGGTGGCACGCGTCGACAGGCGTTGCTTGAAGCTTCGCTGTGCACGCTGATCACCATTGGCTTGATTCCGTTACTGGAGTACTTCGGTTTACCGCAGAACTTCGCTACGGCTGCGGGTGTGTTCATCGGATTTCTTGGCGTGAAGAAGATCGCCGATCTGGCTGATCGGTTCGCAGACTTCAAGTTTCCTAAATCGGATTCGGCTCCATGAAGCGCTGTCCTTGGGAGCTGCCTTTTGTGCTTCTGCTGGCCTACGCCGTGACGGACTACATCCACTATGGTGATTCGCCGGCATGTCAGCCGCTCGCCGCTCAATCATTCAATCGTGAGATTTAGAGAATGGCTTACACCCAATACGAAACCGTCGTCGCCAACACTCCCGAGGAGTTGACGGCCAAGCTGGCTCAGGCCATTGCCGAAGGCTGGCAGCCTTACGGTAGTCCTGTCTCCATCACTGAAGGCTTTCAAGTGCTTCAGGCTGTAGTGAAGGGGACAAACAACGCAGCCGGCACGCCAGGTGACATCACGTCTGAAAACATCTCGGACGCCTCGGATGTCGGTAAGGCCGTATTGGTGAGCGTCGATGCCGCGGCTGCACGTGCCGCTATCGGTAGTGGGACTTCGAACTTTTCCGGTAGCTACAACGACCTGACCGACACACCAGCCTTTCCCGTCGAGGGTGATGCCGCGCTGCTGGAGGCCGGCACCGACCTCATTGCACATACCTGGTCAGCCAAGATGATCCACGATGAGGTTGCCCGCCAGATTGCGGCGATATCCGCATGAGCCATAAACAAGCGGTCTCATCACACGAAGGAGTCGTCATAGTCGACTGCCTCCGTTTCAAACGTAGTCAGTCACTTTGGCAGGCGGCAGGGGCCGGGGACCCTGGCAACTTCCAAGGAACACGGGGCATAAGACTCGCGCAAACGCGTTAGCGGCACCCCACCAAAGTTAGTTAACTGGTTAACTCCATTGGTTAACTGGGCTGAAAGCCTTGTGGGCTGCGGCTTAGAGGGTAGTTAACTAACGAATTAGCCTGGTTAACTCAGCTAGCTGTCGGGTCGGCTGAAAGTCAGGCGGGCCTTGGCTTTCAGCCCGGTTAACTAAGGCAGTTAACCAAGAGTTAACTAAGCGATTGAAAAAACGGCAATGAGTTTGGCTGAAAGCCAGGCAGGCCGTAGCCTTGATGTGGTTAACCTATGAGTTAACCGACTAATTTACTCGGTTAACTCTTGGCCCCGCCGGGTTAACCGTAAGGCAGAGACATGACAGCACTCACCAAAGCGGAGTTCGCCACTCGCCAAGGCTGGTCGAAACCCTATGTGTCGAAGTTGGCTAAGAGCGGCCGCTTGGTTCTGATGGCGGACGGCATGGTGGATGTTGAGGCAACGGATCGACTCCTGTTCAGCACGGCGGATCCGAGCAAAGCCAATGTGGCGGCGCGGCACGAGCGCGAACGAACTCAGCGTAAGCCGGAGGGGAATACCCCGGAACCACCCACCGAACATGAGACTTCACCTTCTGTCTCGCATCAGGCGTTGTCCCCCGGCGAGGGCATCCCAGACTTTCAGGAGTCCCGTGCCTACCGCGAGTTTTATGAATCGCGCCTGACTGAGAGCGAGTTTCACAAGAATCGCGGCGCCCATGTCGAGTTGGAGGCTGTGAAAACGGCGGCGTACACGACCGGGCGGATGTTGCGCGATCTGTTGCTCGGCATGCCGCCACAGTTGGCGCCCGAACTGGCCGCCATGAGTGATCATTGGCAAATCGAGAAGCACCTCACTGCCGCATTGCGCCGGGTGCTGGACGATGCCGAACGGATGTCCTCGACAGACCTCATCCATTCTTTGACTGCAGCGAGTTAATCCATGTCAGCGGAAATGCCCGACGGTGCAGCGGTGTACCGGGAGGCGTATTTCCGCGGGCTGCGACCAGAGCCGGATGTCTGGATCGATCAGTGGGCTGACGAGTTCATGCGCATCCCGCGTGATGCGGGGGCTGCTGAGCCAGGGCAATACCGTACAGCGCGAACACCGTATGCCCGTGAGCCGATGCGTTGTCTGTCACCAGCACATCCGTGCAAGCGCGTGGTGACCATGGTGGCCTCGCAGTTGATGAAAACGCAGATCGCCTTGAACTGGATCGGTGGGCTGATCCATATGGCGCCGTCAAACATTCTCACACTGTTGCCAAGCCTGGGGTTGGCCAAACGAGTCTCGTCGCGCATCGGCAAGACCATCAAGGCCACCCCGGTGCTGCGCGAACGCGTGGCGGCCAACCGTTCAAGGGATGCGCGCAACACCATGGACACCAAAGAGTTCGAAGGTGGTTCGCTGTATGTCACCACTGCCGGCTCGGCGGCGAACCTGTCGGAGTTGTCGGCCCGCTACATCTATGGCGATGAAGTGGATCGCTGGGTGGTGGACGTTGGCGAGGAGGGCGACCCGATTGAGTTGGCGGAAACCCGCGGAAGTACGTTTGGCCGTAACGCCAAGTTCTACTTTTCCAGTTCGCCGACGATCCGGGGCGCCTCGCGCATTGCTGATCTGTTCGAGACCAGCGACCAGCGTTTTTACTACGTGCCGTGCCCAACCTGCGGGCACATGCAAGTCCTGGAATGGGAGCGCCTGCATTACTCGGCAGATTGCCAGCTGGCGCACTACGAGTGCGCCGGGCCGGACTGTGATGTGCTGATCGAGGAGCACCATAAGGGCGAGATGTTGGCCAAGGGCGAGTGGCGCGCGCATGCCCAGGGCGATGGCGAAACCGTCGGCTTCAACCTCAATGCGTTGTACTCGCCACCCGGTTGGACGGGTTGGGCGGCGCTGGCCAAGCAGTTCGAGAAGGCCAAAACCGCCATGTCCCGCGGCGATCTCGAACCGATGCAGGTGTTCTACAACACCCGTCTGGCCAAGGTTTGGGACAGCGCGCAAGAGCAAACGAAAGCGGATGTGCTGATGGCTCGGGCACGCTTGGAAACTTACGGGCTGGGGTCAATGCCGTTTGCCGTGCTGATGCTCACGGCCTCGGTCGACGTTCAAGCCAACCGTCTGGAGTTCATGGTGGTCGGGTGGGGCGCCGGCATGGAGCGCTGGATCATCGACTACCAGGTGATCTGGGGCGACCCCTCCGACGACCGCACCTGGTCGGTGCTCGATGACAAACTGAAGGCGCGTTACCCGCATCCGTGTGGCGCAGAACTGACGATCCGGGCCGCCGGCATCGACTCCGGCGGTAACCACACCGACGAGGTGTACCAGTTCTGCCGACTGCGGCGTTGGCGCAACATCTTTGCGGTCAAGGGGGCGAGCAAGCCGGGTCGTCCGGTGATTGCCCAGCGACCATCAATGATGGATGTCACCTGGAAAGGCCTGACCGAGCGCAAGGGTGTCGAGCTCTGGTTCGTCGGTACCGACACCGCCAAAGACTGGATTTACAACCGCTATCCGGTGGAGGACGGTCCTGGTGCGCTGCACTTTGCCAATGACCTGCCAGATGATTTTTTCGCCCAGTGCGTCGCCGAGCGCAAGGTGACTCGCTACGTCAAAGGCTACAAAAAAATCGAGTGGGTCAAGGGCAAGGCTGAGCGCAACGAAGCCCTCGACTTGATGGTGTACAGCTTGGCGATGGCGCATTACCTGGGGCTGAACCGCTACAAGGAGCATGACTGGGAGCGGGTGAGAAATGCCCTGATTCAGGCGGCGCCTCCGGGCGGGAAAGCCGTGTCGGCCGAG
Organism: Pseudomonas sp. GW823-FHT02E01; assembly: GCF_058797535.1. Classification (NCBI taxonomy): domain Bacteria; kingdom Pseudomonadati; phylum Pseudomonadota; class Gammaproteobacteria; order Pseudomonadales; family Pseudomonadaceae; genus Pseudomonas; species Pseudomonas sp. GW823-FHT02E01. The sequence goes on along the minus strand of NZ_JBXAJS010000014.1, from coordinate 73,729 downwards.
CGTATCAGCAACCCCGCGACACCCCAGCAGCAACCGGCTGATCCCGTACCACCAGCGGCCAAGCCGGCAGCAGCACCGCTTCCAATTGCACGGCCCCCACAGCGTCGAAGTTCCAGCAGCGGCTACCTCAAAAAAAGACGCTGAGTGAAAACGCGCAGCCGCTATCCACGTTGTCTTTTTACTTTAGAGCGATCCCCATGGCCTTTACCCAACAGCAACTCGATGCGGTCGAGAAGGCAATCGCGCGCGGCGAAAAGATCGTGCGCTACGCGGATCGCAACGTCGAGTACCGCGACATCGACGAACTGCTCAGGGCGCGCGACGAAATTCGTAGCTCGCTGATCGCGGCGGCCGGTCCTCGGTCGCGCATCGTACGGCTCTATCATGGAGGCAAGGGACTGTAATGGCTCGTCAATTTTCAAGCTTGGGCCGCAGCGGTTTCCTGATCCCGTCGAACATCAAGGCTAGCTATGAAGGGGCTGCCGAAGGGCGCCGCTCTGCCAGTTGGGATGCGCCCGACGCTGGCTTCAACAGCATTGCCATTCCGGCGTTACGCAACCTGCGCTCACGCTCACGGGCGGCAGTGCGCAACGACCCCTACGCCTTCAACATCATCGATAAACGGGTCAGCAACCTGATCGGTACCGGCATCACGCCGCGGCCGAAAACCCAGGACGATGACCTTCGACATCTGTTGCAGGAGCTCTGGGCCGACTGGACTGAAGAGTCCGACGCCGATGGCCTGACCGACTTCTACGGACAGCAGGCACTGATCGCCCGGACGGTGGAAACGGCCGGTGAATGTTTCGTCCGCCTGCGCCCGCGTAGCCTCGACGAAGGGTTGGTGCTGCCGCTGCAACTTCAAGTGTTGGCGCCCGAGTTTGTCCCGCACGACAAGTTCGAGATCGCACGTAACGGCAACATCATTCGTGCCGGCATTGAGTTCAGTCCGGACAACCGCCGGGTCGCGTATTGGATGTACCGCTCGCATCCCGGTGATGCCTCGTCGTTGAACAGTGGCTACAACCAACTGGTGCGTGTACCGGCCAGCCAGGTGTTGCACATTTTTGAGCCGGTCGAACCGGGTCAGTTGCGTGGGCTGCCGCGTTTATCGCCGGTGCTCAAACGCCTGCGGAGCCTGGACAACTACGACGATGCGGTGTTGTTCCGCCAAGAGGTGGCCAACCTGTTCGCCGGCTTCATCAAGAAGCCGTCACCGGACGACATCCAGACCCCGGTAGACCCGGTGACCGGTGCGCCGCTGAACCTCGCCTCGGATGGTTTCACGCCCATGGTGGCGTTGGAGCCCGGGACCATGCAGGAGTTGTTGCCGGGGGAGGAAGTCGAGTTTTCCACGCCGCCGGATGCCGGCAACAACTATCCCGACTTCATGCGTCAGCAATTGATGGCCGCGGCGGCCGGCGCCGGGATGCCGTACGAAATCCTCACCGGCGACATGCGCGAAGTGAACGACCGAGCGTTGCGGGTGGTGCTCACCGAGTTCCGGCGTCGACTGGAGCAGCTGCAATTCGGTGTGTATGTGCACCAATTGTGTCGCCCGGTGCGGGCCGCGTGGATGGACATGGCTGTGCTCAGTGGCGCCGTGTTGTTGCCGGACTACGCCCAGCGCCGCCGCGAATACCTGCGTACGCGCTGGGTGCCACAAGGCTGGGCTTATATCCATCCGGTTCAGGATGTTCAGTCGCGCACGATGGAAGTTAACGCGGGCTTTGCCTCGCGCAGCGAGATGGTCCTGCGCACCGGCTACGACGCCGAAACGGTGGACGAAGAAAACGCCGCCGATGCCGAGCGGGCTCGGGGCAAGGGCCTCAATTACAGCACGCTCGTCGAACTGCTTCAGGCGTTCGACGACAAGGAGCAAGCATGAGTAAGAAAACGCCTCCGCGTATTTACAACAAGGCCGGCCAGCAAGTGCCGGTGCAGGACAAAAGTTGGTACGCCGTGCACGCCAGCGGCGAAGCCACCGAGCGCGTGATCGAAGTCTTTGTGTATGGCGAGATCGGCACCTGGGGCATTACCGCCAGTCAGTTTATGCAGGATCTGCGCGCCATCGATGACGGCGTGTCACCGGTGATCGCGGCGTTCAACAGCATCGGCGGCGACCTGTTCGACGGGTTGGCTATGCACAACACGTTGTCACGGCTGGGCGAGCGTTGCACGGCACGCATCGATGCCTTGGCCGCGAGCGCGGCCAGTGTCGCGGTGTGCGGTGCGCACAAGGTGGTGATCGCGTCGAATGCCATGCTGATGATCCACAACCCATGGACCTATGCGGCCGGCGATGCCGACAGCTTTCGCAAGGTGGCCGATGTCCTCGACCAAACCATGGAGGCGATCATCGCGGCCTACAAGGCCAAGGCACCGGACATCGATGAGGCGGAGTTACGAGGTTTGGTGGCCGCCGAAACCTGGTTGACCGCCAGTGAGGCGGTGGCTCTGGGGCTGGCCGATGAGGTGGGCGATGGGGTACAGGTCAAAGCCTGTCTGGGGCAGGGCGGGGTAATGCAGCGTTACCAGCACACCCCCGCTGAATTGTTGGCCCAGCTCGATGAGGCGCCCGAGCCGGCTCCGGAGTTGGAGACACCTGCGCCCGCGCCCGTGGCCGACTCGGCCAAGCTCGCGTTGCTGATCACTCAGCGTTGTGCCGAGTCAGGGATCAGTAACCTGGTCGCGCCGCTGCTCAGCTCGACCCAGCTTGAAAGCGAAGAGATCGTCCAGGCGGGGCTGACTCGGGCCAAGGCGGTGCATGACCTGTGTGTCGCGGCACGATTGCCAGAGCTCAGCGCCGAGTACGTGACAGCGGGACTGGACGCACCTGCAGTACGCGCGCGGCTGTTCGACAAGATCGTCAGCAGCGGTAACGGTTTCGAAATCGACAACAGCGTGCCGCTCAACGATGACCCAGCACCGAAGGTGCAGGCGAAACAACCGGATCCGCCCTCGATCTGGGCAGCCCGTCAGGCCGCCCATGCGGGGCAATCCAACAGTGCAAAAGGAGCACGAGCATGACCGTAAAGTACGAAACGCTACACGCTGGCGAGTTTCTGCTCTCCGAAGGGGCCGGGAAGATCTCTCGTGAATCCATTCTGGTGGCCGCTGGCCCCGCGTTGAATGCCGGCCAGGTACTGGGACTGGTCACCGCGACCAATGAGTTTGCGCCTTACAATCCCGCCGCCATCGATGGCACTGAAGTGGCGACGTGCATCCTGTACGGGCCACTGGGCGAATCGACCGAGGAGCGCCGCACTAGTGCGGTGGTGCGACTGGCCGAGGTCAGCGAGGTGCATTTGACCGGTTTCGATGCTGATGCCGAGGTCGCTTTGGCGGCTCAGTTTGTGATTGCCCGCTAAGTCCGTTCCCTTTTTTCCCAACCCCGCCTTGTGCGGGGTTTTGCATTTCTGGAGAGTCTTTTCATGGCCGATATTGGCATTTTTACCGACGATGTTTTTTCTGTGTCCTCGCTGACTGCGGCGATCAACGAACAGGAATACCTGCCGGGTCGCATCAGCGGCCTGGGCCTATTTCGCGAGGAAGGCATCAGCACCCTGACTGTGCAGATCGAAAAGGACGGTAACACGCTGGCGCTGGTGCCGGCGGGTGAGCGCGGTACCTCGGGTTTGGTCGTGGGTGCAAGCAAACGTCAGATGATCCCGTTCAATACCGTGCACCTGCCGCAGCGTTTCACCATCAAGGCTGACGAAATTCAGGGTATTCGCGCCTTTGGTACGACGACCGAACTGCAGGCGGTGCAAGGCGTAGTGAACACGCGCCTGAGCAAAGCCAAGCGTCAGCTCGACGCCACTCATGAATTCCAGCGCATGGGCGCGCTGAACGGCCTGGTGCTGGACGCGGACGGCTCGACGGTCCTGCTGAACATCTATCAGGCGTTTGGTGTGGAGCAACAAAGCTTGTCCATGGGCCTGAACGACTCGGCGACGAAGATCCGGGTCAAGTGCGGCGAAGCGCTGGACATGCAGGACGATGAATTGGGCAGCGTCACCAGTTCGGGCGCGCGCGCGTTCTGCGGCAAGAATTTCTGGAACAAACTGATCACGCACAAATCGGTAGAGGAAACTTACCTCAATACGATCCAAGCAGCGGAACTGCGTGGAGATTCACGTGATAGTTTCGAGCTGGGCGGCATTGTCTGGGAGCGTTATCGCGGGCGAATCGCTGGGGTGTCGTTCATCCATGACGATACAGCGCTGTTGATTCCCGAAGGCGTACCGGATCTGTACATCTCCTGCTTTGCTCCGGCGGACTACATGGAGACCGCCAACACCCAAGGCCTGCCGTATTACAGCAAGCTGGAACCATTGCCGTTCAACAAGGGCATGGCCGGTGAAGCCCAATCCAACCCGCTGCACCTGTGCACGCGTCCACGGGCGCAGATTCTGCTGACGCTTTGACCATGGCTTTTCGAGACCTGGTCGAGACGATCGACAGTGTAGTGTTCGACACCCTGGCTGAAGTTGGCTACATCGAAGGTCGGCGTGTATTGGGCATGTTCTCGGCGCCCTGGTTGCAGCCCAAGATAGGGCGCCTGAACACCGGCCTGCGCGATCCGTGTTTTCACATTCGGGTTGCCGATGCCGCAGGCGTGGAAAAAACGCAGACGGTGCACATCGAATTGCCCGCACTAGACGGTGGCGGCGAGTACACCCTGACTCATCTGGAACCGGCGGGCGATGGTCTGGTGGCCTTGTCTCTGAGGTTAAAAGCATGAGTGCCGTTCCGGTGACGCTGCAGCTTTCTGCCAACGATATGCAGGCCTTTGAACAGCTGGCCAAGGTGATGCCCAAGGCCGTTGCTGCGGCGCAACGACGGGCGATCAACAAAACGTTGGGCTGGTTGGCCACGCACATGGCGCGCGATGTCAGCAAACAGGAGCGGATTGCCGTCCGCGCGGTACGTCAGCGCCTGCGCAGCTATCCCATCAAAGGCCAGGGTCAGTTGGGCAAACTCTGGTTCGGCACCAACCCGATGGAAGCTAGCCGGATAGGGAATCCCCGTCAGGGTAAGGCTGGTGTTTCGGTTGCGGGGCGGCGTTACCAGGGCGCGTTTTATAAACGCGTCTATGGCAACAAGGCGGATATCTGGATTCGCACCTCCAGCAAACATTTCAATACGGACGACTATCCCGGCGGCGCGTCCGCAGCTGGCGGCGCGAGTTCGGGCTGGATTGCGGAAAACGACAATCGCTTTCCGCTGGCCAAGGCCAAGGTCTCGCTCGAAGACGTTGAAGGTCCGTTTTACACCTGGGCTAACAAGGCCGACGAGCGTCTGCTGGTGGTGTTCAAGCAAGAGATGAACTTCGAACTGCATAAATACCTGAAAGGGAGCGCCCGTGTCTGATCCTGCCTTTTCGTTGGATGCGTTGTACGCCGCCATCGAGGAACACATCCGCCAAGCGTTACCGACGGTGCGCTTTGTCGCGACCTGTCCAGACATTCAGGATCGGGTGGCACTGCCGGCGGTGTTCCTGGAACCGGTGGAATTTGAACCCGGGCAAGACATCGGCACCGGTGAAACAGTGCTGATCCAGCGCTTTGAAGCACGGATCATTGTCGCGCCCGAGTTGTCCCGCCATCAGCAACTGGGTGCCCAGTTGGCGGCACAGATCGCGGTGCTACTGCGAGCGCAGACCTGGGGACTGGATAACGTCGAACAGGCGCAGTTCGTTGCCTCGCGTCAGGACTGGACCAAGCCGGAGCTGGATGGCTACACCGTGTGGATGGTGGAATGGACCCAGCAGATCTACCTCGGCGAAGTCGAGTGGCTTTGGCCCAACGAGCCTCCCGGTACGCTGTACCTGAACGTCGATGGCTGCACCGGTACCGGCAATGAAGATCACTACTTTCAACCGGAGGATCTGGCATGGGATACACCAGCGCCGAACACGACCGGATGATCGCCGCCATGCTGCTGCCCTGCGTGGTGGTCGGCGTCGATCTCATGGCGGGGCGGGTGCGGGTCAAGGCCGGGACCTGGGTCAGTGCCTGGGTGCGCTGGCATAGCCTGGCCGCCGGTAAGGCCCGTCATTGGCGTGCGCCGAGTACGGGGGAGCAGGGCGTGCTGTTCAGCCCCAGCGGTGATCCGGCCATGGGCACCTTTATCCCGGGGTTGTATGGCAACGCCGGGACGCCACCGGACAACCGCGATCACGTCGAGGCCTGGCATTTCGACGATGGCGGCTCACTGGTCTACGACTGGCAGGCCGGCAGCTACAGCATTGCGCTGCCCGAGGGCAGTCGCGCGACCATCACGGTCGGTGGCTCGCAGTTTGAAGTGACGCCGGAACAAATCCGCGTTGTCGCCAGCCAGATCACGCTGGTGGGTGAAGTCAGCATCGACGGTGCGTTGAGTGTGTCCAGCGACATCAGCGGCGCCGGCACAATCATGGATGCCGGCGGTAACAGCAGCAACCACTCGCATTGAGTACACATTCACTTTCAGCCCGCCGCGTGCGGGTTTTTTTATACCTGGAGTAAATCCATGACAAGCAAAACCAAGGAAGTATCAGCCGCCAGTGAGACGCCCGCGCCGGCCACGCTGAGCGTCTTTCGCGACACGCTGTACACCTCGCGGGTGCTGGTCCTGCTGGACGCCGAGCGCACCTTGAAAGTCGAAAGAGGTCAGGTCGCGGTGGCCTCGGATGACACGGTCGCGCTCGAGTATTTGCGTGGCCGCAAGGATTTTGTCGCGGTCGAGGGCTGATCCCATGATTGGGATGATCGGACTGGACCGCCGCACCGGCCAACTCATTTCCGGCCTCGATCACCTGCGCCAATCCATCGAGGACATCTTGTCCACACCCTTGGGCAGCCGGCGCATGCGCCCGGAGTACGGCAGCAAGCTGCGGCGCTTTGTCGACCTGCCGGTCAATGACGGCTGGAAAAGTGCGGTGCAGGCGGAGGTGGCCAGCACGCTCGGGCGTTGGGAGCCACGGTTGAAACTCGGCCGGGTGCGCGCCGTGGCCATTCTCGACGGGCGTATCACCTTTGAGCTGACCGGGCAGTACCTGGGCAGCGACGTGACTTTGGAGGTGTCCGCATGACCATGGAACTGGCGGCCCTGCCGCCGCCGCAAGTGCTCGAAGACCTCGACTTTGAAGTGGTCTACCAGGAGAAGCTGGAAGCCTTCCGCCTGAGCATGGGCGATAACTGGAGTGCGGAGCTCGAAAGCGACCCGGTGCTCAAGCTGATCGAGCAGGCCGCGTATGGCGCCTTGCAGAACCGGGCGCGGGTCAACGACGCGGGCAAGGCCTTGCTCTTGGCCCATGCCGAGCGGGCCGACCTCGATCACCTGGCCGCCAACGTCAACCTGCAGCGTCTGGTGATTCAGGCGGGAGATCCGAGCACGGTGCCGCCGACGCCGCAGGTGCTCGAAGAGGACGATGCCCTGCGTGAGCGGGTGCAGCTGTCGTATGAGGGGCTGACCACGGCTGGACCGCGTAACAGCTACATCCTGCACGCGCGCAACGCCTCGGGTTTGGTGGCCGATGCCACGGCGGAAAGTCCGTCTCCGGCCGTGGTAGTGGTCACCGTGCTCAGCCTGGAGGGCAGCGGCGCCGCCTCGCCGGAACTGCTGGAAGAGGTCCGGCTGCACCTCAATGACGAAGACGTGCGGCCGGTGGCCGACCGCCTCACGGTGCAGAGCGCTGTGGTCATCGACTACCACATTGAAGCGGTGCTGTACCCGCAGGCACCGGGGCCGGAAAACGAAGCCTACCTGGCCGAAAGCCAGAAACGCCTGAGCGAGTGGATCAACCCGCGCCGCCGCCTGGGTCTCGAAGTGGCGCGCTCGGGGATCGATGCGCAATTGCACGTTCCCGGGATAGCCCGGGTTGAGCTGCTGGGCTGGACTGACATCAAACCGAGCAAGGCCGAGGCAGCCTACTGCACCGGCTACACCGTGACGCTGGGGGCCTGACATGAGCAGTCAGTTGCCGCTCAACAGCACGCCGCTGGAGCTGGCTGTGGAAGCGGCCAACTATGAAAACACACTGATTCCGCTGCGCAGTTTGTACAACGCCGATACCTGCCCTGAACACCTGTTGCCGTATCTGGCGTCGGCCTGGTCGGTGGACCGCTGGAACAACAACTGGACCCAGGAGGCCAAGCGCACGGCCATCCGTTCGGCGTACGACGTGCATGCACGTAAAGGCACCATCGGTGCATTGCGTCGGGTGGTCGAGCCCTTGGGCTATCTGATCGACGTGGTCGAGTGGTTCGACACCGTGCCGGAAGGCGTGCCCGGCACGTTCGCTCTGGAGGTGGGGTTGAATGACGCCGGCATCACCGAGGAATTGTACGAGGAACTGGCGTGGTTGATCGACGACGCCCGCCCAGTCAGCCGGCACATGACCAACCTGGCGCTCAGTCTGCAGACCGAGGGGGCGCTGGGCATTGCCGTGTGCGTGCAAGAGGGCGAAGAGATCGACGTGTACCCGCCGGCTCCGCAAGATATCGACGTGACCGGCTCTTTTGGCCCGGCGCTCTGCGTCGATGAAACCGATACTTTGGACGTTTATCCCTATGATTGATAAAACCAGTCAGTTTTTTGCCATTCTCACGGCGGTCGGTGAAGCCAAGCACGCCAATGCCATCGCCATGGGGCTGGACTGGATGTTCACCGAGATGGGCTTGGGGGATGCCAACGGCACTGACCCGATTCCCGATCGCCTGCAGACCCAGCTGATCAACGAATGGCGCCGGGCGCCGATCAACCAGATCCGGGTCGATCCGGCCAATCCCAACACGGTGATCACTGAGCAGATTATTCCGCCGGAAGTGGGCGGTGAGTGGATTCGCGAGATCGGCCTGTACGATGTCGACGGTGATCTGGTGGCGGTGGCCAACTGCGCGCCGAGCTATAAACCATTGCTGGACCAGGGCAGTGGCAAAACCCAGGTCGTGCGGATGAATTTCATCGTCAGCAGCTCGGCGAACATCGTGCTGAAGATTGACCCGGCGGTGGTGCTGGCCACGCGTGAATACGTCGACCTGGCGATCAGTGAGGCGCTGGCCAAGCTGGATCACAAACAGTCAGCGCGGGTGGCGGCCACGATTCCCATCACCCTGAGCAATGTGCAGACCATCGATGACGTGGCCGTGGCCGCCGGTGATCGCGTGCTGGTGACCGCCCAGGCAGAGACCCAGAACAACGGTGTCTATGTCGTCAGTGCCGAAGGTTGGACGCGGGCTGCCGATGCCGACAACAGCCAGGAAGTGACCCCCGGGTTGTTTATCCACGTCGAGCAGGGCACGAACAACGGCGACAGCCTCTGGCAGTTGGTCACCGACGCGCCGATCACCCTCGGCACCACCGGTTTGCAGTTTGAAATGATCGCGGGTGGCAGTGGGGGCGGTGTGGGCACGTTTCGCAGTGTCACCGTCGATGCCCTTGGGCGTGTGATCGCTGGCACCAACCCGACCACCTTGGCCGGCTACGGCATCACCGATGCAATGGCGGTCAGCGAAAACCTGGGCGATGTTGCGGATGTGGTCGAGGCTCGGAATAACCTCGGGCTGGGCACCGCCGCGACCGCTGCTGTGCAGGTCCATCTGCACGATGAAACGCCTGATGCGCTGATGAAGGTCGGAGCGTTCGGCTGGGGCGGGCCCGCCTATGCGGTCAGTGATGTTGACATCGGTGGCTTGAACGCGGAGACGGCCCTCTATTTCATCAGCAATGGCATAGGGGGGCCAGGTGGCGGGATCTATGAGGGTTGGGTTCGCGTTTCGGCGATTACACCAGGTCAATACGCCTTCCAGGAGATTTATGGGAATGCCGACCACACCCTACACCGCCGGGCCTTGACTGCCGGTGTTTGGGGCGAATGGGAAAGCATATGGGACTCAACCAATCTGGTTAAACAAATCTACCCCCAAGATGACACGCCAGGCCGTGTATTGCTCACGGGTGCTTATGGTATCGGTCACGGGGGGATTGTCCTTCCCGACGGCACTGATCTAAACACAATCACCACTGTGGGCATTTACCGGGTGAACACCAGCCTGAACATGCCTGCCGGCGGACAATTCTCCCCCATGCTGGTTGCAGTCAGTCAAGACACCCTTTGGCAACAAATCACCAGCTATAACTCCGGTACAACCTATACCCGAGGCGCAGTTCAGACCCCAGAGGGATATGAATTCAGTGAGTGGGTAACGGGTTGGAACACTAGCAACTTTGACCCTGCTGCGTACCAGGCGGCACTGGGTTTCACTCCCGTGCAGCAAGGCGGTGGCGCGGGTCAGGAGTCGAATAAGGTCTACATTGGTTATCGACCCGCCTCGAGCGACGTGGGTTTACAGGTTGATGCATCCGACTTCGGGAAGATCTGGACCGAAAGCAATTTTGATCCTGCTTCCATATTTGCCGTCCCTATCGGCGTGCCGTTTCCATGGCCAACCGCTACGCCACCCGACAAATGCGTTTTGATGGGGGGGCAGCCGTTCAATATCGAGTGGTACCCGGCATTGGCCGCCGTGTATCCCAGCGGCTTCCTGCCAGACATGCGCGCCGAGTCGATTCGTGGTCTGGATGGCGGGCGTGGAATCGACCCCGACTCTGGGCGCGCCGTGTTGAGCCTTCAACTCGACACGCTACAAAACATGACGGGTGAACTCAGGCTACAGGACGATGATTCGATGTTGCTGGTGAATACCGCGACCGGCGTATTTACGGCTACTGGTTACATGACGAGTGATATACCCGCTGCACCACGAGTCAGTACAACGGGCAACATGTCTGTAACTTTCAATCCTTCAGCCGTCGCCCGTGTGAGTACGGAAACCCGCATGCGCAACGTGGCTTACAACTACATCTGCAGGATGTATTGATGACTACTTTAGTGAATGGTTTTTTTGATGAGAGTGGGTGGATCGAGGTTTACACGTTCAGCGAAACCACTGGTGAATACCTCGGCCAACACGAAATCTATGTGAGCAGTGGCTGCGGTCTCCCGGCTGGCGCAACGCTGGATGAACCACCACAAGCTTCGGAACAACAGGTGGTCGTTAGGCAGCAGGATGCATGGGGTGTCGTGCCCGACTACCGTGGGGTGGCTTACCGCACCACTGATGGTACCGAGGTGACGCATTCGATGCCTGGTGAACTGCCGGCCGAGCTGACGACCTTGCCTCGACCGAGTGCGGCCTATGTCTGGGATGGTATCGTTTGGGCGCTCGATGCCGCACGCGACCTGGCGCTTCAGAGCCGCCGAGAAAAGTCATGGATCGAAAACGAACTGCACTGGGCTGGCAGAGAGATCGACAAGCATCTGGATGCCGACCCGGCCGCGCTCAACACGGAGCTGGCCTGGCGCACCTACCGTAATGAACTGCGGGCTTGGCCAACTTCGCCTGACTTTCCAGGCATTGATAAACGGCCACTAAAGCCGGATGGGCAGACCCGCACCGCATCCTGACGCCCCGCATTACCGGGGCGTTTTCTTTTCCGTTACGCGTCACGTCACTCACAGCCTCGCTTATGCGGGGCTTTTTCGTTTCTGGAGCATCACTCTATGAGTTTCTTTCACGGCGTCACCGTGACCCTGGTGGACACCGGCGCCCGGCATATCGCCACCCCGTCTGCGTCGATCATCGGCCTGTGCAACACCTTCACCGTGGGGCCGCCGGCCACGGCTGCCGCTAACGAACTGCTGCTGATCACCCGCGAAAGCGAAGCAGTCGCCGCCTGGGGCCCGGATGCGGCAATCACCCAGGACTGCAAGGCCATTTTCAAGCGGTCCAAGGCGGTGATTGTCGCCGTCGGTGTGCCGGTGTTGGAGGATCCGGCTGAGCAGCTGTCAGCGATCATCGGTGGCGTTTGGGCCGATGGTAGCCGGACCGGCATGCAGGCGTTGCTCAACGGTAAAAGCAAGTTCAACGCCCAGCCACGGTTGTTGGTGACGCCGGGGTACTCGGCAACGTTGGCGGTGGCCACCGAGCTGGTGGCGCTGGGCGACAAGATGCGCGCCATGGCCATCCTCGACGGGCCGAACACCACCGACGAAGCGGCGATCGCCTATGCCGAAAACTTCGGCAGCAAACACGCGTACATGGTCGACCCGGGCGTGCAGTTCTGGGACACCGGAACCAGCGCTACCGTCAACGCACCGGCTTCGGCCTGGACCGCCGGCCTGTTTGCCTGGACCGATGCCACTTACGGTTTCTGGGCCTCGCCGTCGAACAAGGAGTTTGTCGGCATCACCGGCACCACGCGGCCGATCGAGTTTCTCGACGGCGATGCGTCCTGCCGGGCCAACGTGCTGAACAACGCAAACATCACCACGATCATCCGTGATGACGGGTACCGGCTGTGGGGCAACCGCACACTGTCCAGTGACCCGAAATGGAAGTTCGTCACCCGCGTGCGCACGCTGGATATCGTCATGGACGCCATCCTCTACGCGCACAAGTGGGCCGTCGACCGCTCGATCACCGCGACCTACGTCAAGGACGTGACCGAAGGCCTGCAGGCGTTCATGCGCGACCTGAAGAATCAGGGCGCGATCATCAACTTTGAGGTCTATGCCGACGAAGAGCTGAACACCTCCAGCGAACTCAGCGACGGCAAGGTGTACTGGAACATCCGGTTCACCGATGTGCCTCCGGCCGAAAACCCGAACTTCCGCGTGGAGGTGACCGATCAGTGGATCACTGAAGTGCTGGACACCGCTGCCTAAGGAGGCCGCTCTATGATTCCGGAAGTGCTCTACAACACCAACCTGTTCGTGGACGGCATCAGCCTGCAAGGCGATGTCCCGAGCCTGACCCTGCCCAAGCTGACCCTCAAAACCGATGAGTACCGCGCGGGCGGCATGGATGCGGCGGTGGAACTCGACATGGGGATGGAGAAGCTGGAAGCCAGCTTCCTCACCAACGGCGTGCGTCGTGAAGTGCTGAAGTTCTTTGGTCAGTCCGACCTGACCGGGTTCAACGCCTCGTTCCGCGGAGCCTTTAAGGGCCAGAAAGGTGTGGTCAAGTCGGTGGTCGCCACCCTGCGGGGCAGCCTCAAGGAAGTCGATCCGGGGGATTGGAAACCGGGTGAAAAAGGCGAGTTCAAATACGCCGTCGCCGTGACCTATTACAAGCTGGAGATCGACGGCAGCGTGATGTTTGAAATCGATCCCCTCAACTCGATCCGCGTCATCGATGGCGTCGACCAACTGGCCGCCGTGCGGTCTGCCCTAGGCATGTAAGGAGCACCACCATGAGTAACGCAAAAGACAATGTTCTGCCCAAGTGGCTGCAACTGGGCGATGGCATCGCCACCGTCATCTTATCCAAACCGAGCGAGGCCAATGGCATCAAGGTCGACAAGCTGACCCTGCGCGAGCCGACGGTGCGCGAGATGCGCGCTGCCACCCTGCAGGGCGGTAGCAACGAAGAAGAACAGGAGATGGTTTTATTCTGCAGCCTGGCGAGCATCGGCCGTGCGGATCTGGAGGGGCTGCTGATGCGCGATTACCGTCGTTTGCAGACCGCCTATTTTCGTCTGGGAGCAGACGACGGGGTTTAACCCCCGCCTGCAAAAGGCTCTGGCCAAACGCCTGGCTGTCGAGCTGAATTTTTCGGCGGCCGAGATTCAGGGGCTGTCGTTTTCCGAGATGGTCTGGTGGCTCACGGATTGAGCCCACCCGTCGCACGTAGGTGATAAGCATGGCGAACAAACTCTCGCTCGGGCTGGTGATTGGTGGCGCCGTCGATTCTTCGCTCGGCGCCGCCTTTAAGAACGTCAGCGGCGAAATGAAAAAGCTCGAGGCGCAAACCACCCGTGCCAAGGGCTTGCAGAAAGTCATCGGCGAGACCATGCGTCTGCGCGATGAATGGAAAAAGGCTCACGACAGCGGGACGGCCAACTCCGATGCCTTGCTGCGCAAACTGGAAACTAACACCAGCAGCCTGCGCAAGCAGGGGGTCGAAGTCGGCCGCCTGCGTCAGGAGTACCTGGCGCTGGGCAAGGTGGTGCGCAGTGCCGAGTTCAAGGCCAAAGGCATGGAGCAGGTGCAGGAGGGGCAAGAAAGCCTGCGCAGTGGAATCGGCACGGCGGTGGCGGGTACGACGCTGGCCGCTGTACCGACCAAGGTCAGCGCAGACTTTCAGGCGATCATTCGTGACATCGCGATCAAGTCCGGTACCGCCAATACTCAACAGGAAGTGAACACCGCCCGCGACATTGTGCAGACTTCGAAAGACACTGGCATGGCTAACACCCAGGTGGCCGAGCTGGTGAACCAGCTGGTCGGTGGAGGCATGGATCTGACCCAAGCGCTGAAGTACGCTCCGGTGGCTGCCAAGTTTGCAGTCGGGCAGGGCGCGTCGGGCACCGACACGGCGAAGATGATTCTGGCGATGCAAAACAACGCCAAGCTCACTGACCCCAAGAGCATGGAACAGGCCCTGGCATCGGTGGCGCTGCTGGGCCAGCAAGGCAGCTTCGAGGCGGCCGACATGGCCAAATGGTTTCCGGAACTGCTGGCGCAGATGGCCAGCAGCGGCATCACCGGTCAGGACGCGGTGACTCAGTTGGGCGCCATGCTGCAGGTGCAGATCAAGAGCGCCGGCAGTGCCGATGAGGCGGCGAACAACCTGAAAAACTGGATTGCGAAAATCGGATCGGGGGAAACGGTCAAAGGTTATGCCGATGCCGGGATCGACTATCAGGGCTCGATGAACGCCGCCATTGGCAAGGGCCTGTCGACCTTTGAAGCCAGTTTTGAACTGGCTCGCCGGTATGTGGAAAAGACCGATCCGAAAAAGGCCAAACAGCTGGATCAGGGCCTGACCAAAATCAACCAGGAGACCGACCCGGCCAAGGCGCAAGCGATGGCCGATGCCCTGGCCGCGACCCTGCGCACTGGTGACGTGTTTGCCGACATGCAGGTCAAGACCGCGCTGATGGCGTACACCCAGAACAAAAAACTGTATGCGGACCTGAAAAGGGACGCTTCGGACCCCAACGGTCAGCGCAAAGACATACTCGACAAAAACCTGAGTGAACGGCGCGAGGCCTCGTCACAACGCTGGGCCGAAACCGGTCAGGCGTTCAACGATTCGCTGCGAGCGATCGGGGATGCCTTGCGTCCGGCGACAGATGCGCTGGCCACCGGCATTGGCGCGGCAGCCCGTGGCTTGACCGCCTTGTCTGAGGAGACGCCCAAGGCGGTGCTGGGCCTGGCTGCACTCACTGCTGGAGCGCTGGTGCTGGGCAAGGCCTGGGCCGCGCTGAAGATCGGGCGGGGGTTGGTGAATATCGCCCGTGGTTCGGCCGGCGACCGGTCCAACATCGTCCAGCGGGTATTCGTGACCAACGCGAATGACGGCGATGACGATGGGCTGGATCACAGCAAAGACGGGAAGGGCGGAAAGGGCAAAGGCCCTGCAAGTCGGATGTCCCGTGGCATGAAAGCGGGCGGGGCGCTGGCGGTGGCCGCTGCCGGCTTCCAGGTGGTGGACACTTACCAGAACGCGACCACGCGCGATGAGAAGGTCGAAGGCTACGGCGAGGCGGCAGGTGGCCTAGCCGGTGGCTTGGCAGGTGCAGCGGTCGGCGCGGCCATCGGGTCGTTCATTCCGCTGCTCGGAACCGCGATAGGCGGAATGATCGGTGGCGCGCTCGGCGCGTGGGGAGGCGGTGACGTGGGCGCGACCATGGGCAAGGCCTTGTTTGGCGGGCCGGACACGCCGACCAAAGCACCGATCGGCATCTTACCCATGGCCGCCGGCCAAGGGGTGGGCGCGGTCGTGCGTGCCATGGAAAACGCCCCCGCCGCGCCGGTCACGGCGGCGGCATTGATGTCGAGCACCGCAGCCAAGACTCCCGAATGGCCGAAGGTCGATCAGCAATTCACCTTCGCCCCGGCCCCGGTTTTTCAGGTACAGGGCGATGTGAAAGACCCGGCGCAGTTCGTTCAGGAAATGATGCCGTACCTGCGGCGCCAGTTTGACGACTTCGCCCGGGAGGCACGTGACCGCCAGTTGTTTGATGCGCCCCATGTGGGCTAAGGAAGTGTTATGGCGGATGAAAAAAACTACCTGGAGCACTTGCAGGGTGGCCTGAAGTACATGGTCGACGCCGGTGAAGCCGGCCGCACGGACATCGAGTCAATGACCGGACCCATGAATGGCGCGCTCAATGAAATCAGCGGGGCGGCCGATGCGCTGGAAGGCTTGCCCTTTCTCAGCGAGGACCTGAGCGACAAGACCCGCCGTCTGCAAAGTGCAATTAACTCGGCGCAGGCCAAGATCGGCAAGGTGGCCAGCTACTACAACCAGACCCAGCGCGCCCTGTCTCAATTTGATGAGCACTTTTCCGCGTTGACTGAGCAGATTGGCCGCTTTGGCGCGGCGTTCAACAAGGTCGCCGGCAAGGCCAATGCCACGCTGGGCAACATATTCCCCACGGAATGGTTTGCCGGCGACATGTCGCCGATTCCCGATGCGGTGAAGCCATTCCCGCATTTGCTGATCCTCTACCCGCTGAAAGCCAATGAGCGGCCGTACTACTTCAATCTGGACACCGCGGCGTTTGATGAGCTGCGACGGCAGACGTCGTTTCGCTGGGCCGCGCAGGAACGTCTGACCCGGCGCCCGGCTCAGCAGGCGGTGGGCCTGGGTGAGGAAAAAATCACCATCAAGGGCGCGATCTACCCGAGCTTTAAAGGTGGGCTGAAGCAGCTGGATAGGCTGCGCAGCATCGGTGCCAAGTTGCTACCGCTGAACCTCACCACCGGTTACGGCGAAGTGCTGGGCAACTGGTGCCTGACCAATATCGACGAGGAACAAAGCGCGTTGCTGCCCGGGGCGATCCCGCGCAAGCAGGGCTTTTCATTGGAGTTTGTCCGTTATGGCGATAACTTGCAGAACGGCTGATGGGGATCTGCTCGATACCCTGTGCCACCACTATTACGGCCACCTGAACCGCAGCGTCGAGGCGGTGTTGGCCGCCAATCAGGGCCTGGCCGATGAGCCGCAGCCGTTCCGGGCCGGCGTACTGATCACGCTGCCGGACCTGGTGGTGGAGACTGACAGCGTGATTTCACTGTGGGATTGATCCCGTTACCCAGCCCGCCGCGTGCGGGCTTTTTCTTGTCTGGAGTGCCGACATGCAACCGCTATTTCGCATCGTCGCCGACGGTGCCGACATCACCACCTTGATCAATGATCGGCTGGTGTCGCTGCAGTTATCCGATCGGCCCGGGATGGCTTCGGATTCGTTTGAGCTGCGCATTGATGACCGTGACGGCGCGGTGTCGCTGCCCGTGCGTGGCGCGAGCATCGAGGTCTACCTGGGTTATGCCGGCGCCGACCTGACGCGCATGGGCCGCTACACCGTGGACGAGGTGGCGGTTTCCGGCCCGCCAGACACGTTGGTGATCAGCGGCAAGGCCAGCGACATGCGCGGCAGCGGCAAGACCACGCGCAGCGGCAGTTGGGAGGACGTCAGCCTGGCGCAGATCGTCGGTGACGTGGCCGCGCGCAATGGCTGGCAGCCATCGTGCCCGGTCAACACACGGGTGCCGCGCATGGACCAGCTCAATGAATCCGACTTCAATTTCATCACCCGCCTGGCCAAGAAGCACGACTGCACCGCCAAGGTGGCCGATGGCAAGCTGCTGGTCCTACCGCGACAGGGCGGGCAAAGCGCGAGCGGCAAGGCCTTGGCTGTGATCACCCTGCAGCGCAATGATGTGACCCGCTGGCAGTTTCGCTTGAGCGACCGCAGCACCCACCAAGGCGTAAGCACTCAGTATCAGGACCCCGCCAGTGGAGAGCTGC
This sequence comes from Pseudomonas sp. GW823-FHT02E01, assembly GCF_058797535.1. Classification (NCBI taxonomy): domain Bacteria; kingdom Pseudomonadati; phylum Pseudomonadota; class Gammaproteobacteria; order Pseudomonadales; family Pseudomonadaceae; genus Pseudomonas; species Pseudomonas sp. GW823-FHT02E01. The sequence goes on along the minus strand of NZ_JBXAJS010000014.1, from coordinate 55,919 downwards.
TGATCTCGCACCTGGACAACCCCAATGTGCCGGAAGGCTTGCCGCCGGTGCACACCGACCGCCATCTCTACCCGGACAGAACAGCCGCTGATGAGGCCGCGAAGGCGCGTCTGGCGGCGTTCAATCGTTCCACCGCCTCGGTACGTCTGGATCTGCCCGGGCGTACCGACCTGTTTGCCGAAAGCATGATCAAGGCGCAAGGCTTCAAGCGTGGGCTCGATGGTGAGTACCTGGTGGAGTCGGTGGATCACACGTTCACTCAATCCGGGTGGACCGTGTCCGTAGAATGCAATGGAGGCAAGGAGGGCAAAGCCAAGGCGTCAGGCAAGCCGCAGAAAGAAGTGCTTGAAGTAGCCGATTGATTGCCCGGGCGTGTGAGTCGCCCCAGGTCAAAGAAGGTTTAACACGGAATTAAAAGGAGCGGCCAGACTGGTTGCGTCAACATCCAGGCTGGCCACTGTCCCCGCAGATTGTCCCTGCAAGTCCCGCCAAGGCTCCTGCTCTGTGCACAAAGCAGAGCGAGCCTAGCACCTGTTTATTTATACAGTAAAGGTCTTGCTATCCATGTCTTCACCCATCATCCCTTGGATGGGCGGCAAACGCCGCCTGGCCGATCGTCTCATCCCGCTCTTCCCGCCCCACGAATGCTATGTCGAAGTCTTTGCCGGCGGCGCTGCGCTCTACTTCATGCGCCCGCAGGCCGCGCCCGTCGAAGTGCTCAACGACATCAACGGCGACCTGGTGACCCTGTACCGCGTGGTGCAAAACCACCTCGAAGAGTTTGTGCGCCAGTTCAAGTGGGCGCTGAGTTCCCGGCAAGTGTTTGAATGGCAGAAGATGACCCGCGTCGAAACCCTCACCGACATCCAGCGCGCCGCCCGTTTCTTCTACCTGCAGCACCATGCCTTCGCCGGTAAGGTCTCCGGGCAGACTTTCGGTACCGCGACCACCACCCCGTCGATCAACCTGTTGCGCATCGAGGAAAATCTTTCGGCCGCTTGGCAACGCCTGTCCGGCACCTACGTCGAGAATCTGCCTTGGCTGGAATGTGCCGAGCGGTACGACCGCGCCCATACCTTCCACTACATGGATCCGCCGTACTGGCAGACCGCAGGCTATGGGGTGGATTTTCCGTTTGAGAACTACGAACGCATGGCCGACTTTATGCGCCGCTGCAAGGGTAGGGTGATGGTCAGTATCAACGATCACCCGGAAATCCGCCGGGTGTTCGAGGGTTTTCATTTCGAGACGCTGGATATCCGCTATACCACAGCCAACCAGCGCCAAGGCAAGGCCGAAGTCAGCGGTGAACTGGTGATCATGAACTGGGAGCCAGCAGCGTTGGGAGGCCTGTTTTGAAATGTCTGCTTTCGACTGCGGACATTTGAAAGAATTTGAATCGCGCCACTCGGAAAATAATCCACTTCCGTCCTAATCACGTTTCGACAATGATTCAATGATGCGGCATTGCTCGATCACACCACCCTGACAACAGACGGTCAGACGCTCCAGTTCAGTCTCCAGACCCTGCAAGTCGCGAATACGCATTCGCACCTGCTCCAATTGTCCTTCGACCTTTGCGTCTACCCCGGCACAGGAAGCATCACGTCGATCAGCAAAGCCCAATAATTCACGAACGTCATCCAGGCTGAATCCGAGTGAACGACTGCGGCGGATGAACAAAAGTCGGTCGCGCCCCTCATCGGTGTAGAAACGATAGCCTGATGGCGATCTGCCGGCTGAGGGCAACAGCCCCAGTTGTTCGTAATAACGGATGGTTACCGCTTTGGTATCGGTCGCTTTTGCCAGGGCGCCAACCGTGTATGTGGCCGCATTCATTTCGCTTGACCTTATAGTCGCTAGAACCCTCATTCTACCCAGATCAGGCGATAAGCAAATCCGTGCGCGCACACTAACCACGTCTAAAAAAGGCATTACCCGATGCAATCCTCACATCAACAGCCTCAATCCAGAGGTTGGGCGCTCCTGCTCTGTGCCTGGCTGCTGGCTCTTGTTTCAACCATCGCCGTGTTGTTCGTTGGTGAAGTCATGGGGCAGGAGCCCTGCGTGCTTTGCTGGTTTCAGCGTGCCTTCATGTTTCCTCTGGTGCTTGTGCTGGGTGTGGCTTGCTGCATTTCGGACACAGGTGTCTGGCGGTATGCATTGCCTTTGACCGTTGTGGGGTGGTTTGTCGCCCTGTATCACAACCTGCTTTATTTCGGACTGATTTCTGAAAGCATCCAACCCTGTGGGGCCGGCCCTTCATGCTCCGGGTCTGACATGACAATCCTCGGCGGCGTGCCGTTGCCTTTGTTATCGCTGGGTGTATTCAGCCTGCTGATCCTTCTTCTTGTTCTTATCCGCCGGAGATTTACCCAATGAGTCGACGCATCATCGTCCTAACTGTCAGTGTCCTCGCCGTGATCGGTTTCGCGGTCGCTGCATTCTTTTATGAGCGCGCCTCCACGGTGCCCCAGGCGACTGCACCCGTGCAGGAAGCTGGTGCTCTGGTGCGTTTCAATTCGCCAAGCTTTGGCCCTGCCAAGGCACGGGTCACCATTGTCGAATTCTTCGATCCGTCGTGTGAGAGTTGCCGCGCCTTCTATCCCATTGTTAAAAAGATGATGTCCAAGCATCCGGGCGATGTTCGGTTGGTGCTGCGCTATGTGCAACTTCACGTCGGTTCTGAAGAGGCGATCCGGATTCTGGAAACCGCGCGCAAACAAGGCGTGTTTGTGCCGGTACTGGAAGCTGTCCTTGAGGCTCAGCCGCAATGGCATGACGACGCCAAGGCTATGGCGGCATGGGACGCTGCCGGTCAGGCAGGCCTGGATGTGGCCAAGGCGCGCGAGGACATGATGTCTCCCGAGATCACAGCAACCATTGAACGAGACGCCGTCGATGCGAAAAAGGTTGGTGTAAGCGGTACGCCCACCTTTTTTGTCAACGGTAAGCCATTGACCAACTTCGGTGCCCAGCAGCTCTATGACCTGATTTGGAGCGAGATCAACCAATCGCGATAAGCACAGTTAGTGATGCTAAGAACGGGTCAAAGCGCTTCACGAAGTGCTTGACCTTATAGTGACTATAGGGTGTTCACTCTTCGTCATATCCTGCTGGGAGTGCCTTATGAAAAGCTGTTGCGGTGACAAGCTAACACCTGAAACTCAGGCCGGCGTTGAAGTTTTTGATCCGTCCGCGGGTTCGGGTTGCTGTGCACCTGCCGCTACGGCTAGCGCTCCCGGCGTAGCCAAAACTCATTCCACGAGCAGCTGTTGTGCTCCGAAAGCCGCAGACTTGATTTCGGCCCCGTCCAAACCAGAAGACGCCAGTTGCTGCGCTCCTGCGCAAGACGGCGGCAAATCATGCTGCGCTAGCAACACTGCGTCGTCCACTCTGCATGCCCTGGCCGAACCGAGCAAACCTGTCGCGTCGGTCGACAACGATCTTTTTACTGAAGTGGGCTGCTCTCCATCTGATTCAAAGTCACTTGCGGGGGAGGAGCTTCAGGCGTGGGCCGGGGATGCGACTCGCTTCAGCAGTTTCCGGATCGCACAAATGTGCTGCCCTTCCGAGCAGACCATGATCGAGGGCAAGCTCGCTCGAATGAGCGGGATTCAAAAGCTCGAGTTCAACATGATGAACCGCACGCTGGGTGTCTGGCACGAACTGCCGGATACCTTGGGTATTGAAGCGGCTGTGTCATCGCTTGGCATGCACGCGGAACCGTTGACTGCTGATGGCAAGATATCTAACTCCAATGCAGCGCAAGCCGAGTCGCAAGCTCCAGCACGTAAAAGTAGTTGGTGGCCGTTAGCGCTGTCCGGTACTGCAGCGGCAGGTGCGGAAGTCTTGCACTTCACCCAGTCGGCCCCGGAATGGGTGATTGCCGTCGTTGCCTTGTTCGCCATCGCGCTCTGTGGGCCGACGACGTACAAGAAGGGCTGGATTGCGCTCAAACACCTGAACCTGAACATCAATGCCTTGATGAGCATCGCGGTAACCGGCGCCGTGTTGATCGGGCAGTGGCCAGAAGCGGCGATGGTCATGGTGCTGTTCACCATTGCCGAAATGATCGAGGCGAAGTCGCTGGATCGTGCCCGTAATGCCATCAAAGGCTTGTTGGATTTGACGCCGGAACGAGCAACTGTCCATCAGGTCGACGGCTCGTGGCTGGAAGTCGATGTGAAGACAGTCGGGATCGGGGCTTTGGTTCGGGTGCGTCCCGGTGAGCGTATTGGCCTGGATGGTGACGTCGTTTCTGGCACCTCTACCGTCAATCAGGCACCGATCACGGGGGAAAGCCTGCCCATCGAGAAGGCGGTCGATGATCCTGTCTATGCCGGCACCATCAATGAATCCGGTTCCTTCGAGTACCGCGTAACGGCCGAGGCCAACAATACGACGCTGGCCCGGATCATTCACGCGGTGGAAGAAGCCCAAAGTTCACGGGCACCTACCCAACGGTTCGTCGACAGGTTCGCCAAGGTTTATACGCCGGGGGTGTTCTTCTTCGCCCTCGCCATTGCGCTCTTGCCACCCTTGTTCATGGGCGGGGTATGGACGGATTGGATCTATCGCGCCTTGGTGCTTCTGGTCGTGGCTTGCCCATGTGCATTGGTCATTTCCACACCGGTGTCCATCGTCAGCGGGCTGGCCGCAGCGGCCCGTAAAGGCATTTTGGTCAAGGGCGGTGTCTACCTGGAAATTGGCGCCAAGCTGAGTTTTATCGCACTGGATAAAACCGGCACCATCACCCACGGCAAGCCGGTTCAAACCGATTACCTGCCACTGATCGAACCTTCAGACGTTACACCTCAATTGCTTGCCGCCAGTTTGGGGGCTCGCTCGGATCACCCGGTGTCGCAGGCCATCGCCAAACACGAAGGGCTGGATGCCTCAACGTTCAAACAGGTGGAGAGCTTTGAAGCCATTCCTGGACGTGGGGTGAAGGGCTTGATCGGGGGGCAGCTTTATCACCTCGGAAACCATCGTCTGATCCAAGAGCTGGGCCTCGGTACGCCGCAACTGGAAGCCTCACTAAATCGACTGGAGCGCCAGGGAAAAACGGTCGTGGCATTGACCAGCTCCACTCAGGTCTTCGCCTTGTTTGCCGTGGCCGACACCGTGAAGGACTCAAGCCAGACCGCGATCAAGGACCTGCACGAACTGGGCATCAAGACCATGATGCTGACTGGCGATAACGCACATACGGCTGAGGCCATTGCTCAACGTGTTGGCATTGATGAGCCGCGAGGTAACTTGCTGCCTGCCGACAAACTGGCGGCCATCAGTGAGTTGCAGAGCCGCAACCACGTGGTGGGGATGGTCGGTGACGGGATAAACGATGCACCGGCGCTGGCGAAGTCCCAGATCGGTTTCGCTATGGCGGCTGCTGGTACGGGAACCGCCATTGAAACGGCCGACGTTGCGTTGATGGATGATGACCTGCGCAAGATTCCGGCCTTTGTTCGCCTGTCACGGCAGACCGCCTCGATCCTCAAGCAAAACATCGGATTTGCCCTCGGCATCAAGGCCGTGTTCCTGGTGTTCACCCTGATGGGGATGGCCACCATGTGGATGGCGGTCTTCGCCGACGTCGGGGTCAGCTTGCTGGTGGTGCTCAACGGGCTGCGATTGCTGAAGAAGTAGCGTTGGAGGTCGACATGAAAGAGGTTTTGCGTAGCGCGATAACCGAAGCGTTCCATGAGGCTGGGCTCGCTATGAGGGCCCAAGACTTTCAGGCGGCTTACTGTTGGTTAGAGCGTGCGCATATCCTCACCCAGCGTATGCCGCTGGCTCACGCAAAATCTCATTGGCTGATGCTGAACCTGGGGTGGCTGACGAAGGATTGGCGGGAGGTTGCAGGTCAGCTTCCTCGTATCCTTGCCGCGTTGTTGTTTTCCAGGATTTGGGTGCCCGTCGGCAACACGGGAAGAGCGCGTGTCAGTGCTTTTTCCGTCATGCCGCTGTCCGCCGAGCTAGAGGAACTATTACGGGAAGACTAGCGAAACCCAGTGACTCTTTTCTCCACAATCCTGAAACTCAGGTGCACAGATGTTCCCTGGACTTAATGGCAAACCCTTGAAATAGAAGGGTTTGCCATTTTTTGGTCTGTCCGTTCATCAGGTCTCGCTCCGTCGTGTATGACATGCAATACCATGCGTACTCGGCTTACGGCTGTCTCTCCTGCTCAGGATTTCCTAGGAGTTGATTAGAGGATTCCTGAAGGGAGGGCGCAGGCCTTCCTATTGCTAGGGAGTTTGCTGTGATGTGCCGCCGGATCAAAATGCAGGCCGACGTAGATCGTTATGTGAAACAAGGTCTGGGACAGGGAGAGCGAGAGAGCTATCAGCCCTGGCTGAGAGTCCAGGATGTCCCATCCCGTGGACGATCTCATAAGGTCCTCGGTTCGATCGTTGACCGCGTTTACCACCTACTTTCAGATCTCGAATACGCCTTTTGGCTGCAGCTGGATTTTTTCGAGCATGTCGTCGATATCCGGGAGCAATTTCCACTGTTTCCCGTACCCGCGCTTCAGGCTATCGCCTCTTCCAAGGGGATTAAATATCCCGTGTAGCTTGGTACAGACGTCCCCCTTTGTGATGACCACAGACTTTGTGATCACCATCCGCGAGCCAGATGGCTCGACTAGGCTGGTTGCGCGTACGGTCAATCCGCACCAAGAAGTCACTAGTGGCGAAGACCTATTACGGACGTGGGAAAAGCTCGAGATTGAAGAAGAGTATTGGAGGGTCCAAGGGGTAAACTGGAGTGTTGTGACAGAAGACAATCTTCCTACCACTGTGACCAGAAACCTTGAATGGTTGAGGAAGGGGGGACCTATTCACGATCTATGGGAATGGGGAGGGTGGAGCTGTCGGTAGAAGCGTTGGTTTCGCTTGCTCGTGAAATTAATGGCAGTAAGCGCTACTGTATTGGTCGAGAGTGGTTCTACCTTGATGTCGAGGTCAGTGGCGCTGAGCTTAGGCTGCTCACGGAGCGAGGGGGGAAGCCTGCCGCGCTCCTCTCATTAAATGTCGTTCGTGATGAGCGCGGTCGGTTTCCTGCCGGGGGATGGGTCAGAAGCGGCTTTCAGACTGACTTTTCTCATGATTGCATTTTCGAGACGAGTAACACGCTCTACCTGCTTCAGGGCAGAGGGTTGTCACCCAGCGGTCTTCTCCCTGAGTGCTGTGGACTAGGCTTACCACAGCGGAGCCGCGAGGCCCGCTCTAGTGTGGGTCTCGGGTATGACGGAGGTAACGGCACCGCAAGCATGCAGCACATCGAGAAGGTGGAAGTGGCCCCTGGCACCACGGTTAACTTCGCATCAGGCGGCTATGACTTGATGCTGATGCAACGCCGGTAACCGGTGGTCTTGGGCGATAAGGTCGAAGTCACCTTGCAATTCGAGGACGGCCAGAGCTTGCCAGTCACCTTCACAGCGGTGTCGCCGGTCGCGCAATGAAATCGAGCCAAAAAAATCACCAATCCCCTAGCATTCCCCGGAGATCCACCCTATGAGCCGACGTTTCGACGTACTCGAAATCGTCTTTATCGCCTTAATAGGAATTGCTGCGGCGGTCCTCTACTTCGACCGCCAGATTTCAGAAGAAGAGGAGGCTTCTGCTGCTTCCGCTGTGTCCGCCACTGAAGAGCCTGCCACACTGGTACGCTTCCATTCGCCAACCTTCGGTCCATCCAACGCGCCGGTGACCATAGTCGAATTCTTCGATCCCTCCTGCGAGTCCTGCCAGGCTTTCCATCCGTTCGTCAAAGAGATACTCGCCGAGAACCCCAACGACGTCCGCCTGGTCATGCGCTACGTGCTGTTCCACAAGGGTTCCGAAAAAGTGGCGCGGCTCCTGGAAACCTCGCGCAAGCAGAACCTATACCCACAGGTACTCGAAGCGGTGCTCGCCGCGCAGCCGGAATGGCATGACGACCCGCAAGTGCTGAAAGCCTGGGAAGCCGCCGCCAGCGCGGGACTGGACGTGGAGAAAGCTCGCGCCGAGATGGGTTCCCCTGCCATCGATGCTGTACTAAAGCGCGATATGGAAGATGCCAAGAAGATCGGCATTCGTGGCAATCCAACCTTCTACGTCAACGCCCAGCCGCTGGTTGAGTTCGGTCCGGAACCGCTGCGCAATCTGGTGCTGTCGGAAATCAAGCAAGCGAGGAACTGACACCATGGACTGGCTGGAGCACCGTGTACCGCCGCCCTTGGTCGCCATCCTGTTCGGGGGACTGATGTGGTTGATTTCACCCCAAGCTGCAACTGCCGGCTGGCACCTAGGCGCCGCGATTGCCGTGCTGCTGATGGGGGCAGCCGTGTGCCTGGCCGGCGTGCTGTCGTTCCGCCTCGCCAGAACCACCGTCAACCCGCTGAGGCCGGAAACGGCCTCAGCCCTAGTCAGCTCTGGCATATACCGCCATACGCGAAACCCCATGTATCTGGGGTTTGCCATCGCCTTGGTGGCCTGGGCGTTCTACCTCGCCTCACCCGTTGCCCTACTGGGCGTGGTCGGGTTCGTGCTCTACATGAATCGATTCCAAATTGGTCCGGAGGAGCAGGCACTGGCGAGCCTGTTCGGTGAAGACTTCGCCGCTTATCGCACGCGCGTGCGTAGGTGGCTGTAGGGCTAGTGCAGGCCGCTACCTTCTCCACCAATGTTGATTCGTGAACGCCTCTGGGGCCGATAGCTCATACAGTTCGTGCCGAGCTTCCGATCAGTCATGTTTTTTGGCCGGTAGGCAGAAGCCGCCGTGAACCTGAAAAGGCGCTGCTATAAGTCCGGAATCCACAGGGGGGGACGCACATGCACGCTGCAGCATTCTGGGGGAGCTACAGGGCGACGGAAGAGGCACGCGAGATTGCGCCCACGCAGCCATTTAACTTGCTGCGCTGGTTCTCGCTGATCAGTCTGGCAATCACCGTGTCCGTGGCACTGGCCATTGGCCCCATTTCCACTCACTTCCTGGTCAGCGAGAGCCTGGAGCGAGACGCCATGCTATCGGACAAAGCGCTCCTGCAGAACTAGCTCTTAGTGACCCACCGCCAGAGCTGGATTTACCAAGACGTTCCAGCTATGCCGGGATGCCGGCAGATCATTGCCGAATTGTTGCTGGCCTGCTGCCCATTCTGTTGGGCAGCGGAACTGGCAGTGAGGTCATGAGCCGCATTACTGCACCCATGGTCGGCGGCATAATCACAGCGCCTTTATGGACTGCCGCTATGACACTGGAATATTTTCAGTTGACATAGGGGAGGTCCGAAGCCGGAACACACACGGCTCAGAAAATTTATTTCTGACCTTCACCGCGCCTCAGGCCAGACGAAGACAGTGTCAATTGCGGTCAATTAACGTCTCCCTCCACTTGCTCGAACCTCAGGACGAGGTCTGGGCGAGTTAACCCAACCCCCCCCCCAATACTGGGGAAAAGCCCCCAATTTCATACTTCTGACCGGTGCCCACCGGACCGATCTCGATCGACTCCAGGGCTTTGCCTTTAGGAAATTTTCTTCATGTTTCCTGGGTATCGTCACAGCTGGCATGGACTATGCGTCAGTCCGGCACGACTCTAACGATCACCACAGCGACCACCGGAGGACCACTCAATCTGGGTACGGCGACGATGACGCTTGCAGCCACTGGAGCACGCTGGCGGATCTCGGTCCTCACCACCGGCAACGGGCCGTAGGTGACCCCGACCGTGGCGATCAACTTCTCCTCCGGTCGGTCACGGCGCCCATTTCGGTCCGCTGATTTGTATCACCTTGCACGCCAGCCCGTACAGGTGGGGTGGAAGGCATTCATCAGTACTCTGCACAGGACGCAAATCATGATCACTTCACGCTGGACCATGTTGATCAAACTCCTCCGCCTGCTGCTCTTGTTCACCTTGTGCATCACGCGCTGGTCGGCCGCCGTTGCCGAAGACAGTGACCCGAGCACACCTTGGGGACGGGACTACTTCCCCAATACAGAGCTGGTCAATCAGGACGGCCAGAAGGTGCGTTTTTTCGATGACCTGATCAAGGACAAGGTGGTGGCGATCAACTTCATCTTCACTTCCTGCACCGACTCCTGCCCGCTAGAAACCGCACGCCTGCTCCAGGTACAGAAAGTCCTCGGTGATCGGGTCGGCAAAGATGTATTCCTCTACTCAATCAGCATCGACCCGGAAACCGACACGCCGGAAGTGCTCAAGAAATACACTGAGAAATTCAGAATCGGTCCCGGATGGCAGTTCCTCACCGGTAAGAAGGACGACATCACCGAACTGCGTAAGAAACTGGGGCTGTTCATCGACGGCATCGACAACGGCCGCAACAAGGACCACAACCTGAGCATGATCATCGGCAATCAGAACACCGGCCGCTGGATGAAATCTTCGCCCATGGAGAACCCCTACATTCTGGCCGATCGCCTGGGCAATACCCTGCAGAACTGGAAACAGGCCAGCAACAGCACCAGCCCCCAGGATTATGCCAGTGCCCCTGAAGTACGTCCGATAAGCGCTGGCGAACAGATCTACCGCACACGCTGCTCGTCCTGCCATACCTTGGGGGATACCGAGAACGCCGGAATGCGCAGCATCGGCCCAGACCTGATCGGCGTCACCCGCCAGCGCGACCCGCAATGGCTGAAGCGCTGGATCAAGGAGCCCGATCAGATGCTGGCCGAGAAAGACGTTCTCGCAATGCAGTTGTATGAGCAATACAACCGCATCGCGATGCCCAATCTGCGCTTGGGCGAAATAGATACTAATGCCGTGCTCACCTATCTGGCAGAAGAAACCGAGCGGTTGCGGCCTGAGGTGCGGGTGGTGCAGGACACTCATGACGAATCTCATCAGCATGCTGGCCCCAAGGTTCAGCAACAGGGTAATTAAACCCAGTGGTGGTCGGTGCTCATGTGACTTTTTCGCTAAAGGGCTCGAGGTTTACGTCGAGCCCAAAGGGGCTCTAGTATGACACCTCGAGTAAACCAAAGAGCCGGGGTCGCTGCCTTATCCGTTCAATGCTTAAGCGGCTGTGTGACCTTGCTGCGCAGGAGCGAGGAGTCTCCTCGACGGTACATAGGTATCCCTGGGGTGCCTAGCTGGCCATCGGCAGTAGATGGTGGCGCGCTTTGGAAGAAGTGAGTTCATTCAAGGTTGCGTACGCGGCAGTGAAAGGGCTGCTGAAGTAGCTTCAGAATTTCAAACCACCGGTAATTGCCAGTGATCCCTTGTATTGTAATCATGAACGTCTTAAGCAACGGCGAGTATGAATCTGATCTCAGCTCCCAGGATTGATTCTGTGTGCCTGGCGTGACGGGCAGCAGACGACCCGAAGCTTCCGTTGGTCAAAGGCAGAAGTTGGCCGACTGCTGCCTGGCTTGAAGGCGACTTCGAGACGATGGTCAGGGCATAGGTTGGAGGCTGGTTTTGATAGTCGTGACCACACGGTTACGGCCTTCGTGTTTAGCGTGATACAGGCGTTGATCGGCTGTACGCAGAATTGCCTCGATGGTGTCGCCATCGCGACCGGATTGCGATACGCCGATGCTCACTGTGACCACGGTTGAGCGCTGCAGGCCATGAAAAGAACTATTTGCAACGGTGCTTCGCAGACGCTCAGCGATTTCGTGCGCGCCTTCAAGTGAAGTCTGAGGTAGCAGTATCATGAATTCCTCCCCGCCCACTCGGGCTACACCGTCATATGGGCGGATCGAATCGAGGCATTTCTCCACGAAACTCTTCAGGATGTCATCGCCAACCTGATGCCCGAAGCGATCGTTGATGGATTTGAAATTATCCAGATCGAGTGCCAACACGGAGAACGGCGCACCGCCGCGTTTGGTCCGGCCAATTTCGACTTCGACCCGCTCCATGAACCGACGCCGATTCTCAGCGCCGGTCAGTGGATCGGTCGCCGCAAGGTGTCCGAGTTCTTGATTGGTGCGCTGGAGTTCCTGCAGGGCGCTCTCGGTATACGCCATCGCTTCGGCAAGACGCACCATCAACTCCTCTTGGCTGTAGATCTTCGAGAACGACCGCGTGGTGAGGAACGCTTGCACTACCCCATAGCTCAACATGAAGAATCCACCGGCGAAGATCGCATGAGCGAACCACCACATATGGTTCCACGGACGTGCAAGGATGAAGGCAAGAGAGGACAGCGCGAACGCGGTGACCGAGATGATAAAAATGGTCATCAGCGGCGAACGGATACGGCGCAGCAGGAGTATTGTCACGGTCAATGTGGAAAAAACGAGGGCACCACCTTCCATTGATAGGCGCACCGCAAGATTGCTGGCGATCGGCGAATTCGCGACGTACGCCACTGCCACGTCAACCAGCAGGAACAGTCCTATCCAGGTCAACCACGGGCGGGCCTTCATTCGTTGGTCCGCGGCAACAGGTGGGCGGTGGTACGACAGCAGTCCGACTAACAGCAGAATCGACATGACCAGGCGAGAGGCCGGTCCATAAAGCAGGAAGAGCCAGATATTGTGGTGTGCTAGCCCGGTGAACGCACCATGCAACGCATAGATCAGTACAAAACCGAGAAACCCAAGCGTCATCCATCGTAGCAGCGGATCTCCCGATGACTGATAGCAGCGCCACGTTACGTACGTAACAAACAAGCCGGCCAGGGTAGCTGTCGTGATCGCAACTAAATGGAGCAGGTGGTTATCGAATGTAAGCGTGGGGTCCTGAAAAAAGTATAAGTAGCCAATCAGATAGGCCGGAACTAACGCAAATCCTGCGAGCAGCAAGTAGGCGTAAACCTTGACCATGTGACGAACGGCTTCAGGTGGCTCGTCGGTGGCGATGAGATTGTTCATGGTTCCCTCCAATGTTAAATCCATTCAGCCAACATCGGTCCGGTGTTGGAGCCGCCCACCTGCCAACGGTCCCTCGCATCATTACGCAAATATGGGATGGACCAAATTATGGCATTTCAATATTAGACTCCTTGCCAATTTCTGCTGCACAAACACGTAAAAATGAATCGCCCCTGGTTTCCTGGACGCCTGCGAATGACCACAGCCGATTGTTGCCTGGCACGAAGGCCCAGCTTTTCTACTGTTTTTCTGCAAATTATCTACATCTGTATCTCTGCAAGAGCCCTGCGCAGCGGTACATCGTAGGCATGGTCGGCAGGACGCCGGGAAGGGGCCGAAAAAGTGTGGGGACTTTTTCGGGGATTTGCTATTTTCGATTGAGCGCCGTAGGGCACCGTTTGCAGCGAGCGCCAGTAGAAGACTCAGTAAATGCTGGGGATTGCGCCCATTTTCAAGCATGGGGTGCTAGGGGTCGAGTGTTCGAATCACTCCGTCCCGACCATTATTCCTGAGTAAAATCAGACACTTAAGCCGATCAGCTAGATCGGCTTTTTTGTGCCTGCGCAAAACCTGCACAAAACTGGCGCAAAACTACTCGGTGATTTCGCTGATATTCAGGTCCGGAATTGCCTCGGACCAGACGATTTCCTCGTGGTCCCGCTGGTAGTTTTTGGTCATGCCTTCGCTCGCATGACCAGCGATTTTCTGTCCATCCTTTCCGGCTTTTTTGTACAGGTGCAGCGACAGCGCGCACACTTCGTGAAAGCCCGGCATCTCTTCTTCTTTCCATCCTGCGTAGCAGTTCGACGCCTCCCGGGCATTCTTTGAATGCTCGCGTCAAATACCTCTCTTCAACCTTCGTCCAGTGATCTTTGTGCTGCGCTTGTTTCTGTTTACGGCGTTCGGGCTGGCGCTCGCTGCGAGGGCGATTGCTGTCCTGATTTGCGGTCTTTTCAATTGCCATGGCTTCGATATAGACGTCCGCCCACGGGTCGAGCTCAATCCGGTCGAAGCCAACGCTCTGTTTTCCTATGGGAAATTCGCGAACGTTCGGCCGGACAGTTTTTTTGAATACATCCCGGCACATTCCCAAGTAGCCAGGTGCATCCATGGCTCGGATAAAACGGGGAGGGACGGGCGCGACTTGGGCCGCGCTTCGATTGGACATAGAGATTCTTCGCCCGCCGTTCACCGGTAGGGTTTGTGGTTTAATGAGATACGTTCTTAAAGGAGTTGATGCTATGGAAAAGGCGTTTCGAAATCCGTTGTTTTTAACTGGGCTGCCACTGGCGATCTGCGGCGTTGCTATCACCGCGCCCGATCTTTGGATTCCTGGGTTGGTACTGATGATTGCAGGTTGGGCAAAGGGAAATAAGCGACCCTGACTTTACCGTCGCGGCCCCTTGTAGATGAGCCAGAGCATGTAGAGCGGGGCTGCTATTGGTAAGAGGATCATGCCGCCACCCGCGCTGCCACGATCTCATCGATGAATCCCTGCGGACGTTTCGCAGTGAACTTTCCCTCCCTCTGGGGAACGGACACTATCGCCGACTTCGAGGGCGGCACTGACCTGATCAACCCTAGCGCCAGCGGATTGACCTTCGCGAATCTCACTGTTGGAGAACAGTTCGGCGAGGCCGTCATAACCGTCACTGGCCAGCCGGGTGTGGGAAGCATCACGTTGACCGGCGTCCCACAGGCAGCCATCACCGAGGCGGACTTCGCCTTTACCTGAGTAATCAGCGCATGCTCACGCCGGGTGATGGCGTGAGCATGCCGAGGAAAAGGGGAGGTATTTCCTTGCTCCGAATGTGCTGTCGGGCGTGACTGGCCTGAGTCACACCGACGTCATCATCACCGCGAGCGTCATCTTGATGAATTCTCCATTTTTATCGATGGCCTTCAGGGCGAGTTGGTTTTCGCTGATCCTGAACAGCAGGGAAGGGAGCAGGTCAGTATTTGGCATCTGCTCTTCCTTCCATCTCGCGTAGCAATTTGCCGCTTCCCACCGGCAGGCTGTATGTGGATTAGTGGATTACGCTGTAAAGCAGGCAACGTGAGAACACAAACGGTCTCTCATCATGGATGGATCAAGATGAAACTGATTTTGGTTGTGCTTGTTGTTGGTCTGTTGGCTTGGAAGCTTTCCCCTGAATTACAGTCCTGGGCTGAAGCTCGGCTATCGAGTCCTCAAAGAATCTCCGTGGTCTTGACTGCGCCGAAGCCTGTTTCGGCTCCAGTCAACTGCGACGGACGCAAGTATTGCTCGCAGATGACGTCGTGCGCAGAGGCCAAAAATTTTCTGCGTAATTGCCCAGGAATGAAAATGGATGGCGACAACGACGGAGTACCCTGTGAGTCGCAGTGGTGCCGGTGACTATTCGCAGTTCACCGGCAGGCTAGTAAGTGGGTCGTGGAAATCTGATGAAGGGCGTAAGGCACGCTTTGAAGGAGAGCTACGTTCTATTGGTTCACCTCGCCAGTTGCATTACACGCACTCTCCCCGGAGGTGACTGGTGGCAGCGGTTGCGATGATCTATGCCTGAATTCCTATGTCACCCTGTGCAGCTTGTAACGCTCGCTCCTCGGTCAGCGGCGTTAAAGTTGGTTGCGCGTTGCTGGCATGCAAGTAAAGAAAGTAGTGCCCTGAATCGTCCAGCAATACCCGGCACAATTCTGATGGCCGAAAGTTGTTACCGATATAAATACTTTCCTTGAGGATCTCGAAAGATTTGATCCCATGCTGTCGCATAGTCGTTTCAAAGGCTTGGTAAAGACCCTCTCTGCGGCGTAGATTGTTTCGAGCATTTAGCTTGAAAAAAATCACCATCAGCACGGCATAGCTGATAAGGAGTATCACAAGGGCGCTAGTCCGCATGCGTGGAGCTCCATGTCCTCTCAATCGCTGTGCATTTCAGTGTAGGCGCGTTCCTGGTGGAGTTTAAGGGAAGGCACGCATCAAAAAATTCTCATAAGGGTCAGGCGAGTCTTTTTCGGACTCGCCCAGCTTTGGCTCGGCAACAGGTCTCACCGGGCTTGGCGATTGGCTGGTTGATAGTGACGGTCCAGCCATACGGTCTGTGCGTTACAGAATTCGCGCACGATGCAAGAGCGCTGCCGTTGAGTCAGGTCGCGCGTGCCAGGATGGCCTGCGCACGGCCAATGACAGGCGCGTCGACCATTTGCCCATCGAGCACGAATACACCTTCACCCGAACTGGCGGCGTCCATGATGCGTTGTGCCCAGAGCAGTTCCTCCAGACCGGGTTTTAGCGCTTGATGGATAATCGCCACTTGGCTCGGATGGATACATAACGCGCCACCAAATCCCATGTCGCGGGCAAACTGAACGGTCCTGTGCAGGCCGACGGTATCCTGTATGGAAGGAAACACGCCATCCAGCGCCGGAGCGAGGCCGGCCACCCGAGTCGCGAGCAGTACTGCGTATCGAGCGTGACTCAGGATCTCTTCGGCGGCAGGGCTGCCGGTGGTCAAATTCAGGTCCAGGCCCAGATCAAGGCTTCCGAATGACAAGCGCTCAACGCCCTGGGCCTGGGCAATCGCTTGGAGTTCGGCCAGGCCCTTGGCGCTTTCGATGATGGGCCAGATCGGTTTTTGAGTATTGGCGCCCGTGAGAACGTGCTCCGCGCTTTCTGCTTTCGGTAGCAAAATACCGATCACGCCGGCGTGTCGTCGACAAAGCTCCAGATCCGCCACGTGGGCCCAGTGATCCGGGGCATTGACCCGCACCAGAATCCGGGCTTGCGGATTGTCACTCAAGAAGCGCTCCAGGTTATCCCTCGCCTGTTCCTTGAGGTTCTCCTGTACGGCATCTTCCAAATCAACAATGACCCGGTCCGCACCGGTAGCGATGGCTTTGGGTATGCGCTCCGGACGAGTGGCCGGGACAAAAAGGGCGGAGCGAACAATGGAGGTATTCATGGTGTTTCTCCCGCGCTGAACTCGACTTCGCCGGTCTGCGCCATGCCGTCCTGATTACCTGCCCAGAGCTGTGCCTTGCCGCTATCAATCAGGCGTCCGCCGACCTCGAAAGGCTGAGGCGAAATCAAGGGACGGACGCCACGGAAGGTGAAGCGCTTCAAGTGGGCGTTCGGGTGCGCTTTGGTAAAAGCGCGCAAATTCAGCGTGGCGATCAAAGGACCATGCACCACCAATCCCGGGTAACCCTCGGTCTCTGTGACGTATGGCCAGTCGTAGTGAATCCGGTGGCCATTGAAGGTGACGGCGGAGTAACGGAACAACAAGGTCGGGGAAGGGACGACCAGGTCCCGCCATTGGCCTTCCGGGATCGCCTCGGTGCCGCTCAGTTTGGGTGGAGTGGGTTCCCGATAGACAATGTCCTGCTCATCCTGCAGGGCGCGTTTGCCATCCTGAAAATACTCATGGCGCACCGTGACGAACAACAAGGAACCCGTGCGCCCGTACTTCTCTTCGACGTTGAGAATGGTTGACACACAGGTCACGTCAGCCTCCACCTTCAACGGCTGGTAAAACTCAAGTCGACTACCCGCCCACATGCGGTTGCGGTTGTGGGCGGGCGGCAGGAATCCCCCGAGCGCCGGATGACCGTCCGGACCCAGTTCGTCGGCGGTAACCGGTTCCTGAAAAAACGCCCAGTGCCACAAAGGCGGCAGCGATTCACCCGACCGGGGTGCCGGCTCGCCCAACGTCGCGGCAATACGTTTGACCAAAGTAAAACTGATCCGGTCCTGGCTTTCCTGACGACGTCCAATCCAGGCTGAAAAATCGGAACTGCTCATATTTATCGCTCCTGTCAGTCGGCAATCAGGCCAGGGCGGCCATTTCTGGAATCGCTTCAAACAAGTCCGCCACCAGGCCGTAATCGGCCACCTGGAAGATCGGCGCTTCTTCGTCCTTGTTGATCGCAACGATCACTTTGGAGTCTTTCATGCCGGCCAGGTGCTGGATCGCGCCGGAGATACCGACGGCGATGTACAGCTGTGGTGCAACGATCTTGCCGGTCTGACCGACCTGCATGTCGTTGGGAACAAAACCTGCGTCGACCGCGGCGCGCGATGCACCGACGGCAGCGCCCAGCTTGTCGGCCAGGGCGTACAGGTGTTTGAAGTTGTCGCCGTTCTGCATGCCGCGACCGCCGGAAACGACGATCTTGGCAGCGGTCAGTTCCGGACGATCGGACTTGGCCAGTTCTTCGCCAACGAAGCTGGAGATGCCAGCATCGTGGGCAGCGCCAACAGCTTCAACGGCAGCAGAGCCACCTTCAGCTGCAACCGGGTCGAAACCGGTGGCACGCACGGTGATCACCTTGACCGCAGCGTTCGACTGAACGGTAGCGATGGCGTTACCGGCATAGATCGGACGCTTGAAGGTGTCGGCGCTTTCTACCGAGATGATCTCGGAGATCTGGTCAACGTCCAGTGCAGCGGCAACGCGCGGCAGGATGTTTTTGCCGTTGGAAGTAGCGGCAGCCAGGATGTGGCTGTAGCCCTTGCCCAGCTCTGCAACCAGAGGAGCGACGTTTTCCGGCAGCTGGTGCGCGTAGGCAGCGTTGTCAGCTACCAATACTTTGCTCACGCCAGCGATTTTCGCAGCGGCTTCAGCCACGGCACCAACACCCTGGCCAGCGACCAGCACGTGGATGTCGCCACCGATTTTGGCGGCAGCAGCAACGGTGTTCAGGGTGGCAGGAGCCACAACCTTGTTGTCGTGCTCAGCGATTACCAAGATAGTCATGATTAGATTACCTTCGCTTCGTTTTTCAGTTTCTCGACCAGTTCAGCCACCGACTTGACCTTGATACCCGCGCTGCGTGCAGCCGGCGCTTCGACTTTCAAAGTCTTGTTGGTGGAGGCGGTGGAAACGCCCAAAGCATCCGGAGTCAGCACTTCGAGAGGCTTCTTCTTGGCTTTCATGATGTTTGGCAGAGACGCATAGCGCGGCTCGTTCAAACGCAGGTCGGTGGTGACGATCGCCGGCAGTTTCAGGGAAACTGTCTGCGCGCCGCCGTCGATTTCACGGGTCACAGCTACACTGTCGCCGCTGATTTCGACTTTCGAAGCGAACGTGCCCTGACCGTAGCCACTCAATGCAGCGAGCATCTGGCCAGTCTGGTTGTTGTCGCTGTCGATGGCCTGTTTGCCAAGGATCACCAGCTGAGGCTGTTCCTTGTCGACAACAGCTTTCAACAGTTTGGCAACAGCCAGGGAAGTCAGGTCTTCGGCGGACTCGACGAGGATGGCGCGGTCGGCACCCAGAGCCAGCGCGGTGCGCAGTTGCTCTTGAACGGTGGACGGGCCTACGGAGGCGACGACGATTTCAGTCGCAACGCGCCCTTCTTGTATAGAGAGTTCTTTCAGGCGTACGGCTTCTTCCACGGCGATTTCGCAGAACGGGTTCATCGCCATCTTGACGTTGGCGAGGTCGACGCCAGAGTTGTCCGCTTTCACGCGAACTTTCACGTTGTAATCGACCACTCGTTTCACAGCTACCAGGATCTTCATTGGGCAGTGTTCTCTCGAAAAACTTTGATCGTTGCCGTCAGATGGCACCGGTGGCACGCATTTGTTCAATGCGCTCTGCCCCCAGTCCCAGCTCCTTGAGCACTTGTTCGGTGTGTTGGCCAAGTCCTGGCACGGCATCCATGCGAGGTTCGAACGCACTGTTACTGCCGGGCGGGACCAGGCTCGGAACGGGGCCAGCAGAGGTTTCGACTGCTCGCCAGCGATCACGGGCCTGAAGTTGTGGATGGTCCCAGACGCCTTGCATATCGTTCACCCGGGCGTTAGCGATTTGCGCGTGGTCCAGGCGATCAATCACCGCATCGAAGTTGAGCGTGGAGAACGATTCAACGATCAATTCCCGTAGCACATTGCGGTTTTCGACACGTTTGAAGTTGGCCGAGAAACGCGGGTCTTTGGCCAACCCGGGCGCAAGCAGCACCTTCTCGCAAAACAACTGCCATTCACGCTCGTTCTGCAAACCCAGCATCACCGTGGTGCCGTCACCGACAGGGAAGGGACCGTAGGGGTAAATGGTGGCGTGTGCAGCGCCGGCGCGAGGGGGCGGAGGAGCTCCGTCATAGGCGTAGTACATCGGGTAGTTCATCCACTCGACCAAGCTTTCGAGCATCGAAACGTCGAGGTGGCTGCCTTCACCGGTGCGTTCACGCAACAACAGCGCAGACAGGATGCCGGTGTAGGCGTACATGCCGGCCGCGATATCGGCAATTGAACAACCGGCCTTGGCCATTTCTTCCTCGCCCTGGCCGCCGGTGACCGACAGGAATCCGCCTTCACTCTGGATCAACAGATCGTAGGCTTTCTTCTTCTCGTAGGGGCCACCGGCGCCATAGCCTGAAATGTCGCAGACGATCAGGCGCGGAAAACGCTGGTGCAGCACCTCGAATGACAGCCCCATTCGCGCGGCCGCACCGGGCGCCAGGTTCTGCACGAGCACATCGGCGGTGGCCAGCAAACTGTCCAGCACGTCGGCGGCACAATCCTGCTTCAGGTCGAGGGTCAGGCTTTCTTTTGAACGATTGGTCCAGACGAAGTGCGAGGCCAGACCGTTGACGCGTTGATCGTAGCCCCGGGCGAAATCGCCTGTGCCTGGACGTTCGACCTTGATCACCCTTGCGCCGAGATCGGCCAGTTGTCGGGTACAGAAGGGCGCTGCAATAGCGTGCTCAAGGCTGACGACGGTCATGCCATCGAGCGGACGGAGGCCTTTGGGCTGACTCATGATGGTATCTCTCTTGTTATCAGAAAGAGCGCGGCAGCTCGAGCAGGTGTTCGGCAACGTAGGACAAGATCAGGTTGGTAGAGATGGGCGCTACCTGATACAGACGGGTTTCGCGGAATTTGCGCTCGACGTCGTATTCGCAGGCAAAGCCGAATCCACCGTGGGTCTGCAAGCAGGCGTTAGCCGCTTCCCAGGACGCTTTCGCTGCCAGGTACTTGGCCATGTTGGCGCTGGCCCCGGCGTTGATGCCGCTGTCGTATTCTTCGCAGGCACGCCAGCGCATCAGGTCAGCCGCTTCGATTTCGATGTGGGCTTCGGCGATGGGGAACTGCACACCCTGGTTCTGCCCGATAGGGCGCCCGAACACCACACGGTCTCGGGCATAAGCACTGGCCTTTTCGATAAACCAGCGACCGTCGCCAATGCATTCGGCAGCGATAAGAGTGCGTTCGGCATTCAGCCCGTCGAGGATGTACCGGAAGCCTTTGCCTTCCTCGCCAATCAGGCTGTCAGCGGGGATTTCCAGGTTGTCGAAGAACAGTTCGTTGGTTTCGTGATTGACCATGTTGGCGATCGGCTGCACGGTCATGCCGTTGCCGATGGCCTCGCGCAGGTCGACCAGAAAGATCGACATGCCTTCGGACTTTTTCTTCACCTCGGCCAAGGGCGTAGTGCGCGCCAGCAGGATCATCAGGTCGGAATGCTGGATTCGCGAGATCCACACCTTCTGCCCGTTGATCACGTACTTGTCGCCGCGTTTGATCGCGGTGGTCTTGATCTTGGTGGTGTCGGTGCCGGTGGTGGGCTCGGTCACGCCCATCGATTGCAGACGCAATTCACCGTTGGCCAGTTTCGGCAGGTAGTAGCTTTTCTGCGCCTCGCTGCCGTGACGCAGCAGGGTGAACATGTTGTACATCTGCCCGTGAACGGTCCCGGAATTACCGCCGCAGCGGTTCACTTCTTCGAGGATCACCGAGGCCTCGGCGAGCCCAAGGCCGGAGCCGCCGTATTCAGCCGGGATCATTGCCGCCAGCCAACCGGCGTCGGTCAGGGCCTTGACGAAGGTTTCCGGGAAGCCTTTTTCTTCATCGATTTTGCGCCAGTAAGCGGCATCGAATTCTGCGCAAAGAGCGCGTACGCCCTCGCGGATGGCATTGAGTTCTTCAGCGTTGCGGTCGGTCATTATTATTCTCCTCGACACGTCACGCACGGCCGTTGCCCTGCGTGATCGGGTCCGGGCAAAGAGCAATCAGATCGGGTTGAAACCCAAGGCGGCACGAAAGCGATTCTTGATGTAGTGACCATCGCGCGGCGGCAGCACCCGTGGCGGGTTTTCCGCTTTGATCTTGATCGTCGCCAGCTTGACGCCGTCGCGGGTGACGAAGCGCTCGCGCAGGTCATGTACGCCTTCCATGTCGCGGATTTCATCGGTCCAGCTGAAGCCGCAGGTCTGCGCGACCTGGTCCAGGGATATACCAAAACCCGCGTGGCTGACTTGCATGCCGGTTTCGCCAAAGTGACCGTTATCCAGCACGGCGATGGTCAGGTTGGCGGGTTTCTGCAGCGCGACGGTGGCCAGTGCGCCGAAGCCCATGAGCAGCTCACCGTCACCGGTGACCACCACGACCGACTTGTCCGGCTGGGCATTCGCCAGGCCCAGGCCGACCGTTATTGCGCTGCCCATGGCAGCCCAGAGGTAGTAATTCAGATCATGGTCACCGGCGGCCATGACGTCATAGGACGCGGAGCCCAGGCCGGTCACGACCAGCACGTCTTTGCGGTCGGCCAGCAAGGCCTTGACCACTTCGCGGCGGCACAGTGTGTGGTTGGCGCTTACTTGACCCATTTCTTTTCTCCAATCAGGCGCTGGCCGAGCAGCAGGGCAGTGGCGGAATCACCGTTGAAGGCCATGGTCGCGGCACCGTGCAGCAGCGGGGCGACATCTTTCGGATCGTCCGCGCGCCAAGTCATGACTTTCATCAGGTTCAGGGAAGCTTCGGTGGCCTGACCCATCGGGTTCTGCCACGCGTTGAATTCGGCCCAGTCACCGCGCATGGTCACCACCATCAACAACGGGAAACCGGCACAGGCCTGAAGTGCCAGGGTGTTGATGCAGTTACCGACACCGCTGGATTGCATCAGCAGGGCGCCACGCTCACCACCGAGCCAGGCGCCGGCGAGGTAACCGATGCCTTCTTCTTCGGTGGTGAGGACAACGGCCTTGATGTCCGGGTCGGCATACGACATGCGGATGGCCGCCGAGTGACCTGCATCCGGTACGAAGACCACGTGTTTGACGTCGTGGGCCTTGAGCACTCGGAATACATCCTCCTGCCAATCCTGTCCCACGGTTTGTTCAGCTTCTGTTGACATGCCCATCTCCCAAGCAGTGCTGCTTTTGTGTTTTCACACATTCTGGGAGTGCTGAAGGAGAACGACGACTACCGTTTTTGTCTTTGAGATATGCCCGTTTTATATCGCTGGACGGTGAATGCGTGGCGCAGCGGCGAACTGCGATAACCACAAAGTATGGAAAGGGCAAAGGTGCTGATCCTGGGCGCCTGGCCATAGCATTTGGGCATATCAGCTAGAGCGTGATCCGCTCTTATTGACGGGGTGGGGCTAGGGTAGTTTTCGGCTACGTGGTTACAGCGCGTAACCGACGCAACTACAACAATAAGTAGGGGGCACACCTAATGAAAAACAGGCTACCGGCTGCGGCAGGCATTCTGATCGCCATGCTATTGGGGATCCTTATCGGCTACATGATTTTCCTGAACTTCCCGGACAAAGCGGCGGCGACCAGAGTCGCCGGTTACATCTCGATCGTCTCTGACATTTTTCTACGCCTGATCAAAATGCTCATTGGCCCTCTGGTGTTCTCGACCCTGGTGGTGGGCATCGCACACATGGGGGATGCCAGCGCTGTCGGCCGGGTGTTCGGCAAGGCACTGGGCTGGTTTTTGACGGCCTCGTTGATCTCGCTGTCGGTGGGGCTGGTCATGGCCAACCTGTTGCAGCCCGGGCATAACCTGGGATTACCGTTACCAGACATCACTAGCGCCACCAATCTGCAAACGGCGGTGTTCACCCTCAAGGATTTCATGACACATCTGGTGCCCAAATCTTTCGCGGAGGCCATGGCCACCAACGAAATTCTTCAAATCGTGGTGTTCTCGATATTCTTCGGCGTTGCGCTGGCCTCCCTGGGCAAGAAGGCCGAGGGCCTGGTGAATGTCATCGAAGACCTGTCCCACGCGATGTTGAAGGTTACCGGTTATGTGATGAAGCTTGCTCCGCTGGCGGTGATGGCGGCCATGGCCGCGACCGTTTCAATTAACGGCCTGTCTATTCTGGTCAAGTTTGCCGTGTTCATGCGCGACTTCTATCTCGGGCTGATTGTGCTCTGGGTGATGCTGGTGTTTGCCGGCTGGATGTTCCTCGGGCGGCGAGTGTTCAAACTGGTGGTGCTGATCAGGGAAGCGTTCCTTCTGTCTTTCGCCACGGCCAGTTCCGAGTCGGCTTACCCGAAGATTCTTCATGCGCTGGATCGTTTTGGGGTCAAGCGCCGAATCTCGAGTTTCGTCATGCCGATGGGGTATTCCTTCAACCTTGACGGCTCGATGATGTACTGCACGTTTGCCGTACTGTTCATCGCTCAGGCCTATGGCATCGAGATGTCCATCGGCACGCAGATCACCATGTTGTTGACGTTGATGCTGACCTCCAAAGGCATGGCCGGCGTGCCCCGGGCTTCGTTGGTGGTGATCGCCGCGACGCTGACCCAGTTCGATATTCCCGAAGCCGGTTTGCTGCTGATTCTGGGGATCGACACCTTCCTCGATATGGGCCGCTCGGCCACCAACGCGGTGGGCAACTCCATCGCCACGGCTGTGGTGGCCAAATGGGAAGGCGAGTTGGTGAGTGAGGATGAGGCCGAGCGAGACGCCGCCGCGCTGGACGCTACGGGTGGCGTGGGGGAGAAACCGCTGACTGTCTGACCCGTGCCGAGAAAAACGAAACCCGGCGATGGCCGGGTTCGTTCAAATACACTTGGGTTAACGCAGGGCGCTACAGAACGCGCGGATGGCCTCGCAGGCCTTGAGCAATGAAGCATCATCCAGGGCATAGGCAATGCGAATGTAGGGGCCGAGGCCAAACGCGCTGCCATGCACCACCGCCACATTCGCTTCGTCAAGCAATGCGTGGGCGACATCTTCATCGGTGAGCAGCGCTCGACCGCCCGCTGAGGTTCGACCGATCAGCCCCGCGCAGGAGGCGAACGCGTAAAACGCCCCGGCTGGGCTGACGCATTCAAGACCAGGTGTGGCGTTCAAAAGCTCCACCATCAAATCGCGACGCCCCCGAAAAGCGGCACGGCTTTCGCGGATGAAGTCCTTGGGGCCCTCCAGTGCGGCGAGTGCGGCCTGCTGCGAGATCGAGCTTGCACCCGAGGTTTGCTGACCTTGCAGTTTTTCCATGGCCTCCAGCAGCCAGCGTGGCCCGGTGGCAAAACCGATACGCCAGCCGGTCATGGCATAGGCCTTGGAAACACCGTTCATGGTCAGGGTTCGCGTGGCGAGCCGTGGTTCAACCTGGGCGAGGGTATGGAATACTTGATCGTCGAAGATCAGGTGTTCGTAGATGTCATCGGCCAGAATCAACACGTGAGGGTGTGCCAACAACACCTGCGCCAAGGCTTGAAGCTCATCCCGGCTGTACACTGCGCCCGTCGGGTTGGACGGCGAGTTGAGGATCAGCCAGCGGGTCTGCGGTGTGATCGCCGTGGTCAGTACCGCGGGCGTCAGCTTGAATCCGGTATCGGCATCGCAAGTGACGATTCTGGTTTCACCACCACACAGTTGCACCATCTCCGGATAACTGACCCAGTAAGGTGCCGGCACGATGACTTCGTCACCCTCATTGAGGGTCGCGGCCAGGGCGTTGTAGATCACCTGCTTGCCACCGTTGCAGACAAGGGTGTCTTGCCAGGTAACGTCCAGGCCGTTCTCACGACGGAACTTGGCGGCCACCGCTTCTCGCAGTGAACGTACACCGGCGACCTGGGTGTAGCGGGTGTGGCCGTGTTCGATGGCGTGAATGGCCGCTTCACGTACATGTTCGGGTGTATCGAAATCTGGCTCGCCGGCGCACAGTGAAATGATCTTCGCACCTTGCGCCCGGCGCTCAGCCACTCTATCGATTATCCGATAGGTCGCGGAAGGTTGCGCACAGGCCAGGCGTTGGTTCAGACGTTGGATATCAGCGCTCATGCGCGGGTTCTCCATTCGGTAAGGTTCATCAGTTCCAGGGTCGAGCGACCTTCGGTCAATGCTTGCATCATCAGCGCTTCCTTGTTCGCGCGAGCTTCGCCTTCAGCGAGGGTACGTGCGGCATCCGACTTGGGAATGATGATCACGCCATCATCGTCGGCTACGACCAGGTCACCGACCGCCACGCCTACGCCATTGAAATTGAATGGCTGGCCCACGGAGGGCGCGCTGACCTTGACGGTGCCTTTGACCGAGATGCCGCGCGCGAATACTGGAAACTGGCGCTTCTTCAGCGCCGCGATATCACGAACGCCCCCATCAATGACCAGGCCGACCACGCCTGCCGCTTCGGCTGCCACGGTCAGCACTTCACCCCAGTAACCGGCGATGAAACTTCCCGTACCCACCACCAGAACGCTGCCGCGAGGCACGCGTTCCATTGCCAGGTGCAACGACAGGTTGTCACCCGGCGAGCACTCCAGTGGGTAGGCCGGCGCGGCGATGAAGGCACCGTCCCAGACGGGACGGATCGCGCTGTCGACCGCACAGGGCAGATGGGACGCTTCATACAGTGTCGAGCTACCCAGGACTTTTGCTCGTTCGTGGAAATTCAACGGGAGGGGGAGCGTGTTCATCAGACTTTCCTCTGCAGGTGGTGGTAACCCAGTGCGGCGCGGGCTTGCTTGAGGGATTTGCCTTGAGCGATCAGGGCTCGGATATCGGCTTCGACCGACTCGATCTGGCGGGCGCACGCGGCCACTTCAGCTGCCCGGGCGCGAGGCACAATCACCACACCGTTGGCGTCGGCCACCACGATGTCACGGGCACACACCCGGGCCGTGCCGACGGACACTGGCTGATTGACGGATTGAACCTGCACGCGGTCCTTGCCAGTGCGCATGAAACGGCCCTTGCTGAAGACCGGATAACCGTCACCCAGGGCCTTGTTCACGTCTCGGCAAACACCATCGATGACGGTGGCCGCGATCTGCCGGCTGCCGGCGTACTGGGTCATGATGTCGCCCCATACCGTGCAGTCGGTGCGGCCACCGTTGTCGATCACCACGACGTCACCGGGGAGCACGTCTTCGATGAAATCGCCCACAGTACCAGGAGGCACGCTGGCCGAAACGTACTGCACGGTGAAGGCAGGTCCGACGATGACCTTGCGGTAGTTGTCCAACGGTGCCACGCCCAGGCATTGGCCGGGCAGGCCGAGTTTGTCCAGGGCATCGGAGACGCCAGGGGTGTCCAGGCCCTCAAACAGGGCGACAAGTGCCAAGTCTTCAATAGTCATCAGGAACGCTCCACCTGGATAGCTTCGAACTGGGTGTCATGCATCACTTCGGCCACTGAGCGGCCGCTGCGAACCGCTTCCACCATGCCGTCCTGGCGACGGGTAATGCGCTCGCCAAGATCGACTACCTTCTCGATGTAAGCCTGGGGCACAAACACCGTTCCGCAGTTATCGGCGATGACATAGTCGTCTTCGCTGACGTCGACGCCCGCCACATTGATCGTCACGGCGGAATCGATCTGCACCACCCGATTGCGCGCGCTGATCATGGTGACGCCACGGCCATATACCGGGTAGCCAATCGACTCGCTGCCATCGATATCGCGACTGAAGCCGTCGATGACCGTGCCGCGCACCTGTTTGCCGGTCGCGGCGTTGGCGAGAATGTCGCCCCAGCAGGAAATGCCTTCGATACCGCCGGCAATGACCAGCACGCGGTCGTCGCTGTCGATCTGCTCCACCACCGGGGTGATCAGATGCGCGGTGGGCACGCTGTCGGATTTTGGCGCCAGCAACACGGTACTGGCGCGACCGACGATCTTCGGGCAGTTCCAAAGCGGGCGTAGTCCCACGGTGGCACCAGCCAGGCCGAGGAAGTCGAGGGCGTCGGATACCGTGTTGGTATCCAGCGCTGCCAAGCGATCCAGCAAACTCTTGTTGTTCATGGGGTAGCCCCTGTGGTGACGGAGGCGGCCAGTGTCGACGAGGAGATTTGATAGGTATATTACTAATTACAGAAGCGTTAGATACGCTAAACCTATGGAATAATCATGATCAATTTCCGTCTGATCCGTCACCTCTGGCTGTTCCTGGCCGTCGCCGAAGAGCAGAATTTCGGCCGTGCGGCCAAGCGGCTTGGCATGTCTCAGCCTCCCCTGAGCGAGCAGATTCAGGTGCTGGAGCAGGCACTCAAGGTCCAACTGTTCGAGCGCTCGCGACGCGGGGCGAAACTGACCCCCGTGGGGGCGGCTATCCTGCCGGCGGTGCGTAAATTCGCCGAGCAACTCGAGCGCCTGGAACTGGCGGTGGAGGAGGCCGTAGCAGGGCAGTCGGGGATGTTGACCATCGGTGCCATCTCCACGGCCATGTTCGACGTACTGCCCGGTCTGATCGAACAGATGAAAGACGATTATCCGCACCTGACCGTATCCGTGCGGGAAATCGACAGCGTAGAGGCCGTTCCGGCACTGGAAGCCGGTGATATCGACCTGGCCTTCGCCCGTCTGGACGGTGATCTGGGCACCTCGATCCAGTCACTGCCGTTGCTGGAGGATCGTCTGGTAGTGGCGTTACCCAGTGACCACCCATTGGCTGCACGAACACGTATCAGTTTGTCCAGCCTGGCCAACGAACCTTTGGTGATGTTTTCGCGAAAGGTCAGCCCGGTCTATTTCGACTACTTGATCGCAACCTGCCGAGCCAGCGGTTTTTCCCCGCGGGTGCTGCATGAAGTGCGTTCGGTCGCTTCGCAAATTGCCTTTGTCAGCTATGGGCAGGGCATCGCCCTGGTACCGGCATCCTTGAAAAAAATGGCACCGGATAACGTGGTATTTCGATCATTGAGTCAGAAGCTTAACGTGGTGACGACGGCGGTCGCCTGGAATGCCGATCGGCCCAATCCGCTCATAGCGGAAGTGATTGCGCGACTGCGGAAAAAGGCCTGAGCCGGACAAGAGCAGCGAGTGGGCAATCAACGATAGGTTTGGCGTATGGAAACGTTCCACAATTAGGAATTTACATAAGACTCGAACCGGCTGAAATTGGGCCTGTCGCCGATGACCTGTTTCGGCGGCAGTCCTATCGTCCAAGGAGTCATTTTCGTGACCGCATCCGAAACGTTCACTCATACGCAGCTCCCTTTGACCGTTGAGGGAGTCCAGCTGAACGTCGCCGCCATTCATCGAAATGGCAACCTGACGCCGATTGTGTTCCTGCATGGTTTTGGTTCCACCAAAGAGGACTACGCCGACATCGTGCAGCACGCAGAGTTCGCCGGGCACCCCTTCCTCGCCTACGACGCACCGGGCTGCGGGGAGAGCCAGTGCAGCGACCTTTCCAGTATTTCGATTCCTTTTCTGCTGCAGACCGCATTACAGATGCTGGAGCATTTCGGTATCGAGCGCTTCCACCTGGTCGGCCACTCCATGGGCGGACTGACCGCACTGATGCTGGCCCATCAGTTCCCGGAGCGGGTAATCAGCTTCGTCGATATAGAGGGTAATATTGCTCCGGAAGATTGCTTTCTCAGCCGGCAGATCGACGATTATCCAAGCGATGATCCAGAGAAGTTTTTCACGGCTTTCATCGAGCGTGCCCGGCAGGCCCCGGCATACGCCAGCGCACTCTATTCGGCGAGCCTCAGGCACAAGGTGCGTGCCGGGGCAGTGCGGGGGATATTCCGGTCGATGGTCGACCTTTCCGATAACGCCGACCTGATGAGCAGGTTTCTCGGCTTGAAGTGCCCGCGAATGTTCATGTACGGCGAGCAGAACACTTCACTGTCCTACCTTTCGCACATCGAGGCCCAAGGCGTACGTTTGGCGCCAATTCCGGCCTGCGGCCACTTCCCCATGTACTCCAACCCGATCGCGATGTGGAAACAGATCGCCGATTTCCAGACCGGCAGTCGAACCGGGTAAGTCCGATCGCCCCGAGCGCTCCCCGATGTAGGGCGGGAGCCTGACAGGGGGCTCGCGGTCGCTATTCAACGCGTTTCATCTCACATGCCTGCCACGGCGATGTGTGAGGGCGCGTGCATGCCTGTAATCCATAACAACAAGAGGTTCAAATCATGCTCGAAGTCATAAACAGCTTTCTTTCCGGAAAGCTCCTGATCGTGCTCATCGTAGGCCTGGGTGGCTATTTCACGATTCGTTCACGCTTTGTCCAGTTTCGCCATTTCCTGCATATGTTCGGAGCCTTTCGCGATAGCGTGCAGAAGAGTGCCGGTCAGATCAGCTCGTTCCAGGCCTTGATGCTTAGCCTGGCGGGTCGCGTAGGGGCGGGTAATATCGCCGGGGTCGGGTTGGCCGTGACGTTGGGCGGGCCAGGAGCGGTGTTCTGGATGTGGGTGACCGCGCTGGTAGGCATGTCCACCAGCTTCTTCGAATGCAGCCTGGGGCAGTTGTACAAACGATGCGATGCCAAGGGACAGTTTCGGGGTGGGCCGTCGTACTACATCCAGTACGGACTGAAGCAGGCGTGGCTGGGCAAGGTCATGGCCGTGTTGCTCCTGGTGACTTTCGGTTTTGCCTTCAACGGGCTGCAATCCCATGCCGTGACTCACTCGCTGAACAATGCGTTCGGCTTCTCCACGACCTACTCCGGTATTGCGATTGCCGTATTGCTCGGCCTGGTATTCATGGGGGGCATCAAGCGCATCGCTGCCGTCTCGGACCTGTTGGTGCCGGTCAAGACACTGGCCTACATTGGCGTGACCGTTTATGTGATCGTGCTTCAGTTCGACCATGTACCGGGCATGTTGATGACCATTTTCAAAAGTGCCTTTGGCCTGGACCAGGCGTTCGCCGGCCTGGTTGGCAGTGCCATCGTCATGGGCGTCAAGCGCGGGGTGTTTGCCAATGAGGCGGGCTTGGGCAGTGCGCCCAACGTAGCGGCCGTGGCGAAAGTAGATCACCCGGCGGCTCAAGGAGTGGTTCAAGCTTTCAGCGTCTTCCTGGATACCTTTGTGATCTGTACCTGCACGGCGCTGCTGATTCTGTTGTCGGGTTTTTACACGCCAGGCTTCGAAGGCGATGGCCTGGTACTGACACAGAACGCACTGGCGGCAGTGGTCGGGGACTGGGGGCGCACGTTCATTAGCGTGGCATTGGCTCTGTTTGTTTTCACGTCGATCCTCTACAACTACTATCTGGGCGAAAACAACCTGCGCTTTCTACTGGGCGATAAACGCGCTGCGGTGATGACCTATCGGGGCCTGGTGTTGCTGTTGATCCTTTGGGGCGCCGTGCAAAATCTGGGCACGGTGTTCGCCTTTGCCGATATCACCATGACGCTGTTGGCTTTCGTCAATCTGATCGCCCTGGCGCTGTTGTTCAACGTCGGCATGCGCTTGCTGCGTGACTATGACCGGCAGCGCAAGGCCGGCATCAAGACGCCGATATTCGACTCCAGCCAGTTCGCGGATCTTGATCTTGACTTGCAGGCATGGCCCCATCGAGAAAAGGTCGGCAACAGCATTCCTGAATCTGCACCACAGGTAGCACCTGCCTCTGCCATGCGCTGATGAAAAAAGGGCCCATGACAAGTCATGGGCCCTTGAAGGTCATCTGGAGATCCTCCGTCAATCAGACTCGCGCAGCATGGGGCTTTACACGTCCCTTCAAACCGGTACGTTCTTCAATCTCACCTGAGCCACTGATATAGCCGTAACGCGACAGGTTGGGCATCAGCATCGCGGCGATGAAGGTGATGGTCACGACCGCCGCTACGTAGAAGAAAAAATACTCCTCGATGCCCTGTGAACGAAGCGACAACGCCACGTATTCGGCGGTGCCCCCAAATGCCGCATTGCCCACCGCATAGGGAAATCCAACCCCCAATGCACGTACGGCAGGTGGGAACAGTTCGGCTTTGACGATCCCGGCAATCGGCGTGTAGAGCGACGCAATGGCCAGACCGCCAAACACCAGCACGAATGCCATGAACGGGTTGCTGACCGACTGCAGCGAGTACAGCAGGGGGATCACCAGCAACATGGCCAGCCCGGAGAACATCAACATGTGCGCCTTGATACCGATGCGGTCGGCGAGCAAGCCGAACAGCGGCTGGCAAAGCATGAAGCCGATCAGGGCCGCCGTCATGATGAAGCTGACCGTTTCCGGGCTGAAGCCGGCGGAGATCACCAGGAACTTCTGCATGTAGGTAGTGAAGGTATAGAAATACAGCGAACCGCCGATGGTGAACGCCACCACCAGAGCAACTGCGCGTTTGTGTTTGAACATGCCGCGCAGAGAGCCGGCATCTTTGCGGCTCATGTCTTTCTTGTTGGCGGTTTCATGCATGGCGCGACGCAGATACACCACCACGACCGAGCTCAGCGCGCCGATGAAGAACGGAATCCTCCAACCCCACTCGCGCAACTCTTCACCGGTCAGGGTTTGTTGGAGAATGACGACGGTCATCAAGGCCAGCAGCTGACCGGCAATGATGGTGAAGTACTGAAACGAGCCATAGAAACAGCGACGACCCGGTGTCGCGATTTCGCTGATGTAGGTGGCGCCGGTGCCGTATTCCGCACCGACCGACAGGCCCTGAATCAGCCTGGCAACCACGAGCAGGATCGGCGCCGCGACGCCTATGGTTGCGTAGGTCGGCATGACGGCGATCAGCAGCGAGCCGGCGCACATCATGAACACCGAGATAATCATCGAGACCTTGCGGCCGCGAGTGTCAGCGATCCAGCCGAATATCCAGCCACCGAGCGGGCGCATGAAAAAGCCGACGGCGAAGACGCCCGCGGTCGCCAGTAGCTGGCTGGTCGTGTCGCCCTTGGGGAAAAACGAAGCGGCGAAGTAGATGGCGGTGTAGGCGTAAATGAAAAAGTCGTACCACTCCACCAGATTGCCCGAGCAGGCACCCATGATGGCCTTGACGCGGTTCGGCGCTCTCATCGCAGCGGTTTGGGCTGCGTGGTCTTTGGCGTCTGTGATTGATGCGGACATGTGATTCACCCTTTTTTCAAGGCGAGGGGAGACGAGGAGCACGCTGATGCGCGTCCGACGTGACTGGCTCGTTGGGTTTTGGGTTTAACGAAAAGGCGTGAACCCGCTCACGGCCGGATTTCCGTAGAGAAGGGAGAGGGTGGATGCACGAGCGTGGCGAACGGTAGTGGCCCGGGGAAATCGGACAGGTGAGACAAAGCATTGAACATCATGGCGCGAGCCCTCGAATCTTATTCTTGTAGTGAGTCGAGCGCTCTTTGGCGCCGACGTTGATTGCACGCTACCGCAGAGTCAGGAGGGTAATAAGCCGTCAGGCAGGCCTAACTGATATACCTGAATTTTATAGCTTGGCGTGCAGCCCCGGCGGGCCGGGGGATACAGCCGGCTTGAAAGTCCTGGGGCCGCACGACACGGTGGTTGCGGGGCATTCCAAGGTGCGTAAATGCGATTACACTCACAGCACTTTCGCCGCATATCGCGCCGAGCCCGATGCTGACTGGCCTGGTAATGGATGTCGTTCAACTCAAAACCCTGATTCATGTTGCCGAGCTGGGCAGTCTCAGCAAGGCCTCGGATCGTCTTCACATCGCGCAACCGGCACTTAGCCGGCAAATTCGATTGTTGGAAAAGGAGCTCGGCACCTACCTGTTTGATCGACATGGTCGAGGCATGGAGATCACCGACGCCGGACGTGAAGTGTTGGCACATGCCACCCGAATCATGGAAGAAATGGAGTCCATTCGAAGTTCTGTTGTAGGCGCAAAGTCCTCTTTTCGGGGAACGGTCGTCATCGGCACGACGCCGACGGTCGCGGAAATTATCACTGTTCCATTGGTACGCAAGATCAAAGAGGCGCATCCGAATCTCGCCGTCAGGTTTTCCTCAGCCTTCAGCGGTTATCTGCTCGATTGGGTTCAGCGTGGCGAATTGGAGCTGGCGATCTCTTACGATCCCCATCCTTTGCATACGCTGCGTATCGTGCCGGTGATGATGGAAAATCTGCTGCTGGTCGGTCCCGCCAGCGCCAACCTGCGTCTTGATACGCCGATATCGTTCGAGTCATTGGCTGAGCAGCAATTGGTATTGCCAAGCGCTCGACATAGCCTTCGCGTGATTCTGGATGATTGTGCACGTCAAGTCGGGATCAAGCTCAAGACCAGCGTTGAAGCCGACTCCTTCGGCGCCATGATCGATCTGGTCCGTAATGGTTTCGGTTTGACCGCTTTGCCTTTGGCATCGATTTACGCGCAGGTCGACGCTGGCGTGCTCAGTGCAGCCCCCTTGGTCGACCCCGTTCCCATGCGCAAACTGGTTCAGGTTTTTCCGGCCGACAGGCGGGTCAGTCCGGCCGCCAAATTTGTCGGGGATGCCTTCATCGAGATTGCCGCCGATCTGGTCAATCGCAAAATCTGGGCTGGACACATGCTTTGAGCCAACGGTGAGCCTGTTAGCTGCGAGTGCCCCGCCCCCATACAAATCGCCCAATTATCCGTAGTTGCGCAGCTGCTCACGAGTTCCGCTTTGCTCACCACTGATGACACTGTCTTGAACCAACAAACGCGACTGCCTGGCGTA
The DNA here is from genome assembly GCF_058797535.1 of Pseudomonas sp. GW823-FHT02E01. Lineage (NCBI taxonomy): Bacteria > Pseudomonadati > Pseudomonadota > Gammaproteobacteria > Pseudomonadales > Pseudomonadaceae > Pseudomonas > Pseudomonas sp. GW823-FHT02E01. The sequence goes on along the minus strand of NZ_JBXAJS010000014.1, from coordinate 21,509 downwards.
TTCGGCATTTTTATTTTGGGGATGCTGCAAGTTCTGGTCTGGGGAGGTTCGTTCTTCCTGATGGCCGTCATGGCCGATCCGATCATGAAAGAGACCGGTTGGGCCAGCCAGTGGGTGTATGGCGCACTGTCTCTGAGCATTCTGGTTTCCGCGATGCTGGCACCGTTGACCAGCCGGCTTATCGCCCGGTACGGCGGCCGCCCCATCCTGGCCAGTAGCGGGCTGGGTGTCGCTATCGGGTTGTTTCTGATGGCCATCTCGACCTCGTTGCCGATGTTTCTTTTGTCTTGGGCAGTGATTGGCGTCGGTATGGCGCTGGGGCTGTATGAAGCGCTATTCGCGGCTTTAGGTTCTCTGTACGGGGAGCGGGCGGGCAGTGCGATTACCGGGATCACGCTCATTTCAGGGTTTGCGACAACGCTGTCATGGCCCGCGGTAGCGCTGGTCATCGAGCACGTTGGCTGGCGCACGACATGCTTGGCTTATGGGGCGTTATTGGTCATTGCCGTGGCACCGCTTTATCTCTGGGTACTGGCGCGGGGCACGGGACCCCTCACAAAAAGCCAGGCAGTGAGTGATGAAAGTCTCTCAATAGACCGGCGGATCTACCTGCTGCTCACGCTGATCTTCGCGTTGGGTGCAGTGATCATGACGGCGATGTCGGTCCAGCTGATTTCATTGTTGCAGGGGCAGGGTTACTCGCTTGCAGCCGCTATCGGACTGAGCGCGTTGCTGGGGCCGAGCCAGGTAGGATCACGTGTTCTACAAGTGTTTTCGCGAAAGCGACACCCTCTCTGGACGACGTTGATCTCTGTGGTATTCGTGGCGATCGGTCTGCTGTTTGTGACCCTCTCTGCGACAATGACCGCACTGGGTCTGGTGATCTATGGCGCGGGTAATGGTTTGCGGGCGATCGTTCGAGGACTGCTGCCATTGGCCCTCATGTCGCCTGCCCATTATGTTTTGCTGATGGGGCGCATGGCTCGGCCTTCGCTCATTGGACAAGCCTTGACTCCCCTCGCGGGCGGGTACCTGTTAGATACCTGGGGCGCTGGCGGTGTGCTTGCGGGCCTGAGTTCGCTGGCGGTATTGAACGTTCTGTTGGTCTTGTTGCTCATTCGGTTGGTGTGGAAAGAACAGCGTTGACCCTGCGACAGGGTCAGCCGTGCAAGCTGCTCAGATGCTCGAACAACCTGGCCGCATCAGGGGAAATTTTTGCAGAAAGTGGTTGCGCCCCTCGATCCAGTGCATCAGTAGTGAGTCGCCTGGCCTACCGCAACAAGCGATAGGCAATGGGTTCGATGTAAGCCGACTGCAGGTCCCGCTCCGGGATCTCCCAGATGATTTGCTTTGGCGGCGTTTCTTTGAAGGCTGGGCTGTTGAGGTAGCTGTTGGCAGCGCCGGAGAATGCTCCACCGTCTTTGGCGAAGTTGCCTACGGGGGCGCCCAGCGCCTGCTGCACAAACCCTGCGAAGTTGGAGTTGCGTGAGAATGAAGTGCCGATGAGCGCGGTGTTGGGGAGTTCGGCATCGCCAAAGAGGTCTGCCTCCGTGTCAGGGCTGGCGGCTGACGCAACGGGAAGTTCGTGGGTGCTGGTCTGGGCGACCATTTCGGGTGCGGGTTGCCATTTGAGCGGCAGCCAGTCGATGCCCGCCAGATGGACCAGATCGCCAGATCGCACCGCGAGCGGGGCATGACTTTCGTTGAACGACCTGCGTGGCGTTGCGCTGATGCCCAGGGTCTTCAGTCGCTGCGCGATAGCCTCGGCCGCCGCCTTCGCGCCGGGCTCGCTCCAGTGCGTATCGGTGCGCAACCAGGCACTGGCCCCCAGTGGCGTCAGCGCACCGGTGAGGTCCAGATTCGCCACGCCAGCCACATCCAGCTTCGAGGTCCAGGCCTGGATGCGCCCTTCGTGAGTGGCTGGGCGGTGCAGTGCGCAACGCTGCCCGGAAGCGATGCGGCTCTTGTCTGGAACGATGACCACCAGCAGGCTGATGCCACGTTGGGAGAGCTGCTGCTTCAGATCAATCACTGCCTGGACTTTGGCATCGGCATTGCGCTGTGCTTGATGATTGACCTTGAGCTCATCGGCCAAAAACAACCAGTCAGGACAACCCGAGCGAACCCTTGGCCCGCTGTCACTGAGCAGAAGCCAGCTGACACCGCGCTCCAGCTCGGCGAAGGTCGTGGGGAGTTGAGCGTTCGACAGTTCCCTGGCGATCCGATGAGTGATATCGCCGTCAAAAAGCTGCGGGGCCAGCACTTTATCGGGCAACAGCGAGATCTGCCCTGAGACGATCAGACGGCCAGAGGACAGCAGCCCGACGAACAGGAATATCAGCAACGCCACGCCTGCCAGCCGACTGTTGCGTGTCGCCAGCTCATCTGGCTGAGTGGGTGGCGGGGTGTGCTTTGGGGTCGTCATCAGAATTGGAAGTACAGGAAAGGTACGGTTTCGCGACTGGCGATCAGTGCGAACGACAGCATGAAACCGGCGATGGGCCAAAGGGCTGCGGCGTAAAACGCAATGCCGCCCAGTCGTTTCTCACAGTAAGGGCGCAGCAGTGGTGCGATGACACCGAACACACCCAGCAAGCCTGCAAGGCCGTGTACCGGGCGCAGGGTCACGGACAGTTCATCACCGAGGGCGATGCCCTGCAGACCGAACTGTCCGGCATACAGGCTCAGAGCGCTATGAAAATCGGGGGCGCGGAACAGTGTCCAGGCCAGGCACACAAACAGTAGAGTCAAGCCATGGGACAGCACCGGCGGTACAGAGGGCAGGGTGGAACGGCTCCAGGCACGATCAACGCATAACGCGAGGCCATGGGCACAGCCCCACAACAGGTAGTTCCAGCTATCGCCACCGTGCCAGAGGCCGGCGATGGCCATGATCAGGAACAGGTTGCGGTAGGTTTTCCAGGTGCCGTTGCGATTGCCACCCAGCGGAATGTACAGATAGTCACGTAACCAGCTGGACAGCGACAGGTGCCAGCGGCGCCAGAAGTCCTGGATGCTGTTGGCCAGATACGGACGGTCGAAGTTCTCGGGAAAGTGAAACCCCAGCATCAGTCCCAGCCCGATGGCCATGGCACTGTAGCCGGCGAAGTCGAAGAACAGTTGCAAGGAATAGGCAAGGCAGCCGATCCAGGCGTCAGAGAAACTTGGGTTCTGCACATTGAACGCCACATCGACCACGGGCGACAGGGTGTCGGCCACCAGTACCTTCATGCTCATCCCGACCATGAACCTGCGCGCACCCAGCGAGAAATTCTGCAGGTTGAAACAACGTTGATTCAGCTCGCGCCGAACCCAGTCATAGCGAATGATGGGGCCGGCGACCGAATGGCCGAACATCGAAATATAGGTGGCGTAGTTAATGAAGCTGCGTTCGACCGGCACGGTGCGGCGATGCACATCCACCAGATAGGAAATCGCCTGCAATACGATAAACGACAGCCCGGCCGGCATGATGACCCGCTGCCAGTCCAGGGGCATGGCGCCGTACCAGGTGGCGGCATCGATCAAGGTGCTGGCGACGATGTTGGCGTACTTGTACCAGCACAGCACCGCCGTGTTGAGCACGATCAGCGTTGCGAGTAGCCGTACGCGGCCCTTGCTTTCTTCCCGTAAGGCGTCAATCAGCAAGCCGCCGACCCACGCCGTGATCGTCAGCGCCACATGCACCGCGAGGAACTGTGGGCTCAACCAGCCATAGAACAGCCAGCTGCCGATCAGTAGCGTGACGTTGCGCCAGGCGGTTGGGCACACTGCATAGGCACACAGGAACAGCGGCAGGAACAACGTCAGAAACTCGAGAGAAGCAAAAACCATGGTGGTGGCGCGATCCGATCAGTGGGCCAGGACGTCAGTCGCGAGCAACAGGTAAGGGCCATTTGCGCCAGGCAGCAGCACGACGCTGTAGCGCTCGCCGGCCTTGAGCTGGCCCAGGTCCAGCGGGGCACCGACGTTGGTTTGGGCGCAGACCAATTGAACCGACAGGTTGACCGGGTTGATCGCTCGGCGTTGCACGCTGCCGTCGGCCACCTCCTTGAACAGGTCGGCGTTCTTCCCCGCAGCGCGCAACCCGGCCTGGGTGCACGCAGGATCGGCGCTGATAAACGCCAGCGAGGCCCTCAGGCTATTGAAGTCGTCGGGTTGCTCACGGATGACGACCTGGCGGATACCTTGTGCGCTATCCGGCAAGGCGATCACGCTGGCGAATTCGCCTGCCGCCACCTGGATGTCCAGCGGCTGGCTCTTGCCGTTGCGTTCCAGGGTGCCCTTGATCGGCTGGTTGGCGGGCACGGGCAAGTAGTCGGACACAGCATGGGTGCCTTCGAGTTTGAGGCTAGCCCGCGAGCCTTCGGCCAGCAGTTGCAGGGGGTGGTCGGCGGCGTTGATAAAGCGCAGGAAGGCCGAGTCCTGATCCGGGCCCGTCGGGTACAGGGCAATGTCGCCAGCCTCGGCGTGCAGGCTCAGCATCAAGGGCGCGAACAGTGCCCAGCTGAATGCGAATCGGGTCATTTACCGGCTCCTGTGCTGCTGATGCGGTCGGCGGGCAGTTTGGCCACGGCATCACCGATCGCATTGCCCCAGGATTGATAACCGGCGACGGTGAAGTGCTGGCCGTCGGTGGTGATCCACTGTCCGGGTTTGGAAAACGTCAGCGAATCGATGTAGGTGCAAGGCGCCACGTTCGCGGCCAGAAACTGCGACATCAACTGGGTGCGGGCATCATTCTTCTGGTACATGCCACCGGCTTTGCCCCAGGCCGGGCCCACCCAGGCGCAGCGGGTCCCGGTGGCTGCGATGGCCTTGGCCAGGCCGGTGACGCTTTGCCATGCCCAGGCCTTCGGAAACACCGGCTTGTCATAGGACGCCATGGTGTCGCCGATGACCAGTACCACCAGGTCGGGCTTGTCGGCGGCGATCAGGTCCTGGATCGGTGTGGTAGTGGCGTCACGGCCCTTGATCACGATCTTGTCGTTGCCTTTGCGCTCGGCACCGCAGTCGACCTTCTTGCTGATCAGCCAGTCGCCGGCGCTGGCGCCGCAGGCACCGATGGAGTGGACCTGGGCGCCTTGGCGCGTCAGGTTGTCGTGCAGCGGTTCCAGCAAATGGTCCGCAAGGCTCATGTGGCTCTCCCCAAGGACAAGGAGAGTCAGACCGGCAAGGGCAGAAGTGGGCATCGAAAGCTCCAGAATGATCAGTTGGAATAAGGCGAGGTGTACGGGCTGACCGGCAGGCTCATGGGGCCGCTGATCTCCTCGAACTGGTAGCGCAAGGACAGGGCACCGCTGATTTGTTGGTAGTCGCGGGCGTTGTCCAGGCCCAGATTGGCGCCCAGCAGGAAGTTCGAAGCGACCTTGTATTCAGCCGCCGCGGCGACGCTGTAGCCGATCCCGGTTTTGTTTTGCCCGGCGTAGCGCAGGCCCGAGGCCGCCTGCAGGGCTTTGTCGGTCGGGAAATAGTCGACGCTGTCCTGCTCGAAATGCTGCACGCCGACCGAACCCTTGACTTGATACGTCAAGCGCCCGGTGCGTTGTGCCCAGGTCACCGGCACGCCCAGGGCGAAGAACGTCTGCGGGCTGAAATAGCCGCCGTGGCCGTAGGTGAAATAGTCCTGGTTGTTGGCGTAGCTGATGCCGGTCATGCTCAGGCCGACGGTCAGTTTGCTGTCCGTTGCGTTTTGCAGGTACCAGTACACACCGCTGCCCAGTTCACTACGGCTGTTGGACTCGACATGGTTGCCCAATAACTGGTGCCAGGAGGCGTAGCCATATACGCCGACTTCGTTGTCGTCGAAGCTCAACTGGCCGCGCCCGCCATTGGCGGTCACTCCGCCCCAGGACTGCCCGCTGCGTTTGTCCGTGGTGCCGGCAAACGAGGTGACGCTGTCAGTCACCGGACGCCGGGAAACGCTCACGCCGTAACGGACATTAGAGGTGTCGCTGATGGGGCGATCAACGCTGATGCCGCCGGTGGCTGTGCTGTATTTGAAGCCGAGGGGGGTGGTGCCGAGATCGGCTTTGAGCCCATCCGCGGGCCGTTGAATGGCGACGGAAAGGCCGACGCCCTCGGCTTTTTGCGAACCGACGCTGCCGCTCTGCGCACCATTGCCAAAACGCGACAACGCCTCGCTGCTGGCACTGCCGGCGTTCAGCGAGACCGGCGTCACGCGCAGGGCGACGCGGCTTTCATCCAGCGGAATATTGATTTCCAGCGGTGTTTCAATGTCGGTCAGTTTGCTCAGTCCCGACTCACTGTCGTTGCTACGAATGCTCACGCCCTGGGTGACGTAGGCACTGCGCTCCTGGAGGATTTTATTCAGTGCCAGTTGTGCGGGACTGATGTCCTCGCTCACCAATGCTGCGCGTGGCAGCTGCGACTCGAATGGATTGCTCGCCTGCTGCGGCCTTGGCGGGGCATCGACGCCGAAAGGGGTGTGGGACGTCATGCGGCCCGGCATCTCTTGAACCGGTGGCGGGATGGCTGCCAGTAAAGTGTCGCGACTGACTTCGTTACGTGAGCCCGACACCCCGGCAAAAGGGTTGGGCGCCACCGTCGAACCGGCCAGTTGGCCGCCCTGGCTTCTGCGTTTCTCGCTCTGTTCGATGGCCACGGCCTTGCGCAGCAGATCGGTGGCCGTGCCGGTTTTGCCCATGTTCTGGTAGAGACGTGCGGCCTCGGTCAGCGTTTGAGGGTTACCGGATTCGGTCTTGAGCAGCTGTTGCAGCGCCTGTTCGGCAAAGGCCGTGTCATGTGCCAGCACCGCCGCGTCGGCAGCACCCAGCAGCAGTTGCGGGTCGTTTGGTTGGCGCTGTAACAGCGGTTTGTAGAGTTCGAGGGCTTTTGCCGTGTCGCCATTGGCCGAGTACATCCGCGCCAGGGCCGCGACGGCAGCGCTGTCACCGGGACGTTGTGCCAGTGCGGGCGCCAGCGTGTCATAGGCATTGGCCAGATCGCCGCGTTCACGCAGTTGGTCAGCCTGGCGGATGCGATAGAGGTAGAGCAGGTCGTCGAAACGCTTGCGAGCCGGCGCGTTCAAGGGCCTGTTCTGAAGATCGCGCAGAATCTCGTTGACCTGGGCATCTTCTCCGGATTTAAGCAGGACGGTGGCGTATTGCAGGATGAAATCCGCCGAGGGCGCCGTGGTGTGTTGCAACTGGCCGCGCATGAGGGTCAGTGCGCGAGTCGGTTCGCCGATGTCGACATAGGCCGAAGCCAGGCTCGCTGTGCGATCCGGACTGTTGTTGGTCATCGGCTGAATACGATCGAGCAAGGTCAGGGCTTCCTGGCGCTGTCCGCGTTTGCCCAACTCTATCGCCTGGCTGAGTTGCAGGTTGAGGCTGACATCAGCGGCCAGCGCTTGCATGTCCGGGGTGCGCTGGTCGGGGCGCAAGCGTCCCAACGTTGTCTGTGCGGCTTTCCACTCACCCATCTGGACCGACAGCAAGGCGCTGACGTAAAGCGCATCGGCATTGTCGGGATGGGCCTGGAGCATGGCGTTGATCAGGTCCCGGGCCTTTTGCGGTTCGCCCATCGCCAGGTTCAGGCGGGCCAGGGCGAAACGCGTCCAGATGTTGTCCGGTTCGTAGCGCAACGCGTCTTGCAAGGCGTTGCGCGCTGCGGGCAGGTCGTTGCGTTGTTCGGCGAGGGCGGCCAGTTGCGTCGCACGCAAGGCTTTCAGACGTGCGGACTGGCCGATCTTTGCCTGCCCGGTGGCGGGCAGGCTGTTGATCAGTTGCAGCGCTTCATCGTTCTTGCCGCTCTTGAGCAGCACGTTGACCAGCCCTTCCTGTGCTCGAGGGTCGTCGCGGCGCAGGTTCAATACCTGGCGATAGTTGCCCTGAGCGTCATCGAACTGACCCGCGCTGGCCTGAATATCCGCCAGGGCGAGGCGAGCGTCGACCCCGTTCGGAGTCAGGCGCAGCGCCTGGTTTACCAGGGCCTGTGCCTGGGCTGACTGGCCTTTGGCCTGGGCGTCCCCAGCCTGCTGCAACGCAGACCAGTAGCGCACTTCGTTCAGTGCGGCTTGCCACTGGCTGCCGTCAGGTTGTCGCGTGGCCTGAACCAGGAGCTTTTCCGCTTCGGCCAGTCGGCGTTGCTGCTGGCGAACAACCCCAAGACCGCCCAGCGCGTCGGCATCATCGGGTTGGGTTTTCAAGCGCGCTTGAAAAGCCTGTTCGGCGGTAGCCTGATCGCCTGCCTTGAGCGCCTTCAGGCCGCGCGCGACGTCGGCGGGCGGTTGCCATCCCTTACTGGCCGTCGTTGCTACTACCTGTTGCTTGCCCTTGTCCATCTGCGCCCGAATTTCCACGTCATCCGGATGCGTCTTGAGGTACGCCTCGAACAACGGCACTTGTGCCGGATTGGGTGGACCGATCCAGGTCAGCGCCAGGCGCCAGCTTTCGTCGGCATCACCGGCAATGTCGGTACGCTGGGTCAGCGCGGCCAGGGCGCGGATACCTTCGGCACGGCTGTCTTCATGGCGCACCAGATGCTTGGCGTAAAACAGCGCGACGATCGAGTCATTGGGCATTTCTCGTTGCAGGCGCTGAAATCCGCTGCGTGCTTCAGGCCAGTCAGCCTGATTGAAGGCAAGGTTGTTGTAATACTCGCGGCCGATCGTGCCTTGAGGCGGACGGCCATCGAACAGCGAGCGAAACTCGGCGGTCGCCTTGTCACGCTCACCGGCATCGACGAGGCGCCGAGCCTCTTCCAGGCGCTGCTGGCTCTGCGGTTGTGCCAGGGCGATGTCCTGCGCCAATTGCAGTGCTTGCCGAGGCGCTGGCTCGATGGCTTGCAAGCGGGCCAGGTATTGCTGCGCCTGTTGTGGCTTGCCCTGTTGCACGCCGATCAAGCCCAGGCCATACAGTGCGTCAACCTGGACCGGGTCCAGCAGCAGGACTTTCAGCCAGACTTCCGCAGCGCGTTGAGGGTTTTTGTGCAACTGCCAGTACTGTCCTTGCTCGACGAGTAATGTCTGTGGCGTCGGACTTTGAGCGTGGGCAGCAGCCGTCCATGCGCTCATGGCGGCGATGACTAGCGTGCGGTGGTGCGCGTGCATGCGGTCTCCCAGGAGAGTTTCAGCGTTCCGTCTTCCCGGAATCGGTAATGTTTATCTGCCCAGCCGAGCGCGAACAGGCTGAGCATCAAGTCGTAGTAACGCGGCGGACCGACGTCGGCATCAGGCCTGGCCAGTGCCTCGCGCAAGGCGAGTTCCACGCGGTGTCGCTGCTGATCGGCCAACCCGGGTTGCCCCTTGACCTGAAGGTAGGGAATCAGCGCAGCCCGGAATCCGAACGGGCTCTGACCCCGGGCACTGCCGTGGCGAACCTCGACTGTTTCCGGGGGGGAACCCGTCGCGACAGTGCTGCGGGCCATGCCGTCCAGCCGTTTGAGCAGCAGCGCTGCCAGCGGCTCGGAGGTATCACTCATGCCCAGCCAGAGGTACACCCGAATGGCGTCGTAGCTGCCCGTGTCGCCGTTGATCGGGTCGCTGACGAAGGCACCCGATTGCGTTGAAGTGCCTTGATAACCGACCCAGTCGGCGACGAAGCCGTGGCGGCTGGATTGGGCGATCATCGTCGCGGTGTTGTGGGCGATCGCTTGCCAGGGCCCGGACGGTGCTTCCTTGGCCAGCCGCCGTAACAGCGGCAGTGGCAGGTAGCTGGGGTTCAGGCGCCAGAGTGCGTCCGGCTGGACGAAGCCCTGTGGTCCAGGCAATACCATCGGACCCAGCCCGGGCAGGTTGACGACCAATTGCGCTTCGATCGTCGCCATCAGGTGCAGGGCGTCCTGGCGATAGTCCGGCCGATCCCACAGGCGTGCGGCTTCGAGCAGGGCGTAGGCGATCCACAGGTCGGCGTCGGCGGCCGAATTGGCGTCCTGCAGGCGCCACTGACCGTCCGTGCCTTGCCCCCATAACCAGCCCGGCAGGCGTGTGGCGATGTCTGCGCCGGCGAGATTGACCGAGGTCCAGCGCCAGAGCGTGTCGAAACGTGGCTGATCGTTGCCGATCAGTGCGAAGAGCATGCCGTAGGACTGCCCTTCAGAGGTGCTGTGATTGCTCTTCAGGCTCGATTCCAGAACCCGGCCGTCGTCCTGGACGAAGCGCGTTGCGTAGGTTTGCCACAGTGGCCAGGCTGGCGACTCGCAGGATTTTGCGGCTGCTGTTGCCGGCGCCAGCACGGCAAGCGCAAGCACAGCGCTCAACCTGCGCGCGTTACCGCGCGGGCCCTGGCGAAGTGAAGCACCCCGGCTGCTCATGGACGACACAGGCCTGCGCGGCTCATTGGCCAAGACGACGTTTGGCCCGTAAGCGCAAGGCCAGATAGGCCATGCAAGCAAGCAGCAGGACCCCGAGGAGGGTGAACAGCATGAGCGCAATTACGTTCTGCGAGAGGTACCACTGCAGATAGCGCAACGGACCCAGGCGCCCGACGTAGTAATCTTGTTCGGCGACCAGCGATTCGACATGCTTGCCCCTGACCACCACCAGGCTGCCTTGCAATTGCTGGGCATTTTCTTCGCTGCTGAGCAGGGCGTTGGTCACGTCGGCCAGGCCGTCGGGCCTTGTGCCGGCGATAAACACCACGCTGCGGCCACTCTTGAGCGGCGATTCGAATCCGGTCAGATAAGCACTGCCGTCCTCAGCGCTAAACCTGAAGCTGCTGCGCGCTTCGCGTAGATTGGTTTTCGTATCCGGGCTGATCCAGTTGCGCAGGCGCAAGGGCAGGTCAGACAGTTCAAAGTACTGCGCAGCGTCTTCGCCCTTGGCAGGAAGAAGGCTTTGCCATTGCTGCAGCAGCGGCTGATTGTTGCCCGAGGCGAGCACCAGCAAATCCCGGTCGCTTTGCTCGACCACCTGATCGGCGTGGACCACCTTCACGCCGGTGGCCGGATAACCGGTGGAGTCGCCGAAGCGGCCCAGCAGGGTCAGATAGGCGCTCAGATCGGCCGGGCCTGGCTCGTTGGGCAGGATCACCGATGTTTCAGACAGGTCGGCCATGCGGGTGAACGGGAAGCCACTGTCCTTGAACACCCCGAGGTTGGGCATGGCCATGAAATGTTCGTACTGGCTGAGGTCCAGGGTCGAGTCCGGGTCGATCACACCGCGCATGTTGTCGATGATGATGTCGCGGCATTCGCCCTGTTTGATGTAGTCATACATGAAGCGAAATTGCAGGCGCGATTGCAGCGCGACTGAATTGAGTGGCAACAGCATGCGCGACGTGCGGGCCAGGCTGTCGTCGGTTTTGAGCATCGACAGCAGGCTGTCGCTGTTGCCCAGTTTCTCGATCGAAGGCAGGTCGATCGACTTGATGAAGGTGTCGTTGAAACTGATCAGCAACGAAGAGTTTGTGGAGACCGGTTGCGGCGTATAGCGGTATTTCAGGTCAAGTTGCGCACCAGGCTCACGCCAGTTGAACAGGTCGGGTGGCAAGCGCAGCGCCACCGTCATTTGTCCCGGGTTGTAACCCGACACATTGAGTTCTGCGGGCTTGGCCAGCTCACCCAGGCGAACCGGGCGATCGGAGGGCAGCCAGTTTGGCGCGTCGTACGGTTGGCGTGGCTTGAGCGAGTCGATCCGGTCGATCACCACGCTCTGCCCGGAAAAGGCCGAGCCACCGAGGGCGAGCGCTGTCGCGGCGACCTTGAGATCGGCGCCATCGCGCCCGGAGACGATCAACAGTTTGCCCTGAGCATCATTCGGGTTGCTCATGAGGGTCAATGTCGGCCCCGTGGCCTCTTTGATCGGCAAACCACTCAAGGTCGTTGATTCGTTACCGATGACAAACACCACCGCGTTGCCCTTGGCCGGCAGGCTGGTGAGGCTGGCGGGGAAGGTTGCGCCACGGTAGCTGGCCAGGGCGCCAAACCAGGACGACAGGATCCCGGCGGCCTCAAGTTCAGGACCGCCCGGGCGCGCGGCGAACACGAAGGGCAGCTTCAGGGGCGAGGCGTCCCGACGATCGAACAGGGGAAGCGGCAGAGCGGACAGGTCGTTGGGCTGTTTAATCGACGTCACCTGGAGGCTCAGCTGGCTCTCATTGCCGATCCTGGCCCAAAGGCTGGAGTGCAAAGGGTCTTCACATTGCATCGTGTAATGACCGATGAACTGCAGGCTGAGCCGATTGAATTCGGTGATGGTCTGCGGCGGAATCTGCACGGTCCGGGTCTGCAATTTACCGGCCTCTTCCTTCGGGAGGGGCAGGCTGGCGGCCACTTGATCGTTGATCAGCACGTTGATTTGCGAAAGGTCGGCCAGCAGCGCCGGTGAGTAGCTGTACTGCAGCGTGACCTGTGCAGCCGTGACGACCTCATCGGCGCGCACATCGAAATTCACACTGTCGGTCGCCTCCACGCCTTTTAGGGTCATCGAATAGCTTTTGCCCAGCTCCTTGAGGGTGCGGGTATAGCTGTTGCCCGGGGCATCGGTCACGGGCAACGATGCGACCGGCAACACCGCCGGCTCTGTGGCGCTGATTTGGGCGGCAGCACTCAATGCCCAGCCGTTCCAGCCCACTAGCGAGCAGGCGATCAGCATGAGTGAGCGACGAGGAAGAAAGGTCCGGCGAGTGGAAGGCTTCAAGATCGTTGCGTGTCCGCGGTGGAGTCGATGGGTGATGGAGTGTCGGGGCGTTTGCGCAGCAGCGCGTGGCTGTCCTTCAGGCTTGCAACGAACAAGCGCAGGATGGCGCGTAAGCCAATGCTGCTGACCTCGCGCAATGCCGACATGGGCGCGTCGAGGCGGCCGTTACCCCAGGTATTGGCCCAGGTGTCTGCCCGTGAAAAGGTCAGTCGCACCAGTTCGCTTTGCTGGCGCAGGGTCAGGCCCTCGAATTGCACGCCTGCCACGCCGTCGTTGTTGAAGATCGTTGTTGCGGGAAAGAGGCTTGAAGGCGGCGTGCGCAAAATGCACAGCCGCAGCTTCTCATCGACGCTGAGCTGCACCTGCGGTGGCAGTGCCAGACCCACGCCGTTTTGTGAGAAGTCCTGAGTTTTGCAATCGAACCAGGTGCCGTCTTCGCGGTAGACACGCACGGGCAGGTCAGCGGGCACCCTGGGTTCGTTGCGTACCTGGGAGGACTCAGTGGCCACCGCTACGGCGGTGCTGACGATGATGATGTTGTACACGGTCCAGGCCAGGTTGATCAGCAGGGTCGTGACCTCGGCCGAATCACTCCCGACCAGCTTCATCACGCCAATCACCAGACCGATCATGTTCAAGGTCAGCAGCACGATGTAAGGCCGTGCAAGCTTCCAGTCGAAATAGTCCTTCTCGATGGTGCCGCCCTTGTCGGTCACATTGAACTTGCCCAGCGAAGGGCTGATCAGGGCCAACAGTACTGGTCGCATGATGTACCAGGCCAAAACCGACTCATACACTTCGTTCCAGAAGGAATGGCGGAAACGCCCCTGGATGGCGGAGTTGGTCAGGCTGGAATGGAAAATATGCGGCAGTACATAGACCGTGACCATCAACGCCGAGGCATGGAAAATCTGCGCGTCGAAAAACAGATAGGCCAAGGGTGCGGTCAAGAACACCAGCCGGGGCAGGCTGTAGAAAAAGTGCATCATGGCGTTGAGGTAGCAGATGCGCTGCCCCAGGTTCAGACCTTTGCCAAATAGCGGATTGTCGGTCCGAAAAATCTGCGCCATGCCTCGCGCCCAACGTATGCGCTGGCTGATGTGTCGGGAAAGGCTTTCGGTGGCCAGGCCCGCCGCTTGTGGAATGGCGAGATAGGCCGTATTGAAGCCACGGCGATTGAGCTTGAGTGCCGTGTGCGCATCCTCCGTCACGGTTTCGGTGGCGATGCCGCCGACTTCCAGCAAGTGAGTCCGCCGGATGACCGCGCAAGAGCCGCAGAAAAACGCTGCGTTCCACAGGTCGTTGCCGTCCTGCACCAGGCCGTAGAACAACTCACCTTCATTGGGTACCGAGCGAAAGGTATCGAGGTTTTTTTCGAACGGATCGGGTGAATAGAAGAAGTGCGGTGTTTGCAGCAACGCCAGGTTCGGGTCCTTTGAAAACCAGCCCATGGTGATCTGCAGGAAGGAGCGGGTGGGCACGTGGTCGGCATCGAATATGGCGATGAACTCGCCGTCGGTGACTTTGAGTGCTTCGTTGAGGTTGCCGGCCTTGGCATGGTCATTGTTGTCGCGGGTGATGTAGTTGACACCAATCTGCTGACAGAAAGCCTTGAATTCCTCCCGGCGTCCGTCATCGAGCATGTGCACCCGCAGTTTGCCCTCGGGCCAGTCGATGGCCTGAGCGGCAAGCACCACCAGTTTGACGATGCCCAACGCTTCGTTATAGGTGGGAATGAAAACGTCTACCGTCGGCCATTCAGCGGGCGGCTGTTGCAGAAACTGCGGTTTACGATGCAGCGGCCAAGCGGTCTGTACGTAGCCGAAGACGAGGATGAGCAAGGCATACAGCTCGGCCAGCACCAGCCCGTAGCCAAATACGGCATCCTGCCAATTGTCGAAGCCCAGGGTGTCGGTCAGGCGCCAGTACATGTAGCGCAGCGAAGCGATCAGCGAGAGGGTGATCAGCGTCAGGATCGCCAGACGCCCGGCTTGCTTGCGGATGATCAGGCTGGTGGCGAAACAGACGGCAGCAAACGCGGCCTGGGAATACAGGTTCAGCGGCGCGGTGAGGATACCCAGCACCAGCAATGCGGCGAACAACCCGGCTGAGAGCTTCAGGCCTTGGCGCCAACGCTTGGGCCATCGACTGACGTGAGCCTGGAAAGTGTCCAATAGCTCCTCCAGCCACCACGCCTTCGCAGGTGCCTGATTCAGCCGGGCGGTCATGGCGTGCCCTGCAGGCTGGAAGCATCCGCGAAAAGCAGGGCATGGACCGCGCCTGACAGCGAGAGAATATCCTGACAGCCAATGCTCTCAGGTGCGTACTGCAGCAGGTCCCGACCATAGGCCAGCGACTCGTTGAACTGGTGATCGAGGCGAATCGTCCCGATCAGGTTGGCGCCGAGCCGCCGCCGAAACAGCACGCCCATGTCCCTGCAGAACGAACGCGAGTCATCCCGTTGGTTGAGCACATACCGGTGCCGCTGCGCGCGTCTTGGGCTGGTTTCCAGCCACTGGGTCATAGTGTCCAGTGCCAGGTAGGAGGCCGCGTCGGCCACCGTCATTACCAGCACCAGATCGGCGGCGTCGAGTGCCTGTTGCGAATAGACGGTCGCACCCGAAGGAGTGTCCAGGATCACGGTATCGTTTTCGCTGAGGTTCATTGACGCAAGGTGCTGATTCAACCAGTCAGAATCTTCAAGCATCAACTGCTTGAGCAATCGGCGGTCGTTCACCTCGCCAGTGCCGAAGGGCAGGCACTCGCTGTCGCTAAAGCCCGGCAGGCGATGAGCGCCCCAGTCTGCGTGCTGTTCTTTGAGCTGGATCAGCCCGGGAACCTGCCGGGTGATACCCAAGTGGCCGGACAGCGCGTTCTGAGGGTCCAGATCAATAGCGATGGTACGCCCGCCAGGGCGCCGAAGGGTTTTTGCGAGGCCGGCGGCGACGGTGCTTTTACCCACTCCACCATTCGCCGAAACGATAGCAATGACCTTCGCCTTGGTCCGCTTGCGAGTTATTTCTGGTAGACCGTCCCGACGAACCTGGTTGAGTTCACGCAACAGGTCGCTCAATCGCTGACGATCGCACGTAGCAGAACTCGCAGGTGGTTTGGTCAGGGGAGGTGATATGGGTGAAGGTTGCGAGAGGACAACATTCTTCACAGGCTCGACCAACGCGCCAACCAATAAAGAAGGCTGTGGCTCGTCCATTAGAAATACAGGGGGTGTTGGTGTTGGGGGAGGCAAGGCCACCGACGGTTCTGGCTCAGCGAGTGCTGGTGTAACCGGGTCGTCTTTGAAATCTTTGTAGTTCGGTTGTATTTCCTGGTAACTCTCCGCATTGGCGCCAAAACGTGTAAAGAGTTTCGCAATATCGTCTACATATTTCATGCGTTGTACCAGTTATGAAATAACTCAGAAACTCAGCATTCCATTAACTTTTAAAAGTTGATGCGTCGTCTTGGTGTTGGCAGAGTGCCATTAATCTAGGGTGTCTACGTCTTAGTGTCAACGAATGTTATAAGAAGTCAGCGAGACTAATTGATGTTGGTCTGACTGTTATTGGGAAGGGGTGTTATTTGTGGAAAGTGTGAGTGTTAGAGTTTGTCCAGTAATCACTGTTCAATAAGGTGTAACAGGATGAAAGGTAATGGGGGTACTTGTCCGGATAAATAACTTTCGGTGCGATGGAGTGTGAATGTTGATCGCCTTCGATGAGAAGAGTGATGCGCAGGATGGTCCGTTTTTACTGGGCTTGAAGATGGGTAAATTGAACCAGGGATGAGTATTGATTAACTGTATGGGGTGCCAGGGAGCGAGTTTCAATCACTCCGTCCCGACCCTGTTTTTCAATGAATTAGCCCAGCCTGAGAAGGCTGGGCTTTTTCGTGTCTGAAAATTACCCCTATTTATACCGGCCCTAGCGCCGATCCAGCCAAACCGTTTGTGCATTACAGAATTCACGCACACCGAAATGCGAGAGTTCACGGCCAAAGCCACTCTTCTTCACGCCACCAAAACTGACACGCGGATCGCTGGCGCTATAGCCGTTGATGAACACGCCGCCGGTTTCAAGTTCGCTGGCCATCTGCCGGGCGAGTTCAACATTGCGCGTGTAGAGGGTGGCGGTGAGGCCGAACTCGCTGTCATTGGCCAAATCCAGCGCATGGGCTGCGTCTCGGGCCGTGATGATTGAGGCCACCGGACCAAACAACTCCTGTTTGAATGATGTCATCTGATCGGTCACGTCGCCGAGTACAGTGGGCTCATAGTAGTTACCAGGGCCTTCAGCCTTCTTTCCACCCATCAGCAACGTCGCGCCTTCTTTTAGTGTGTCGCGCACCTGTTGATCCAGTTCATCGCGCAGATCGAAGCGAGCCATCGGGCCGATATAGGTGGTGGTAGCCAGTGGATCACCGACAACCAGTTGTTGGGTGGCCTCGACGAACTTGCGGGTAAATTCCCGGGCAATGCCTTGCTCGACTATCAGTCGTTTGGCTGCGGCGCAGACTTGTCCGGTGTTTTGATAGCGCCCGATCACGGCGGCTTTTACCGCCTCATCGAGGTCCGCGTCGTCGAGAACGATAAACGGGTCGGAGCCGCCCAGTTCCAATACGCATTTCTTCAGCGCGGCTCCGGCCTGAGCACCGATGGCCATGCCCGCTCGCACGCTACCGGTGAGGGTGACGGCCGCGATGCGTGGATCGGCGATCGCCTTGGATACACCGTCCGGGGTGACGTTGATGACCTCGAAAACACCTTCGGGGAAGTCCGCTTGCTTGAAAGCGTCCAGCAGCAGATAGGTGCTGCCCATGACGTTTGGCGCGTGCTTGAGCACGTAGGTATTGCCGGCGAGCAGGGTGGGGACCGCGCCGCGCAGGACTTGCCAGATGGGGAAGTTCCACGGCATCACGGCGAGAATCGGGCCCAGGGGACGATATTCAATGCATGCCTTGCCGCCTTCAACCAGGGTCGGTTCCGGGCTCAGCATGGCGGGGCCGTGTTCGGCGTACCACTGGCAGAGCTGCGCACATTTTTCGATTTCACCGCGGGCCTGAGCAATCGGCTTACCCATTTCCTGGGTGATCATGTTCGCCATGGCCTGTGCATTGTTGCGCAAGGCCTGACCGAGGTTGATCAACAGTTGCGCGCGCTGTTCAACCGGTTTGCCGCGCCAGGCGCGAAACCCGGTAGTGGCCCGCGTCAGCGCGGCCTGTAATGCCGAATCGGATTCGAAAGGATAATGGCCGATCTGCTCGCCCGTGGCGGGGTTGATCGAAATGGCATGGGTAAGGCTGGATACGTTGGTCATGGCACCGTCCTGCGAGGTAGGAATGTGCTCAGGTTATGGGGCTATATGTTTTCTGGAAACTGAATAATACTGAGCGTAACGTTCACGTTTGGAGAATGGCTTGGATCTGGTTCAGCTCGAAATTTTCAAGGCTGTCGCCGAGCACGGCAGCATCAGCGTAGCCGCCCAGCATATCCACCGGGTGCCATCGAATCTCACGACCAGAATCAAACAGCTTGAACTGGACCTGGGTGTGGATCTGTTTATTCGTGAGAAGAGTCGCCTGCGCCTGTCGCCGGCCGGCTGGAGCTTTCTGGATTACGCTCGACGTATTCTCGACCTGGTTCAGGAGGCGCGCGCCACCGTGGCGGGTGAAGAACCGCAGGGAGCCTTCGCCCTGGGTTCGCTGGAAAGTACTGCAGCGGTACGTATTCCAGAGCTATTGGCCGCCTATAACCAGAAGCACGCCAAGGTCGAACTGGACCTGTCCACCGGCCCCTCCGGGACCATGATCGATGGAGTGCTGTCCGGGCGGCTGGCCGCTGCATTTGTCGATGGTCCGGTGTTGCATCCGGCGCTGGAGGGTGTGCCTGCATTCGAGGAGGAAATGGTCCTGATCGCCCCCCTCAACCATGACCCGATTCATCGGGCCAAGGATGTGAATGGCGAAAACATCTATGCCTTCCGCTCCAACTGTTCCTATCGCCATCATTTCGAAAGCTGGTTCGCCAATGGCGCGGCGGTGCCCGGCAAGATTTTCGAAATGGAGTCCTATCACGGCATGCTGGCCTGCGTCAGCGCCGGTGCCGGCCTGGCGCTGATGCCCCGCAGCATGCTCGAAAGCATGCCTGGATGCACGACGGTCAGTGTCTGGCCGTTGTCGGAGTCGTTCCGCTATTTACGCACCTGGCTAGTGTGGCGCAGAGGAACCGTGTCGCAGAGCCTGACGATGTTTGTGCGCTTGCTTGAGGAGCGTGGTGTGGTGTTGATCGATAAATAGCGGAAAGTTAACGGTCTGTGCCGAAAAACCGGATAATGGCGGCCAAATCGTTTAGCTCGTAATTCTGGTAATCGCACATGGAAATCAAGGTCAACTTTCTCGACAACCTTCGACTTGAAGCCAAGTTCGACGACTTCACGGTGATTGCCGATCAACCCATTCGCTACAAGGGCGATGGCTCGGCACCGGGGCCGTTCGATTACTTCCTGGCTTCGTCGGCGTTGTGTGCGGCGTACTTCGTGAAGCTGTATTGCGAAACTCGCAATATCCCCACCGAAAATATCCGCCTGTCGCAGAACAACATTGTTGATCCGGAAAACCGCTACAACCAGATTTTCAAGATTCAGGTTGAATTGCCGGCGGACATTTCCGCCAAGGACCGTCAGGGGATCTTGCGCTCCATCGACCGTTGTACGGTAAAGAAGGTGGTGCAAACCGGGCCTGAGTTTGTGATTGAAGAGGTCGAAAACCTCGACGCCGATGCCCAGGCGTTGCTGATGCCGCACTCGACCAGCGAGGCGGGCACCTACATTGTGGGCAAGGACCTGCCGCTGGAGCAAACCATCGCCAACATGTCGGGCATCCTGGCTGACCTGGGCATGAAGATTGAAATCGCTTCGTGGCGCAATATCGTTCCCAATGTGTGGTCGCTGCACATCCGCGATGCGCACTCGCCAATGTGTTTTACCAACGGCAAAGGCGCGACCAAGGAAGGCGCGCTGGCATCGGCACTGGGCGAGTTTATCGAGCGGCTCAACTGCAACTTCTTCTACAACGATCAGTTCTGGGGCGAGGACATCGCCAACGCGGCGTTTGTGCATTACCCGGACGAGCGCTGGTTCAAGCCTGGCCCGAAGGACGAACTGCCGACTGAAATCCTCGACGAGTACTGCCTGAAGATTTACGACCGGGATGGCGAGTTGCGTGGTTCGCATCTGTACGACACCAACTCCGGCAACACCCAGCGTGGCATTTGTTCACTGCCGTTTGTGCGCCAGTCGGACAATGAGGTGGTGTACTTTCCGTCCAACCTGATCGAAAACCTGTTCCTGAGCAATGGCATGAGCGCCGGCAACACCCTGGCCGAAGCCCAGGTGCAGTGCCTGTCGGAGATCTTCGAGCGCGCGGTCAAACGCGAAATCCTCGAAGGCGAAATGGCCCTGCCGGATGTGCCGCAGGAAGTACTAGCGAAATACCCGGGGATTCTGGCTGGTATCCAGGCCCTGGAAGAGCAGGGCTTCCCGGTGCTGGTCAAGGATGCATCGCTGGGCGGGGAGTTCCCGGTGATGTGTGTGACCTTGATGAACCCGCGTACCGGTGGCGTGTTTGCCTCGTTCGGCGCGCACCCAAGCCTGGAAGTGGCGCTGGAGCGCAGCCTGACGGAGCTGCTGCAAGGCCGCAGTTTCGAAGGCCTGAACGATCTGCCTCAGCCGACCTTCGAAGGTCAGGCGGTGACTGAGCCGAACAACTTCGTCGAGCACTTTATCGATTCCAGCGGTGTGGTCTCGTGGCGCTTCTTTAGTGCAAAACCGGATTTTGAATTCGTTGAGTGGGATTTCTCCGGTCAGGGCGAAAACTCCAATACCGAAGAGGCCGCGACCCTGTTCGGCATTCTCGAAGACATGGGCAAAGAAGTGTACATGGCAGTCTATGAGCACATTGGTGCCAAGGCCTGCCGCATTCTGGTGCCGGGTTACTCGGAAATTTATCCGGTAGAAGATTTGATCTGGGATAACACCAACAAAGCGCTGCAGTTCCGCGCTGACATCCTGAACCTGCACAGCCTGAGCAAAGTCGGCCTGAGATCGCTGGCCCAAGGTCTGGAAAACAGCGAGCTGGATGACTACACCGACATCACCACTTTGATCGGCATCGAGTTCGACGACAACACGCCTTGGGGCAAGTTGACGATCCTGGAGCTGAGGCTGCTGATTTATCTCGCCTTGCAGAAGTTTGATCAGGCCAAGGATCTGGTGGAAGCCTTCTTGCAATACAACGACAACACCGTCGAGCGCGGCTTGTTTTATCAAGCTGTGAACGTCGTGCTGGAAATGCAGCTGGACGATGATCTGGAACTGAGCGACTACGAGGTCAACTTCCGCCGGATGTTCGGCAACGAGCGGATGGACGCGGCGATAGGGTCCGTGGATGGCAGTGTGCGATTCTATGGTCTGACGCCGACGAGCATGAAACTTGAAGGGCTCGACAGGCACCTTCGCCTGATCGAAAGCTACAAAAAGCTGCACATGGCGCGGGCGAGGGTGTCGGCTTTGTTCAACTGATAGCGATAACAAAAAAGCACCTTGGGTGCTTTTTTGTTTTTTGGCGGTCAGTCAATCGTCTGTGCGCGTGGGCTGATTTTTTGGCTATGGCATGGGTTGTGGCTGCCTATGGGGAAGCTCTTCTATATAGAGGGGCGTTCTAGCTCCTCTATATAGGCGTCATTTGGGTCGTTTTGCTGCATTCTGCAGGATATTGATAGAAAACCCGAATCAGTGCTTGACGGCAGATTATAGATGTCTATAATTCGCCCCACTTCAGGCGCAGTCGAAACGGAAAACTCCTTGGTAAACAAAGAGTTACGCAGTTTTCGGCAGCAGGTTGCTTCAGTTCATCG